>JAOUGE010000005.1 GCA_029865605.1 Candidatus Berkelbacteria bacterium | reverse complement strand
AATAAGACTGATTCTGGTCGTGGCGCCGATTAGCGTGAAACGAGGCAGGTCAACTCTTAGGGTTTTAGCCGAAGGGCCTTTGCCTATCACCACGTCAACAGCGTAGTCTTCCATCGCCGGATAGAGGACTTCCTCGACCACCTTGCTTAGGCGGTGAACCTCATCAATAAAAATAATGTCGGAATCCTGAAGGGAAGTTAAGATTGAAACCAAATCTCCGGCGCGCTCAATTGCCGGCCCCGAGGTTACGACAATATTGGCTCTGATCTCTTTGGCTAAAACGTGCGCCAAAGTCGTCTTGCCCAAGCCTGGTGGGCCATAGATCAAAATATGCTCCATCGGTTCTCCGCGCAGCCGCGCCGCCTCCAGGAAAACCCTAAGAGCATCTTTGACCTTTTCTTGACCGATATAGTCCTTGAACTTTTTGGGTCTCAAAGTCAAATCAATCTCATCAATTTGGGACTCGGTTTCCCTTTCTTTCATGGGCTCATTATAGGAAGTCAAGGCCTAAAAGTCAAAGAAAAATAGCTGATTATCTATTTATTCTAATGCGCAGCATTGCTGATGAGTTCTTTATAATCGAGGCAACAGCGGGATCAGGACTCACTACTTGATAATTACCGCCCGAGGGCTTTTTAATGACAATCTTATTTTCTCCGGCGGGAATATTATTTATACGAAACCCGCCCCTACCGTCGGTCAACGCTGTCTTGGGTCCGATATTTACAACTATGCGGGGGATAGGATCCCCGTATGCGTCTTTTACAACTCCCTCAACATTGCCCACATCCCTAATGCCAAGCTTTCTAATAATAGAATCCATCAAATCATTAAATTTCTCGATGGCTTGACGTAACGAAGCGACATCTCTTTCCATCTTGGGGATCACGATTTGTTCGAATTGAACCCTTGCCTTTGGCATCAAACCCAACTTATCATAGACCCTTCGGGTCCACTTACCTGCAATGATCTGCCGCCAAGTATAGTTCTTTGTGCCGACCCTCCCCCCCACTGGCTTAAAAACCGAATTATCGTCGGGGTAAACTTTCCCAACATTTTCGGAGAACAGCTGCCACATATATTTGATGATATTTTGACAAGCGCTTCCCTCGGTCAAATTGGAGTTTATTATGTCAAAAAGCCGAGTGTGCTGCATAAAAAAAGCGGAGTAAAAAGAGGCGAATATTTCAGATGGATTATCCTCGGGATGACCGCCGAGTCCATAGGGTGCAATCCCAACATTACCGTCTTTAACTGCACCCCAAACACATTGCTGTAAATTGTCATCCAGGGAAATGATTTGTTCGAAAAGCCAATCCCACCGTTTGCTAAAATTACGTTTGGTCTTGCTAAAATCATACTGGATATAATGGCCGTACTCATGGGCAATCGTTGTTCCGACAATATCAGCCCTGCCATGCCCGATAAAATACTCGATTAATTCGGTGGCGACATGAATAACTGTCGGATCGTCAAGCCCTCCGCACTTTCCGGCGGGAACCTGGCTGGCAAACGCGTTAATCGTTCCGAACTCGCCGACTGAAATCACGACAGGTTTAAGGGCCTTCGACTGCGACCAAAGTTTCTCAATAATTTTCCCGAGTTCATTAAAACTGTTTTTATGAGCTTCATACAGTTGTTGCTCTCTATCACCCTGAAAGACAAAATAAATATCATTGGAGTATTTTTTTAGATCTTTTTGCTCAATGCCGCAAATATTGTAAAAAATTACCTCGTCTTTTTTGCCGGAAAAACGAACTGAACTGCTTGGCGAAAAAGAACCATTTGCCAAACTCGCGCGATATTCGCCCCGCTCTGGATTGTTAAAAGCTGCGCACTCAAATTTTTCTGATATAAAAGAATCCGCATCGGAGTATGTAAACACTTCCGCAAACCGCCCATCTTCCTGCTTCTTCTCAATCTTTATCTGATCTGTTTCTATCGCCGCACGCAAACCAAGATTGGCCGAAGAAGGATCGCTCAAACAAACAGCCAATATGTGGTCATCCACGCTCGAGGAGACAAGCTTCACTTCTACTATTTTGCGCCTTAATCCCACTCTGATATAACGCATAGCCTCTTCGTAGCCGGCTTTTTCGACAGACAACAATATGCTGTCGCCTTTGAGAATCTTGAATTGATTCATCGCCCTTCTCGCATCAGGGTCAAAACTCGGCAGCACCTTTGCTGGGTCAGATATGCTAAAATCTCTAGGGAATACTGCCTCGCCTTTATCGTCTGTAACGGCTGTAAAAGTCAAAAGGCCACTGTGCACAAACCAGTCTAAATTAATCTTGACCGAGGCACCGCTGATCGGCGTGCTCGAGACAGAATCCGCGACTTTTACAAGCACTTCCGATTCCTCAACGCCGGCGTTTACTCCATCGTCCGCTACAAAAATAAACTTCAACCTTATCCTTCCTTGCTCATCGAGAGAAAGTTCATTCCAATTTTTGGGAATTTTAATTGTTCTCTGGAGCTTCAAAATACCGCCGCTTTTTTTTACCACCTCGATTCTAATCTCGAGGTCTTGCCCCACCCAAACATCTCCGAACCCCGCCTCGCCAAGAAAATTTGTCGAATTTTCTCTTTCCAACGGCTTGGCGGGTTCTTTCAGCGTCACTTTTGCCCCCTCTATTGGTTCAAGATTTCTGGAGCGCAAGACAGCAACGCTAAAATTTTCGCTCTCGGAAACCTTGCGCAAAACAAGCTCAACATAGGCCTGCTCGCCTCGAGACAGTTCTACAACTTGTCTATTAGTTTCAGTTTCTGCATATTTGGTATGGTAGGCAGAGACAATAAACCTTTTGGCCTCAAGAGGCGTCATTTTAAAACTCCCCTGTCTGTCGCTCGTGGCAGTCCTATAAGGCAGGTCCGCGGGGGGAAAATTATACAAGTTAACCTTTGCACCATTAACTGTCTCGCCCGATGTGTCTATTACTCTACCGAGAAGAACGGCTTCGGCAACTGAGGAGACAGCTTTATCAAGAAAGAAAGTTTTTGGCTCCTTCGCCGAACCGCAGAAAGATAAATCGGCTACAACAACTTTCGATATATGGCCGCTTGCGCTGATTTTGACTATAAGCCGATACAGAGAATCGCCGGCTCTCTTTGAGCAATACGAGACAATGCGTCCCGGATCAATTACCGCAAGCCCGTCCGCACCTGTTGTTGCCGTGAGGCTAAAACTTACTCCTGGGTCGCCTAGCTCTATCTTCGCTCCGGGAATAGATTTGCCGGAATTATTTTCTTTGACACTCCAGATATATTTGTCGCCGCAATCCATCTCGATATCTACAATCCCGAGCCATATCTCAAGCTCCTGATTAAAGACAATATCTTTCCCAATTTCCAATTCACCCCGGAGTTCATCCCCGGGCTTATAATTAAGCTTGCATCCTTCAGGGCTGACAGCAGAGATCCAAACGCTTGAAGTACCACTCTCGTTTTTAACGTCTTTGATGAAGTAATTAGCGAATTTATTGCCACCGATCTTCATAGATAGAAGATTATCCTTTGAAACATCGGAGCCAAACCTCACCGCGACTGTAATGCCGCCCACTAGCTGACCATTTTTTACATTCGTAACCTTTCCAGCAATAGAGAATTTATAACCCGGTATTTCCTTCATCGTAAAAGATTCAACCGCAATGCAGGAGTTAAGACTAGCGACATAAACCGAGCTTTCCCCGGGATTAATGTTAAACTGGAACCCTTCTTCAAAATCGTCGCGGTTATTATTGTTAGTATCCAAAATATAACCGTCCTTTTCCACAACAACTCTAAGGGAACGATTAATCATCCGCGGGGCGTTATAGACGTTACGAATCAGGTAATTATATTCATACTCGGGTTTTCTATCAATGCGGTTGAAACTGCTAGACGAGATCCCCTCCTGCGGAACGAGGCCGCAAAGATCGTCACCGCTGCAGAAAACCTTAACCCTAGCCCCAGAAATCGGATTGCTGCTTTCGTCTGTAATCTTCCCAATCACCGTCAGAATCTCGTAAGCGCTTCTCTGGCTCAAGCCAACCTCGAGATATTGCCTACCGTCCTGACCAGCCGGAATACCAGCTACTTCATTTTTAACCTCGAGGGCGGCAACAAACTTGTACTCATATTTAGAATTATAATTTGGATGAGAAGGAGGGTTAACAGATAAGGTGTGACGTCCTGCCTGCACATCGGCAAAGACAGCATTGTATTGATTCAAATTAGTGATTTTCTCGACGCTACTTGTAAGAGCACTATCTAAAATAACCGGAAGACCAGAAATATTTTTATTAGTAGACGCATCAAACACTCTCACATTCAAGTCCACTCGAGCGGTCTGCGGGATTGAAGAAGCCGAGGCCGAGGCGGACGGCGAAGCCCTGGGGCTCGGCGAGGGCCGAGCAGAAGGAACAAGGCCAAGGTTTTGATCTTGAAGCGTTTGATTCGCGACAATATTAATACCCTGACGAGAATTTTGCTCATAACCTGATTTGGAAGCATAAACAGCATAACCCGTCCCCTCGGGAATATTGTTAATTTGGTAGCGCCCGTCGGCCGCCGAGGTTGTTCTCCCCTTTTCCGAGCCAGTGCTATTTATAATTCTTACCGTTGCCGAAGAGAGAGGGTTGCCGTTGTCAGCCCCACCCGGATTATAGATCGTGATTTTACCGCTGACTGACCCCGTGCCCGAAATTGGAGTTAGAACAAAATTCGCATTCCTCGTCGTATTTTTAGCTGTGTTAACTTGGACAACCTCCGGCGACGAGGAATACATTGGAAAATCCACCTTGAAATAGCGGGTGCGGCTAGTAAAATCCGGCTCATTAAAAATCAAATGGCCGGTGTCATCGGTCATCCCGACATAAAAGTAGCTGTCGTTATCTAGGCTCGTGTTAACACTAACGCCACCCAGGGGGTGGTTTTGATTATCTTTGGCGAAAATGTCAACCTTGCCGGGGACATCGTTCAAAACATCAGCTAAAATCCTGGAGAACCCCCCTCCCCTTACGCCAAAAGCGACAGAAGCAACTAGAACAAGAGCCAGCACCGAAAAAATTATGGTGAGCTTTCGCTTCATATCTCAATAATACAGGATAGATAAAGATTACCGCAAGTGGCCGAGGAGGACATAAGGACCGTTGTCAACTTTCATTGCCCAGGCATTACCATAACCACCGAAGTATTCATTTAAAACAACGAGGCCATCAGCCGGAGCGAGAACGGGAGAGCCGATCGGGCCGGCGATATCAATTCCCATATGGGGACCACCGCCATATGGTCCTCTGGGATTACCGCAATCAGCAAATTCAGTACAACCATAGTCTTGTGTAATAACAAAATTTCTAAGCGGCCAGCTTAACATTCCACTATTGATATACGGCCAAGGGCTAGTCCACCCCCGCGCCGGAGCAGTCAAATCTACCTCAAAATGAACGTGATCACCGCTTGAAGCCCCGGTCGAGCCCTGCGTTCCAACATACTCCCCTCGGCTAACGCGGCTGCCAACACCGGGCCCATCACCGAAAGTGCCATCCGCCCTTCTGCTTCGGGAAGAAAGAATTCTTCTGATCTGGTTCTCAACCGAGGCGGCTTCTTTTCTTGCGGCATCAGCCTTATCAAGATAATCTTGTTCCTGATCCTTAGTCAAACCAAGCAGGCGATCTTTATAAGCAACTTGGGATTCACTGCTTCTCTTATAAGCCTCTTGCTGGCTTTTAAGAGAATCCAGTTCTGCTTTCTTCTTCTCGGCTTCGGATTTCTGGGCATCAAGCTCGCTTTTAACTTTCTGGGTTTGATCATGGTAGGACTTAGCTTGAGACTCGACTGACTCAACGTATTTCGTTTGATTAACCGCATCGGAAAGGGAATTAAAGCCGAACAAAAGCTCCCAGTCGGATCTTGACGAGGAACGGTAAATCTCAACTATGGCACTATTCAGCTTTTGTTTTAAAACAACAAGTTCAGCGTTTTTGACCTCAATATCCTTATTAAGCTGATCAAGCCGAGCTGTCACATCAGTAATTTGACTAGAGGTATTTTGGATCTCCGCTTCAGTCTTTTTAATATCTGATTCAATCTGGGCAATTTGGGCAGCAATTGTTTTAGCTTCTTTTTCCTTATTCCCCGCTGCACTTTGATATTTCTGTTGCTCCTGCTGAAGCTCCTCTTTTTGTTTATAAAGATCATCCAAAGTAGAGGCTAAAGCAGGATAAAAAGTCAGTCCCGCCAGAAGCATTGCGGAAGACAAAAGCATGAGACCCTTTATTCCCCTCATTTTTTTCATGTCTTAACTATAGCAACAATTCTAGAATTTGCAAATCCCTCGGCCAAATTTGGTATTCGCAGTCTTTTTGTTAAAATAAGGAAGGAAAGGTTTTAAGGAGGCAAGTTTTGGAAGAAAAAAAACCTATAATTGAGGTTCGCGATGTTGCCAAGGTTTATGGAAAGAACAAGGCCTTGGATGGAGTAAAGCTCGATATCTATCCGGGAGAGTTTGTAATTTTAGTTGGACCGTCCGGCGCTGGTAAATCAACTTTAGTGCGCCTAATAATCAGAGAAGAAAAACCCGATTCGGGCAAGATTAGAGTTGCCGGACGGGACATCACTCGCCTTGCCCCGCGGGAGTTACCTTATTATAGAAGAAATATCGGCATAGTCTTTCAAGATTATAAGCTCCTCCCGACCCGCTCGGTTTGGGAAAACATAGCCTATGCCCTCGAGGTCTCGGATGTAAGCGACGAAGATATCCAGCGGAGAATCCCGAGAGTCCTGTCGGCAGTCAACTTGTCCGGCAAAGAAAAGGCCTATCCCGACCAGCTTTCGGGGGGAGAAGCCCAGAGGGTCTCGATTGCCCGGGCTTTAGTTAATTTGCCTAAGATTTTAATTGCCGATGAGCCAACTGGCAATCTCGATCCGCAGGCCAGCCGCGAGGTTGCCGACATACTAGAGAAGATAAACTGCCAAGGCACGACAGTGCTTTTGGCTACCCACAATAAGGACTTGGTTGACCGAATGAGAAAAAGGGTCGTGGTGATGAAGCAGGGCAGGATTGTTTCCGATCAAAATCAAGGGAGGTATACGTGCTAGGTAAGTTAAAAGATGAAAGTGAAAAGTTAAAAGCTAGGAGAAAATGCTAATTCGAATCGAGAGGATATTAAAGACCGCCTTCATCAACTTTTTTAGAAACGGCTGGTTAAGCGTATCGGCCACCCTGATTATGACATTGGCTCTTCTCGCCATTGGCTCATTTTTTATCATAACCTTATCGACCAACAAAATTGTTGCCGAGCTAAAGGGAAAGGTTGATATCGTTGTGAACTTCAAGGACGAGGCCACCGATGCTCTGATCGGGGAATTTAAAAGCGAACTTCTGGCTAAACCCAATATCCAATCCGTTCGTTATATTTCCAAGGAAGATGCTTTGCGCGAATTCAAGGCCAGGACGACAGTCAAGCGCGAGGTAAGAGAACTAGTTTCTCCTCAAGACAACCCGCTACCGAGAGGGCTGCAAGTCCAGTCGGTTGATTTCAACGAGTACGAATATGTTTCGGCTCTCACCAAAGACCCTGTCTACTCGCCCTATATTGATTCCTCTAGCTACGAGGACAACAAGCTGATTATCGAGAATATTGACAATGCGACCAAGTTTATCGAGCGCTTCGGTATTGTCCTATCAATTTTCTTTACGGCAGTGGCGATTTTAGTCGTCTTTAACACCGTTAAGATGGCCGTTACCTATAAATCAAAAGAAATCGAGATTATGCGCTTAGTCGGCGCCTCCGACTCATTTGTCCGAATCCCCTTTTTAATTGAGGGGTTCTTATACGGTTTGTTTGGGCTGGTTATCTCCACCCTGGTTATCTTCGTGGTGATAAATGTCGCTGCTTCTCTTTCATCTAGCACGATTTTTGCCCGCTTTGTCGCCAGAATGGTACCGATTTATTATCAGGATTTTTGGTTTATCACCCTGCTTCAGGCCGTCGTCGGTACTGTGATCGGCATCGGCTCAAGCTGGCTCTCAATCAGAAAGAACGTGAAAATCTAGCCGCCCCTTAGCCACTTAATTAGTTCCTCTAATTCCAAGGCATTAACAATGTCTTTTTTCTCGCACCATCCGCGCCGGGCAACAGAAATACCAAAGGGAAGAAAACTAAGCTGCTCAAGTGAGTGAGAGTCGGTTGATATCGCAAACCTGACCCCCATTTTTTTAGCTTTTAAAACCAGTCCGTCCGGCAGATCAAGCCGATCTGGCGAAGCATTAATCTCTAAAGCCACATTTTCTTGAGCTGCCGTTTTAAAAACCTGCTCCCAATCGGCCGAATATCCCTCACGGCGGTTAATAAGCCGCCCGGTCGGGTGGCCAATTACATCAACATAAGCGTTCTCCATTGCCCGGATCATTCTCTTTGTTATCTGCTCTTTGGACTGATTGAAACCAGAGTGAATCGAGGCTGTTACAACATCAAAATATTTCATTGCCTCATCAGGCAGATCAAGACTACCGTCTGAGCCAATATTCACTTCGCATGAGTCAAAAAGATTGAGGCCGCGGTATTTTTTACGGACAGATTCTATTTCTCGCCTTCGCTGGTTAAACCTTTTCGAATCGAGTCCGCGGGCAATGCCAAGCGTTACGGTATGGTCTGAAATCGCAAGAAACTTATGGCCGAGTTCAACTGCTTTTCTGGCTAAATCCTCAATTTTAGCATTGCCGTCAGACCAGTTTGAGTGAACATGAAAGTCGCCCTTGATGTCCTTCATCTCAATAAGTTCCGGAAGCTTATCGTTTAAGGCGGCTTCAATCTCTCCCCTGTCTTCCCTAAGCTCCGGCTCGATATATTTCATCCCCAGGGTTCCATAAACCTCCTCCTCTGTCCTACATCTAATAAGCTTTTTGCCTTTTTTAATGCCATGTTCAGAAACGCTCATGCCGTGCTCCTGGGCATATGTACGCAGGTGAATATTGTGCTCTTTTGACCCCGTAAAATGCTGCAAAAGCGAGCCAAACGACTCCTCGGGCATTATCTCAAAATCCACCTGGGCTCCAAGCCGATGAATAATCGTTCCCTTCGCCTCGCCTTTCGAAATTACTTCCTTCGCACCCGGAAATTTTGAGAAATACTCGATCGCTTTTTTAGGATCCGGAGCAATAGCTACAATATCTATGTCGCCAACCGTTTCCTTAAAACGTCGGAGGCTCCCCACGGGCGTTACTTTAGAGGCCAGCCGAGACTTTTCAAGATATTCAACTGCCTCGCGGGCTATTTCCCGGGCTTCAACCAAAAGCATCCTTCCGCCCATTCCTTTGTACACCTCAATCCCGCGCAGGATATTAGCCAATGTTTTTTCTTTAAAATATTTCGAGCCGCTTTTTTCCAGCCTAGATTTGAGATCAGCTAAATCTTTCGCCCTAAATTCCTTGTGTAGTTTCGTTGCTGTCTTTGGCCCGATCCCGGGTACCCTCATATATTCAACCTCTTGTCTGGGTAGAGATTTTCTGAGACCTTCGAGCTCCTTTACCCGCCCGGTTTTAATATACTCCTCAATCTTTTGAGCTATCCCTTTGCCAATCCCGGGAATATTATCAAGTTCTTTAGCTCCTCCGCGTTCGTAAATTTGCTCAATCGGCTCTCCTAATGATTTAGCTGTCTGCGAGGCCTTCTGGTAAGCGGCAATTCTAAAACGATTTGCGTCCTTCAGCTCCAAAATTTCGGAAAACTCCTCAAAAATTTTAGCGAACTCCGAATTCGAAACCATTTAAACCCCTCTGCTTTTCAGCCTGTCACTTACCAGTTTTTCCATTTCTTCGTAAGCTTCATCCAGATTTATTCCATAATAGTCAGCAATCCTCATCAAAACAAATAAAACGTCAGCAACCTCATCGCGGATTTGATAGTCAAGATCTTCGTAAATATTCTGCTTGTAGTATTCTTTACGTAAAACCACTTCTGTCAAATCCCCGACTTCGGTAGCAAGTTCCATCACCGAGCCCTCCACTGTCCAGCGCCTAGGCTCTATTTTCTCAAACCTTTCAAACAGACTTCTGCTCCTCTTTTTTATTTCTTCAAGAGACATTTTTAATCTCCTTTAATGTGTGAATTACTTTTATACCGCTTGGAACAAGTTTTTGCTTGTTTCTCGCTAGAAAATAAAGCTTTGCCTTGCAACGCCGCTTTTTAATGTTGAACAGGTTGACCGGACTGTCGTCAACAATAATTTTTGCCTTCGCAAGAAAATCAGAACACAGGTGCTTTTCTTTTTGAGTAATACAAACCTTATCAAAAAGATGAGAAATACCCGTGCCGATTAATTTTTCAACCTGGAAACTGGTATCACCGTAAGTCAAAATTGCCACCCGGCCGGGAAATTTATTAATTAGCCCTACCACATCAGGATAAAGATATTTTTTGCCTTGCGAAATCAATCCTCTATATTTTTTTATAAGACTTATTTTATCTTTTTGGGGAATTTTCAGGTATTTCTCAACAAGATCAAGACTAAATGGCTTATGTTTTGAAAGTCGGCGATAAACCGAATCAAACTCAAGATCATATTTGGCAGAAACCGCACGGAAATCATGCTTAAGCTTCTCAACATCATAAATCGTCCCGTCAAAATCAAGCACGATAAGCGGCGCGGAAAATCTTCTGACTAAAACCTGATAATCCCTTTCCGTTGTTAAGTGGATGCTTAATCCTTCATAAACCCGGCAGGCTACCTGCGATTTCTCAACAAGAATCTTCACCAACTGACCAGAATTATCTCTAAGCTTTTCGGGTAGCTCTCTGATTGTTTCTAAATCTTTCCTTTTAATAAAATAGTAAGGTATACCGTAATATTGAGAAAACGGCTGTTTCGGCTTTTCCTCAAAATGGGTCACTTTCGAACATTTATCGAATTTAAGACAAGAACCAGCCTTAATGAGCCCTTTGTCCGGCTCGACTTTGGCAATCGTAGCCGAACAAGAAGATACCTTGGCAAACCGAATAAAGTTTTTAAAATCAAAATTTTCCATAACATAATCTGGGGTGCAAGCAAAAAAGTCGGTCTTAATTTTGGCTCGATCCAAAACGTAAATTAAATCGCCAACCGCACCGAGCTTGTCCTCTTTTCGGCGAACACCGTCAGAATAAACTTCGATATCCCAAGGGGAGGTCGCAGCCCATTTTCTAAAATGAGGATAATACTTTTCGTTAGTTATCAAAACCGTCCGGCCAAATTCTTTTCTAACCCCTTTGAGAGAATCAAGCAGAAGGTCCATTAGGACTTCCTTACCCAGAGAAAGGAGGTGTTTGGGAAAATTAAGAGTCCGGGGTTCAAGTCGTGCTGCGAATCCCGCCGCTAAAATGACTAGGGTGGTCTTATCTGCCATGGCATTTTTTATATTTCTTTCCCGACCTGCACGGACAGGGCTCATTGCGGCCGACTTTCGGCACTGCTTGCGATGCGCCCCGGCTTGACTCAACTGTTTGATTCATTTTATCTCCAACAGAGCGGACAAGGGTTACCACATCACCTTTGGTCCGAGCCTCTTCCTTTGGTACAATCTCTTGGGCGGGCTTTTCGGGCAGACCGTGGCTTTTGGCCCGCTTCGCCGAATCGAGGCGAGCAGGCAGGCTCGGTTCTTGGGCAATAACATCGGTCTCTTCTTCGGCAGCGGCCTTTTCAATCACCTCTTCTCCGGCGGCGGTATCCGCCCCGTGATACTCAAGAGGCTGGGCTTCTTCCTTTCTCGCGGGCAAAGCCTGAATCTGCGAAAAATCAATTTTTAAAATTATCCCGATTGCTTCATCGTCAATTGTTTTAATCAAGCCTTCAAAAAGAGTGTATGATTCCTGCTTGTAAACGACGAGGGGATCAACTTGGCCATAGCCGCGAAGCCCGATTGAGTCTCTCAGCGAGTCCATCGTATTTAAATGTTCGACCCAAAGCTGATCTATGACTGAGAGATAAATCCTTCTCTCTAAATCAAAAACTATAGGAAGGGGGACTTTAGCTGAACTGGCTTTGTATTGCGACCTCTCTTCTTCAGACATCTTAACCAATACCTGATCGTGCAAGAAGCTATCTTTATTCGGGTCTAAAAGAAGAATAGAGTGGCGGCGCTTATACAAGATTTCTCTCTGTCTGTTCATCACATCGTCATATTCAACGAGATGCTTTCTGATATCAAAATTATGACCCTCAACACGGCGCTGAGCATTCTCAATTGATTTTGAAACAACAGAATGTTCAATCGGCTGATCGTCAGGCAGCCCTAAGCGATCCATAAGACTTCTCAATCTCTCGCCACCGAAAATTCTCATCAAATCATCTTCCATCGAAATATAAAACTGACTATCGCCCGGATCTCCCTGGCGACCGGAGCGGCCTCGCAACTGATTGTCAATCCTTCTTGACTCGTGTCTTTCTGTGCCCAAAACAAACAGACCACCGGCGTCAATCACTTTTTGGGCCTCGCCAGAAACCGGTGGGTTGCCACCCAAGATAATATCGACTCCCCGACCAGCCATATTAGTAGCCACGGTGACCGCCTTAAATCTGCCGGCCTGAGCAATAATCTTTGCTTCTTTTTCGTGGTGCTTGGCGTTTAATACCTCATGGGGAATACCGGAGCGCTTCAGCATCTTTGAGAGTCGCTCCGATTTCTCAATCGAGATAGTGCCAACCAAAACCGGCTGGCCGTTCTCGTTTAATGACTTTATTTTCTCAACGATCGCCCGGAATTTACTTTCTTCGGTTTTATAAATTTGGTCTTGGCAATCAGCTCTAATCATCGGTTTATTGGTCGGAACCTCAACCACATCTAGCTTATAAATCTTGTGAAATTCCTCGGCCTCGGTCGCTGCCGTGCCGGTCATACCAGCCAACTTATCATAAAGGCGAAACAAATTCTGAAAAGAAATCGTCGCTAGCGTCTCCGATTCTCTTTTAATCTCAACACCCTCTTTGGCTTCAATCGCCTGATGCAAACCCTCAGAAAAACGCCGGCCGGGCATCATTCGGCCGGTAAACTCATCAACGATTATTACTTCGCCGTCTCTAACTACATAGTCCCGATCTTTTTTGAAAAGAATCTGGGCTTTTAGCGCTTCCTCAAGGTGATGAACCTGAGCAATCATATCCGGGTCATAAATATTAGTCACGCCAAGTTCTTTCTCCACGTATTGAATCCCTTCGTCAGTAAGAGAGACCGCCCTAGCTTTTTCGTCAACCTCATAATGCTTTTTCTCGGTAAGGCGCGGGACGATCATGGCAAAACGAGCGTAAAGATCGGCCGATTCCTCGGCTGGTGCAGAAATAATAAGAGGCGTTCTAGCTTCGTCAATTAAGATTGAATCAACTTCGTCGACTATGGCATAAAAAAGCCCTCTTTGGACCGACTGGTCTTTATGCTGAGCCATATTGTCCCTAAGATAGTCAAACCCAAACTCATTATTTGTCCCATAAGTAATGTCTGCTTCATATGCTTCCCCCCTCATGCACGGTCGTAAATTATCATATTGGACATCGGTGATATTCTCACCTTCGGTTTCCTTTTTGCTCTTCTTCCCCCAATCCTCGTCAAAAACAAAGCTTATACCTTGGTTCTGAATAATTCCGGTGGTCATTCCGAGGCGATCATAAATTCTGCCCATCCACTCCCCCTGAAACTTGGCTAGATAGTCATTGACTGTTACCAAATGAGCTCCCTTGCCCGCCAAAGCGTTAAGGTAAAGAGGTAGGGTGGCAACCAAAGTTTTTCCTTCACCCGTTTTCATTTCAGCAATCTTACCATGATGAAGAACAAGTCCGCCGATAAGCTGAACATCAAAATGACGCTGTTTAATTTCCCTTTTGGCCGCTTCCCGGACAGTAGCAAAAGCTTCGGGTATAAGATCATCCAGCGCTTCTCCCCCTTCTACCCGTTCCCTAAATTCACCGGTTTTTGCCTTGAGTTGCGCATCGGTCAAAGCCTCAAATTCACTTTCAAGTTCATTAATCTTTTTGACCTGCGGGTCAAGTCGATTAAGTTCGCGCTGGTTACCACCGCCAAAGATAGTTCTAAGCAGATTCCTCATTCTTCTTCCTCAAAAAACCGAGGCTGAATTTGGGAACTTTAAACCTCAATGAGAGTTTTTTGTTCTTTCTTTTTATGACGATATCCTCGACTTTATCTTTTGCCACATCTACCGCCTCGGTAAAACTATTTTTAAAAACCTTGACATAAACACTTCTCTTAACTGAAGGAATAATAAGATGAATAATTATCTCATAAGCTTGGTTTGATTTCTTGGTGATATGCTGTTTCAACCCAACGGTTAAAACGGAACTATTGGGAATATATTCTTCAAGTCGGAGGAGCTTTTTCCTCAATAACCTTTTTTCTTCTTCGGTCAGCTCACCGGAGAGGGATTTAATCTGCAGGTTCATCTTTTAGCCTCAATCTTGTCAAAACCGCAAAGTGGCACTAGGACCTTAGGCACGCTGACAGAGCCATCTTCGTTCTGATAATTCTCCAAAATGGCAATTAAAATTCTCGGGCTGGCGATAACCGTGTTGTTAAGAGCGTACACATAGTTTTTCTCGCCGCCCTTGGTTTTGTATTTAATGTTCAAGCGCCTTGGCTGCCAGTCAGTCAAGTCGGAGTCAGAGTGGGTCTCGCCGTAGGCTTCGCGCGAAGGCATCCAGGTTTCAATATCATACATCTTCCGCTTACCGGCGCCCATATCCTCAGTTGCAATCTGAACAACCCGATGGGGCAGCTCTAGATCTCTGAGGATCTCCTGCGAGTAATGCCTCATCTCATTAAGCCACCGGTCAGATTCACCCACATCATCCTTGCACAAAACCGCCTGCTCTACTTTCATAAACTCATGGATACGGTAAAGGCCCTTGGTATCCTTGCCATAAGAGCCGACTTCATTACGATAGCAAGGCGAGAGGGCGCAGACTTTAACCGGCAATTCACTTTCCTCCAAAACCGAGTCGGCAAAATAAGCCAAAAGTGCCGGCTCAGAGGTGCCAGCAAGATAAAGCGACTCGCCGATCTTCTCCCCCCTTTCATTCTTGCCGGTATTAGCTAGCTCATAGACGTCATCTTTGCCGAAAGGAAAATGGCCGCTGCCAATCAAAACAAATTCTCGGACAATCGCCGGCGTTATCATCGGTTTAAAACCCTTGGAGATAATCTTGCTAAAAGCATACTGCAAAACAGCCAAATGAAGCTGGGCTGCCTCGTTCTTCAAATAATACCCCCGAAAGCCCGAAGTTCGTACGCCCTTTTCGATATCAATCAGATCCAAATCGCGCCCAAGCTCAATATGGCTCTTGGGGGAAAAACCAAACCTTTTCGGCGTTTCCCATTTTTCAATTTCAAGATTGGCGTTTTCGCCCCCAACCGGCGTGTCGTCAGAGGGAATATTGGGAATTAGAAGATAGAGATCGTTCCACTTTTGCTCAATTTTAGAAAGTTCTGTTTCCAAGCTACTCAAATCATTCGAGAGCACTTTCATATCCGCCATCGACTTATCTTTTTCTTCTTTGGACAAGCCGACTACCTTCTTGTTGAAAGCATTCTGCCTTTCGCGCAGGCTGTCGATTTCCTGAATCAACCCCCGCCTTTTGTCGTCCAAAGCCAAAAATTCATCCAAATCAACCTTGAGATCCTTTTTCTCAATCGCGCCTTTTACCTGCTTAATGTTCGTTCTAATAAACTCCAAATCCAACATTTATCTCCTTCCTTGATTTCAGCTCAAATATACCCTTAAAATTCCTCGATTACAAGGAATTCAGTTAAAAGTGAAGGGGGTAAAGGGTAAGGGCGGGTAGCTGGCACCTTCTGCCGGGCTGTCTTAGCCGAGAGATAGTCCTTCTTGAGGAACATCCGGAGCTGAAATTGCTCGGTTTCCCCATATTTGGGGAAAATTTCAGTGCTTCGAGCGGGTGGAACGCGAGAATTCTCCCCAGAGGCGTAGACCGCCGCTGGAGCGGGCAAGCCGTTCCCGAGAGAAGAGGCTAGCTCTCGGCGAGAACTAATTACTGAATCTTCAGGACTTTGACTTTAAGGGAGCCGCTGGGGGTTTTGGCGACAACCATTTCCCCTACCTTCTTCCCCAAAATCGCCGAGCCAATAGGCGATTCGCTTGAAATTTTACCCGAGGAGGGGTCGGCTTCGGTTGAGCCAACAAGCTCATATCCCACTTTGTCACCACCCAAGCTCACCGTAACCTTTGAACCGAGAGCAACCACACCCCTACTCTTGCCGTTTTCAACAATTTGGGCATACTTCAAAATATATTCAATTTCTTGAATTCTTCCTTCAATAAAAGACTGCTCGTTGCGAGCGTCTTCGTACTCGGCATTTTCACTCAAATCGCCGAAATCCTTAGCCCGTTTGATTCTTTCAATCACTTGGGGACGTTTGATTTTCTTTAGCTCTTCAAGTTCTGATTCGAGTTTCTCCTTACCTGCCTTGGTTAAATTGATCGATTTTACGGCCATAATAAATCCCCCCTTATTTTTTACTTTAGATATCTAATCGTCTTTTGGGGGTAATGTCAAGAGTAGCAAAAAGGGGAGGAAAGATCAATAGTTTGGCCCGCTTAGCTCGTTTTCCTAAGAGCATAAAATCACCCAAGCTCGATGTGGACTAGGTCAACCTCGGGAACGGCTTGCTTGATATCTCTTTCTATTTTTTCGTTAAGTTTTTCGATTTCCGGGGTTTTAAGCTTGTCATCAAGCTCAAGGTTTAAATTAACGTAAATGTCCTCCGAGCCAAAATGCATGCTCATAATTTTTGAAACCCGCTCGACGGAGGGGTTTTCGTGGGCGGTTTTTCTAATCAATTCAATCTTATCTGGCGAAGCGCTCTTGCCAATGATTAAATCCTTCACATCAATTATCAAAAAGATAGCAAAGGTTGCGATGGTTATGCCGATAATGACAGCGCCGAGCCCATCAAAAAAAGGATCGCCTGTTATCGCGTAAACTATAAGCGATATGATTCCGAAAACCGCCGCGGTCGTACCCATCATATCCGTCAGCGAAGCCGTCTTTACTTCAATTAAGTTTGAACTGATAAAACTTTTTAAGACGCTCGCTTTAATCGGCGTCTGACGAATTTTCCGCACACTCAAGGAGAGAGCATAGGCATTTGACGCGACGCCGATAGTAAGCACAAGGTACGCCCAAAAAGTGTTCTCCAAAGCTGCGGGATTGAGGATTTTATGAATGCCCGAATAGACAGATAGAGTCGCCGTTATTGAAAACATCGCTACAGCCGCGCACATTACCCAAAAATATAGCTCCCGGCCATATCCAAAATTATAATATTTATTCGGCCTTCTGGCCGATCGCTTGACTCCGATATACAAAAAAATCACTGTCAGCAAGTCTGCCACCCCCTGCAGGGCTTCAGCCAGCATAACCGAGCTTCCCGTAATAAGGGCGACAATGCCGTTTAGTAAAACATCAAGAATATCAACCAGCAAAGAAGTAGAGATTACTTTCTTTGACGAAATATTAGGACTCATACTTATAGCTTAACCCGTTTCCCTAATCCGAGCAAACGCACGGGACCGATTTTTAAAAAATCCATAAATTAGGGCAGGCTAAAGCCTGCCGACCCACGTTAGGATAAGGGGACCTACTTGCGAAGCGTTCCCCCTATCCTAACAACCAACCCCCTAGCTCGCTCAAAAGTTCAACCTTGCTTTCTGAAAGACACTCTGAACATTCATCCTGTTTATAAATAAAGCAGATATTCAATCCAGCTTCTTTCGAAGCGCAAGGTTGACTCTTGGGGAAGGAGCTGACTTTGGCGATGCTTTTAAGAGCCCCCATACTTTTAAAAAGTGGTGGCCAGCCCGTCATTCGTCAGGCGGGCTGGCCACGGAACGCTCTGGGAGAGACTGCTGGGCTACACCCAGAAGTTCCCCCAGACCTGTTAACTCGATCTCGAACCAAACCCCGGCATGGCGCCGGAGGCGAGCCACCCGGCCCAAGATCAAGAGACACTTCGCACTCCCAGCCTTTGTCATCCGCCAGTCAGTCGTGGGGGGCGCTTCACCTGCAAGCAATGAGAGGGAACGAGTGCGAGCGCGTCTCTTCGTCGCCGCATCCACACGCTCCGGCAAGTCCTCGATGAGCTGGGAGAGGAGAGTGCTGAAGTGATCCACACAGTAACTCGCAACGCCCTCTCTCAACTCTGCCGGTACAATATTCCCCCCTCTCACAACAAGCCCGGGGGAAGAGCTGTAGCCGGCAGACCAGACCGAGATCATCAGGTCGAGGAAAAGCTTGGCCGTCTTGTCGTCAACATCACCTTCGTTGATCATCTGCCGGAGAACCTCGCCCGGCGTGCCGGAGGTCCAGGTGAGGAACTCAAGCCCGGGGTGCAGCCCCCCAGGCGCAAGCTCTGACGGATCAACGAAGACAAGTGCTGCCAGCGCCGTTCTTAAGCCGGCAGACTGTCGCTCGATCTCATCTGTCACGAGCTGCTCCCTCCTTTCAAGCGCCGGTGATGACGGCTAGACAAATTATACATATTCTTTATCTAAAAATAAAAAGCGATAACACGAAATAAGAGAAATTTATCGGAAAATTCAATTTTTTATTTCCCAGATTTCACTGTAACCTTCCTGTCGAACAGCGGGTGGCGGGCACCTTTTATCGAGGTCATCCGGAGCCCTGCCTCCGGCAGGCGTGCCGAACGGGCATGGTTTACGCCGAAGGCGGAAGAGTGAGGGCGAGGCTAAGCGCGGAATTCTCGCTGGGAATTCCGACGCGGGCCGAGAGAAAACGGTGCCCGACAGGACCCGCTCACGTCCTGTGTCCTGCCCACCACTGGTAGACCTGTTTGGCGAGGGGGGCGGCAGTTTGGTAGCCCTCGCCGCCCCCCTCAATCAAAATCGTAACCACAATTTGCGGGTCGTCATAGGGCGCGAACGAGGTGAACCAAGCGTGGGTCTTTTCTTTATTACCGAACTGAGCGGTTCCGGTTTTTCCGGCAATTTTGATCGGAAACCCATCACCAAAAACACTATAGGCCGATCCTTGGGTGATAGTCATCCTCATCCCCTCTCTGACCGTCTTAAGATGACCGGCCGGAAAAACATCTTTTGCCACAAGATAATCCGTATCAGTAAACTCCTTAACTTCTTTATTATCCTCAATAATTTTTTTAGCAAAATGGGGCTTAAACAGCTTGCCTCCGTTAGCAATGGTGGCAGTAGCGTTGGCAAGCTGAAGCGGCGTGACCGAAAGATCGCCTTGGCCAATTGAAAGATTATAGGTATCGCCGATATACCAGCTTTCTTTCTTCTTTTTCTTTTTCCACTCCGGCGTCGGGATAAATCCCTCCGCCTCGCCGGGCAAATCAATGCCGGTTTTCGACCCATACGAAAACTTTTCAAGGCCGGTTTTTATCCGCTCCACTCCCAACCCTTGTTTAATCGGCCCCCAGCCCCCACCGACAGCAAAGAAAAAGATATTATTTGATTCAGCGATAGCCCGCTTGATGTCGGTTGTGCCGTGATCTTTCCAGTCAGGAAAGTGCCAATCGCCGATGACAATCTCGCTTGGCGTGTCAAAAGCAATTGAGTCGTTAACTACCCCCTCGGTCAAGCCGGCTGAGGCGATAAAAGGCTTGATTGAGGAACCGGGCGGATAGGTGCCGGCAATTGCCCGATCAAAAAGGGGTAGATTTTCATCCTTGGCGATTTTATCGTATTCCTCCTGCGTTAAGCCAAAGGACATTTTGGAATTATCATAATAGGGAATACTGGCAAGGGCCTTGACCGAGCCGTCGCGTGGGTCCATCACTACCGCCGCCGCTTTGGTTTGAAGCCCTTCCGCCTTGGATTTTAAAATAGAGGTCAGATAAATCTGCAGTTCACTATCAATAGAGGTGTAAAGATCATCGCCTTTTTGCGGCTCGGTGGTGGACAGCAATCTCATCACCCGCCCCGATGCGTCAACTTCCGCCTTTCTTGTCCCCGGCATTCCCTGTAAATACTCATCATACTTTTTTTCAAGGCCCGACTTGCCAATAAAGCGGTTGACCACGGCGGTCGGATTGCCAGTCGCCTCGTCTTGAGAGAGTTTGCCAATATAGCCTAAAATATGGCTTAAAGCAGGATCGGTGTAATGGCGGACATAGCTCTCGACTACTTCAAACTGGCTATAGGACACAAGGCGGGACTTTAAAAGCAGGGCATCATCTCTTGCAATTTTATCTCGAAGCACGACCAAACCCACCCGCTGGCGGTCGTCCCTGACTTTATCAATCACCCCTTCTTTTGTTACTTGGGTAAGCTCAAAGGCCTTAGGATCTATTTTCTCAATATCCTTAACCCGGCTGGCCTGAACTACCAGCTGATAAATCGGCTCATTTGTTACGAGCGGCTCGCCTTGATCATCATAAATTACGCCCCGCGGCGCGGCCAAGGGAACATTTTTAAGCCGGTTGCCCTCGGCCAAGCTCAAATTAACGAAGCCCTCCTGCACCTGAAGGCGAAACAGCGCTACGGCGATGGCAACAAAAAAAACGAAGGCAAAAAGCACGCCCCAAACGGCGGACCGCCCACGGCTTCTGGTAAAAACCTCCGAGCCATCAACATGATCATCAAAAAAGACGTGCTCGCCCAAATAATCTTTGATACTAAATCGAGGCTTGGCCATAGCGTCTTGAAATAATTACCCAGGCTGAACAAATCAAAGCTGACAAAACCAAATTAAAAAGCAGGATTTTCCCGAGCCCCACCCCCAAGACAAATTCCGACAAAACTAAAAGCTTCAAAAGAGAAAAAACCAGCGCCAAAACCACTCCGGCGCTGACCAAAACAAAAGGGGCACTAAAATCAAGGATCTTCTGGCTCAAATAATTGAGAATGAGAGTTTGGGCAATGAAAAATAAAGTTACAAAAGGGACGTGGTCAAGCAGGCTCAAATCAAAGAGTAAGCCGAAGACCAGACTTAAAACCAGCATCTGCTTGAGGCTCAGTTGGCGCGAGATAAGATATAAAAGCGGCACGACCAAAACCGGACTAAACTCACCGAGATAGCGAGCGGCAATACCGACCTCTAAAAGAAAAAATACGACGACCAAGCCAACAGCCAAATAAATATTTCTCATTTTAAAATACTTATAAACTCGATTGAGGAAAAATTAATGGGGGAGATAATCTTCAAAGACCGAAAGGGACCCTTCTTTATCCCGGGAGATTGAGCCAGAGCGCCGATAGATAGCCCGGGCGGAAAATCACCGCCCAAGCCGCTGGTTAGAACCGCTTCGCTTTCGCCAATTTTGGCATTTATCGGTAACTCAATAAGAAACAGCCCCTCAAGGCCACCCCTGACCAAGCCGGTTTGCCGGCCGGTGCCGGTGATCGCCGGAACCATACTTAAATAACTTGAAATCAAAAGCACCTCGCTCGAGCTTGAATCAACCCTCTTGACCCGACCGACAAGATAACCCGAGGTCATTACCGCCGCCCCCTCCCTCACCCCGTCTTGACCCCCTTTGTCGACCACCAAGGTTTGGCTTTGCCCCCTCGGAGTTCTGCCAGTAACCCGGGCAATAGCCGCTACCTCGCTCTGATTCGCGCTGGCAAACTCTTTGCTGTAAAGAGTGCAGATACTCGTTTGCTCCGTTGCTTTGATCAATCCCGACTTGAGAACCGCGTTCTCCTCCTCAAGCCTTTTATTTTCTTTAGCTAAATCATCGATGCGAAACAAAATGGAAACAGGAGAAGCAATGGCCTGCGCGGCATCAGTCGTCTTTTCAACCGCCGGCAGAACGATACGGGAGGAAAGATACCAAAAAGGAAGCGGCCAAAGAAAATATAAGATTACCAGTAAAGTTGCCGCTAGAGCGAAATAAAGAAAGAATTTATACTTCATAGTCTGGTGCTATCCCGACAAAGCTGAAGATAAAAGAACTTCCCGGAGATTATCTATGTCTTCGATGACGACTCCGGTGCCTCTAACAACACAGGTCAGAGGATCGTCCGCGATGATAACCTTAGTCTGGGTAGCGTGATTAATGGCCAAGTCTAAACCACGAAGAAGGGCGCCGCCGCCGGCTAAAAATATGCCTCTCTCCAAAATATCAGCTACCAGCTCGGGAGGAGCCTCTTCGATAGTTGTCTTAACCGCATCAACGATTGACTTGACCGACCTGGCAATGGCCGCCCTAACCACCGCATCATCAATCACGATTTCTTTAGGCAGACCGCTGACCAAATCCCTGCCGCGCATCGGATAAGTCAAAACCTCCTGAAGTTCGGTTGCCGAACCGATAGCAATTTTTATTTCCTCGGCAGTTTTAAGGCCCAGGTCCATATTAAATTTATCGCGAGCGAAATTAACGATATCGTCGTTCATTTCATCTCCGGCAATTCTCAAAGATCTCGAGGCCACTACCCCACCCAAAGAAATCATCGCCACCTCGCAAGTGCCGCCGCCGATATCGACAATCATATTTCCGCTTGCTTCCTGAATAGGAATTCTTGCCCCAATTGCCGCGGCGATTGGTTCCTCTATAAGATAAACTTCCCGGGCACCGGCGTTTTTGACCGCTTCCTCGACCGCTCTTCTTTCAACCTCCGTTACGCCATAAGGGACGCCGATTATTACCCGCGGCCGCGGCGAGAGGCTCCAGCGGCCGCTATTGGTCTTTTGGATAAAATACTTGAGCATCTGTTCGGTAACCTCAAAATCCGAGATTACCCCATCGGAGAGAGGCCTAACAGCAACGATATGAGCGGGAGTTCGGCCGACCATTTTTTTCGCCTCGTCGCCGATTGCTAGAACCTGCTTTGTCTTTTGATTAATGGCAACAACAGAGGGCTCGTTTGAAACAACACCTCGACCGCGAACGTAAACCAAAGTATTGGCAGTCCCAAGGTCAATGCCAATATCAGAAGATAAAATACTAAAAACTCTTCCAAACATAATTTAAAAATATGGTTAGCAAATTGAATTCTAACGACTAGAGCTCATTTGTCAAATCACTCTGCATGCAGTTAAAAGTTAAAAGGGTAAAGGGTAAAGTTATTGTAAATTCCCACCACTTATCGCCCCGAGACCCCAAATTCCTGAATAGCTTTTTGGTGCTCGTCGAGAGTTTTGGAAAAATGAATATTGCCGTCTTTGTCGTGGAAAAAGTAAAAATAATCTCCAAAATCTTTAGCCGGATTGACTGCCGCTTCGATACTCTTCAGGCCGGGATTGCAAATCGGAGCCGGCGGATATCCTTTTTGCTTATAAGTATTAAAAGAAGAACTCAGGTTTTGATAATCGGGTTTGGTAATCGGCTGCCAAAAATCAAAGTTTAGCTGGTGGCTCTTCAGATACGCTTGGCTGTCGAGCGCATATCTCACAGTCGGATCGGCCTGGAGAAGCATATTATTGTCGGCTCTATTTTTATAAACTGCGGCAATTTTTGTCCTCTCATCATCATCTTTAGCTTCTCTCTCAATAATCGAAGCCAAAATCAGCTGCTCATAAGAAGGCCTTAGCTTTTCAGTTCGCTTCTCAAAATTTTCCTTCATCTGCCGGACGATTTTCGTCACCTCGGTGTTTGTCGGAATTACATAAGTATCAGGAAAGAGAGTTCCTTCAGTTCCGGAGGCGGCATCAACGAATTTAAGCTGATTTATGTCGCTTTTTTCCTCCAGGAGCTTAGCGATCTGAAGTGCTCGATAACCCTCTGGGATTGTGATACGGAAAGCGTCAATCTCCCCGCTAGCCATTTTCTGCAATATCTCGTCGGTTGACATTGAGGGGGAAAGCTTATAGTGACCGGCCTGAATTGAAACCCCCTCCAATTTAGCCACCCAATAAAAGGCAAAACTAGACCTTATCAAACCCGACTCTCCGAGATCGGCGCCAACAGAGCGGATCGAACGGCCTTTTTCAACTTCAAAATACTGAAAATCAACCGAAGTATCAGCAAGAACAGGCCTTCTAGCAAAGTCCACAACCGAAAAAACAATTAAAAACCCTACCACTAAAAGGCCGATCAAAAGACCAATGACAAGATTGATTCGGCTGCGTTTTCTGGGGTGGCCATCTTTACCTGTCTTAATCTCCAATTCCCGAGCGCTCTTATGGCTCTCTTGCTTTTTATCGTATCTTTCAATATCAAACTCATTCATTCTCTTGTAAATATTGCTCCAAAATAACTCTTGCCGCTTCGGCATCTACATCGAGCGACTTAAGCTTGCCTTTTTCTTTAAGGTTCTCCTGCTCCCTTTCAACTTCGACGGTGGAATAAGACTCCTCAACAAAATCACACTCGAGCCCCAGTGCCCCTTCAAGGTTAGCGGTGAAAGCTCTAATTTTTTGGCTCTGGGCAGTCTCTTTGCCATCGCGCCCGAGAGGCAAGCCGATGACAATCTTATCAACCTTCTGCTCGGAGATTATATTTTTGATTTTGGCGATCGTTTCTTCGGGTTTGTCTTTTCTAAAATCCAAAACGCCAAACCCCTCGGCAACTACCCCGTGCGAGAGCGCAACTCCGATTCTTTTTTCTCCAACATCAAGAGCAAGGACTGTTCTTCCCTCTAATATCATTCTTGGCTGTATTCAATATTTATCTTTATATTGCGCGAGACAACCGGTGATACTGGCAGGGCGAATGAAGGCACAAGATCAACCGACTCAAGCGTTGCCCCTTCAACTTCGGAGACCTTTTGCCTAACTGTTTTTATTCTCTTAAACCGCAACGAGCGACTTAAAGCAGCAAGGTCGGTGCGCCTGCCAACATGGCTTTTGAGATTAACATTCAAAACCATTTTGCCAACATTGATTCCGCCCTCTTTCAGGGTTGTGGCAAGAGTATCGGTGTCGCTTGAGAGAAGACTTTTATCCTGCCCCTCAAGCGTTTTTTCAACTGATTTGACCACGACTTGGCGCAAATCATCGGCTTTAAAAGTAATTACCGTCATCCTAACTGTTGCCTTAGCAGAAAATTCTTCCGCTTCATCGCCAGCATTCTTGCTTGACTCAAATTTATCAATTTCAACTAAGCCCGATCCTTCAACATAAGTCTCTGCTTTATTTTCTGCAAGCAGGGCGGTCAATTCAACCTCGCCCTGGCTTTTAAGCTCTGATTTTGCCTTGTCAATATCCGATTTTGAAACAACTTTAAGCTTCCTGGTCACGCCGCCGCTAGTTGCGCCGGAAGCGGAAATCTTGGGCTTGCCCGAGGCAATATAAGCCATAGAAGAAGGCATATTGCCACCGGAGCCGGGATTTTTAGCCGTTACCGCACCCGTCGTCTGGCCAAGAACTTTGTCGCCGTTGCTGTCTAAAACCGCCTTGGGCACGGTTATGGCGGAATCAAGCGTAAACCCAATATTGGTAGTGCTAGTTACGGTCGTGCCGGCAGCGATTGCTTCATCCACTCCGGCTTCATTTCTAAAATTTAATGTCCCTTTCGCCGCCTCGCCGGCATCCTTTTCTCCAGTAGATTTAAAAACCTTCTCAACCGATTTTTCCTTGACCGACTGCACGCCACCGATAATATTTTTCTCAAAGTCAATCACCTGTCTGTCTTTTTCCACCGTAACTTCAACATCTTTTTGAACTTCCTCAGCCGGCATACCAAGCTTTACAGTTACTCTCGCAAAAACAAGATCGGCCATAACCACTATTAGTAGAAAGAGGAAGGCTAGAGAGCCAATAATCAAAAGACGTTTGTACTTTAGCTTCCTAGGCACCGGTTTTGACGGCTGGGGCTCGCGAATTGGCCGTTCCGCCTCGATCTCATGAACCGAGCGCATCTCCTTAGGGGCATCGTCAATTTCTCTCGAAACAAATCCTTCTTCCTTTTCTTCCTTCTTTACTTTTGGCGCCAGCTCTTCCGCCTTTTCCTCCGCTTGTTCTCCCAACTCACCCTCGTCATAACGGTGGACCTTAAAATCTCCGACGTTCTCGCTAAGGGCCTCTTCAGCTTGAGGCCCCTCCGCTTTTTTAAGCTGATTGAGTTTTTCAGCCGAAGGTTTTGCCCGGCCAGTCATATCAATTTCAATCGGCTCATTGAGAGGTTCTTTAATTTCGTTGACGGAAAGTGGAACGCGGGATTTAATGTCGGCAAAAATCGGCAGACCAGCCTGAGAAGCCAGATTTCTGCCCACCTCATCGGAAGTAATAATCGAGATATCTTTCCTTAATTTTTCGGCTTCTTTGCGCAGCAATCGAAGACTGACTAAAGACTGAACGATAGCCGAACCTTTCGGCGCGACCAGCCCGATTGACTGGGCCTCAAGCCCCTTAAGCTTGTCGACTACCGAGGTTATCTCCTCATCTGCCTCTAAATATAAAACCTCATCCATTTAACTCCTCAAGCCTCCAATTACTCTTGATAAAATCCCGTCAACCAGCTTTTCTTCACCGACCATATCAATTGCCAAATTGGCCAAGGCCATCGGCGTCACATCCTCAACTCCTTTGAGCTCTCCGGTATCATCAATTACTGATGTTACATTCTTTGGCTTCAAATAGCCAATCGTCGGGCGCTTGGCAAAAGCGACATTTCTGCCCCATTTGGCATCAGCCATAATTTTACCGACGTCCGGCAAATTGCTGCCTCCGCCGCAAAGCATGATTCTAGAGGGGAGAATGCCCTTTTCCGAAAATTCTTCAAGCGTTAACTGAACGCCGGAAAGCCAGACTTCAGTGTCGTCCTGAATTGCTTTAGCAATCTTGCCTTTCTTCTCATCTGAAACTTTACCCGCCGAATAAGAAAGCTTATCGGCTTCGGCTTCGAGAAAGGACTCGCCCAACACAGCAGCGATTCTTTTAGTAAAAGCCCGGCCGCCCAAGGCGAACATTCTTGTGCCGACCAGCCCGCCTTGGCTGACGATGGCAATATCGGTCGTACCGCCGCCAATGTCAATGAAAATGGCCGAAAAGTCGGTGCCTTGATCCGAGCCCTGACAGCGGGCTACGGCAAAGGGCTCGGCAGCGATTGATAAAAGATCAAGGTCCAAGCTTTCAGCGATTGTCTGAAGAGCTCCAAGGTGGACATTGGGCGCGAAAGCATTGAAGATGCTTACCTCGAGTTCTTTACCCTGAAAACCGAGTGGGTTGGTAACGTGATAACCGTCGATTTTAACATCAACTACGGCGGCGTTGACAAGCTTTACATTTATCTCTTTGTGACCGGTCTCAAAAGCCAAAACCCGGCGCGCCCTTTCGTAAGTCTGTTTTTGAATTTTTTCAACGATCTCTTCAAGTTCGTTATGAGTAATTTTGGCGTTTTGATCCGGTCGGATATACTTAACTTCACAAGTTATCCCCTTAACCAGCTCACCAGCAATACCGATTACAACCTGCTCGGGCATAATCCGAGCTTGGGTGGCCGCCTGCTCAAGGGCCACTTCGCAGTTTCGGATTACGCCATAAATATCAGTTACCACGCCGCCCTGGATGTCGGCGAGTCGCTCGCGTTGGCGGCCAACCCCGATCACTCTGGCTTTATCTTTCTCAATCTTAAAAATCAGAGTTTTGACAAACTCGGTTCCAATATCAAGAGCTATTGCGTACTCATCAAAGTTAACTTTACCTTTGAAAAGATTAAAAATACTCAAAGGTCATCCTCCTTTAATTATTCTACCACTTTCCAGATTTTGAAAAAACATTATAATGTTTAAGAAATGAAAAACCGAATTCTTTTAGGCACAGGCACACTATACAATTACGGCTTAAACCGGACTTTTGAGCTGGCAAAAAAAGCCGGCTATTCCGGCGTTGAGTTGGTAATTGATGATTGCTGGGATAAAAGGCAGCCAGCCTACATTAAACAGCTGATGAGAGAATTTAAATTGAAAATCCCGTCGGTCCACTCGGCTATGGAATTCGCCGGCTGCTGGGGAGGCGATCCCAAAAAAAGGCTTGAAGAGAGCATCAAAATTGCCAAAGAAATCAAAGCGGAAATTATTGTTTTTCATCCCCACGATTACTTGGACGAGAGCTTTTTCGCTTGGGTTAAAAAAAATAAAAATTCGATTATAAAAATGGCCAAACCGCTTAGAGTTGCCTTTGAAAATAGTACTTCGAGGAGGCCTAACCACACTGTCAGGTCTTTTAATCAGTTCCCGAGTCTCGTTTTTGACACCAGCCATTTCGGAACAACAAAGGGTGATTTGCTCGGGGCGCTAGATAAAATTATCGGCAAACTAATTCACGTTCACCTGTCCGACAGCGATTTTAGACGCCGCCCAGACAACCCGAAGCTGATTGCTGATTGCCACCTCATGCCAGGCAAGGGCAAACTGCCGCTTAAAGAATTTTTGAAAAAGCTAAAAGAGCTCAAATATCAGGGCTATATAGTGATCGAACTGGTACCCGAATCGGTTGATGCCGGTCAAAGCGACGAGAGGGTAGTCTCAAACCTCAAAAAAGCCCGTTTATTTGTTGAAAAATACTTTGCCTAAGCACTCTCATCATCTGATATAATGTTCTCGGAGGTGATGGGAATGGCAACGACCACGAAGGGGCCTACCAGCCGCCGAAGGCGCCGCCGTAATGACCCAGCACTGATCGAGAGAATGCTCCGAAGAGCAGACGAGCGTTACCTTGAGCGCTATGACGAGGCCCTTCGGGCTCTTGGCGGGCCGCCTTCTCGATGCATCTTCCCCGGCTACCGAGGCCCTATCCCCGCCTGAAGCCATTCTTGCGTTGTCTCCCCACGGGCGCCAGCGCCGCTGGCGCCCTGTCGCTTTACTCTAAAACCGCTTTAATTCTTCTAATTCCTGCCGAAGAGGACATTTCATTGGTAATCTTAAAAGTTCCTAACTCGCCGGTTGATTTGGCGTGCGGGCCGCCGCAGATTTCTTTTGAAAAGTTGCCTATTGTGTATACTTTGACCTTGTTGCCGTAGCGCTCGTCGAAAACGCCGAGCGCACCGGATTTTTTAGCTTCGTCAACTGACATTTCTTCCATTTCAACCGGAAGATTTTTTTGGATTTGCTCGTTGACCAAATCCTCGACTTTTTTAATCTGTTCTTCGGTCGATTTATCGGGGTGCGAAAAATCAAAACGCAATCGCTCGGCTGTAATATTTGAGCCCTTTTGCAAAACATGCTCCCCCAGAACTTTTCGTAACGCTGAGTGCAAAAGATGGGCAGCAGTATGAAGCTTAGTTGTTTCCTCTTTTGCGTCGGCCAGTCCGCCCCTGAAAGCACCTATTCCCGCGCGAGATATTTCTTGATGTTTCTCAAATTCCTTATTAAATTCGTCCTGATATTTTTCCGACAAGGGAGTACCCTTCTCTTTTGCTAATTCTAGCGATAACTCAAGGGGAAAGCCATAAGTTTGGTAAAGATCGAATAGCTTCTGCCCATCAATTGTCTTCTTTACCCCACCAGCCCCAAATGCAGCCCGCCCAAATGCTGCTGAACCAAAGCCGCCCAGTTTCTTCTCAAACTGTTTCAGCCCCTCATCCAGCGTTTTTCTAAATTTTACTTCTTCCTCTTCCAATCCCGCCCCAATTACCATCTGCGCTTTTTTAAGACGAGGAAACCTATCCTTGTATATTTCGATAACTGCGCTAGCTAACTTTGAGGTAAAATCATCTTTCATCCCTAAGTTTTGTCCTTTAACAACCGCTCGTCTTATTAGCCGGCGCAAGACATAACCCTGCAGTTTATTTGAAGGGGTAATTCCTTCGGTTAGAATAAAAACCGCTGCTTTGATATGGTCAGCAATAATCCTGAATGACCTTCTCGTGTTAACCCAGCATTGATCGCCAGTATCAATATATTCTTGATCAGACCTTTCCCCATATTTTTTGCCTGAAATTTCCTCTATCTTTTGGATTATTGGCCAAAATAATTCAGTTTTATAATCATCGTCTGCGCCGTTTAGAACAGCTAGCATCCTTTCAAACCCCATTCCCGTATCGACATTTTTTTGATTCAGTTCTTTAAAAGTCCCGTCTGCCTGCTTGTCATGCTCCATAAAAACATCATTCCAGACTTCAACCCACCGAATATCCTCCGGACCGGCAAATTCTTCCGGCGGCTCGCCGTCTCCAGCCCAAACGAACATTTCCGTGTCCGGTCCGCAGGGTCCGGTCTGGCCGGCTGGTCCCCACCAGTTGTCCTTCTTGCCCAAAAACTTAATTCTTTTTTTGCTAACGCCCAGAGATTTCCATACATTCGCCGATTCATCATCGCGGGGCGCATTCCCATCTCCAGCAAAACAGCTAATTGCAATTTTATTTTTATCGATTTTTAGTTCTTCAGTTAAAAATTCCCAGCTCCATTTGATTGCATCTTCTTTCCAATAATCACCAAGCGACCAATTACCAGGCATTTCAAAAAAAGTGTGATGGTAGGTGTCGCCTATCTCATCAATGTCGTCTGTACGCAAGCAGGGTTGAATATTGACCAGACGCTTCCCTTCCGGGTGCTTTTCGCCCATTAAGTAGGGAATAAGAGGGTGCATCCCCGCAGTGGTAAATAGGACAGTTGGGTCGTTTTCCGGCACTAAAGACGAAGGCGGGATCACCCTGTGACCCCTTTGCTCAAAGAACTTTAAAAACTTCTCTCTTAGACTATGTGGAGAAAAATCTGGCGAAGACATCTTTAGCAAACCCTTTCCAAAATTCTCTAGCTTTCTCCGATGGCTTTGAAACCGGAACAGAAATCAAGCTCGGTGCCCCCCCTCCGACCGTGCCGCCGCCGAGGAATATTCCACCGCCAGTCGGGGGATATGAGCCGGTAAACCTATCGGCGTACATCGTGGCATAAACATCTCGGGCGGCCAGTATCTTCGGCGCATAAAGGCGGGTTTCCGTAACCAAAACGGCAGTTGACTTGGCTGCCAAATATCTCCTCGCCGCCCCGTCACCACCATTATAAGCAATCAGGGCCGCCGTCCAGTCGCCACCGTATTTTGCCATCAATCCGGCTAAGATTCCGGCACCAACACAAATATTCGTCTTGGGATCCCAGGGGTCCTGATTTTCGATAATACCTTGAATTTCGCCCATTTTGCCGACATTGGCCCGAAAAGTTGCCGGCATTACTTGAGTCAAACCCATTGCCCCAGCGTGCGATTGAGCTCTGGGGTTATAGCCCGATTCTTTTAAGATTAAAGCGGCCAAAAGCGGTTTATCGAGCCCGAAGGCGTCAGCGCATTGGTTTATTTCGCCAATATACTCGAGTGGGTAGGCCTCGTCAGCAATAATCTGGGGTAAAAAACGATAGGCGCCAAATCCCACAACAGACAACACCAGCACCACTATAATGATTTGGGTTACTCTTCTTCTCATTAGTATAAGTTTAGCGTAATTATGAAAAAAAACCAACAAGGGGTTCAACAGGATAGGAATTTATGGTATTCTAACCCAATATGAAAAAACGAACGGCGAAGCAAAACATCAAGCTCAAGGGAGGAATAAGACGACTCAAATCCGCCCCAAGAAACGAGATCTATTTGGTATTAGACAATATCCGCTCAATGTACAATGTGGGCGCAATGTTTCGCACGGCCGATGGGGTAAGGGCAAAAAAAATTTATCTCTGCGGTATCACCGCCCAGCCGCCAAGAGAAAAAATATTTAAGACCTCGCTTGGGGCGGTTGAGTGGGTTGATTGGGAATATCGCAAAAAAGCCATCCAGGCAGTGAGAGAACTAAAAGAAAAGGGGGTCCGGATTGTCTGCCTTGAACAGACCGATAATTCGATTCATTTTAAAAAAGCTAAATACGAAGCGCCGGTGGCGGTTGTCGTCGGACACGAATTGAGGGGAATTACAAATGACGTGCTTAAACTGGCAGATCTAACTGTTGAGCTCCCAATGCACGGTCGTGCAAACAGTCTAAATGTCGCTACCGCAACAGGAATAATCTTGTACGAAGTACTAGAGAAAATTCCTAAATAAACTAGTAGGGTGTTCTCTTTTGTCCGTCAGACTTTTCGCCAACTCTACCAAATTTTACGCAGTTCCAAATCCTCTCATGAAAATAATAAAGGACCAGCTTTATAAGAATATCGGCCAAGCCAACGCCCAAGGATAAAATTAACTCCCCAGTAAAAACATAAACTATAATCACCGTGGCAATGGTGGCAAAAATACGCCAGCTAATCGCCTTGGTTAGACTCCTTGCACTAGTTTCTGCCATTTGCCTCCTTCAGATTTAATGTTAAACGATAGGCTACCGAAAACAACCTGGTGGGCGAGGTGGGATTCGGTCACTCATAAAATTCTGCTGAATTTTTGTGCGACCCCGTCTCCCAGCCCTGGGCTGGTCCGGCTTTCGAATCCCCCCTGTTCACCAAAAAACAACCTGGTGGGCGAGGTGGGATTCGAACCCACATGGTCTTGCGACCATTGGATTTTAAGTCCAACGTGTATACCATTCCACCACTCGCCCAGATTCTTCACCCCTCCGCTATCCCCCACTTTCCGGTTTTTTCAACCAGCTTCCCTTCTATTGTAAACCCAGCTGCTTTTTTGTGCCCTCCGCCGCCGAAAAGACGAGCGAATTGAGCCACATCAACCTTGACCGAATCAGTCCGCAAGCTGGCTTTAATTTTACCATCAGGATTCTCTAAGAACAAGATTGCCAGCTTGGCTTGAGGCACCGAGCTTATCAAATTAACAACTCCTGAAGCATCTTCAGCTTTCGCCCGGCAAACCTTTAAGTCCTCCTGGGTTAAAATAGAACTTGCTATACCACTTCTGCTTATTCTCATCCTCTTCAGTGCCATTCCCCAAAGCTTCAATGCTGATGAAGTTTTCGTTCCATTTATATTCGCCGTTATCGCTGAAATTCTTGCCCCAAGGCGCAAGCAATCCGATGCCACTTCAAGAGTTCTTGTCGTAACGTTCGAGTGTTGAAATCCGCCCGTGTCAAAATATATCCCCGACAAAATATATGTCGCCATCTTGCTGTCAATTTCCGCTCCGGCAAATTTTAAAAAGTCCCAGATAATTTCTGCTGCCGCAGAAGCCCCCTTGTCAACCAGATTTATCTTAGCAATTCTATGCAAGTTATTTTTGTTGTGATGATCAATATTAATAAATGTTCTTGATTTGCAAATCTGCTCAAGACGGACCGGAAAACCGGTGCGCTGGGCATCACCACAATCAACAGCGACGACTACATCATAATCGCCGAGTAGAAAATCATGCCTGATAGAATCAACGCCGGGCAAGAAATGAAAGGGCTTGGGTATTTCCCCTCTAACTGCGCAATCAGCAAGTATGCCTCTCCTTTTCAGAAAAGTCGCCAGAGCCAAGGACGACGCCACAGTATCTCCGTCTGGATAAAGGTGCAGCAGAATCAAAACCCTCTCAGATTTTTCGAAAACAGCTAGGATCTTCTCAAAGGTTTTGACCATTACCATCTGCTAGTTCGAGGAAATACGATTTTTCCTGTCCAATATCCGCCTTGCTTAGTTTAATCGAATCCGATTTTGTAAAAGAAACCCCGCTTGATTTAAGCTCTGTTGCCGATCGAGAAGTCCCGGCATAAATTATGGTGTCCGGCTGAATTTGCCCGGCCTGCTCTACCGCCTCATGAACTTTGCCGTCAAGCCGCACTAAAACCGCGTCGCAGTTGGCCAATCTTTCGACATTTTCCTTAGTAATCTTAGATTTGAAATTGACCGAACCCAAGACAACATCCTCGATTTGAAAAATATAAATGTCGTCGTCAATCCCTTCGATTGCAATCTCTCCAACTTCATATTCGCCCGCACCTTCAAGCTCAACATCATTTACGACAACCTTTCCATCAAACACAACGGTGGCTTTTTTAGACTTTATCTCGAGATTCCCATCTTTGTTCTTTTGAATTTGCATCGCTTTTTTTAATTTGATTGAGGTCTTATTCTAGCAAAAATAGCGCCTTGGCGCAAACGTCGAAGGGGGCCCGTGAGGGCCCCCTTGAGTTCAGGTCCGCTCGGCCTGCTGGCCTAGCGGACGCGGAGAAGCTCCATGCGCATCTCCCAGTACCCTACCGCGACAGGCACACGCTCAGGTACATCGGCAAGGGCTCTAAGAGTCAGATCGAAGTGGTATGTAGCGGGGTCGTTCTTATCCCTGTAACTGTGACCGAGATGCCAACCCTCAAGGCAGGCAGGTCGCGGACCCCCCCCGAGTGAACTGGGTTGGGGATGCATAAACCTCGGACGAGACGGGAGCTTCGACTGCCAAGAGGATCGCCAGAAGCCTCCGTTACCGAACACGCCGGGCAGCGTAACTGGGATCTGCTGCTGCAGATCGTTGAGTTGGAACGCAAGCAGCCCCTGCTGCGCCTCTGGGTTCACGTAGAGGGTCGCTACAACCTGATCGCGGGTTTGTCCCCGCGCGGTGGGGTGCACCCCGCTATACTCCATCGGCCAGTTGCTGAAATCCTCACCGAGCCCGGCCTGCCCGCCCTGGGGTACTGTGCCCCCGGCTGGCACTTGCGGTATGCCTTCGCCCGGCATGCTACTGCCCGGAGTAATGCGGATGCGCATCCCAGGTAGATCCATCCCACCGGAGAGCGCTCCCGCAACGATATCTCCCAGCCCCCCTCGGACCTGATCCCAGAAGCCAGGTTTCTTGGGCCTAGCCAGCTGTCCAGGGCCGAGCGGCTTGTCGTAGAAGACGAAGGAGGGTTCGCCACCGCCGGCTTCGGCCGGATTGACCTTGATGCCGGAGGTGATGATCTGGGGCGTGCCAGCAGGGGCAGCAACGACGATCCAGCCGCCGGACGTCATCGCTGGCCCCAGGGCCTTCCCGAGGTTCTTGATGTTGAGAGTGCCGCTCTTAAGCGAGACTGGCTTGAACTCGCGGTAGGCACTATCGCTCGAGCGGCAGACGAGCCAGGCCTTGTTGCCCCTTACCCCCTCGAAGCCCATCTCAAACGGCTGGTCGAAGCCGACCTCGCCGCCGATGAGCTCCTTGCCGCGGGTGATCCGAGCGTCGCCGAGAGCGGCATAACTTCGCCGCGCTTGAAGAGCGCCCACAATTCCCGTTGGTGTCCTCTCGTCTGTCAGGACGACAGTGAAGCGCCGGAAAATGTCCCTGAATCCCGACTGGCCGATGACACCGTGCCAGTCCAGCCCCGCCGTTACCACAGGGGAAGAAGGAACCGCCGGCATTGTCTTGAGGAGGTTCTCGGGAGTATCTCCTCTTATGCTGGCGCCAGGGAGGAGATCGTGATTCATTGCCTCAATCCCGTTCACCAACTCAAGAAGGCTAGAGTCTATCAGCCAGCCTGAGTTAGTTGGATGAGCAGCAACAAGCAACGCACCGCGCTCCTGTGCCAGGGCGGTGAGTTTCTTGAGACATTCCACCGCCCCTTTCTCGGTGGTATAGGCCGATGCCCACTGCATCACTTGATCGTAGGTGTTATCCTCGACCGACCCGCCGATGAACAGGAAGTGGCAGCGGCGATCCCACAACGCATCCGTCTTTCGGGCTACTAGCCCGACCTCCATTGCCGGGATCACTACCACCCTCTCGGTCTGGAGACTCCGGTAGGCCGCCTTCCAGTTGGCCAGTCCCGCCTCCTTCAGGAGTGCGCCAGAAGCCATTTCCCAATGGCTGTACCTGGCAAACTCCATCTTGAGAAAAGAAGCGGGAATCTGCGGCAGATCGATCACCTCGGTATGGTCGGTTACGATCGCCACCTCGGCCCCGCCCGAGCACATTTCGACGTACGTCTCGCGCAGGGGCTTCATACCATCCGAGAAGTTCGAGTGGCCATGAATGGCCACGACGACGTCTGCGTTAACCGTGGCGGCCGCTAGCGCGGCCGCAAAGACAGTAAGAACTACTACCAGTTTCGGGCGCATCTTAGCGGCCTCCTTACAGGCACTTGACCCGCTGAAGCGGGTTTAATGTCAAGCTGCTTGCCTTTGAAAACAGCGCCCTATCCACCCCTTTAAGCGGACAGAAGCGCTATTTTCCAAACTTTCCGGGCATTTTAGCCCTCCGCATTATTCTAAAAGCCTCAACCCTATTCTTCGGGACTCCGGCTTCAACTCGATAACCTCAAATCGCCTCTTGTCACCAACCTGTAATGCCTTAATCTTAGCAACATCTCCCCCAACTTGAGAGGCATGGACCAAACCATCTAAATTATTCTTCAACCTGACGAAGGCGCCATAGGCAGTAACTCTGGTTATCTCTCCCTCAACTTTCTCACCGACTTTCAGCTTTTTCATCTCTTCAATCCAAGGATCAGGCAAGAGTCTCTTAAGCGAGAGGGATATCCGCCCATTTTCAATCTTTGCTACCTTCGCCTTGACTTTCTGCCCTACCTTGTACATCCCCGACAAGTCATCAACATGATCCCAAGAAACCTCCGAAATATGAATTAAACCTTCGATGCCGCCGAGATTTACAAACAGGCCAAACGGAGCGATGCCGGTTATCGTGCCTTCGACCACCTGACCAACGCTAAATTGCTCGCCAAGGTCGCCGATCGACTCGCTAACCGCCTGTTTTTCAGAAAAAATCAGCTTTTCCTCATTTTTATCTACGGAGATTATCTTCACTTGAAGAGCCTCGCCTACCAGCTTCCTTAGTCTCTGTAAGATCTGGTTGGGATCGCCGCCTTCAACCCGAGGATAGTGCTCAACCGAAAGCTGGGAGACCGGCAAAAAGCCCTGAATCCCGCCGGCTTCAACCATCAGTCCTCCGCGATTGGCACCAACAACCTTGACATCAACCAAGACGCCTTTGTCCTTCTTCTCAGTCAAGACTCCCCAAAGACGATTTCTATCGGCACGCCGAAGGCTCAAAACAACATAGCCGTCTTTGTTTTCCATTGCCATCACATTAGCCGAGATAACATCGCCGGGCTTTAAATCCTTTGTGTCAAAGGAAAATTCTTTTTCCGGTACAAAGCCATAGGTTAAACCGCCCACATCACATAAGACTCTGGAGCGAGAAACTTGAATCACCTTGCAGTCAACAACGTCTCCAGCATTAAAAGGGACCAAATCCCCGTCGTGTTCCTCGATCAGAGCGTCCATTGGTCCTGCCTTCTCTTCCGTAACATCCTTCGATTTAACTACCATTTCTTATATATTTTTCCTTTCTCCGCTGTTCCAAATACATCTTTTGGAGTTTTGAAACAACGGCTATTCTGTAGTATACCAGAAAGCCCAGCCAAATCAACCATATAAGCGCAAGAGAAACTGGAAGAATCCTCTTATTCAAGCCTTCCAGCCCGGCCCTTCTTACAGTGATAAGAAAAAGATAAACAAGCGGCGGGTAAACGAGAAAGTCGCCCAAACGCTTATAAAATTTTTTTCTGAATTTCGGCAGGGTTTTGCGCCCAAAATAAAACTGAATAAATAGTCCGACCACTATTAAAAGAGCAAAAATCACGACGTAAACTATCCAATACCGGAGAATTGTGGACGCTGACGCATTAAGATAACCCCAACTAAAAAACTTCTCAAAATCAAAAACTTTTTCTTTGAAAAAGCTGAATATTTCACCCAAAAAAGCCGTGACGTTTTGCATTTTTAATTTCACATTGAACCCCGCTCATGCGGGGTAAGTGGTGCAGAGGGACACCTGCCTGCCGGCAGGCAGGAAATCGGTCACAAGTTCCCGCCTGCTGGCGGGCCTCGCGACCCCCGCTCGGCTCCGTCGAGCCTGCGCGTTTCGATTCTTGTCGGCAGGTTCTCAGGTTATCGACCTGCCGCCCCCGTCAAATCGCGTCTCCACATCTACCTTTTCTGGCAGATGAGGACATACGCGATGGTGCCGGGGGACAGAATCGGTCACCCGTCAAAATCTGCTGATTTTGCGCTCGACCCCGCCTCGCGCCGTCGCGCTCCGGCCTTCGATTCTCGGTTCGCCGCACCAGTCAAATAATTGCTTCGCAATTCCGCCTGGTGCCGGGGGACAGAATCGAACTGTCGACACCTGGTTTTTCAGACCAGTGCTCTAACCACTGAGCTACCCCGGCGTTTCAAACCATTCATGCAAGCCGATGGTGGGCGGTAAAGGATTCGAACCTTTAACCCCTTGGATGTAAACCAAATGCTCTACCGTTGAGCTAACCGCCCACATCTAAAAATCCCGCTGTCAGCCAAAGGCCGATGAGCTTCTAGCCCAAGCTAGCCGCCCCCTACTCTACCTTATAAACTTCCTCGCCTTCGCGAACCTTGGCGCTGACTTTGACGCCGACTTCCTGACCCGGTTGGCCTTCATCAATATCCTTATGGTCAACCTGCATTGAATCAACTACTTGTTCCACCTCGCCAATCTTAATTGTTTCGCCTTTCTTTAGCGGCGCCTCAAGCTTGATGATCCCAACCCCAATTTTGTCAAAGTAGTGTGTTATCACACCAATTTTTGTGTCTGCCATATTCATCTCCATTTAAGTTATCGACCTTCTGGAGTAATTTTAGCTTTTTTCACAAAATTTTTCAACCCTAATACATAGAAAAACCCCGCTAAAGCGGGATCTTTGTGGTGCCGAGGACAGGACTCGGTCACAAGTTCCCGCCTGCTGGCGGGCCTCGCGACCCTTCTCAGGTGCCACCCCTCGAACCCCCGCCGTGGCGAGGTCCGGCCTTCGAGTCCACGGGGCACCAAGCAAAAAACTGCCACAAGGGCAGTTCTGCTTGGTGCCGAGGACAGGACTCGAACCTGCACGCTCTTGCGAGCATAGCTCCTCAAGCTATCGTGTATACCAATTCCACCACCTCGGCATCAGGTTAGATTGTACAAGAAAAAGTATCATGTATCAAGTAGCATGTATCATGTATTCACCGTTCAATACTAGATACCTGATACAAAATACAAGATACAGAATTTACCCTCTCCACTCTCTTATTGCCCGTTGGTAAATTTCGGGAGTTCCTACATCAAACCACTGTCCTTCAAAAAGATAACCTCGGATCTGGCCTTTTTTAGTCAGCTGAGACATAATGTCGCTTTCCAGCATAAAAGTTTTCTTTCGAGGCAAAAAACTGGCAATTCTCGGATCAACAACATGAACGCCGGCACTGACAAGATGAGATACATCCTTGGTTTTTGCCGGTTTCTCAATATGTTCAACAACCATATCCCGTCTTAGCTTGACCGCCCCATAGCCCGTCGGGTCAGAAACAGAAGTCAAGGCAATTGTCATAACCGGCTTTTGCGTCATATGAAAATCAATCATGTCCCCAAGATCAATATCAATCAACTCATCGCCCCAAATCATCAAGAAAGGGTCGTCGCCCATCTTGGGAAGAGCGGCCTTTAAGGCACCGCCGGTGCCGAGACTACCCTTTTCTTCAAGATAGGTAATATCCACAGAGTACTTTGCCCCGTCGCCAAACTGCCCCTTGATTTTCCCGCCCAAATGGCCGATGGCTACATAAATTTCTTTTACCTCCTGTTTCTGAAGCAGGTCGAGGATGTATTCAAAAATCGGCCGTCCCTTAACTGGCAGCATTGTCTTGGGGAGCTCATAGGTGAATGGCTTTATCTTAATCCCTTCGCCGCCGGCTAAGATAAGAGCTTTTTTAATCTTCGGCCTGAAATGGCTCGAAACAATTGATTCAAGAGCGTGGGAACGATTTCTGATTTGCGTGCCATCAACTAAAGAATCGACCCTTTTTAAAAGGTCCTTGCGCATTGTAACGGTAAAGGGAATTCGATCCATAAATCAGTTAAAAGTTTAATTCTGGTGGGCAAGCGTTTTTCGGGTGGAACGAAAAACTAATGTTGCGGATTCGAAATTATAGATGGTGCCGAAGGAGAGATTTGAACTCTCACGAGCTTGCGCTCACAGCGCTCTGAACGCTGCGTGTCTACCATTCCACCACTTCGGCACAAATACAAGGTATTTTCGCGAGTTCCACCCTCGCGAAGCCACGGCCTTGCGGTCACTAGCTCCTGAAGCTAGCGTGTATACCATTTCACCACTTGCCCTTTGTTTTAGCAAAATTTTACTAGATATAGAACAGATTGTCGAGGCCCTATGGCTATCGCTGTTTCTTCTCGTAGAAATACCACGAAGAAGCAAAATCAAACCGGCCAGACTCGCAATAAGACGCTTGTGGAATAGTAAAACCTTTCAACTTAGGAGAAACAGCATAGTTAAATTCCAAATTCTTATACTCAACAGCAACTTTTTCGCGGGCGATAAGCTCGTTAATTTTTTCTGCAATCGTTGCTTTTTTGGTTGGATCATCGGTCTTTGCGTACTCATAAGTCAAATCATCAATATCGGCATTGGCCAGTTCGGCAAAATTTTGCCCCTCGCCGCTTCTCTGAGTTGAACTCCAGAGCTGACGCGGATCAGAAGCCACGCCCACATCAACCAAGATATAGAGAAGATCGTAATTTCTTTTCGGCAATTCCTGCAAAAGCGCATCCTTCAGACCTATCTGTCTCACCTTCAAATCAATGCCGGAAGCTTTGAGCTTTTCTTTAAGCGCCTCGTATTCCTGATCCTGACCGTTCCCGTTAACCTCAAGAAGATCAAGAGTCTGAATGGTCTCCGGTTTCTCACCGTTTAGAATTTTTTCTCTGATGGCAGTTTTTTTGAGATATGATTTTGAACTGTTAACAAAAAGAATGTGTTTTTTGCTTAAGATAGTCTTTGCTTGCTGCCAATCCTTGGGCAAGCTCTCAAGGCCTATAGCGGCAGTAATCTTGTTCTTTTTTGCCGCCTTCTCAAGCGCGGTTTGGTCCTGATAGCCCCGAATAACAAATTTTTCGATATATGGAGACTGGAGATGATAATCCTTGTTGGGTTTCAAGCGAATCTCATTTTTTGTTTTTTTATCAATTTTGTAGGGACCATAGGGAAAAATAGGTTTTGAAAAGTTCTGCAAAAAATCATTATCCGGTTCATCAAGTTTGAAAGCCAAAATACTGTTATCTAAAACCTCAGGCATAGCTCCACCAAGATAAGTCGGGTTTTTAGACAAAATGTCCGCTAACTCATAAGCGGAATATTTTGGATTAATAACAAACTTGTAAGTGAGCTTATCGGCAGATACTTCCCAACTCTGGGCAACGTCGGCCATTACTTGACCGCTTGGGTCGATTTTTACCAAGGCTGACTTGGTCAAACGCCCTGGGTCAAAACCGTCAACATTTAATCCTGCGACCCCTTCAATAAAACTACCTCCGCGACGCGGCACAATCCCCTTAAACTCTCCCGCCGCCAAAACCCAGCGCCAGGAAGTCAAAACGACAAAGAGAGCCAAAAGAATTATGACCGCTTTCTCCAAAAAATTAAGGCAATTCTTCCAGTTTTTTAAGATGTAGATAAGCGATGTAGGTTTGACGCGACTGATGCCGCGCAGTGGTATTTCCATTTGGAAATTTAGGCCGAAAGCTTGAGGCGCAAGAAAAGATGCGCTAGGACGGTCGCACACAAAACAATGGCGATGGTGATCGTCGAGTTATAAAGAAATTTTTCAATCCCTCTTTTTGATCTGAAGGCGTTCGCTTCCGACGCAAACGCCCCGCCGAGTCCCGTCCCGCGGTGCTGCAAAAGCACAGCTGCAATAAGCGAAACCGCGGTGACCAACTCTATGATGGAGAATGCTTTCAACATAACGCCAACTAGTGTACTTAAAAAAAATACCTTGTCAAGGGGTAAACCCCATTTTCTTGGTTAATTTTCGGGGTTTGTTTGGGGGGAAAATAGTCTCTAGTCTTTTAGGCTCTAGTCTCCAGCAAAAAATTAAACAAAAACAACTCGGGCCCCGCCAATGGCGGGGCCCGTGGGGGTGAGCGTGTGCTCACCAGGAATGCTCCTTTCCTTTGGCCTTACGTCGGCCTCCGTCTTCCCAATCCTTATGATGGACATAAGAGCGGGCCGAGACGTAGCGCCTGGGGCGCGAGCGGCGCTCGCACGCATTTTCTTCCTCGATAACCTTGCGGGGCTTACGCGGCATAGTGAGTTCCCCCGCACAGATGTGATCAGATCCGGGGCGGCCTTCGGCCGCCCTAGCGCTTGCCGTTGATACCAGCCGCCCTGCAGAGCGTCGGCCAGTCCTTCTTGTCGGTGCCGATCTTCTCGAACTGCTTGGGAAGCGAGCCAGCGCTCATCCCGTTGCTCTCGAGGAAGGTTGTCATCCTCTCGGAAGTATCGAGGAAGTAGAGTTCAGTCATGCGCGTCATCTCCTCTCCCCCCTCGAGGACAGCCCTCATCTCGAGTCGATCTGTCTCTGCCGCGCCGAGCGGCAGTGGACCCGGCTCAAGGCCGATTGCCGCCACGCCCTTCTTGCCCGTGCGGGAGAACCAGACAGAGAAGAAGGGCAACCGCTTGTCGTACTTGGAGCGCACGCCGATCCCCGTTCCCTTGGGACCCTGAAGCGCCGCGGCCACCCAGCCATCATCGTCAGGCCGGATATGGGTGAAGAAGCAGTGCTCCTTCTTGCGGCCTGCCAGGGCTTCCCCCGTGACTTCGACGAAGGGGTTAGCGTAAGGCGACGTCGTTCCGTCGCGGTCGATGACGCAGTCAACCCGCGGCCACGGAAGGATGACGCGCGAGCCGACCGGCGCCAGCGGGTTGATGTGTTCAAGCTGCGCGACGGAGCTGTCCGCCAATGCTCTGATCTCGTCGGTACGAGTCAGAACGGTTACCCACCCCTCGTCGCTCTTGTCTGCTAGAGCGACGTGGCGGACGATCTCGGCTTCGATATCGAAGCAGTTACCGGTCAGTGCCCAGTGCAACTCGTATGTCGCCGAGACGCCGCAGCATAGGCCGTCGCAGTACTCCACTCGCCACTCGTCGTTGACCGGCGGCCGTCCGCCTCGGCGGGGTAAATCATAAAGCGGTTCCTCCTTGGTGCGCCGCCCTGCGGGCGGCGCGGAATGTAATGTCAAATATCACCCATAAAGAACCCATCTTCGGGGACTTCATGGGTTAAGAGAAAATAGTACTTTTTATTTCAAAATAAGTCAAGAATTAACAAACAAAAAATCGCCTTCGGCGATTCTGGCTGGAGCGGGTGAGCGGAATTGGTCACAAATATTTACCTGCTGGTAAATTTCGCGACCCCGCCTCCCCCGCCGTGGCGGGGTCCGGCCTTCAATTCTCGGCAGGGTGCTCCAACGAAAAATGGCCTAAAGGCCATCTCGTTGGAGCGGGTGAGCGGAATTGAACCGCCCTCTCGTGCTTGGCAAGCACGTGTAATAACCGCTATACGACACCCGCAACAGGTCTAATTGTATCTTAAAATACATTTTTGTAAATATTCCCAGTAAAAAACTTTGATCCGATAACTTTAACCTGTCAGGACTTGACTTTTATCAAGAAATATGGTATAAATAATGGTCACGCTGGAGGGGGTAGAACTCCGAAGGCGCGATGTTTGATAAGACATTAGGGTAGCCGCGCCCTGAAGCGGAAGGAGCCAACTGATGAACTGGAAGGCAGCTCTCGCCGTTCTCGCGTGGTGGGCGCTGTGGCCGTTCGCAGCCGCCCAACCCGTAACACCCAGCCCCATGTGCTGGGTCTGGGCCTTAGTCGGGGCGTCCCTGACGCTCGTGATCTGGCCCCAGATCGACTGGGCCTTCGGCGTGATTAACCGCGCCTTGGCCCAAGTCAAGATCGTCCACGGCCCGGCCGAGTTCCCCTACTTCCCGTAGGGGGCTCGAGCCGGGCCGCCATACCGCTTAGGCGGTCTTTTTTTTCGCCTTAAATCTGATAAGATTTGGCTGTCGGCCTGGTGGTGGAGTGGTTACACAACGGTCTGTCGTAGCAAAGCTAGATCCTGCTCCGCAGGACAAAACCGCTTGATAGCTTAAATAACAAACATAATTTTGGCATCGTGGCCGAGTAGTCAGGCAACGGTCTGCAAAACCGTTTACCCGGGTGCAAATCCCGGCGATGCCTCCAAAAGCCAAAATTATGTACCAAGTTTATGCGTTAAAATGCGCAAACGGAGATCTGTATATTGGTTCATGCTCCGATGTTAAAATCAGGATTAATAGACACAAAAAAGGACTTGTTAAATCAACAAGATCTAAATTGCCTGTCAAATTGGTCTACCTAGAAAGCTACCTAAGTAAAAAAGACGCTGCCAAAAGAGAGAAACAGCTCAAAGAACATAAACCAAAAGAAGATTTGAAAAAGCAAATAAAAAATAGTATTCAATAATCATGGGTAAAAAGAAAAAGCATAAGATTAAAAAGCTCTTGAGGGCCCAAGCGGCCGCTCAAGAGAGAGAGATGGCTAGAGCTGAAGAAAGAGCCGAAGCTGTAGATAAAGAGCAGCCAAGAGAACTCGAGCAACGCTGCGAAGAGGCGACTCGAGTCAAAAAAGACATTAAAAAAATTCTTCTAACGATCGGTCTGTTAGTGATAATAATCATTGCTGTTTATTTGGTAAACATCAAAACAGACTTCATCCTTAAGTTAGGAGCTTGGATCTCGCAAGCTTTAAACATTAATGTTTAGGCCTCAACGGTTCCACGGCCTATCGGAGTGCTTTGAAACAATATAATCATAGCGGTCAATCGGCCAGCCGGTAGCACTGTCAATCAGGGGTGTACCTGAAGAATAAGCTGTCCCGGAGGGATCACCAAATTGATTAAGGCCGTTCTTGATAATCCACTCCTCAATTTTTCTCATTTCAGAGTCAGATAAAAGATCACCCGGAGCGATAACCGCGCGGCCGGGGAAAACTAAGTTGACCATTTTTGTACTCTGAATAGTCAGTCCCATGGTCGAATTCAAATACGAACCGAGCGGCAAAGGTTTATACTCAATCAGGCTTGAGAGATCATTTGTCGTCCCAGTAGAATCGGTAAAACTTTTATAGCTAATAACATAACCGCCGCCGATGATTTGATTATCGATTGCCGTTTTGAGCGAATAGCTGATACCGGTTGCCTCGCCGGCGTCATCCAGCTCTTGGACTAAAATGTCTGTTCCCGACCAGATTATCCGCTTCGGATAAGGGTTGCCAATATGGTTCTCGCCGATTGCTAAAGGCACAGAATAGCTCTCGGAAATATTGGAGTCCACCCGAGGCGAGGGGAGAGCATAGTCACCCTCCTTGGCAACTTTGACCCAGAAGCCGACGCCGGGCTTCAACTTCTCGGCATTATTGCCCGAGTTCAAATCGATGTAACCGCCCGAAGTGGGGTCAAAATAATAGGCCCATTTTCCGCTATCCAAACTGCCCAAAAATGACTGGGCGGCCGACAGAGTAAAAACGTAAGGCAAGGTGATAAAATTATAACCCACTCTTAGCTTAATTTTGCCCTGGTCGGACAGACTAACTGTCGCGACAGCGTAACCGACTTGAGTATATTTGGATTCCTGTGAACACTTAGAAAGGCCTAGAAAACCGCAGTTCGTCTGAAGATCGCTTTTAACATAATATTTAACCTCAAGCTTTACCCGGGAGCTGCCGGTCGCTGAAACAGTCCCTTTAAATTGATTTGACTTGGTTTGATCCTTGGCTAAATCCCCAACGAAAAGATAAAAACCGCTCTCCCCTTTTTCTTCAAACAAAGCTTCCTCCTCGGAGTTTAGGCGCCGAACATAGCCGACCTCGCTTGATGACAGATTCTGCGAGAGCGATAGGGTTTCGCTAAGGTCCACCCCAGAGCCCTGAACTAAAATAAAGCCCGAGCGAATCGTCGAACCCTTCTTATTGTTTAGAGAAACAGAGGCAAGAAATTGCTCTCCCGAAGTGAGCTCTTGGGGCAATCCGGAAACAGCCACACTCGCTTGATAATTAGCCCCGTTAACATCAGCCGAAATCTTCCCCCTAAACGCAAAAAACAGCCCGAAAGAGAGAAGGGTAATCACACCAAGCATAGCTCCCATAACCCAAAAATATCTCTTGGGGGAGCTTGCTCTGCCTTCTTTTTGGTTTCGAAAATTAGAGGGCGATGCCAACCCAAAAGGATCTTCCATAGCTTGATTATAGCAATAATCAAATCAGCTTACAGCTAGCAGCTGTTAGCCATATCCTAGATCGAGTATTTCTTTAGGTCAAAATATCTTTTGATTAAGAAAAGTCCGATTCCTGCCAAAAGCGATAGGGCGCCAAGGACAACTATTTCTGAACCTGTTTCAGCATCATCTATTGCCTCTTGTGAGGTTACAGTTATGGTGGAATAGGCATAGCTATCGTCACCTTCATACGCATCATAAGCTGAAGTAGCCGTCTCGCTCTCAATCGGGAGGTTTGGGGTTGGCGGCTCTGTTTGAGCCCGAGCAATAACTGCCGAAAGAGCACTGAAAGCCAAAACGGCAAATATAATTAAAAATTTCCTCATTAATATCTATTGTAAATAATTCTGCAATAACAATCAAATCGGCCGGGCAATAATCAAAAGACGCTTCAGGTTCGTGCCTACCGGATAACAAGTCATAAGAGTTAGTTCCTCTTCTTTTCGCTCGGCGTAAGAGACGACCTCCTTCTTCCCAACTTCAACCCTTTCCACCACCTTATATCTAGTAATTTTACCGTCCTTAACAATGAAAGCCTCATCATCAACCGCCAGCTCCGGCAGAAGAGCAAAAATCGTGTTAAAATCGCCACTTTTCCACCAATAATTAGAGCTGTGTCCAGTAATAAATATGCTCTTTTTCTCCCCCGGCAGACCCGAACCCTTAACGTGAACAACGCCCCTTTCCAAAGCCGACATCACTTCCGCTTCTGACGTATCCCAATTGACGGGAGCTTGAAGATTAATCTTGGGGATAACAAGGGTATTGTTAGGATATTGAGTGACCAAGTTTTCTTTAAGCTCACTAGACCTTGCCAAAATAGTCTCTTCACTGGGTGGGCTAAAACGATATTTGGCAATAATCCAGTAAGCCGGCAGATTAACGCTCACAAAAACGAGGGCAGAAAAAAATATGATCAGGCTGAGATTTCTAAAAGTTGAAACTAAAAAATGCGGGGGGCGATATTCTCTAGGGCCCCTTAACTTATTCAAATCGTAACCCACGCTATCAACGAGAGCCATTTTCCACTCTTTCAACCTTTGTTTTTTGAAAGATCCTAAAGGCGAAATAACCCAGAACAAATGGAATCCAGTAGGTAAAAATTCTGTAGCCAACTACGACAATCGTCGAAGTTTCAACCGGCACAGCCAGGCTGCTTAAAACCAAAATCATCGTTGCCTCAACAATACCAATGCCGCTTGGAGTAATCGATATCAGAGAAAAAAGAACGGCAATTGCGTAAACTGTGATTAAAATTCCGGCGTATATGGGATATCTAAAAGCTAAAAACAGATAATATAAAATCAAAATCTCGATCGCTTCCATTAGAAAAACATGAAGCACCGGAAGCCAGAGCTTCTTCCAATTTCTCTCTATCAAGCCAAGGCACTGCCTTATTTCCTGACTGATAAGATGGACATGACTTTCGTTGATGACCTCTCTTCTTTGCAATAGCCCAGTCACGAAATTAACGATTGCTTGAACAAAGCGAAAGAGCTTTTTTAACCTGGCAGCGCTTTCAAGCGCAATAAACATCACTACCAGGGCAAAAAAGATAATGCCAAATAAAATCGCTGCCGTTATAACCTGATACTTGTGAAGCTGATGGTTAAACAAAAGGTAAAAAAGACCAAAAAGCAAAATGACAAGAAAAACTCCATAAATTAAAAACTGGGCAAAGATATTGACAAAAGTCGCCCGGCTCTTGGTCATGCCCTGATCTTCAGCCTCGGAAATAAAAATCGCCATACCGGAAAGACCAGCAGTAGGGGCGGCTAAGTTAACAAAATTGGAAGCAAGAGAGAGGATAATCAGTCTTTTTAACGAGTCATTAACCCCGAAAAAATCGTAAAGTGAATGATAAAAAGCTCCCCGATTGACAATCGCCAAGGCAACGAGGGCAAAAACCGCGATCATAAAATACCAGGAGCCCTTGGCTAAAGTTTCAACCGCGTTGGCGATTGAGCCGAATTGTTTAAAAAAGATAAAAATAAAAGCGATTGAAGCTAAAATAAACAATCCCTTATAAATAAACTTTTTTGTAGGTCGGCTCATTTTTTAAAAATCACTGTTAGAAAAACAAAGTTCTGCCCCCTCCTCGCGCTATAAAACTTATCTGACAGATAAGTGTCTACTTTGCTGTCATAAATATTATCCTTTAAAACTCCGATCCCTTCAAGCTCGCAAACCGCCGCTTGAGTTAGGTCAAAATAATTTTTGGAATTTTTGGATTTAATAAACCCCTCCCACTTTGTCCCGCGCAGGGGGTCGTAAATATCCTTTTTAATTTCATAATGAGGCCATCTTATATGAGGCGCCAAAAAAATCTTGAGTGATAGGGGAGTGACCTTTAATTTTTTAAGATTCTCTTTAAGGGATTTAGAAACCATTCCCGAGATTAAGTTCTTTCGGCTCAAATGAACCGCCCCAATCACACAGGATTCACGGCTAAAGAGAAGCAGGGGAATGCAGTCCGCCGTCTTGACCGCCAAGACATAATCCCCTCTTGTCAGCAGCCCATCGGCGTTTTTGTAAAAGCCGTCTTTTTCAATAATTTTAATTAAGTCCTTATGAGGCTGGCCGGCTGAAGAGAAGGGCTTACTTGCCCTGATTTTTCTTAGAAATTTTGGGGCGTTTCTCCTGCCCTCCTCCAGAAGACGATTCATCGGCCCGTCAGTAATTTCGCTTGAAAAAATCCGCACGCCCTCAAAACTCTTGGGTAGCTTAAATTCCATAGTTACTGCTCGCGCTGGCGATATTGGAGAGCTTCAGCCAAATGCTCCATTAAAACATTTTTGCTTTGGGCAAGGTCGGCAATAGTCCTTGAAATTCTTAAAACTTTGATAAAACCGCGCATCGAAAGGCCAAGCTTCTCTGCCGCTCCCTCCAAAAATTCTTCCTGTTCTTCGTTGAGAGCGGCGAATCTATTAAGATCCTTTTTACTAAGCTGGCTATTTAGCTTCCCCTGCCTTGAGATTTGCAGTCTCCTCGCTTTGATAACTCTCTTTTTTACCTCACTTGATTTTTCTTCTTTTTGTGAGGACTGGATTTTCTTGAGAGGGATTTTCCCGACATTAAGATAAAGATCTATCCTGTCTAGAAGCGGGCCGGAAACGCGACGATCGTAGCTTAGAATTTGGGTCGCCGGACACTTACACTCGTGATGCTCGTCTCCCAGAAAACCGCAGGGGCAGGGATTTTTAGCCGCGACCAAAATAAAGTCAGCCGGAAAACGATAGGTGGCTTGGGCCCGGCTAACAGTAACCACTTTATCTTCAAGCGGCTGGCGCAAGGCTTCCAAAACCGAGCGGGGAAATTCGGGGAATTCATCTAAAAATAAAACACCTTTGTTGGCCAATGATATTTCACCGGGCTTGGGATATGTCCCGCCGCCGATTATTGCCACGGCGGAGGTTGTGTGATGGGGGGAGCGGAAGGGACGACGAATAATAATCGGCTCGTCTTCGGTTAAAAGGCCAGCCACGGAATAAATTTTAGTTGCCTCTAAAAGCTCCTCTTCCTCAAGCGGGGGCAGGATCGAGATAATACTGCGAGACAAGAGTGTTTTGCCGCCGCCGGGCGGGCCGGACAAAAGCACGTTGTGGCCGCCGGCGGCGGCGATCTCAAGCGCTCTCTTGGCTTGAGACTGGCCAACAACATTTTGAAAATCATAATCGCCGTAGTCGGGCTCTGGGACATCTTTAACGCCGGTGGTTTTTGAAAAAATCCTGGTATCATCAGCAAGCAATGCCGCAACCATTGATTTAAGATCTTCGGCAGCTAGGATTTCTATACCCGAGATCAAATTGGCTTCGGCTTGGTTCTGAATCGGGCAGACAAGGGAAAGGTTCTTTTTTTTCGCTAGAATTGAGGCCTGAATTATCCCTTTCGTTGCCCGCAGTTTCCCGCTTAATGAGAGCTCGCCGATAAAGATGGTTTTATTAATTTCTTTTGGTTTGATGATGCCTGAGGCAATTAAAGTTCCAACGGCAATCGGCAAATCATAAGCCGGGCCTTCCTTTTTGACATCAGCCGGAGCAAGGTTGACGACAATTTTCTTTTGCGGGAAGTCAAAACCGGAATTTTTCAAAGCGAGGCGGACTCGTTCCTTCGATTCCTCAACTGCTTTGTCGGGAAGGCCGACAATCGTCAACCCCGGTAGTCCCGCTCCAACATCAACTTCAACATCAACTACCTGTGGCTCGAGCCCGACTGCAACAACCGACTTAATAATTGAGAGTTTCTCCATAAAACCAGCCCTTTCCGCTTGAAGTATAACCTGATTTTTGATAGATTGCGAGTACTACTCACGGAAGGGGAGTGAGGAAGTGCAAACCGAGCCGGTAACACAGGTATTCGCTGAGTTCATCGCTGCACTGAGGCGAGAAGAGAGAAGACTGGAAGCGGACGTTGATGTCTGGTCACAGACAGCGACAGCTTGGGTGGTGAGAGTACTGTTCCACTACGAGCCGCCACCCAACGAGGTCGAATCCGCCTGGCTGCGCGCAACCAGGTCAGTTCACGGAGACCGCAGAGTACGGTTCGACAAGGGAACCCTCTGGACTCCCGCGACCATCAGCCGGGCAATCGCTTCAGCCGCTCCAGCCGGGATGCCATCCCCTCTCCTCTGACAACTGCTCCCCCCTAGCTACCAGGCGGTCGGCGGCCCCAAGCCCCGACCGCCTTCGACCTTCTTATAAACAAATTTATGAACAAAAAAATAACCTGTATTGTCGGGCCGACAGCGTCGGGGAAAACAGCGGTCGGGATTAAACTCGCTGAAAAATTTAACGGTGAGATTATTTCAGCGGACTCAAGACAAGTTTTCAAGAAATTAGATATCGGCACCGGCAAAGATCTCGGCGAGTACGAAAAAATCAAATATCATTTGATTGACATATGTAATCCCGGGAAGAAATTCACAGTTTTTGATTGGCTTAAAAACACGAAGGTTGCGATTGATAATATTTTTAGCCGAGGAAAATCACCGATTGTAGTTGGAGGAACAGGACTGTATGTAGAAGCCCTCTGCGAGGGCTACGATTTAAATAAAAAATCAAAAGCAAAGAGCAAAAATTATAAAAGAAAAGAGTTGGAGAAGAAAACAGCAAAAGAGTTAATAAAAATATGCGAAAAACTGCGAGTCAACACAGAAAAGCTAGATATTAATAACCCTCGCCGGCTGATTCGGGCAATTGAAAAGGCAGGAGAGGGAATAAGTGCCACCAAAACAAAACCTGATTTTCAAACATTACAGATTGGAATCAATTTACCGCGAGAAAAACTCTACGAAAAGATTGACCGGCGCGTTAATGAGCGTTTCAAACTTGGCATGTTAGAGGAAGTGCGAGATCTTTTAAACTGCGGCGTTGACCCAAAGTGGCTATTGAACCTCGGCCTAGAATATAAAATCATTGGAAACCACATTTTAAATCCAGATAAACAAACTTTTGAACAGATGTCGCAAGAGCTAAAATACAAAATTCATGCTTACGCAAGACGCCAGTTGACCTGGTTTCGCCATCATGGCAATGTCAAGTGGGTACCAAGCTATAAAGAAGCCGAAAAAATCGCAAAGCACTTCTTGAATGCAACTTGATATATATTCTCACAAAAGTGATATAATGTTCTTGATGAGAAAATTTCTGCTTTGTTTATCTCTTTTAGCAGTTATAATAGTGCCGATTTTTGCTTTTGCTCAAGAGGCAAATCCTTTGGGTTCACTGACAAAATACGCGCCGGGGACTTGTATCGAACACGAGGGGGGTCAATGGCAGCAGCTACCAGACGGCACTTGGGCGCCGCCCGGTGATCCGCTTAATACCTGCGCGCTAGGAGTCCCAAATAGCTGGATTGGCAACCCCTATTATGACCCTTGGTATAGAGCCGGATTTGAACAAAATATGCCTTACTGGGACAGAATGTCCCAATACCCATGGGGAGATAATTATCCTGGCGGATACGACAACAATCAGGACTGGCTTACTAACTGTGTTCTAATGCGCTCGATTTTACCCCGCCCCGAGTGCCAAGCCTTTCCAAGATATGGCAGTATGCTTCCCTACAATGTACCATGGAGCAATATGTTCGGCCAGAGCCTTTATTTTCAAACCAGAATCGGGGACAATGCTAATCTATCAGTTGAAATTCCTCTCAAAGACAGGGTTAGTTCAGGCTTGCAGTATTTTCTACTAGGTTGGGCGATTAATATGGCGGTCAACTAGCAACTCAGAATTAAGAACTTAGAATTAAGAATTATGGGCAGGGGGGCGATGGCGGAAGAACAGCCAAAAGCAACGAACTTTAGCCTGACGTCGGTAATCTGTCTGGTGGCAATCGCAGCAATTGTTTTCGGTATGGGTGGATACTGGATCGCCAGTCAGAGAAATCTCCAAGCTGAAAACGAAGCCAGCTGCAGCTCAACGCTTCCCGACGAACCGGCACTCTCCGCAGATGAGTAGGTAGAGCCCGAGAAGAAGGTGCTAACTTATTCCAAACTATTGACTAGAGAATTTATTAATTTGGCCCACTGATTTCTATCGAGCTCCTCCGGCCTTTGGTCGAGGGAGATGCCACATTCTGTTGCTATCACTTCTGATTTGCTAGAGGAGATCTGCAAACTCGAAAAAAGCGAATTTTTTATTTTTTTGCGTTTTCCGGCAAAGGCAAGCTTTAAGATTTTTAAGGTATCTTTTGGTTTAAATTCGGGCCTCTTTATACCGCCGATCAAAATCACCGCCGACTCTACCTGGGGCGGGGGATAGAACTGGCTTCGCGACACCTTCTCGATAATTTTTACCGTTCCAAAAAGCTCAAGAAAAACGGTTAAAAGTCCCCTATTTGAATCATCGGGCTTAGCAGTTAAGCGCTCGGCGACTTCTTTTTGAACCATTACGACGAGGCGCTCCGGCAGAGTCGGGCAAACACTCAAAAGAGAAATAATTGCCGGAGATGCAATATTATAAGGAAGATTTGCCACGACTTTAAGGGGGGACTCGGCTTGTAAACCAGGTATCAGCAAAAGTGCATCTTGATGAATTAATTTCAATCTTTTGCTTTTAAACTTTTCCAATAAACTTCGGTATAATTCATCATCCTTTTCACAGGCAATAATCATTTTAGCGGGGGAGGCGAGCAATTTCTGAGTGAGATTTCCCGTTCCCGGCCCGATTTCAAAAACCGTGTCCTCTTTTTTAATCTCCGCCGCCTTAACAATACCGTCTAAGACCCTTTCAGATTTAAGAAAGTGTTGTCCAAGCGACTTTTTAGCAAAAACCTTTTCTTTCATCTTTACTGTTTAATTTCCTCAACTAAAACCATCGGGCCCTTACCTTGACCACTAAACTTCAGTTCGTCCAGAATGTTCCAGGATAAATCCAGAACGACGCCATCCGGCGGCGAGGCGATGCCCCAAGTATAGTTGACGGTCTTGAAAATTGATACCCCATTTGCCAGATTAGTTATTCTGATCAAAGTCCCTCGCCGATAATTGGCGCTCACAACGGCATTAGAAAGATTTGTTGCTGTCGCGTAACCTCTAACCGAACTTAAAACAACAACCTTAGTGCCAATTCTTATTACCCTGTCTTCTGGCTTTTCAACCACTTCCGAGCGAATCAAGTCTCGAGCAACTTCAAGGCCGTTCTCGCGCCGAACTTTAAAAACATGTTTTTTCTTTCCGGTCCGACCCGCTTTCTCAACCCTTTTAAGGCCTCGCTCAAGATTTGAATCCTCAATCTCCTTCGTCTGATAGGAGATAGTTTCAAATTCCTCGATCTCTGCAATGCTGACCCGCGTTATCTCTATGTCGCGCTGCGCAAGAGAGTCAAGAGACGGCTTGACCATATCTTCTTTGGCCAAAACAATTCCTCCGTCAGCGATTACACCCCCTACTTTCGCCTTAAAACTACGGACATAAGTCGCCCTTCCAGCATCGGTAACTTTATATTCAGGGGCGTGAAAAATGACCTGAATGGCACCCACACCAAGGTTTAAATCAAAAATATTAACAACCCTCAAAGATGGATCGAGAATATCTAATTCGATTTTTTCGCCTGGGAAAAGATAATTTATCTCCGGCTCAACCGCTCTATCCTCCGCCCCAAAGCCAGCTAAACTAATCGCGCGTCCAACTAAATAATTCTCATCGTATGCCCCTAAAACTTGGGCGCGGCGGTGCTGCTGCGGCCAAAAAACGACGGCGAAAACTATAAGAAGAGAAAAGAGGGTAATATAAGTCAACCTAAAAATAAAAAGGGGATTATCCATCTTTATATCTCAACTAGATCCATTTTGTCCTGAGAGAGCTCATCTAAAAACCTCGATGGCAAGCAAACCTGAAACGAGCCATAAGTAAATTTTGCTTTTGAATAGCTTAAATACAATCTTTCCATTGCCCTTGTCATTCCAACATAGAATAAACGTCTTTCTTCTTCAAGATCAAACTGATTATCAAGAGACTGCGAGTGGGGAAAAAGACCTTCTTCAAGACCAGAAATAAAAACAACCGGAAACTCCAACCCCTTGGCCGAATGAACAGTCATTAAAGTCAGCGCCTCCTCCTTTTCATTATACAGATCTATATCGGCAACCAGCGAGACCGACTCTAAGAAAGCCGCTAAGTCAGCGTGTGAGGAAGCGGCTGCTTTAAGCTCTTCGATATTTTCCAGCCGACCTTGCGACTCGACCGTCCCATCAGAAAGATATTCTCGATAACGGGTTTTTGTCATAATTTTGTCAATCAGGTCGGGAAGGGGAAGACGCTCTGAATCTTTCCTTAAATCCTGAATTAAATTATTAAATTCGGAGAATTTTGGCACCTGCTCCCCAGCTTCATCTCCAAGAGAAATTATCTTTTCAAGTGTCTTCGCTCCTATGCCGCGGGGTGGGGTATTAATAACTCGAGAGAGGGAGACTATATCTTTTTCATTTTGGATTAATTTAAGATAGGCGAGGATATCTTTCACCTCGCGCCTTTCATAAAAGCGGACTCCGCCGACGATCCGATAGGGGAGTCGTCTCTCGATTAGTTTCTCCTCAAAAGTTCTCGTCTGGGCATTAGTCCGAAATAAAATAACAAAATCCGATAATTTTTTGCTCTCCCCTACCGTCAGAGAAAGAATTTCGTCCAAAATAAAACTAATTTCCAAAAATTTGTCGCGAGAGACAACGAGCACTACCGGCGCTCCCCCACCCTTTTTTGTAAATAGGTTTTTATCGGAACGCATTTCGTTTTGCCTTATCACCTCTTGAGCTGCCCCCAAAATCGGCGCTGTTGAGCGATAATTTTCTTCAAGTAAAATGACCTTGGCCTCCGGATAATCCTTCTTAAAATCAAGGATATTTTGGAATTTTGCGCCCCGAAACGAGTAAATTGACTGCCAGTCGTCCCCTATCACAAAGACATTGCGATACTTTTGAGAAAGAAGTTTGAGAAAAATATATTGAGCGTGATTGGTATCCTGATATTCGTCAACCAAAATATAGCGAAACCTGTCTTGATATTTATCTAGAATTTCGGGGAATTTTTGAAAAAGTTCAACTGTTTTTAAGATAAGATCGTCAAAATCAAGCGCATCAGAGCCCTCCAACATCTTTTCATATTTAAGATAAACACGGGCGACGATTTTTTGAAAATAATCGTTGGCATAGCCACTGTAGGCCTCGGCTTTGATCAACTCCCCTTTCGCACCCGAAATATAGGCCTTAATTGCGCGTGGATTGTGTTTTTTTTCCGCAATTTCAAGTTCTCTCATCGCCCTCTTGATCGCCCGCATCGAGTCATCCTCGTCATAAATAATAAATTTATTTGAAATCCCAAGGGCCTTCCCTTCCCTCCTTAAAATCCTGACACAAATCGAGTGGAAAGTTCCAAGCCAGGGCAGAGCAGCCTTTAGCCTCCAGTCTCTAGCCCCCAGTAGTGCGGCAACACGTTCTTTCATCACCCCGGCGGCTTTGTTGGTGAAGGTAACGGCTAAAATGTTATCAGCTCGTATATGTTTTTCCTTAATTAAATAAGCGATCCGATGGGTCAAAGCTCGGGTTTTGCCCGATCCCGCTCCGGCTAATATCAAAACAGGGCCCTCGGTTTGAATAACCGCTTTTTTTTGCCGGTCGTTTAAGTCCTTTAGAATATCCATGTGAGTGAATTAAGGGTCATGAATTAAGAATATAGAATAGAAAAACTCATAACATACCATATAATACACGATAGTGGCTGGCAGATTCCACTTTGACAAACCTTAGTCTGGTCTGTTATCATTAAGGCAAGAAACAAGGACTTTAAAGGAGGAAAAATGGCGGAAGGCGAAAAACGCGAAGCTCCAAGGTTTTTTAGTGTGGCAAGCTGGGCAATGGCAGGGATCGGTGCGACGGTCTTTGCTTTTACGGTGGGATTTTTGGCCTATCAGAATGCTCAAAACCCCCTGCTGGCAAGCACTTCGCAAAATGCCACTTCAACCACCCGTTTAAGTATGGATAAATGCATCGGCGGCAAGGTGGCAATCAATAACTACCCTGGAGGAATTACCGAAAAAGGAGCCCATCAAGCTTATTATGACAAGATGGGAGAAGAATATTGGAGATGCACCCAAATCAAAGTTCCGGAGATTAATGAAGATGAACCCTGCAACAGCGCTGCTAACGCTACGGTAGTAGATGCTTACATTTCCAGAGCAACCTCCGGCGGGCAGAAAATTCAAATCGTTCAGGACAAGGCGGCTTTTGATGCCTTGCCTGACAACCAAAAAAAATACGCTGTCATTCAATCTTCGCTGAAACCGGCCTGCGTTGGCCCCAACAGCGTTGATTATGACGTATTGGCCATTAACGACATACCAATTAATCCAGTCCAGAAAAACACGACTTACGAAACCTGGAAAAAGGAGCAAGAAGAAGCAAAGGCCAAAGCCGCCGCCCAACAAGCAGCTCCGGCCGCCCAACCGGCAATCGGTCCACCAAGCTCCAGTCAGCTTGGCGCACCCGTTACTTCAGGCTCAAAAAGCCAAACTAGCACCGAAGCTGAACCGGCTACCGGTGAAGAGGGCAAGCCTCGATACTCTTCGGAGCCGGTGACAGTCTTGCCTGCCAACCTCCTCAGCTCAATAATCGTGACTAGAGGAAGAAGTGGACTTGTTTATTCGAAAGATAGAGGCAAGACAGTTGACACCCAAAGAGACCACGGGGCCTGGGTCTGTGCTGTGGTTATTCAAAACGATAATATAATTGCCGGAGAAACAAAGACATTGTCAAGCGGTAAGTACGAGGACATTAATATCGATATAACTAAATCTGAAATCATAGGTGGAAGAGAAATCAAAATCCAAATGGCTGCCTGGATGAACAATGGAAGGCTTAGAGATCAATACGACTATGTTTTAGAATCAGGCTCAGACGGTGCTAATACATGTAGGCTAGGAGAAAATGCAATCAACTGCGAATATGCTCCGGTTCTAAAGACACTCGGTCCTTTTTGGGATGGCAAACAAGATTCACCCAATAAGACGGCGGAAGTTACGAGGCTGTGGCGCGCTTGTTGGGATCAGGCCAGAAGCACTTACTAGGTCAAAACCTTTCCCAGCTCTTCCCTCTCGAGAGTTTCCTTCTTGAGAAGAATCGTAGCGAGTTTTTTGAGCTTCGATTTGTTCTTAGTTAAAACTTCTCTGGCTTTTTTCTCTCCTTCACTGATTATGCGCTCGATCTCGCTGTCAATTTGAGAAGCGATTTTTTCCGAATAATTTTTGTGCTCGGCTAATTCCCGCCCTAAAAAGACAAGTTCATCGCGTTGGCCTAAGGCAACCGGACCAATCACATCAGACATCCCGTAAACTTGAACCATATCACGAGCGATTTTAGTTGCCTGCTCTAAGTCATTTGACGCACCGGTTGTCAGCTCATCAAAAATCATTTTTTCCGCCACTCGGCCGGCCAAGAGTTGCGAAATATCAGACATAAAAGAAGTTCTTGACTTAAGATAATAGTCTTCTTTAGGCACACTCCAAGTGTAACCCAGAGCCATCCCTCGAGAGACAATCGAAATTTTTTGCAACTCTTCGTGCGGCTTCAACGCCTTGCCGATGATCGCGTGACCTGCCTCATGATAGGCGGAAATCTCTCTTTCATTTTCGGTCATCACTTTTGATTTCTTCTCCGGCCCAAGAGTAACTTTTTCTATTGCTCTGAAAATATCCCTTTCGGTGATTGTTTTTTGGTTGAGCCGAGCGGCGATTATTGCTGCTTCGTTCATTATATTGCGCAAGTCAGCTCCACTCATCCCGACCGTGTTGGCGGCAATCCTTGATAAATCAACAGTTTTTTCGATCGGTTTGTTTTTAATGTGGATTTTAAGAATTGCTTCACGTTCTCTCTTATCCGGCAGATTAAGCATCACCCGGCGGTCAAAGCGCCCCGGACGCAGAAGGGCCGGATCCAAAACGTCTGGCCGGTTAGTTGCCGCCAGAACAATCACCCTGGCATCAGTGTCAAAACCGTCCATCTCAACCAAAATCTGATTTAGAGTCTGCTCACGCTCATCATGAGAACCGCCCAGCCCCGCCCCCCTTTGGCGCCCAATCGCATCAAGCTCATCAACGAATATAACACAGGGAGCATTGCGCTTAGCCTTGGTAAACAGATCGCGTACGCGGGAGGCGCCAACCCCGACAAACATTTCAACAAATTCCGATGCCGAAATCGAGAAAAACGGCACGCCGGCCTCACCCGCTACAGCTTTTGCCAGAAGAGTCTTGCCCACTCCCGGAGCCCCAACCAGAAGGACCCCCTTGGGGATCTCCGCACCGAGATTTTTAAACTTGCCGGGGGTGCGTAAAAACTCAACCACCTCCTTAAGCTCGTCTTTTGACTCTTCAAGACCGGCAACATCATCAAAGGTAATCCTGTTTTTAAAATTTGCCAACCGGGCCGATGACCGGCCAAAGCTCATCGCCTTAATATTTGCCCCTTGAGCCTGGCGCATCATAAAGTAGATAAAACCGCCCAAAAGCAAGAAGGGTAAAATGACCGACAAGAATGTGAGCCAAAATGAGCCGCTGTCGGGGTTTTTGACCTCGATTTTAACCTTATCCGGTGTTATCCCATAGTCAACCAGCGATACATCCTGCTCCTTATAAGTTTTAAAGTTGCGACCATCTTTGAGCTGGGCCGTAACCTCATTTTTATCAACCGTGATTTTTTCAATAGTTCCGGACGTGAATTCGCGTGAGATATCGCTCAACGAAACCTCTTCAGCTGATTTTTGATAAAGCGGTCCGAAAACGTTAAATAAAGCCCCTGCAATAAGAAGGACTATTACAATTGTGGTTATGGCTTTGATTTGATCTGAACGCATATTTAAAATTTAAAACGTAAAACTAGTAGGCTTGCGAAGCAAGGGGTGGCATGGCCTAACTTAAAACCTGGTGGCAACGACAGGATTCGGTCACTTGTCCGCACCTGCTGGCGCGGCAATCGACCCCGCCTCGCTCGCCTTCGCTCGCTGCGGCCTTCGAATCCGCCGTTTCACCAAAAAACAACCTGGTGGCAACGACAGGATTCGAACCTGTGACCTAGGGGTTATGATTCCCTCGCTCTAACCAACTGAGCTACGTTGCCAGCATCTAAATATTCTACACTTTTTTTAAATCTTTTCAATCCTATGAGCCAATTATTTCTTAGGGTAGCCGATGACGACAAGTCTTTTGTCTTTCGTTCCCACCGGCCAACAGGTCATAAGAGTCAGCTTTTCTTTATTTCCTCTGTCAAGGACGTACAAATCGGTTGCTTCAACAACCTTCTCTTCAAAAACCTCATAATCGTGCTGTTCAAGCTTGTAATAAACCCTGATAAGGTCGCCCTTTTCCAGATCATCAAGGTGGGAAAAAACCTTGCCGTAATCCCCGACCTCATCCGAGCTTGAGTGACCGAAAATGAAAATATTGCCTTTTTCGCCCGGTAAGGCAGTGCCTTTATAGTGAGCCAATCCTTTTTTGAGAGCCTCGTTGTACTTATCTTTATCGCTTCCGTCGACATCCTTAATTATTGGTACCGAGATTGAGAGCTTTTCAACCTCTAGGGCAAAATTTTTGTCGAGGACTGATTCTTCAGCGCTTGGGGTAGGAGAAGCCATAGAGCTGCCCGGAGCTGTTTTGCCCTTGGTAAAAAAGATGCTCGCTAAAACTACTAGCAAAAAGAACCCAAGCAGTAAACTAAGCCTAGAATTTAGCCTGAATTTTCTTATTTTTTGAATATTGCGGATAAAAAACATTAATCGGCTTTTAACCTCAAATTTATTCCAGATTACCAGAATGAAGGCTTTGCCACAAATTAAAATAAAAGGATTATGAGATTGACTTTTAAGTTACTAAGTATTAAGCTATACTAGCATCTAGAACGCGGGGTGGAGCAGTCTGGTAGCTCGCGAGGCTCATAACCTCGAGGTCGTGGGTTCAAATCCCACCCCCGCTACCAGATCGGCGTAAGCCGAGAATTGGGAGCGATGGGATTTGAAGGCCGGAGTCCCGCCACGGCGGGATGAGGCGGGGTCGCGAGCGGCACACTCTTTAAGAAAAATATGCGCGCCGACTTGTGACCAAATCCCACCCCCGCTACCAAGATAACAAGACTAGGGTTTGAGAGCAGCAGATTCGAAGGCTGCTTTTTTAATTTAAGCTCGATCGAGTTCCTCATTTACTAATCTATCTGCTTCCAAATTTTCTTCTCTCCTTACATGCTTAAAGATCACTGCCCTGCCCGAGCTAAAAACCAATTCTCTAATTTTATAATAAAGCGGCTTCAAATCGGTATCTTTGACCTTGTACTGGCCGTTTAGCTGCCGCGTTACAAGTTCAGAATCCAAATAAAATTCAATTATATTAGCCGGTTGATTCTCTAAAATCCATCCCAAAGCGGCTAAAACCGCTTTGTATTCGGCAACATTATTAGTAGCCCTGCCGATCTTGCGGCTGATTTCTTTGACCGTCTTTCCATCGGGTGATTTAATTACAACACCAATTGCCGCCGGACCCGGATTCCCTCTTGCCCCCCCATCGCAAAAGATGAGAACTTTATCCATTTATCAAATCCCTATACATTCAGCTCCGCAATAAATTCCGTAGTCAAAAAGACCGATATATCTTCCCGAAGAAGAGTCTACCCTTGCCTCAAGTTTCCGCTCAGCGCCTCTGGCCACCCCGACAGAAGTAATGGTAATTGTCCCCGGCCTTTTGCCGGTAGATGGAATAAGAGGATTCTGGTCGCCAGATGTTCTAGCTTCTATTGCCAGAAAAACCCGTTTGCCCTGAGAGGCCACGCCCATACCCTCGAGTCTCCCGGCTCCCACCAAGGAATTTTTAGCCACCCGGGGCGTAATCCTCAAATGACAATTTCTAGAAGTTTTTCGGCACTCGACGACAAGACTATTAACATGAACGGCTATACTGGTTAGCGAGGAGCTATTAACGGTCTCCTCATAAATCATTTGGTCTTCGTTTGTCGCCTTAACATCGACAAGGCGATAGTTCATCGCCGTAAAATATCCACTTAAGGGCCTATAGGTCGCTGCGGTGCAGTATGCCGGATCGCAAGGGGGGGTAAAATGAATCGTTAGAGACTCGGGCTGTTCCTCTTCTGGCAAATAAGTAAAATAGGACAGATCAATATCAATTACATCATCAACATTTTGCCTTATAGCCGCTTGGCGTGAAGCTATATCAGCAGTGCTACTTGTCGTTCCGATTTTAAAACCAGCAGGAAACTCGGCGTTACCGTAGGTAATAGAATCCATCTTAAAGGAAAGCCTATAAGAAACGTCAGCGTTCAAACTAATCGGATCGTCAGGAAGATCATAAAGGTCGGCGGGGTTTTGAGTGCCAGCAAGGTAATATTTATATCTCAAAAGGCCGTCTTCTATTCCACTCAAAGCGGCCCGATAAGACTTCTTGCCCTCTCTGGCTTGGGCCGAGGATTTCACAAATTGAGAATAGGTTGCCGCCACCCCGATAATAATCCCTGACAAAACTATTCCCAGGGCTAAAGTTATAAGAAGAGCTGATGATTTTATTTTCATATTTGACTTACGCTATTTGTTACATCAAGATTTATCCTTGATACCGTTCCCTGATCTTCTGCCCGGGCCCACTGGTCATCTAAATTGCCTGCATCTTTAATATAGCGAAAAACGGAATCTTCCATCTGCACCTCGTATATATCGTCCGAAACGTCAGTACTCGGAGTGGTGGTCTGCACGGGGTATTTTTCTCTAAATTTAAGGCGGAAAGTCTCATTTTCATCCCTAGTTCGGCATTCATCAGAGAAAAGAGGAGATGAATCGGCAATCAAAAGATTATTAATATTTCCCCCTGGCTTAATGTCGCTTGTGTAGGAGGCTAAGACCACATTTTTATATCTATAAGTACCCCCGTTAGCTGAGCGAGAAGGGTCTTTGAAAATCAATTTAACCCGCCCTCCCTGGAAGAGAGCCAGCCCTAAAACAGGATAATTGCTCGGGTCAAAACCCGGCACAGAAGAAATACTATAACGGTTACGGTTAGTCTGGGATTGCTTAATCAGCTCAATCCTCGGCGAGGTATTGGAAGATGTAACTTCGGCTTTGATAAAATCCTCAATTTGCCTGGCGCAGCTGGCAGCCACCTTGCTGTCGGCTGATTTGTAATTTGAACGTCTGATTAAGGCGAAGGTGGAGACAGCCGTCATAATCACAATCGTAAATATTGTCGAGGCGATTAATATTTCGACTAGGGTAAAACTCCTAAGTTTCATCATCTGCTCCAATCGGTAAAATATTGCCGGATAAGATAAGATTTTTCCCCCGTTGGCTGATTCCATCTTATTTCAGCCTGGATAAGACGGCACTTCCAGCTATCAATTGATACACCACCAATGCTTTGGCAAGAAGTTGACCTTGTAACGGTCATCTTCCATCTAAAAAAACCGTTGGCAAAATTTGAACTATTGAAAGGAATTTTTAAATTGTTTTTAACTAATATATAACCGTCGCCGTCTTCCACCATGCCATTATAATAGGGCAACGGTTCCTTATAGGTCCCCCCAGCCCCAGCCGTCTTGCAATTGGCACCGTCCCTCTTTGGGGTAGCAAAACAGTCAACCGACAAAAGCTCGCTGCTACCGAGGTCCGCGTCCTGATTTTTAGTAAAAACAACAAGCCCACTCTCCTTGGCTGATCTAACTTTCTCCAAAAGCGCGTCGGCAATATGCTCCGCCTCATGGTAATTTTGTTCAACGACGGATGTCTTTAATGTTGAGGAAGACAAAACGGCTGACCCAATTAAAATCAGGGCCATTACCGTAGAGGCAATTACCGCCTCGATTAAGCCGAATGATCTCAACTTTTTCATAAAAAACTTGTTATTCGATCTCTCCAATACTTATTGTGCCTGGACTCTCAATAATAACCGGGATTTTGCCCCCGTTAATGCCAGTTTTTTCGATCTCAACTTGAGTAGCACTTGTCCCATTATAATTGCCACGGGGCACGTAAAAAACAATTGACGTGAAAGTATCATTAAACTCAAAACCGTCCGGCAGCTTAAGCTCCTCGCCAAAGCCCTCATAACCCGTTCCATCCGGAGTCCATCTTTCAATTTCTAGCCGCTGATTGTCACTCATCCTATAAACCCGGTAATTTAGGGCATTCTCATTTTCGGGATGAAGAGCATAATTTCTTGCCCTTTCGACAAAAGAAGCTACGATCCGCGCCTGGTCCTGGAGCGCTTCTCTCCCTGTTGAGCGAACAATGATCGGGATACTGGCAACGACTAAAATCAAAGAAACAGTAATCGCAATCAAAAGTTCAATTAAAGTAAGGCCTTTTAATTTTGGCTTCATCTTTCAACGTAATAACAAGGATTGGGATTTGTCGGTGGTGTTATAGAGCCGACATAAACAACGTTTACGGTTCCGCCAATTTTATCGATATAGGCCGTAACAGTGTCGGGCACTCCAGAAGTGTTATTTGAGGGGATATTGCACTTGCTCCTGCCTTTCTCCATCTTATCAACTATCAGCGCCGCCTTCAGCCGATCGCCTTTCACAACATAAATATATCTATACTCCTCCGAGCCCGCCTTATCCGATGGGTCTTCGGGAACCGGCCTGAGATAGTCATCGATCTGGTCTACAAAGGTACTTCTTGAAACCCTGACTACATAATAGGCGTCCTCATCAGCCTGCCCGCCACCGGTTACGATCGGATATTTCCTTGAATGCTCGGTCGAGTACTGATCGATCGCATTAGCAATGGAGTTAATATCAGCTAATCTTTTGTCGTCTCTAGCTTTTGCCCTCGAACTAACAAGGCTGATTGCGACAAAAGTTGCCAAAATACCGACGATAATTATTACAATCAGCAGCTCAATTAGAGTAAACGATTTAACTTTTCTTTTTTTGATTCCCATATTCCCTCCCGGGTAGTGAAAATTTGATTATTTTGCTTCGCAAAATGCTTTCACATATCCATATTAAATTGACTATAAAATTTCTTATTTTGAACCGAAATGCTGCGTTTGGCATTTATCAAATTTCTACTACCTGGCCTCCTCTTGCCCCGTTAAATGCCCGTGAATTGGAACTAATTTAACGGGGTAGATTTAAAGACCAATAAAACTCAAATAAAAATCAATAATTTGTTGGCCCCAACCGAGGGCGATTATCCCCCCTAACCCGATAAACGGGCCAAAAGCGACCCTCGATGTTTTTCTCTTGCCTTTAATTACCAAGGCAATTATACCAAAAATAGCTCCCAAAAAGAACGCTAAAAAGATAGCCAAGGCGGCCTGGGGGAAGCCCGATAAAAGTCCTACCCAAAGAGCAAAAAAACTGTCCCCTAACCCCATCCACTTTTCGCGACTTATAAGATATAGCCCAAGGGGAACAACAACCGCCACGGCAACAGCCCAAAAAAGCTCCTTAAAAGCATCAGGACTAGCTCCGTTTCTTAAAAGAGCCCAAAAAAGCGCTGTTAAAATTCCAAAAATAAAGAGAGGTAGATCAACTTCCTGACTCTGGATATCAACGAATGAGCAAACAAGCAAAGCCGAGAGGGAAAGAAATAAAACAACAGAAGCAAGACTAAAGCCGAACTTATAATAGACAAAAACAGCCAGGATGAGGCTTAAGATTTCAAACAGCGGATACTCCCAGCTTATCCTCTTTTTACAATAGCGGCAGCGACCGCGAAGGAGAATAAAACTCAAAATCGGGATGAGATCAACCGCTCCTAGCTGTCTTTTACACTTTGGGCAATGGCTTCTGGTATAAAGAACCGTCCCGAGATTATCGAGACGGTTCTTTACAACCGATAGAAACGAGCCCCAAGCAAGACCGAATATAACAACTATAATCCAACTGGACAAAGCACTTGGTTAGTTACTAATAGACGCCTTGGCAGGTATTATCCCCCGCTTTACTGGCACCCATATTATTACCACCGTTAGAATTATAGTAGAAACATCTCTTTTCAGCGTCGACAGCAGTTCCATTAACATAATTTGATGCCTTTCCCACGATGACCCAAACCCCGGCAGCAGTATCTGAAGAATATACTCTGGCGTTTTCCCCCTTTGCATCCTGCGCAGCCGACTTGAAGACTGCCGCCCCGGCATCATAGAACCTAGCGTTACAGCTCCCCGATGACTCCCCGCCCGTTATAGCAGCGCCCTTTGGCACAACGCCATTGGTGATGTCGCAATTTGCATTGACCAGTGCCGCTATCCCGTTGTCACTGCCTGAGACAACAAGTTCAACCGCGTCTCTTACCTTAGATACCGAATCTTTCGCCTTTGCATCAGCTGCCTTGCTTCGGGCCGAAAGAAGCGAGATAGCAACAAAGGTCGCCAAAATACCGATTATGACCACCACAATTAAGAGTTCAACTAACGTAAACGCCCTTAACTTCTTCATATTTCCCTCCTTTTATCTCTTATATAACTTATCTTAACACTAATTTAATGTTATGCAATATCTTGTCACCTCCTTAACAATTACTCTACCCCTCCAGTCAACTGATAAATTGGGATTATAACCGAGAATACGATAGTAGCCACTCCGGCGCCGATGATTATAAGTAGAATGGGCTCAAGCAGGCTCATCGCACTGGTAATTTTTTTAGAGGTCTCATCATCAAAAAATCGAGCCAAGGAAAACATTGTCTCATCCATTTTGCCTGTATGCTCCCCAACTTCTATCATTTGAATAACAAGAGGATGAAAACAATTTTCTTCGACTAAGGAAGTCGACAGCGGAACCCCCTTTTGAATTTTTTCAACAGCCCCTAAAAGCGCTCTCTCAAAAATTACGTTATTCATCACACCTGCCAATAATCTCACCGACTGGACTATAGGAACTCCCGCTCCCCCTAAAATACCAAAAGTCCTCGCAAATCTAGCCATATAGGCGCTAATAAAAAGTTCTTTGACGATCGGGGTGCGAATTATTGTCTTAGAATAAAAAAACTTTCCTTGTTCGGTTTTTAAGTAGTATCTTATAGCATAAGCGCCGCCACCCAGAATAAGCACTATAATATACCAATAGTTAATCAAAAAATTGGAAACCGCTATAAGCATTCGAGTCGAGAGGGGCAGTTGCATCTCCATTTCAACAAACAAACCTTCGAGCTTTGGAACAACTGTTACCAGAAGAACCCCCGCGGCAACTATCATTACCGCAACGATAAAAATAGGATAGGAAATTGCCGCTCTTATGCCGGAGGCAAGCTTATATTCCCTTTCCTGCTGTTCTGACAGGTCTTGAAGAATCTGCTCAAATTTGCCCGATGATTCGGCGGCACGGATTGAAGCAATATAAACCGGATCAAAAACCCCGCCTTGGTGAGAAAAAGCGTCGGCAATGCTTTCTCCCTCCTCCAGCCTAGTTACTACATTTTTAATTACTGCCGCGAAGCGCTTATTGGTCGTCTGTGCCGCTAGCAATCCTAAGGCTTTAACCAGCGGCAAACCAGCACCAATCATTGCCGACAAAGACCGAGTGAAAAGGGCCTTGTCTTTAACTGTAATCCTGTTTAAAAAAGATAGATTTAGCTTGCTCGCCATAGTTAAAATATCATCTTCTTAAATTCCCTTACGTCGGTCGCCCATTTCAAGGCCTCCTCCATGGCAATTTCACCCCTTGAAACCAAATCAGCCAAAACTTTATCAAGGGTTATCATTCCTTCAGAGGCACTGGTTTGAATAACCGAAATAATTTGATGAGTTTTACCCTCCCGAATCAAGTTTCTGATAGCGCTATTTGCGACCATTATCTCGCATGCTGGAATTCTGCCTTGACCCGAAGCCTTCTGAAGCAATCTTTGAGAGACAACCCCTAAAAGGACATTAGACAACTGCTGACGGACCTGTGATTGCTGATCGCGAGGAAAGCC
>JAOUGE010000004.1 GCA_029865605.1 Candidatus Berkelbacteria bacterium | reverse complement strand
CGCGGAAACGGGTAATTGGTATTCGGAGTTTGATTGGATACCGAGGATTGCTCCCCGGATATCCATCCAGTGCTCTACCCCCAATCCCTCTTACCGCGGGCTATACCTAAATATATTTCGGGGAGAACCAGCTATCTCTGAGCTCGTTTGGCATTTTACCGCTATCCACAAGTCATCCCCCAGATTTGCCACTCTGGTGGGTTCGGCCCTCCACCCCGCCTTCGCGGGGCTTCAGCCTGCTCATGGATGGATCGCTCAGTTTCGGGTCTGCTGAATACGACTAAACGCCCGATTAGGACTCGCTTTCGCTGCGCATATTACCTTATAGGTCTTCTGCTTGCCGTATCCAAGCAACTCGTTGGGTCATTCTCCAAAAGGCACGACGTCACATGCTCCGCTCACGCGTCGCAAAATCAAAAATTAAAAGTAAAAAGTCAAAATTTATGTGTCCCTTCGGGACGTTTTATAATCATCCGCTAAAAGCGGATACCATAATTTTGAGATTTACATTTTGCATTTTACATTTGCGTAGCGAAAGCGAAGCACGCTCCGTCTCCTTGTAGGCACATGGTTTCAGGTACTATTTCACTCCCCGTTGCGGGGTACTTTTCACCTTTCCCTCACGGTACTAGTTCACTATCGGTGAGTACTGGTATTTAGCCTTAGATGATGATCCACCTATGTCCCGACAAGTCGGGACTTCTTCAGACAGGATTTCACGTGTCCTGCCCTACTTTCTCCCCGCCTTGCGGCGGGGGGACTATCCTATAGTATAAATTGGCTTTCGCATACGGGGCTTTCACCCTCTATGGCAGCCCTTTCCAGGTTCCTTCTGCTAACCAATCCATACATCAAATAGCCTAGGCTTTTCCGCTTTCGCTCGCCACTACTTGCGGAATCTCAATTGATTTCTTTTCCTCCGCTTACTAAGATGTTTCAGTTCAGCGGGTACCCGCCCCAACACAAGGTCGGGGCAATGCCGTCGAACGGCATTAGGTTTCCCCATTCGGAAATCCTCGGATCAAAGCTTGTTTGCCAGCTCCCCGAGGCTTATCGCAGGCTTCCACGTCCTTCTTCGGCCAGTACTCCCAAGGCATCCTCACATGTGCCCTTTCGTAACGATCGAGCATTTGTCTTTTTTACCCGCCAGAGGCGGGGCTAGACAACGACTCGAGTGATGTTGTCTGCCATGATTCAGGTATTGATATCATGGCTCCAGGTTGTCAAATTACCTTTATGAAACAAAAAACCGCTCTAATGAGCGGCTTATTACAGCCATAAAACAAGCTTCTCAGCCGCTCATCCCCTTATCCCTTTTTGAATATGTATCCATAAAGCTATTGTTGAGGATACCAGAACGCCAAGCGCCTTGTCAATACCCCTTATTTGCTACACGCTTCCCGTCGAGCGGAGAAGCATCGCCCGACTGCAATATTCGGGGCGCCCCGGACCCTCATACAAACGAGACGGTTTATTTATCCGACTCTTCCTTTCCATCTTCTTCGCAGCAGGTGCATTCATCGCACTTACAGCACTTGCAGCAACAGCAGCATGACATCTCAATCACCTCCCCTTCTAAATGCAATCTCTTTACCTAGAATAAGAGCATTGGCTATTTTCTCACGAGCACTTTTATAAATTCGCTGAACGGTCACTCGTGAAACTTTCATTTTTCTCGCCGCACCTAGCTGGTCCAAACCATCAAAATCAATCAATTTAATACTCTCGAGCTCGTCTTCGAAAAGACTTACTTCACAACCACACTTGCTCCTTTTTCCTTGGGGCTTGAAACAAAGGCAGCTTGGCTTGAACTCAACACACCGACATTTTTTTGTTCTCGACATAATTAGACTCCAATACTATTATGAACATATGTTCATAATTGTCAAGAGGCGTCTTCTCCCCGACGCATTTACTTTTAACTTTAGTCCAAAAACAAGAAGCTATAAAAATGATTTCTCGATCGATATACAACGCGTAAGGGTCGACTCGCCCCCTGTCGCCGTTCGTCGCTAGGGCGGGTCTGACCCAGCGTCGCTGTACCCCTCGTGGATCAGCCGGCCATCATCGGTGACCATGTCCCGCCCGTCATACCCCTCAAGGAAGTCGCTGGAGGCCCGCTCGGCGCTCCGCTGTGCCTCCTCCATCACATCCTCTCCGTTGTCGCCTAGACCCGGAGAGCGACATAGCCGGCTGACGCGGGCCGTAACCTCCGAGCCCTTTCGACGCCGTCCCGGATAGCTCAAGTCAATCCCTCCTTTAGCCCTGAGTTGTTTTCCGCTCGCATAGTCACGAACGGCTAATTATAGATTAGCCCTCTTTAAAAAATATTCAATATCTATTCACTCAACAGCAATTTTATAGCTAGAAAAATTAAAATGCCAAGAACAAAAAAAGAATAGCGGGTAATTTTCTGCCGCGGCTCGCAGGCGCGGGTAATCTCCGGAATTATATCAACCGCCCCAATGTAGATGAAGCTGCCGGCGGCGAAAGCAAGAAGGAAAGACGGGTTTATATTCGTCCTTAAAAAATAAATTAGAAGCGCGCCGATTATAAATGTAATGGATGAAAAGAAATTAAACCAAATCGCCTTCGATTTTTCCCAGCCGCCGTGAATTAAAATTCCAAAATCCCCGAGCTCTTGAGGAACCTCGTGAGCAATCACTGCCAGAGTCGTGGCAATCCCAACCCCAGAAGATACTAGAAAGCTCGCTCCGACCGCCAGCCCGTCGATTAAATTGTGAACAGTGTCGGCAACAAGTATGAGATATGAGAACGGTTCTTTATGCTCACCTGGTGGCAGGTGACAGTGATGCCAGTGGATATACTGTTCCAAAATTCCAAATGCGACTATCCCTCCGACAATCCAAAGATAAACCGGCAGATTGTTGCCCATTCCTTCGACCGCCTCCGGAATTAGATGAAAAAACGCGCCAGCCAAAAGCGCACCGGCGGCGAAAGCAACTAAAAATTCTATGATTTTTTCAAATTTGGATTTCGTTAAAACCAGTACCAGGGCGCCCGTTAATGAGATCAGCGCCAGAATAATCCCTGATAAAATAATCCAGAGTAAGATAGTCATCTAAATCAGATATTTCTCCAAATCTTTAACAATCGCTTTTTTGCCTTTTTGCTCAAATATAATTCCCTCCGCTTTGAGTTTTTTCATCTGCGTATCTTCGCCGCCCGGATATTTAGGATTAAGTTCGCCTTGACCCTTAAGTGTTCGCCACCAAGGAGTGATGCTTTTTTTGCCCTCGGCACGAGCTTCCTCGGCAGCATAAGCGGCGATCCAAGAAAAAATTCCGCAGGTGAGGGGACAGCCAACCTTTGCTTTGTGCTTTTTAGCAATTTTTTCTCGTAATTTCGCCACTGTCGTCACCTTACCTTTCGGGACTTTTTTCATTAACTCATCAATCTCAAGAGGCGAGGGAATGGCCAATGTCTCCCCTCCCCACTTTTTCGCCTGTTCTTTGCTCATTTTCACAATCTTCGGCAAATCTTTACTGTCCCTTAGTTTCTCCTGCCATGATCTTTTCGTCATTTTTGCCCCTTGTCTTCAATTATCATAACTGCTCTTAATCGCCATTCATGTCTTTAACTTTATCGATCTCAGCAAGAGATAATTCTTGTGGCGAACTCGGCAAATTTACGGCGGTATTTATTCTGATCAAATTCTTCTTCATCTAACATAAGTTCGGCCGAAACCGGCTCTTCAATAATCTTTGCTATCTCGGCTGTAGCTTTAGTATTTCTATCACCCCGGCCACAGACAGACAAAAAAGCAAGCTTTCTAAAGTTCGCCTTGTTCTGAGTGAGATAAGTTCTTACAGGCGGCGGGATTCTAAAAAACCAAATCGGAGCGACAATTACTGTAAGAGCATAATCGCTCGGATTGAGCTCATACTGCTTTATTTTCGTTTTAAGCCAAAGCAGTGAATCCAACCCGCCCGTTAAGTAACCCCAAGTACCCCTGCGATTTTTTAGCTCAACGATTTCTTCAATGTCAGCACCAATTGTTCTCCGGAGTTCTTCTGCCAGAACCCTGTTCCTCCCCGTCCTTGAATAGTAAGCGATTAGTTTTCTCATTTACCACTCATTATCACGATTATTCTCTTGATTGCAAGAAAGAAATCAGAGAACGGACTTTACAGATCAAGCTTCTTCACCTTCTTTGTTCTTAGGACGTAATGTCGGGAAGGCAATTACTTCCTTAATTGAGTACTGATCAGTCAAAAGCATAACGAAACGCTCTATACCCATCCCCCATCCGGCGGTGGGAGGAAGCCCAACTTTCAACGCTTCAATGAAATTAGCGTCAAAGTCCTGTGTCTCTTCCCAGCCGGCTTTTTTCATTTCGAGCTGCTGCTTAAATCTCTGCTCTTGGTCTAAGGGGTCATTTAACTCTGTGTAAGCGTTTACCAATTCTAAGCCGCCACCAGTAACCAACTGAAACCTCTGCGCCTTAGTCGGGTCATCCTCCTTTTTCTTGGCCAATGGCGTAAGCTCAACCGGGTGATCAACGACAAAAATCGGCTCAATAATTTTCTCTCTTGAAACTTTTTTATAAAGTTCGTCGACAAGTTTGGACCAAACCTTTACTTCATTCATCGTTTCGATTTTAATATCCTTGGCCAGAATTTCATTTTTAAGACTTTCGAAATCTTTAAATTGATCAATATCAATTCCGCAATCCTGCATAACCAAATCCCGAAAAGTGATTTTTCCAAACGGTTTTTCAAAATCGATTTTTTTACCCTGGTACTCAATTTGAAGCGATCCTTTAATTTCTTTAACCGCTTCTTTTACCATCTTTTCGGTAAATTCCATCAAAAACTCGTAGTCCACATAGGCCCAATAAAATTCGAAAATCGTAAATTCGGGATTGTGCATATGGGAAAGACCTTCATTTCTAAAAGCGCGCCCGATTTCGTAAACTTTTTCAAAACCCCCTACCGTTAAGCGCTTTAAATAAAGTTCGGGGGCGATGCGCAAATAAAAGTCATGGTCGAGAATATTACAGTGAGTAACAAAGGGTTTGGCCGCTGCCCCTCCGGGAATTGCCTGCAAAATCGGGGTTTCCACTTCAATAAAATCATTCTCATCCATAAAGCGCCTTAAAAAACTGATTAGGCGAGAACGGGTCTTCAAATTATCTCGAGCCTTTTCATTTACTATATAATCCAAAAATCTTTTGCGGTAGCGCACCTCAACATCGCGCAACCCATACCAACTAGATGGGATTGGGGCAAGAGTCTTAGCTAAAAGCCTATAGTCCTCGACTTTTATCGAAATCTCACCAGCCTGTGTTTTAAACACCTCCCCCGAGGCCTCAATTATGTCCCCAACGTCAATAAGTTTAAAACCATTAAATTTTTCCTCTCCCAAGAGATCAATTTTGAGATAAATCTGAATTTTGCCCGACTCGTCATAAATATCAGCAAAAAGACTCTTGCCATGCTCGCGAATTGAAACCGTCCTGCCGGCAACAGAAACCCTTTCACCTTCTTTTTTAAGCGCCTCATTAATTAGAATTCTATCCTTTACTTTCGAGGGATAAGGATTAACACCCTTCTCTTTCAGCTTATTTAAATTCTCAAGCTTGGTTTCGGTCTCCGCTTCGGCCTTTGATTCTTGTTTTTCCATTGTCCTTTAGCTATTTCAGCACCCGCCGTCCGGCATCGGACTTGAGGGATTACCATGCTTTACCCACTCACTGTTTACGCAGATCCAGTTATCTTCACCGGTCGCTACTCGAGCGAAGGCGACTATCGCCACCACAACGATCAAAATGACTAAAATAGATATTAAGATCTTTTTTAACATCTTTTCTCCTCAAAACGATTATATCTAAAGAAGAAGCAACCCGCAACTTAAATTATAAGACTCAAAAACTATCTTTTTTTCGGCTTGTGAAAATACATATCCTTATCTGCCATTTCAAGTAGCTTTTCCGGGCCGGTATCCACAAACTCAGTCGTATAGGCAAAGCCGACTGTAGCAGAAACACTATAGGTTTCATCCTGATATTTGAAATCAATCATTGAAAAGTCGCGTCTGAATCTTTCAATGGTTTTATCAACAAATTCGCTAATGGTTGTGGAATCATCCGTCTTGCTAAAAACTCTGTCTATTACAACAACAAATTCGTCCCCGCCTATCCGGCCGGCCGCGGCATGCTCCCGATACCGTATCGGGTCGCCTTCGCGCAGTTTGGCCATTATCACCCTCGCGACTTCCCTCAAGGCAACATTGCCTGCCTTATGCCCAATTTGGTCATTGATCGGTTTAAGCTCATTAACATCGATTAAAATCGCTATTGTCAAAAACTCCGCTTCTTCATCCCGAACATACTCTCTTTGTTTATCCAACATCTCCTGAACTTGAATATTAAAAAAATCAGCTGTCGGCAGATCAGTTAACTGATCAATCCTCGCGGATTTTAATCTTTGAAAAACCATCGCCCCAACCTCGTTTTGCAATCTCGATAATCCGCTCAGCTCATCTATCAATTGTTCTTGAGTTGACCTGCCTTGGCTATGGTCATCTTTTATCCTACTTAAAGCCCTGTCAAAAACTGAATGGTATTCTTCTGCCGATACCTCGCCCTCACCCACTTTAATTCTTTTTTTCAGGTCGTACACATCTTTTAAAACAACTTCGGCTTTTTGTTCGTCCTCTGGGACGCTAAAATCACCCGTTGGCGCGCTCTCAACTGTTTCGCCTCGCATCATACTGTACTCCTTTAACATTAGTGGTGGACCATGCCGGATTCGAACCGGCCACCTTCTCCGTGCAAGGGAGACGCTCTACCGAATGAGCTAATGGCCCAAGTTAATAATTATAGTCTGTGTAGCCCTCGTCATAGCTGGCGGGTTCATCTGAAACTTTTGGGGTGTCAAAATGAATACCGCCAGTAAAGAAATAGTATATTGCTGCGATCGGCGCCAGTATACCAATAATTTTCCATACTGTAAAGGTTCCGCCCCGCCCCAAGCGATTTTCCGCCCACCACATTTTACCGGTGAATGAAACGGCTTTCATTACCCAATCGGGCTTTAAGCCAACCAGCATAAAGAACGCCCCCAAGGCCAGCACAACCCACTTATTTAAAATAATATTTACAATCAAATAACCCTCCTTTTGCTACACAACGCTTTTCTGATAGCACCTCTCGCAGTATATTTTCTCCGGACGATCCGGCGCATAGGTCGTTTCAAATTCGTTCTCACATCTTCCTTCATGCTCATGCCCTTGTTCTTCGCACACACACTGGCGATGGTGTAATACTTTGGGATTTCTCATCTTAAACCGCTCTTTGTAGCGAACATCATAGTGCCTGCGTGGTATAGGAACTCCCTGCTCAAAGTAAAAGGCGAGTTCTTGCGGAACCAGCTTAAACGGCTTGCCCGAGACCTCGCACTTTAATATACCAGCCAGCAGTTTGTTCCTTTCCCCCTCATTTTCAATATAGTCCTTAATATTATCTTTGGGTTCATAAAAGGGGCCATCGTATTTAAGCGAATAATCATTATCCTGCCATTTAGCACCGATTCCTTTTACCTCTTCTTTCGTTTTGGGATGATAATCATTAGCCAGTGATTCATTATACCCAAAAGGACTCAATCTAAAGGGGAAGAATTCGCCCCATTCGCCACCTTCTACCATCTTCTTAATAATTTTTTCTACTAACTGCTCATATTCTTCCTTGCTATATTGCTTATTAAAAACGCAGAATTGCTTGCCCCTTAAACCGACACAGCCGAAACAATCACGGCAGTTATGGCAATTTTCACAATAATAAAGAAAACTGGAATTCAAAACTCCAGAACAGACGATAAAGTTAGAGCCAAATCCTGTGTGGTTTGATTCAACCGCCCACTCGTAAGAGCCGCCTTCACAGTCATAGATATTTTTCCCATCCTCTTGATCAAACGAATAACGGCTATTTTCAACCCTGACTGCGCTAAAACATTTCTTAACATTCTTGCAGTTAATCAAATTATCGCCCTCGCAATTCTCGCAATTAAGCAGATTGGCAAATTTGACGATCGCCCCCTTTCTCATTTGCTCATATTCTTTCAAGTATTCATTAACTTTTTGATAGGAGCCAAGATCTAATTCCTTTTTTTCTTTTTCATATTCTTCTTTTGTTAACTGTTTATTTCTGACGCAATACTGTTTGCGAGTTAGGTTGTTTGACAAAATGCAATCTGAGCAGCCATTTAAATCCTGGCAAAAATAGCAGTCGCGACAATTCGTTAAACGATTCGAATACCGACAACCATAGCAACCATTACTGCTGACCAGCTCGTAGCAGTTTTCAACTTTGTCACAATACCCTATGTCAATGCTATTTTTCGAATAATAAGTCAGATATGAATAATGAACTTTATCGCATTGATAATAAATAACGGAGGACATATAGCAGTCTTTGCATTCAGCCGTGTAGTTTACATAATCGCAGTTTTGAGTTTGGGTATTAAAGAGAGACAGTCTTGGCACAGCTTTTAATAACTCATCAAACTGATCAAAAAATCCCCGCGAGGAATCAAACTCCTTGCCATATTGCATCGCGTCCCAATCATCTTTCCACCATTCGGAAAGTTCATACACTTTATAGTCGGTCTTGTCTGGTGAATAAACGCTTACAATTTCCTTGCCGGATTTAGCGCATTTAGTCTTATAGAGATTTCTTTCGTTGCGCCAAGCTTGCCGTCTCATTCCCCGGCAAAACATACATAATGTCGGCGCCGGCCATTCGTAAGTTTTTCCACCCAAAGTCGGGGAGACTTTTTTGTAGAATTCTAAGTCTTCATCTTCTACCGTGAATTGCTGACTACATTGCTTGCAGGTTTTGGATAAAGGCATATTAATTTATTTTTTATTTGGCAAGTTGGTTATTTAGCGGGTTGAAACTCGCTAACTCGCTAAACTCGTAATAATCAAATAACTGATTTCTGGTAACACCTCTCGCAATATACTTTCTCTGGCCTATCGGGTGTGTATGTGGTTTCAAATTCTACTTTACATCTTCCTTCGTGGTGGTGTCCTTGTTCTTCGCACATGCATTGGCGCTTACAAAGCTTGCGGGGGTTAACATATTTCTGTCTCTCGGCATGACGTGCATCATAATGAATTTCCGGGACCGGGATTTTTTCTTTCAAATAGAAAACCATTTCCTGCGGCAAGATTCTAAAAGGAATACCGGTTACCGAACATTTTATAGCAGAGGCTAATAATTTTTCTACCTCCTCTTTTGAATCGATGTAGACAGATATATCATCATGCGGGATGACTGTTTCTATATTAATTTTTTCATGGGTGATATCTCTCCATTTAGCGCCAATTGCCTCAACCCCCTCTTTTTTAAGAGGAAAATATTCAGAAGCCAAGGTTTCATTATAGGCAAATGGGCTCATACCGATTGGGAAAAATTCTCCCCACTCACCAGCTTGGGTCATTTTTTCAATTATTTCGGCAATTTTCTTTTCGTATTCATCACGCGAATATTGCTTATTTAAAATTGCATATTGAGATTTTTTTAAACTGACACAGCCAAAAATATCCTGACAGTTTTGGCAATTATCACAATAGTAGACACGGGACGAATGATAGCTAGCGTGCGTAAAAGCACAATTATGACCATCTAAGATACCGTGCACTTCGTAAAGATACTCCCCGGGGTTACCGGCACCATAACAATCAACGCACCAATTAAGGACTTCGCCATGCTCAAAATTCTTGCAATCTTCAGCTTTTTCAACATCATAACAATTAACACATCTCGAACAATTAATAAGATCATCACCAGTGGAATTCTCGGAGTTTGTAAATCTCGCATATTTGCGTACAGCATCTTTCGAAAATTCTATGAATCTTTTTCTTTCGGCATCTCGAATTTTGCGAGATCCTAAGTTAGGTATCCTTCTTTTATATTCCTCTTCGCTTAATTGCTTATTTTCAAAATAATACTGTTTATTACGAAGCCCGTAACACATGTAACAATCCTTACAGTCCAGACAATCAAAAAGAAAATTGGAATTTGAGCAGTTCTTGCAGTTGACTGAATATTTCAAGGAATAACAATTCTCAATCAAAAAACATTCGTAACAAAGCTCTGAGCCGTAAAAACAGGTCGTGCAATCCAAGATATCTTTGGAGTTACGAGTTTTTCGGCAGTACATGACGCGCTCATTATCAAACGAAGCAAAAACTAAATAGCAATCCTTATTTTTTGAGGAATGATTAGTAAACTCCGAATTTTCCGAAAAAGTATTAAGGAGGGCTAGGCGAGGAGCTTTTTTTTGTATTTCTTTAATCTGTTCGATAAAAGACCTTGAAGGATCATAATCTTTAGCAAATTCTAGTGGGTTCCACTTATCCGACCAAAAGCATTTTTGGCAATAAACTGCGAATGGCGAATCTTGTTCATATAAAGCAACTATCTGTTCTTGACAAAGATCGCACTTTCTCTTATAAAGATTTCTTTCGTTTCTCCAAGCTACGCGCCTCTGCATGCGACAGTCCGTACAAAGAGATGGTGCCGGAACAGAGAACTTTTTACCCGCGAAGGTTGGCGAAATTCTGTCCAAATAGACCAAATCATCATCCAAAACCACGAATCCTTTTTTACACTGTTTGCAGGTTTTATTAATAGCCATTCTTCAATTTTTCTATTTAGCGAGTTATTTATTTAGCGAGTTAGAATTTCAAACCCGAAAAACTCGCTAAACCCGCAAATAAGATAATAACTTATAAAATCGGCGCGGAGAAGTTTTCGCCTTTGAGTTTATCAAGAACTTCCATTTCTTTCGATTTTTCGCGGCTGATTTCATGTTCGGCGGTTTCTCTAGAGCGACAGTAATTCTCACGGGTGAAGGCAACAATCTGCTCTTTGAAGCTCGTCTCAACCTGCGGCATTGCCAGGGTTCTAGCCGAGAAGGCCTCTCTAATCTCATCGTCAATTGAAAGTTTTAGATAAATTTCCCTCACGCCAAGATTGACAATATCAGCATCGGTAAATCTCGGCTCAAACTCTTTAGCTAAAAGCAAGGCGTCCTCGGGGCCTACTCTAAACGAAACAATCGAACCGACATTACCAAAAACCGTTCTCTTAATAAGATCGCTTAGCTGCGAAACATACTGGTGGGCCAGGGTTAAACTCAATTTATATTTTCTTGCCTCCGACAGAATATTTGAAAAAGTATCGGTGGCAAAGTTTTGAAACTCGTCAACGTAAAGATAGAATGGAACTCGCTGGTGCTCGGGAACTTCCGAACGGGCCAGAGCGTTCTGATAGATTTTGGTAATAACCATTGCGCCAAGAAGCGAGGTGTTTTCTTCGTTTAACACTCCCTTGGGGAGCTTAACGAAAATAATCTTGCGATTATCCATAATATCTTTCATATTGATTTTGTTTTCTTCCTGACCAACGATATTTCTAATAACCGTAGTTGATACAAACTGGCCGATTTTGTTCAAAACGGGCATAATCGCTTCGCTGTCAAACTTTTCGCTCCAGCTGGCAAATTCATTGGTCCAGAAATTCTTGACGACTTGATCCTCAATATTTTTTATCACTTCTTGCCTATACTCCCTGTCGGTTAAAAGAAGGAGAATCGACATCACCGAAGCTCTGGGCGCATCAAGAAGAGCCAATATTGTCATTCGCAAGACATGCTCAAGCCGCGGTGACCAGTTAGCGCCAAAGGTCTTCTTAAATATTTCGATCAAGCCGCTCGCCACCTGCTGGCGGTACATTCGGTCAACTTTTTCCAGCGGGTTAAAAGAAATCGGATATTCCTCGTCAACCGGATTAAAATAGATCGTGTCTTTAACTCTTGACTCGGGGACAAAAGGAAGAATATTCTCAATTAAGTCGCCGTGAGGGTCAATCACGCAAACACCATGGCCTTGTTCGATGTCGTTTTTAATCATCAACTCCATCAGTTTAGACTTGCCAGAGCCAGACTTGCCAATCATATACATGTGGCGGACGCGATCGCGGCGTTTGATGCCAAAAATCTCCCTGATATTTCGATAGTTAGTTTGGGCAAAAAGGCACAACTCTTCGGGTGGAGTATTGTCTGGAGTCGGGAGCCCTATTGGCGGCTCGGCTTTGGGCGACATAATTTTATAAAGATTGGGCACCTGGTCAGTGTGAGGCGGGAAGTGGTAGATCGTGGAAAGTTCGTCCGGTGCCAAACAAACCGCCTGGCGGCCGAATTTAAATGATCTTAGTTCATCAACATCCGACTCGGCTAGGGGTTGAATTTTATAATAAAACTCATTATAATCGCTCTCTAGTTTCTGAAATACATGGGCAATCGGCTCCAATTTCAATCTCGCCGTTTCATAACTGTCAGAGTAAACAACCAAATCAATCTCGCAGAGAAAAAGAGGCTGTTTGTTTTTCTCAATGGCCGCTTCGTAAGCCATTCTCTTTACCCCGGCCGAAGCCTTTTTGGAGGTTACTGCCTCAATAATATTAACTCTATCTCTAAGACTTTTCATACCCAGTCTTAAACTCCTCGCTAGGGAAAATCTCATCCGATTATAGTCCAAAGGACAAATCTTCACCTGAAAATAAAACTGATCTTGGGCTGTAAGATGAGTGAATTGGTTATAGAAATCAGCCAGAAAATCCCCTTCAATCTGATCGTGTTTTAAAAACGGATAAAAGTCGCCGTGCTTAAGCCAAAGGATTGCTCTGGCCCCGTTTTCAAACCTACCCGAAAACATCTCTCTTTCAGTTTCTTCCACTTCAACGCCAGGAAAGGCGGAGTAAAGCTGATTTTCAATGACATTATAATAGCTTCTGTTAGATCTTATTCCGTAATAAATTTTCTTTCCCTCCATCGTCATAAGAAAAGCAAAGGGAAGGTTTTTCATTATCCTTGAGGTAGTACGCAAAAATTCGCTAAACGCCTTCGGTTCAAAAGCAACCGCTCTAGGCAGCTTAATAACATAATCTTTCGCAACTAAAAGATCTTCTTGGCTCATATTCGGTCCTTAAGTCAAGTATATATTATCCCAACTAATAGGTAAACCCCATTAAAGAGAGTTCGCTTTAACAGGGTAAACTCTGTCGAGGGAATCGATCTAACGAGCCGAGGACAGCAAAAAAGCGGCAAGAGATACAATTATTATCAAAATTTGGGTCATAATTCCCAGCCAGAGATATTTCTTAACCTTAATGGTATAGTGAATAACTTCATGGAACTGATGAAACCACTTTAGGGGAGGCAGTTTTCTTAACGGTTTACTCCAAAACGGAGAGTTATCTATTAAATCGGGTATGGCTGCACCCAACACCGAAATAAAGAGTACTGTGGAAAAGCCCGAGAGTGAGAGAAACAAGAAAAATAAAGTTGTGGCAATTGTGATATCGCAGACCGTCCAAATCAAAGATCTTCTGTTTTTAAAAACACTTTCGCCAACCGCTCCCCAAGAACCTGGGTCGCTGTGGGGAATACCGTCAACTACGTGGTGAGTAAGCCAACCAGCAAAAAAACCCACAGAGGAGTTGTCTGTGAGTGAACCGACGGCAATACCCGTTGCTACATGTGCGGTTAAAGTCATAAAAATGGTGGGCGATGGAGGACTCGGTCACAAGTCAATTTCTGCTGAAATTGCTCGCGACCCCGCCTCGCGCCGTCGCACTCCGGCCTTCGAGTCCTTACCACCAAAACAATCCTGGTGGGCGATGGAGGAAACCTCGCCGACAATTATTTTTCCAATGAATATCGGCTGAACCTCCGAATTATTATTTTATGGTCTTTTGGTGGGCGTACATGGACTCGAACCATGGACCTCGTCATTATCAGTGACGCGCTCTAACCAGCTGAGCTATACGCCCCTCAAAAGACCATAATTATCAAGGTGTAGCCGCGGGTTCCACTCCCACGGCGCATCATACCGCATCAGCTTTGCGTTCCACCCGCAAAGCGCAGTGACGCACTCTAACCGGCTGAGCTAATCGCCCGCATCAAAACAAACATATTTTATCAAAAGGAGAAAAACTTATAAAGAGAGTGGGGCCGGCCCGCGCGTTTCCTCCGAAACCGCGGGCCTAGGGATGTAAGATATAACGGCGATAAAGCTGCCGTCTGGGCTCGCTGAGCCCTGTACCCACACCGAGCACCTCACGCATTACCCTTCTCACCAGGTCGTAGAGATCGCGCTTGTCTTCCTCGCGACCTTCGTACTCTTCCTCAATGACTTCGAGAAGAGTATCTGCGCAAAGGTGGAAGCTGCACTCAAAGCCGCTTGCACGAAGAGGCTCACAGGCCAACACAGAGATCGCGTTTTTCACTTTCCTGTGCGGCCGCATGTTAAGCACCTCTCCAGACTTACAGGAGGTGCAAAGGGAGAGAGCACGCAGCGCCAGGGTAGCTTTCCGCTCATAGGCATCCCGCCCTTCGGGAGTCTGACGCCCGTTGAGCTTCTTAGCCTTCCTGTTCTCCTTGATCGCTGCCTCCAGGCACTTTCGGCACTCCCAACTCAAGGTTCTCACCTCTTCCCGATTTGGTGTGGAAGCGTTAAACGCTTCACGAAAGAATACAAAAAAACTGCCCCAGTGTCAACTAAAATATGCCACATGACCTCTTATCTCAACTTTTGAAAGTATAGTACAAAGCCGGTTATAACAAAGGGTAAAATCAATAAAGCCAAGGCCGGTTCTAAATCCGAACCAGCGCCTGTTTCGGGGAGAATGCCCGTTTGAATAGCTTGAGTAATAATGCCATTAATATCAAAACTCGAAACGGCATAGCTAGCTTCGCTGGTGGTTGCATTTTCCGAATCACTCGCTCGAACTCTCACACCATATGAACCATTGCTGGTGATGGTCAGATCAAAGTAATAATCTTCCGAAGTCGAGCCAAAAGAACCATCGGACGGCAGAGCACTCTGCCAGGAACCACCATCGAGTGAATATTGGACACGTTGTATGTTTCCACTATCAGGATCGGTGGCACTACCTGTAAATTGCACCCCTGCTTGACCTCCACTGTAACTAATAGATGGACTATTAATAGTCACCACGGGCGATAGATGAGAGAGGCCAAAAATGCGCAGGGTGGTCGTCACGCCAGACTCCTTGATATATACTTCGCCTACTTCGTCCCAGCCGTCATTATTAATATCACCCACAGCAACCCACCAGCCCATCAAGCTGATTCCCAAAGGATTTTCCATAATATAATCAGCTTGAGAAGCATTTGTTTTGCTTGCAAGCCCGGACCCGCCGTAAAAAATATACAATCTTCCCGGGCCGACCCACGGCGTGGGGTAAAAATAGGCAGTTGTTGCTATATCATCGACACCGTCATTGTTGATATCGCCAGTCATAATCGCCATCGAAAACAAATCTCCCTCTGCTTCACCGATTATCACTTGATCGGCATCGGTAACTGCATACATAGTTCCAGATATACCTGGCCCGCCGTAAAAAATCGATAGTCGGGGCAATCCTGTCGTAGTTATAAAGTGATCGGAGCCAACAAGCAGATCTTTTTTGCCGTCGCTATTGACATCGCCGGCTCGAACAGCATAACCAAACCCTTCAAAATCGGTATTCCCGTTAGCTAAAATTATTGCGTTGGCTGTAGAAGCATTGATAGTCCCTGTCGGGAAAGATGCCGACCCGTTAAATATTATCACTCTTGATTGGCCGCCGTCGCCATCTAACCAATCTCCAACAGAAATTAAAATATCCGGATAGCTATCACCGGCAACATCAGCAATATAAACGTCATCCCCCAAAGCCGAAACCCCCGCTCCAAAATCATTATTAATAATGACATCAACGTTAGCGACAGTGATATTAATTGAATCATTATCCTCGCCAAACAAAATATAAGCCCTACCCTGATCACTTGCTCCCCAATATTCCGCCCCCATTAAAAGGTCGTTGTAGCCATCGCCATTAATATCTCCCTCTAGTCCCACTTTATTGCCTAAGTGGCTATCCGTGTCACCGGTAATTTTTACATTCGCCTGTGAAGCGTTAGTAACAGATGACCAGGCGGCACGTGACCGGCCATAGAGAACGTAAACCTTGCCATCGTTAGTAGCCGTTTCGATTGCGCCTGACGCCAGATCGTCAATACCGTCGCCATTAAAATCTCCCACGCTCAAGCCATCACCAAAACGAGTGTTGACGGCTTCTCCGTCAATAACCACATCTGGCGTTGAAGAGACATTTTCCCCACCCCAATAGATAAGAATCCGCCCGGTATCATTCGTGCTTTGCCATCTTATTAGACCAGAGACAATATCATCTATTCCGTCCCCATCCAAATCACCATCCATTCGATAACACTGGCCTAATCCCTGACCAGCTTGATAGTCAAGCTCAGTTACGGTTATAAGCGGAGCAAGCGCTTTTGCAGGCAAAAAAGTGCACAACACCAACAAGCTAGCATAAAATAAATAAAGGACAGTTTTTATCCTACAATAAATAAATAAAGCGATAAGCCTTACTGTCTGGTTTTTCTTAAAGATTGGCATAAACCACATATATCAAACTTATCACACTATATCTTTCTCATCCAAAATTACCTTCGAGCCGCGGGCGATTTTACCCGCCAAAATATTATTGGCCAAAACATTTTCCACCTTGTCCTGAATAGCCCGGCGCATCGGGCGGGCGCCATAAACGGGATCAAAGCCTACCGCCGCTAACTTTTCAACCGCGGCCGGCGTAAACTCAATCGTAATCTCCTTTTCAGCCATCCGCTCGGCCAGACTCTTAAGCATTAGTCCTGCCACCTGCTTAATCTGTTCTCTGGTTAGGGGGTGGAAAGCGACAACGGCGTCAAAGCGGTTTAAGAATTCGGGGCGGAAGATTCCTTGGCGCTGCAAAAATTCTAAAAGCGATTTTTTCATTTGGTCGCCGTGAACTCCCCGCAACAGGTTTTGTCTTATTTGCTCGCTTCCCGCGTTTGAGGTAGCAATAATAATCGTGTTAGTAAAGTCAATAGTTCTGCCAGTCCCGTCAGTTAAGCGACCGTCGTCGAATACCTGCAGAAAGAGCGTCGAAATATCGTGGTGTGCCTTTTCGATTTCATCAAGTAAAATCAGAGAAAAGGGATTGTCGGCAACGGCCGTTGTCAGCTGGCCTTTCTCGCCTTCGGCTCCGGCGGCGGGAGGAGAGCCGATCAGGCGGTAAATTGAAGATTGTTCCTGAAATTCGCTCATATCAACTCTAATCATATTTTTTTCGGAGCCAAAATAGGCCTCGGCCAATGCCTTTGAGGTTTCAGTTTTTCCCACCCCCGTTGGACCCAAGAACAAAAAGTTGCCAATCGGCCGCTGCTTGGACTGAATTCCGGAGCGAGCTCGGCGCATTGCTGAAGCCACTGCCTGAATCGCTTCGTCCTGGCCGATAACTCTCTTATGCAGAAATTCCTCAAGGTGCATAAGTTTCTGCGCTTCTTCCCCCTCCGCTTGAGAAACTGGCACTTCAAGTTTGCGGCTTACAAGCTCATCGATTGTTTTCGGGTGAACTACCTTTCCTCCCGATTTGGCTACATCAACCGATATCTCGTCAACAATCTCAATCGCTTTGCGGGGAAAGGGTTTGTTGTGAATGTAGCGATCGGCAACCCTGACCACTTCTTTGATTGCCTGATATGGCCAAAAGACACCGTCGCGATGTTCAATAATCGGAATAACCTCTCCCAAAATCTGGATTGTCTCCGGCTGGGTGGGTTCTTTAACTTCAATACGATTAAAAACCGCCGCAACTCCGGGGTTAGCCTCGATATGCTTGTGATAATCCTCAAGCGTCGTTGCGCCGATAACGTTAATATTTCCCTGAAGATAGGGGAGAATAATTTCGGAGGTATTAACCTTGCCTACACCCTCTTCCGAGGAAACCAAGGCGTGAAAGTTATCAAAAAAGAGAATCGTGTTGCCAGCCCGGGCGGCTTCATTAAAAATTTTCCTCACCCTTAAGGCGACCTCGCCCGGATTGCTTGAGCCGGACAAAACCGCTCCGGTGTCAACATGAAAAATCTGCATATAGCGCAAGGAGGGCAGGACTTTTCCTTGAACAATTTTCGTAGCAAAACCTTTAACGATCGTCTTCTTACCTATCCCGTGATCCCCGATCAGAAGAACGTTGTTCTCACCGGTCTTAGCTAAAATCCGTTCGATTTCGTCTACCACCTGACTTCTCCCGTAGATATGAACTGCTCCGATACCTTGAACCTGGAGGTTGAGGTTGCGAGCAAATTGGTTAAGAGTGACCGTATAGCCAAAGCTCCAGTCCCTACCTATTCCGCCCTCAATCGTCTCTTTTTTTAAAAACGGTTTTTTCAGTTCTTCGGAATAGTTCTTGAGCATCTCGTGCCACTCGACAACCTGTTTTATGTCTTGCTCTTCGATTTTGATTTCAAACATCATTTTTTTGAAAATATCGCTCTTTTGAATAAGGGCTAGTAGGATATCCCCTGACGAAACCGAGCCTCTGGAGTTATCTTGTGCATTTTTTCTTGCCGCTTCAATAACCAAGAGAGTCGACTGCGAAATTGCCGGTTCGGCGACCTTCCCTTTTGGCAGAGAAGCTACTTCTTGAGCAATAATAGCCGAGGTGTCTTTCTCAATGCCAAAGCCGCAACGTAAGAGGAGATATTTACCGTCTTGATTTTTATCAAGAGCAGCCAGAAGAATAACAGGCGAGATCTCGGCAAACTGATTCTCTCGGGCAATATTAATACTATCAAGCAACATCTCCATAACCGGCAGACTTAAAGCTTCGGCGGCATTACCCGAGTCTATATAGACCCTGGGGACATAAAAGGCACGTAAAAAGGAGAGGTAAAAGAGAATCAGGGACGAAAATCCGAGAGTAAGAAAGCCTGCCTTCACGAGAAAAGCAAGGGGTTCAAAAAATCTACCTGCAATAAGGACAAGAGCGGAAATAAGGGCCGCGAACCATAAGAATCCGACAAAAACCGTGACCGGAGACGACTCAATCGCCTTCCCCGATCGGTATTTGCCGAAATTTCGAGCTTTCTTCAAGTCAAAATTATCCATCTTAAATTAAACTTAAAACAATTACCAATACACCTAAAACCGGCAACCCGATAAATCCGATAAGCGAAACCGCTCCAAGAGCGTAGGTTAAAGATACGGCTAACAGGCCCAACAGGATAGTAATCGACCTAACAACTGCACCGGCCAACCTTGAGACAAGATTCATAATCCAAACTTGAAGCTTGTCGTCAAGAGACATATTAGTCGTGTCAATCTCGTCTCTTTTCCAAGGAAGAAACAAAGTGCGAAAGAGCAAGTTAATAGAAAAAAAGGAGAACAGCTTTCTGCTAGTTCTAAGTGTGGTAACTATAATCAGGTGGGGAATTTCATATAGCCACCACAAAACAAACCCAAAAGCGATCGGGTAATCGCGGAAGTCCTTCTTTACCTTTGGCTGAGTAGTTCCCTCGATCTCCCCTCCTTTAATGGTGGTTCATAACCAAAAACTCTACCTAAACCACAGAGGTTACACATTCATTTTACCAAATAATCAAAAAAAAGGCGGGTGTGATCCCTAAATCGTTCGCCGCTAAAAGAATAGTTCCCAATCTGACAAAACCAGGCTAGATTTCCAATTTTAATTCGTATCTTCCAGTTTGAGGATTCCGTTTACGGTCGCTTTCTGCCATCAATCTGTCATACAAATCGTGTTTACTGGCAAAGAAGCCTTCTGGCACTTGCCTCATCATGACGATCTCCGGGGCCAATATATCTAAGACTCTGGCCCTGCCCTCAGCTCGATCCTGACTGTACCTTCTCCCCAAAGCATCAATCATCGTATTCAATGTCTGTTCATTTACTGCTTTTGACGTGGCAAGAAACCCTATTATCCTTCCCAACAATTGAGGTACGTGGTGTATCTCCAGCCTTCCTCCCATTCCCTTGGCTACAGAATCGTAAAATTGGAGATCTGTGGCGGCCGGATCACCTCGCAAGGCTCCACTCATCCCCGGCTGAATCCCGTCTAAGAGCTTGTATTTGTCATCGCTAGGAAGAGACTGATCCCAGACTATTTCCTCGGCATGACGTCTGGCCAAATCACAATAGACGCGGGCGAAAATTACATCCTGCTTTTTTATCGGAGGATTATCGGCTGGAAATTCAATATCACTGTGATGCCCAATCAACCCACCAGGCCAAAACCGCCCGCTATATTCATCCAATACTCTCTGTCGGTTTTCTACGACATCGCTTCCGGCTTTTTCAATCTCACGGGCTTTATCCATTCCTGGAGCTATGGCATCAGCCATGTCCCGAGCCAAATTTTCATCCTTAACAAAAGTCTCTGGCTCTTGCTCTCTCGTTCTGCCAAATGGGTCTGGGGAAGGTGGAGTTACTCCCATGTCTTCAGGACCGTGCTGTGAGTGTTCGGGGCCCATCTATCCTCCTTATTAAATCTAGTTCCATCATAGCATAAAACCAACTCCAACTACAAAAACCGCCTTGCGGCGACTACTTTAGATCATACAGGACAATCTCCAGTCTGACAAAACCAGATGAGAAGCGCACAAATTGGAGTTCGTGCGATCAACCATGATCTTCCCCGACTCAAGGTCGGGGCTTAACTCCCTAGAAAGGAGGTGATCCATCCGCAGATTCCCCTACGGATACCTTGTTACGACTTAGGCCTGATCACCGACCCTGCCGTGTCCCGCAAAATGCGGGATTCAGGCATTGCCGGCTTTCCTGCCTTGACGGGCGGTGTGTGCAAGGCTCGAGAACGTATTCACCGTGGCGTAGCTGATCCACGGTTACTAGCGATTCCGGCTTCATGAAGTCGAATTGCAGACTTCAATCCGAACTTGGACCGTTTTTGGGGATTAGCTCCATCTCGCGATATTGCGACCCTCTGTAACGGCCATTGTAACACGGGTGTTGCCCAAGGTATAAAGGCCACGCTGATCTGACGTCATCCCCACCTTCCTCCCCGTTGCCGAGGCAGTCTCGCCTGAGAAATTTAACAGACGATAGGGGTTGCGCTCGTTTCCCGACTTAACGGAACAACTCAAGCCACGAGCTGACGACGACCGTGCAGCACCTGTCTTACGGCTCCCTTGCGGGCACTCCCCGGTTTCTCGGGGATTCCGTAGATGTCAAACCTTGGTGAGGTTCTCCGCTTACTGTCGAATTAAACCCCATGTTCCACCGCTTGTGCGAGCCCCCGCCAATTCCTTTGAGTTTTAAGCTTGCGCTCGTACTCCCCAGGCGGCGAACTTAACGCGTTAGCTTCGGTACCAGGACGGTCGATTATCCCAATACCTAGTTCGCATAGTTTACGGCGTGGACTACCGGGGTATCTAATCCCGTTCGCTACCCACGCTTTCGCGCCTCAGCGTCAGACAATGCCTAGCAAGCTGCCTTCGCCATTGGTGTTCTCTGCGATATCAATGGATTTTACCCCTACACCGCAGATTCCGCTTGCCCCTGCAAATGCTCAAGCCAAAAAGTCTCCGACCCATCTTAGCGGTTAAGCCGCTAGTTTTAAGGTCGGACTTTCTTGGCCGCCTACGCGCTCTTTACGCCCAATAATTCCGGATAACGCTCGCATCCCACGTATTACCGAGGCTTCTGGCACGTAATTAGCCGATGCTTATTCCTGCAGTACAGTCATAATCTTCCTGCAGAAAAGGAGTTTACAACCCGGAGGCCTTCTTCCTCCACGCGGCGTCACGACGTCAGGCTTTCGCCCATTGCGTACTATTCCTAACTGCTGCCACCCGTAGGTGTACGGCCCGTGTCTCAGTGCCGTTGTGGGGGGCCATGCTCTCACACCCCCTACCCGTCATTGCCTTGGTAGGCTTTTACCCTACCAACAAGCTGATAGGACGCAGGCTCCTCCCGAACCGCCGGAGCTTTACTCCGCCAAAGGCGGAGACTATGGGACATTAACCCACCTTTCGGCGGGGTATTTCCCAGTTCGGGGCAGATTCCCACGCGTTACTCACCCGTTTGCCGCGCTTTTACAAGCGCGCGACTTGCATGTTTTAGGTACGCCGCTAGCGTTCATCCTGAGCCAGGATCAAACTCTTAGTAGAATTGATTTGACTCAATATTTTTTGTAAATCACTTCTTAAACGCCATTCACCAGGCGTTCTCATCTGGTTTTGTCAAACCAGAATTTTCAATGTGAGATTGGGACTTAGAAATGAGTCCTTGGCTGCATATCCCACACTGATTCTAATTGTCAAGTTACGGGCTCTAAAACAAAGAGCCCAGCAGAAAGCTGGACTGCCTGCTTCATGTCTTGTCCTGTTTATGTCAAATACTTAAATGCAATTAGCCTCCAGATAGGACAATACTATAGGATTAGGTTATTGTCAACACCTGTCTTGAGGGTTTTTCGGGCCTATATTGAGTAGGGAGAAACCAAGTAGCTACTGACCATAACTCCAACAAATCTAGCAATTATTACCACCACAATTGAAATTGCAAGGTGCTCAAGAATTACCCTAAGTGGAGACACCCGACGATGTCTTGCTATAAAAAAACTCATGAGGCAAATTATTAATAGACCCCATATGAGACTAGCCCAAATTGCTCCGACCGAGGAAAAAATAAAAACAGGGATTAAGAAAGACAAAGCCAAGACTAATTTAGTAAAAAAAGTAGCCAGAGCTGATTCCCAAATCTCGGAAGATGACTTCGACTCCTCTGTCTCTTGAGAAACATGAATAGCCAGAGCGTCAGAAAAAGCATCGGCAACTGCAATGGTTATTATTCCGCCGACTACTAAAAATCTTGAGTCTAAAGCTGAATTAAGACCGACAATAACTCCCAGGGTCGTTATTACTCCCGAAGTCGTCCCGAAACCTATGCCAATCCGATGCGAAGCTTTAATCATCTAGCCCATTATTTCGAATAACCCTCGAATATTCAAATGCGCTCTTCCTAATTTTCCTCTTCTGTGTCCCGTAATCAACCTCGACCAAGCCAAACCTTGGCCAGAAGCCTTCGGCCCACTCAAAATTATCAAGAAGAGACCAGTGAAAGTAGCCCTTAACGTCAACGCCCTCCGATACCGCCCGGTAAACGTTCTTTAAAATCTCCTTGATATACCAGCCCCGATACTTATCCTTGTAGTCTGCTAAGCCGTTTTCAGTGATGAAGACAGGTTTTTTATATTTCAATAAATCCTTTAAAACAAAATAAATTGAGGAAGGATAGAGCTCCCATCCAATATCGGAGTGGACCCTCTTTTCCCCGGGACTAATAACTCCATCATCAATCCGATAATGAAAATAATGATTAAGGCCGATAAAGTCTTGATAATCCTTAATTGAATTCAAGAAATAATCGTTCCACCACCATTTAGCAAAGAGTTTTAAAAATTTGTTTTGGGGCCGATTTTTATAGGCCTCAAAATAGGCATTGTTTTTAGCTATTCCAACTTGAAATTTCTTTGAGACTTTCTTAACGGCAAGATAAGATTTTTTATGTGTTTCGCTTAAAACCTTAAGCACCTTCAAATACGAAAACGGATTTTTTCTGCCAGGTGGCCATCTCCCCAGCAAATAGGACTGCGAAGTAAATATTTCCGGTTCGTTAACGGTCTGAATATATATCACCTTATTTTTAAACAATCTTGCCAGCTTAGAGGCGTACCTCACAAAATAGAGAGTAAAGTCCTTTGACTCCAAGCCGCCTTTTTTCTCAAGCCAGAGAGGGATCGGCCAATGCCAAAGAGTAACAAAGGGCTCAATTTCTCTTGCGATAAGTTCTTTAACATATCTTAGGTAAAAGTCGAGTCCCTTCTGGTCGAACTTGCCTTCCTCGGGTTCAATCCTTGACCAATCAATCGAAAAGCGAAAGGCGTTAAAACCTAATTTTTCGGCAATATTAAAATCACTCTTAAATAGATTATAATGGTCGCAAGCTAAACCCGAAATATAGTTAGGAGGATTTCGGGCCTCTTTTTTTAAAACCCCCTCCCTCGGCCAGGGGGAATTCCGGGCATCTTTAGCTAGCTTCCCCGCGTTTTCGATCTCCCATCTGCTCCAGTTATTAATCAAGCCCCCTTCTATCTGATGAGAGGACACGCTGGCCCCCCAAAGAAAACCTCTGGGAAATCCTAAAAATTTGCCGGTCATAGTAGGTTGAGTATATTCTAATTTAGAACAATCTCAAAACTCCGATGACCTTTAGGCTCTGTGTTTTCAATATCGAGCTGCTCCACTTGGGCAGAATCCGGTCCGTTCTTGCACCAATCAACGAACTTATCAACAGCAGTAGTTTCACCCTCGACTTCGATCAAGACTCTGCCGCCTGGCTCATTTTTAGCATAGCCAAATATTTTCAGATCATCTGCCTTATTTTTTGCACTCCAGCGGAAACCAACCCCTTGAACTTGTCCAGTTATTTTAATCACTATTGCTTTTTTCATAGAACTATTTTTGATCTGGCGGCTGGACCGGAGCTGTCGTTGCTCCAGAAGGACTCAGCTTTGCCCGAGGGACAAAAAATCCGATTATAAAAAGAACCACTGCCAAGACGGCGAAAATGGCCGCTTCTAGAGCAAAAAGCCGAGCGAGACCGTCCTTAAGATTATTAAGAACATCGCTAATAGCCTGAAAAATCGACTGCGGCAACCCAAGATTGGGAAGAGGCACATCAATAACATAACCTAAGACGGCGGGAATAGTCGCAACGATTGCTGTAATAAGAAAGAGCAGGCTTGCCGTGCGCACTTTTGATCTTGCGCCTCTTGCCAGAAGAATTGATGAGGCCAAAAGTAGACAAAGAAACAACCCTACGATTAGGATGATCAGCGAAGAATATTTGATCGCTTTAGCAAACGAAACAATAAAATCGGGGAAATGAACCGGAAATTTCTCTTTGATTTGGCCAAAATATTGAGAAAGCTCTGGTGAGTCTGCCCCCCTAACAAGCCTGGTTTTTAAATTACTGATGTCTATCGAATATTCGCTCTTGCCCTCCTTAAGGGCCGTAACCGCCCCATCAAAATTCTTCTCGAACGCCTGCTTGATATCTTCCTGACCAATCGCTTTTTTAAGCTGGTCGATAAATTCCGGCGGGGGTGCGTCTGCATTTGGATTCCCACCGCTAAAAAAATCGGCTAATTCTTTTGAATCGACGCTGACGATTTTCTGATAGAGATCAGCCCCGTTGATTGACCGTTTAACATAATCAGGTGAAGCAATAGTCCGGCTTAAATTCAGGGTCAGTAAAAAGGGCCCGACTAATAAGACAAAAATTAAGCTGCAAAAGACCAAAAAGCAGTTTCTCATACTAAACAAATTATACCGCTTTTCAAGTCAATAGGGGCTAGCGCTTCGTTTGGCTAACCCCTAGGTTCGTCCCTGTCCCCCTTCGGGGATTCTTCTTTTGGGCGGCAACCGCCACGCAGCTTGGCCTCGTCCTCGTAGTCTAGACATAGACCCGGGCCGCAGTTACGGCCCGGCTCCACGACCACCGAACCACAGACAACACAGGTGTAGATCTTACTCTTCCCGGGATCACGAAGGTACTTGCACGCCACAGCTCGCATCACCTCCCTCAGGGACTAGAAAGATTGTAGTACATTCTTTCAAGCCTGTAAATCTCACTGTGAATTTTCGATTCGAAATCTTTTAGAGAGAAAAAAATGAGGGATTGACAGAATCCCTATGGAATGATACTTTAGTATAGTAAAGCACTTTAGTTGGGTAAACAATGAAAAAGAATTGGGATAATCAAAAATCGAGAGGGCTCTTCAAAGCAGTTTTGAAACTGCAGACTTTGAATGAGGCAAAAAAATTTTTCCGCGACCTCCTAACGGAAGAGGAAATAATTGAATTTTCAAAACGTTGGCAGGCAGCACAGATGCTTAACGACAGGATCCCCTACTCTCAAATTGAGAAGGAAACGGGCCTATCCTCAACGACCGTCGCCCGCGTCTCAAAATGGCTCAATCGCGGCATGAACGGCTATAAATTGATTTTAGAAAGAATGGCTTGTCATCACCGCAGGACAAAATCTTCCTCGGGAAGAGCCCTGCGTTAAATTTGATCTCTAATTATTTAGCCTAGCCTCTTCCCGGACACGGGAAGAGAAAGGGGTGATTTTGTGCGAAACAAAGAGAGAAAAGCGCTTAAGGCGCTCTCAGCAACAGCCCGCGCTGCTTTTGATATCATCGAAGCTCACGAAGTTGGTGAGATAGTCGGTCTTAGCAGACTCTGCCAAGCACTAGGCAAATCTCAGATCGAGTTCATAACCTTTTCCTGCCCCAAAGCTGCAAGGGATAGAGAAGAGGTCGAACTCGATCTCGGAAAGACAGTTTTTGTCGAACGCTTTGGAGGACAGGCCAAGAAGTTGCTCGGACAGATCGAACGGGTCATCCCGGTTCGGCTCACAATCATCGTCCCGGATCTCGAGCCGCTTCGAAGCTGGGGTTGGCAGACAGACCAGGAAGAAGTTACCGAACTCTGGCGAATGATGATAGCAGATGGGCAAAAGGAGTTACCTGCCAACTGGCAGTCTGTCCTCTGGTCGGATCTCGAGGCGCGCTCAGCAATCGATTTCGAGAGCTTCGCTGCGCACGCTTCACGCCTCGCAGAGACAGAACGTCTTGCCCGCGAGTATCGGCAGAGTGCGATCAGGTTGACCCGCCTTATTCGCCAAGATCCCAGAAAACACGCGCAGAGCAAGGTCGTCCAGTACGCCTACGAAGGGAAAGCCCTCAGCGAACTTTTCCCCAATGCTATCCTCATCCAGTCGGAGCAGAATGCCCCGCTGGTCAAGGACAGGATGTACTCTCTCGTTGGTGAGTCTCTGCCCATCATCCACCCGTTTAGCTTGTAGGAGGTGAAGTCCTTGCCCTGCTATGGGCGGTCCGTGGGCGGCTTGCCCGCCCACAACAAACCCGGGCGGTCGCGTCAAACGCGACCGCCCTTTCTCCATTTATTTAGTCCAAAGTGCTTTTAGAAATTACGAACGCGCCTTTGTGCGCGAGTATCTAATGTATCCCGAGCATGGAACAATTTCAACTCCCTTCTTTTCCAGCTCGTCCACAAAAATATTCAAACCTAATGAATCGGAAGCAATATGGCCGGCGATGACAACATTGATGTAGTGCTTAATCGCCTCATCGCGGTCTTCCTCGCGAATATGCATCGCGATTTCCGTGCCGATGCCATAGTGGCTCATTCTTTCATAAATCTTTTCGCTTCCAGAGGTACCGCCGGTCATACCGGTAACAACAATCTTACCAGCGCGTGATTTTTCGCTCCCTGCAAAAATTCCCGGTCCGGCATGAAGTTCAGTTGCTTTTTTGTACTCCGGGATTTCTTTAAGAATATCAATAATTTCGCCCAGGGTTTTTGGCTTCTTTTTTGAAATATAATCATCAACAAATTTCCAAACACAGTTGTCGGCCGGGGTATGGACATTAATCATCGGGATACCCAAAATCTTTGCCACATCAACTGCTTGATAGTGATTAGCGGAAGAGATTGAGCGCCAAACCTGTTCAAGTCGCTCTTTCAGAACCCCCTCGCCGATATTTTCCGGCACGCCGGCGCGAGCCAAAACGGCTGTCTGGATATCCATAACTTCGTGCAAATCAGCCAGCGCCGCGCCTTCAGGGTGGTGAGCAATTATCAAGTCGATCGGTTTACCGGATCGCTCCAGTTCCTTAGCTAAAATTACCTCCGCCGAATCAATGTCAATCCCAACCAAAACTCTCTTCACCTTCTTGTTTTTGTCACCAGATAAAAATCTCGAGTCAGAATAAGGGTTGACAAATTTCTCTTTATCATATTCGGCCTGCTTCTTCTTCGATAACTCCCGAAAATCCCGGCGATTTTTCTTCAAAACCCGAGCAACCTCCGCTTTGCCGCGGGGATCGTTTTTTATGCCAACTTGAATAGCTAGATCGAAGATTTGTTGGGTAGTCATTTCGAAATCACTTTATCTACAATTCCGTAGGCTTTGGCTTCTTCAGCCGTCAAAAACCTGTCGCGCTCGGTATCTTGCTCAATTTGCTTTTTTCCTTTGCCAGTCGCTTTAGACAAAAGTTCATTCAGGCGATCCTTGGTTTTTAATATTTCCTCAGCGTGAATTTTTATATCGGTGGCTTGGCCCTCAACTCCCCCCAAGGGTTGGTGAATCATAACTCTTGCGTGAGGCAAAGCAAATCGCTTGCTCTTTTTGCCTCCGGCTAAAAGAAGCGCCGCGCCAGAAGCCGCCTGTCCAACGCAAACAGTCGAAACATCAGGTTTGACATGCTGCATCGTATCATAAATCGCTAAAGCGGCCGTTACCGTTCCGCCGGGCGAATTAACATAGAGCTTTATATCTTCTTTATCGGATTCAGATTGTAAAAATAGAAGCTGGGCAATAACAATATTAGCCACATCGTCATCAATCGCTCCGCCCAAAAAAACAATTCTGTCTTTTAAAAGCCTTGAGTAAATATCGTAAGCGCGTTCACCAAATTGTGACTTCTCGATAACAGTTGGGATCAAATATGACATATTAACTCCTTAGAAAAATTAAAGCAATTTTCAGGTTAAATGTCAAGAACTCTTTACACTATCTAGTACAAAGTTCGATTATTCTCTCATATACCTTTTCCGCCGAGTCATGCGCCAGGTTCATTCCCTCTTTTTTGCCAACCTCACCCAAGCCGACGCCTAAGGTAATATTACGCTTCGCCTGCTCTTCAAGATCTCGATCAAAACGCTTCTGATCCATTTTGGTTCTTTCCAAATATTTTTCAACCGAAAGCCCCTGTTTAGTTAGATCCTGCTCTAAAAGAGATTTTAGGCGGGCGGCTTCATTATCAATTAGGGATTTGGGGATGCTAACATTGGTCATCTTTATAATCTGTCCTGAGATGGCTGCTCTTTGAGTCTGCTTTTCGCGGTCCAATTTTTCTTTTTCCAGACCCTCTCTAATGGCTCTCTTCATTTTTTCAAGATTATCGTGACCAAACTTTTTAGCAAATTCCTTATCAGCTTCCGGCAATCCAATTTCCTTTAATTGCTCAAGATGCAATTCAAAATCGACTGACTTTGAAGCAAATTCCTTATCCTGAAAATCCTTTGGGAAAGCTAAAGTGAATTTTTTGTTCTCATCTTTTTTCATACCGACAATCTGATCCTCGAAACCGGGAATCACTTTGGTTTCGCCCAAAACAAGAGGCAGGCTTGGACTTGAGAGCTTCTCTTTATAAACACCCTTCAGATAACCTTTGAAATTAACTTGAGCCCAGTCCCCTTTTTTCGCTGGGCGATCTAAATCGGTGAGTTTTGCCTGCTGACGCAAAAGATATTTAACGACCTGTTCAACCTCATCCTGTGTAACCTTCAGCTTTTCGGCATCGATTTTTGGTACTTTAATCTTCTTATAATTTCCGATCTTCGCCTCGGGCAAAATATCAAATTCAACTTCGTAGGCCAGCTCATTATCGCCAGATTTAAGATCAAAGGAAGGATGCTTCGATATAGATATTGAGGGCTGAGTGACGGGATAGGTTTTATGCTCCAAAAGAGCCTCGCGATAGGACCGATCAATTGCGGCTGTGACCGCGCCTTGAGAGAGACGATTATGGCCGATCGCTTCGATTGTCATCACCCGCGGCGCCTTACCCGGCCTAAAGCCAGAAAGCGAAACGGTCGGGGCAAGCCGCCCGTATTCCTTTTCAAAAAAATCGCTCATTACCTGAGGCGGGACAGTGATGCTAAGCTTTATCCTGTTTTTTGACAGTTCTTTTTTTTGAGATGGCATATTTACTCCAACTCTGGAGAGTATAGCAAAAGAGGGATTTTTATCAAGTTCCCAGGTAGTAGAAATTTGATAAATGAAATATCATTTTTTTCAAAGCTGACCGAGAAATAAAAATAGGATTTGCGAACTAGCTTTTTTGGGTTGCTAAAAATTATTTCACAGCGAAAAAATATCAAATTTTCACTACCTGGTGCACAATAAACGAGATGTGGCTCCGGCTAATGTCCTGCAATGGACGGCCGGAGCCACGGAATGGATGAGTGCTGCGCCTTGGCGGGGTACGTCGCGCACTAGGCTGCATCTGCCCCCACAGGGGCGAGCTCCTCTTCACTTGGCAACGTCCTCCCTTCGACGGTTTGGCACGCCTTGGCAAGCTCTGCCTCGGCGAGACCAACAAACAGCTCGAGTGAATCTCGCGGGACAATAACCCTCCCAATCGGGAACTGCGCGGTGTCGCCCGGCGCAATTCGGACAAGCCCAACGCCTGCGTCATCCGATCGAGCGATGGTCAGACTCAAAGTGGCCCGCAGCTCGTCCCCGCCGGGCAGAAAGTACGACACTACTGCCCAGCCTTTCTCGCCCGCCTCGATCTTGCCGATCAAGGCCTCGCGCGAGAGCCGGCGGGGATCGCCTTGCCCACCATCTACCTCCATCCAGGCATAGACAAAAGCTCGACTGCCCACGGCAACCACCCCCTTTCAGGGTGGAAGGGGTGTCCCGCCAAGGCGCATCCGAGCATAGTATACAAAAAAGATCTTTTACAATCAATACTTAGCAATGCAACTTGGAACACGAAAAAATCTCGATTTTTTCTTTGGCGCACTTCGTCACTTCATCTGAAGCATAACTTAAAATTTTGCGCGGGTTTGTTTCCTTTTTATGCAATGCTCTTTTTAACCCATCGACGAAAGCTTCTCTAAGCTCTGTATCGATATTAATTTTGACTACTCCTTGAGAAACCGCTACTTGGTATTCGCGCGGATTTCTGTTCGAGCAACCATGTAAAACCAGGGGGCACTTAACCAAATCCTGAATTTTAGCAAGAAGAGAAAAGTCGAGATGTTCGGCTGAGGTTTCTCGCCCGTGGATATTGCCAATTGCTACCGCTAGCATATCGGGCTTTACTTCGTTGTAGAACCTCAAAGCTTCGGGAGGATTAGTCTTAAATTCCTCCGATCTAATATTTTCTTCCTCGCCGCCGACCCGGCCAATTTCCGCTTCAAAAACCACTCCTTTAGAATGGGCCAATTTGCGAAGCTCTTTCGAGAGCATAATGTTTTGGTCAATCGGCAGCTTCGATCCGTCAAACATTACCGAATCGTAACTGCTCTTCATCGCTAATTTCAAAAGATCCACGCTTGTTCCATGATCATAATGCAAAAATATTGGGGTTTTTGCATCCTTTTTAATCCTCAAAACAATCGCCACCAGCTGCCCAAAGCCAGCATATTCGAGAGCATTTTCTGTTGTCATTAAAAGAGCCGGCTTCCCGGTCACATCGGCTGCCCGAGCGGCCGCCTTAGCCGACTCTAAATTATAAACATTAAAGCCAGCAACGCTAAAACGCTCTTTATAAGCTTTTTCAACCAATTCCTGTAGTTTCATATCCGCCCCTTAATTCATCTAAGCAACAACTCGAGGGCAAGTAATTTCTTGCCGGCGATAAAATCGCTCGTTGCTCCGCCACCGGTTGAAACAAAACTATATTGATCAGTAAGATTAAGCGCAGAGATTACCTCATCTGTGTTCCCACCGGAAGCGACCTTATGAGCCTTAAGCTTGCCGATAAAACGGGCAATCTCATACGTTCCGTGGATAAAGCGCTTGTTCTCAGTCATCCCAAGATTTCCGTTCCAGAAAATAGTCTTCGCCGAAGCCAGAATGCTTTTATAAAGCATTATTGTTTGAGGTCCAACATCAAAAATGCCAGACTTTAAGGTCTGTTCATTGATCGGCACAATTGATCCGAGCTTACTTATCCCATCTGTCGGCAGGTAAATATCCCCCGTTCTCGGATGCCCCTCAAGAATATACTCATTAGCTGTTTTGCCCGCTACCAGAACTGCCTCGGCAATCTTCGAAAAAGCTTCTATTATCGGCAATTTATCAGCTACTTTCGCTCCGCCAATTAGCGTAACAAAAGGCCGGTCGGGATTGTTCAAGATCTTCATCAGATGATAAACTTCTTTTTCTAGCAATAAACCCGCATAGGTCGGGAGCAATTCCGGCAGCCCAACCATCGAAGTATGCTCGCGGTGAATATTAGCAAAAGCATCTTGAACAAAAATATCAGCCAGAGAGGCCAATTTTTTTGCAAAAGAGGCAGAATTACTTTCCTCACCCGGATCAAAACGCAGGTTCTCAAATAATTTCACTCGAGGGGTTAATTCAAAATATTCTTTTAGCGCCGGGCTATCTATTTCGGTTTCAATTTTCTTTGGTTTGACTCTTGATCTCAACCTTTTAGCGATTATTTGAGCGACCGGTCTAAGTGAAAATTCATCCCGTCTTTTACCCTCCGGCCTCCCCAGGTGGCTGATGACGATAATCTCCTTTGCCCCTCTCTCCATAACCTTCTTAAGAGTGGGCATTGCCGCTTCTATCCTTTTTTCATCCTGAACCTCGCCTTTTTCAACCGGAACATTTAGATCAAACCTGATTAGAACACGCTTTAAGCGAAAGTCAGCTTTGGAAATTTGGCGGTGCGGGGGGACTCTTACAATCCTTTTAGATAGCTCGGCCACTTTTCACCTCGGATATGGTTTGGCACATTTTGATAAATTCTGCCGCTTTCAGAGAGGAACCCCCAACTAAAAGTCCATCAATTGAAGGCTGGAGCATATACTCCTTTGTATTTCTCGAATTTGTAGAACCACCGTAAAGGATTTTTATGTCTTTAGCAATATCCTCTCCGTATTTTTCAGCTAAGTAAGATTTTATTATATAGCAGATAGAAGCAGCGTAAGCACCAGTCGCTTCGTTACCAGTACCTATAGCCCAAACCGGCTCATAAGCGATAACAACATTCTTTAATTCTCCGACAGAAACGCCGAGTAAAGCATTATCGATCTGTGAAATAATCCCTCCTTGGCGCTTCATTCTTTCGACCTCGGTTTTGAAATGATCCTCGAGATGAAATCTTTCCTCTTCGCCAACACAAATAATCGGCAAGAAATTATACTTAAGGGCAAAAACCACTTTTTTGTTTACCTCTTGATCCGTCTCGGAAAACTTGTGCCGCCTCTCCGAATGTCCCAAAATAACATAGCGGCAAATACCCTTAACGAAAAGAAGCGAGGTTTCTCCCGTATACTCACCTTCTTCTTCCCACATTGTATTCTGAATGCCAAAAAATAAGTTCAAGGGTTTCGCCTTAAGATAATCAAAAATCGAATAGATATAAACGCTGGGAGGGCACAAAACGACCTCGAGGTGCTTAATCCCTTCAACTGACTTTGAAATTCGGCCAGCGAGAACTAAAGCTTCGGGTAAAGCGCAATTCATTTTCCAGTTCCCCACGATGAGAGGATAATCTATAAGCCCTCCTGTTAACTTTAGTATACAGTATTTAAAAAACGGGGGGACTAAAACAAGGCTCTTAACTCCTTAAACGTAATTAAGACGATCAGGGCCATCAAAAGTACAAAACCTAGAGTATGAAAGAAATTCTCGATCTCTTCCTTTACCACCCTGCGGCGGAAAATACCTTCAGCTAGAACAACAACGGCTCTGCCTCCGTCCAAAGCCGGAAAGGGAAGGATATTGATGAGACCGAGATTAATAGAAAGGATTGCTGCTAGCTGGATAAGATAAACTATTCCCATTTTGACTGCTTGCCCAGTCAGATTAAAGATGCCAACCGGTCCCGCGACTTGCTCTGTTACTTTATGTTCCTTAAACAAATTAACGATTAAATCCTTTAGCATTACGAAAATATAACCTGTTGTATAGAGCATTTCCTTAAATCCTGCATATACAGCACTAAAAAATGGGAGTTTAACAATCGGTAAAGATACCACGCCCACGCCAAAGGGAGTAGATTCACTATCTGAAAGCTTAACTGTCATCTCCTGTACCCGTCCGTCCTTTTTAACCGAAAAGTATACTTCACGGCCCAAGTTGGAGTGGGTAAATTTGCTAAATTCTTCACTTGAAGCAAAGCCCAAGATAGAATCACCGCGCTCTAATCCTGCAGAAGCAGCCGGGGAGCCCCCGACAACTTCGGCCACCACTACTTCGAAACTTTTTTGCCCTCCCAAAGCATTCGGATCGAGTCTTACCGGCGCCATTCCCATCATATAGCCTGCCGAAAACAAAACCCCAGCTAAAACAATATTCATTACAACCCCAGCAACAATAACAGAAAAACGTACTCGCGGTTTCTTCTGGCTGAAAGAATCCGGTGAAGGATTTGACTTATCTTCACCGAGCATTTTCACATAACCGCCGAAAGGGATGAGATTAATACTATAGCGCGTTTCGCCGCGCTTCATTGAGATGAGTCTCGGCGGAAAACCAAAGGCGAATTCCTCAACTTTAATTTTGGAAAGCCGCGCCATGACAAAATGGCCAAATTCATGAACAAAAACTAAAAGGCTTAAGACAATGACAAAAGCAAGAATAGTTAAAACGAGCATAATAAGTCAGATACTTCTTAGTTCTTTCTCCTTATTAACAATCGCCTCCTCGACCTTTTGGTTGTAACTGTCAATCAATTCATTCAATTCTTTTTCTGCAGCATAACGGTCGTCTTCAGTAATCTTTTTGTCCTTCTCCATTTTTTTTACTTTCTCCCAGGAATCCTGCCTAACTGACCTCAAAGCCACCCGCGCTTCCTCGCCTTTTCGGTGAATATTTCTTATTAATTCATCGCGCCTTTCTTGGGTCATCGGCGGCAGGACAACCCTCACCGCGTTGCCGTCATTTACGGGCGATAGATTCAAGTCCGAGTTTCTAATTGCCAGCTCAATATCACCCAGAGAATTCTTGTCCCAAGGCTGAATAACAATTTGGCTTGGGTCAGGTGTTGAGAGAGTCGCCATTTGTTTGAGCGGTGCAGTCGAACCATAATAACTGACAGTAATATTTTCAACCAACGAAGTCGAAGCGCGCCCCGTCCTAACCGTTGCCAAATCCTCGCTAAGCCGGCCGGCTATCTGATCGAATTTCTGTTTTAGTGTTTTTATCTCCTGCTGATACATATCTTCACCTCTCTTTTAATTTAGCTGATTCCCGCCGAAAAATCAAAGTTGCTAAAGGAGACAAAAATAATTAGAACTTAAGCAAACCGCACAGCTCAAGAAGATCATTCGCAGGCGAAGCGAGCCGGTGTTCCGCCTGTGGCGGGACGAGCAAGCCGCTTCGAGCAGGTGGAACGCGAGAATTCTCTCAAGAACGGGCTTTTTCTGCTGGGCTTCGCGGGGTGGAACCCGCTAATAATCCAAGCGTATCTTCGTGTCAAGCGGTGAGCGACCCTTATTCCCCCAGAGAGTACTTGGTAAATCTTTTTATCTTAATATTTTCGCCGATTTTGGCGATTGCGCCCCTAAGAAGATCCTCAATCGTTGTACCAGGCTCTTTAAAATATTCTTCTTTCAATAGTTGCTCAACTGTTTTTGCCTCGGAAGCTGCTATCTGAAGAGCAACCTCGTGAACAAATTTCTTGAAATCCTCATTCCGAGCGACAAAATCGGTTTCGCAGCTAATCTCAACTAAAACCCCGATCTTGCCAAAATGGACATAAGAATCAATTAGCCCTTGCGATGTGGCGCGGCTTGATTTTTTCTCGACAATTTCAACGCCTCTAGCTTTAAGAACTTTCTCGGCTTTCTTTTCATCGCCGCCGGTTTCGTCAAGAGCTTTCTTGATATCCATTACGCCGGCACCGGTTTTTTCACGTAGTTTTTTTATTTTTTCCATAGGATTATTTCTTGGCCGTTACTGCTTTCTTCATTGTTACTTTTCTAGCAACCGCCCTTTTAGCCGCGGGTATCGTTTCTTTCTTCACGTCTTCCTTCTTGCTTATGGCCCGATCAACACGACCCTCAAGATTTTCCTCAGCGGACGCCTTCGGTTTGAAGTTTTTCTCAATCGTATCCTTAATTAGGCCAAATATAATCTCGATCGCCTGTTGGGAATCGTCGTTTGCCGGAATGCAATAATCAATTATTTTCGGGTTTGAATTGGTATCGCATATGGCCACAGTAGCAATGCCAGAGGCCCTAGCTTCTCTAATAGCAATTTCCTCTTCTTTGGCGTCGATTGCGATCAAAGCATCCGGTTTTCGCTCAAGATACCTAAGACCGCCGAAAATTGTCTGCTTTTTCCTCAAATCCCTCTCAATTAGCAATCTTTCTTTCTTGGTTAAGTTTTCATATTTGTTTTCGGCAATATTACTTTCGATCTTGAGCATTTTCTTAACGCTTTTCGCTACTTCGTTATAATTAGTCAAAAGCCCGCCCGGCCAGCGGGAAACAATATAGGGCTGCTTTAGGGCTTCGGCGGTCTCTTTTACCTTATCTTTTGCCTGATCTTTAGTGCCAACAAATAAAATCGTTGCCCCTTGCTTCGCCTGATTTACTAGAAAGTCCAAGGCTTTTTCTAGACCGGCGCGAGTTTTCTCAAGGTCAATAACCGCAACTTTATTGCGGTAAGTAAAAATATACTCCTGGGAGCGTGCATCAGTTCTGGCCTTTCGATGGCCAAAATGTGCCCCGGCCTTGAATAACTCTTTGACTGTTGGAATAGTAACTGACATTAAAAAATCCTACATTTAGTAGTTGACGGAAATAATCCTACCCTAAATCTGTCACGAGTGCAAGAGCCGAAGCTTATTTATCTGCTGCTTCGCAGCAATCCTCCCCACTCTACAACCGTGAAACCTTTCCTTTCATATTTAGGCAGAACTTGGGGAGGCAAGGCAACTGATTTATCAAGAGCGGCAAAGTCAAGGAAAACTCTGATAACCGAATCCGGCTTTGGTGTAACTTTAAGCGGCGCCAGCTCAGCAAGCTCTTCATTGGTAAACCAAGTTAATCTAACATAAGGACTACTGGGCATCTTCGGCATCCAGAACTCGAGAAAATCAGTAATTTCTTTCTGATTTAAACCAATTTCCTTAAGCTGGCCGGTAATCGTTGATTTAACTTTTGAGCTCTCAACTACCGCCCCCGACTTTATGGCCGGATACATCCCCAAACCCAAACCATCCCAGAATAGATAAGGGTAAACTTTGCCAGCCGAAATTATTTGACCGGACGGTTTAGCAACAACATTCCAGCCCTCGCCATAAGGCGGATCCGACTGCGAAATATTAGCCCCGACTAAAACCTTTACCGGCATTTCTTTTTGTGGATAGAGATAAACAACCGGCTTGGCGCATTCAACCTGCGGCAGATATTTCACGTTTGAGTAGATAACGTCTGTCTTTAGATCATCCACCCATAGATTGATACCGAAATTGGAAGCGAAAGTGCTAATGTCATCTTTGCCGCCTAAACCGTCCATCTCGTAGACTTTATAGCCGAATTTAACAATATCATCGGCAACGTTCTCAAAGGTGTAGAATTTTGAATCCCCTTTCGTCCCAGCTAAAACCTTGTTGTTCAAAGCACTCTTAGTTACAACAACCGGAAAGGCCCCGAAAGCGCCGCCGCAACCCGATACCCTCATCATCTCAAAGTTCTTCCCGCTGCCGTCTTTTATCCAATCCAAGGCAAAGGTATTATCGTCTCGGGCAAACGAGGGTCTCGGCTGATAATAAGCCTTGGTCGAGTCATTAAGCTCGATATAATAGCGGCCGACTTTAGCAAGCCCATCGGATTCATCAACGCTCTGGCCAAGCTCGAGCTTAAGTTCGCCCCACTTGGTCGACATAAGTTTTCCACCGCTGCTAAACCCTTCGGCAGCTTCAATTCCGCCAAGAAATGAATGGGTCAAATCGGTTTTGCCCTGGCTTATCACTTTCTCGTTCAAAAGCGATTTGAGAACGTAGTTTTGTTCCTGCTGAAAACCGCCCCAATTGTACATATCGCCGTTTTCGTTAAAACTGTTTTGAGCGATTCGATAGTAAGTGCCGCCTCTTTTGACAAAACGGTGGATATCTTCTCCCACGCCGGGAACGGCAACATTAACTACGGCAGTGATAATTTCCGAGCCCTCCGTAGTCGTCGCTACCTTATAATAATCTGTGCTTTGGTATTCACCCATACCTTCAAAGCCTTCTTTCTTGCTAAAAAGGCCCAGGTCATCGAGCTTTTCCGGCGGCTTAATCCAAGCCACGCCTTCGTCAACTACCATCACAACCGAAGGAGTCGGTGAGGGCGAAGGAACCGCCGAGACGGTTGGGGTAGGCGAGGCATCACTTTTGCCCCAGCCATACTTTGATTTGGCGAAGCTGTAGCCGATAAATCCTAAAGCTCCCACAGCTATAACAGCCAGAACAATTATAGTTATCTTGATAGGGCTTATTTTCTTAGCTCCGCTCTCTTTTCGCGCATCCACAAATTCTTCGGCCATATCCCCTCCGCCTCATATTTATCTATTTATTTTAATTGTATCACTACTTAGTTTCGCAAATCCATTTTGGGAATTGATATCGAGTATTTCGGCGATGTTTTTTGTTTTTTTATCTCCCTGCTGTAATTGCGGCCTGATACTAATCTCTTCGGTCGGTAAAAAAGTCAGCTGCAATTCTTTATCGGAGATTATCCCTGCTAAAATCAGCCCCTCTTGAGTTTCTCTTGAAAACCCTTGGTCAAAAACAAAATTGCCGAGAGAATAAACGATCGGGCGGCTTTTGTATATTTCAAAATCCTGAACCACGTGAGGATGTGAGCCAACTATAAAGTCGGCGCCGGAGTCAATCCAACTTCGAGCCAATTTTTGCTGGGCAGGGGAGTGAACTTTCTGATATTCATTCCCCCAGTGGGGGAAAACCAAAACAAACCGCCCAGCTGATTTTTCTTTTTCTACCAGTCCCCCAACCCCGTTTGAGCCCTCCAAAGAGTTGACTGTGATAATACTCAAAGGAATTTCCGCCTCAACTCGCAGAACACTTTGCTCGCCAATCTGGCTCTGGTGACCAGCAAATAAAATTGAATTGTTTCTCAAAATATCTTGGGTAGTGCTGAACCCTTGAGCACCTGCGTTTAGAGTGTGGTTGTTGGCTAAAGAAACTGCCTTAATCTTGGCAAATTTAAGGGCGTCGGGAGTTTTGCTCGGGAAGTTAAAGATTAAATTATCCGGCGAGATGTCATCGATTATTGGCCCGCTTGATATCGGGCCTTCAAGATTAACAAGAGCCAAATCAGCGCCGGCAAAAACTCTCGGTCCAAATTTTTTAAAAATATCTTCGAGGCCTTTGCTTTTGAAGCTATGATAAACAAATCGGTCAAACATCGCATCGCCGGCGATAACGAAAGTCGTCTTTTTCCCAAATTGAGATTTTTCACCGGAGGAAAAATAGCCCAGAATCACACTGGTTGTTTCAATATCGTCATTTTTCGCCTTCTCGCCCGTATTGGAATTCAATTCAAGATTAAATTTTTGGGTGTTGCGCTTGCCCGCCCAGAGCAGTGTCAGTAGAAGCGCTTGGGGGGAGTCCGTTTCAGCTGTCCAAGCTTTTTCTTCATCTAAGCTATTAAGGGCAGAGAGTGACATAACGTCATGAATTTGAGCTAAGGAGTTCGGATTATAGTGGGAAAAATCAATCGAGCTGACCAAGAGACAGTCGGGGCACTCACTGTAGAGCAAACCGGAAAATTCTTTTGTTTTTTCCCTCAACGCGGTTTCTTTAACAATCACCGGCAGGAAGCTAGATTCGGGAAAATATTCGGCTAAATCGGGAAGGACATTTTTAATACCGTGCTCATTTTCAAAAACGGTTTCGTCAGCGCCAACTTGCCCTGACTTAATTAAGGAATCAAAAAGTTCAGTATTAATTTTGGGGTCGACAACTGAAAAATCCCATGATTTTTGAGTCGTCAAGAAGTCTTTCTCGCCCAATCCATAGTGATTGACAGAAACAACCACGATTTTCTTGGGGCTAACTTCGCCAGATATTTTCTTTAAAAAATCCCGCCGCTCGGTTTGGAAAGTATTAAAGTGGGGAACAACGATGGTTGATATTTTTTCGCTGGTGGGTAGTCCTATTTTTTCAGAAACTGCGGGTTTATCAGACAAAAAGCCGGTTCGAACGATAATGAAGGCCAATCCAATTAGCACAGTAACTAAAACCAAAAAAACAGCCCAAATCGCCTTTTTTACCTTGACATTCATATAATCTAATTCTATAATCTCTAGGATAATCCGCAACTTGAAACATTCCTCCCGCTCGGGCGGACGACGTTCATCCGACAACGATAACGCCGCTCACCCAGGGTGGGAGGAGAAGAGAACTATGCTTGGAGCCACGGTGCTGACAATCTTGCTCGGCCTTGCCGCATCATCGGTAGGGTTTCGCATCCTCCGCACCGAGCAGAAGAAAAAGGAGCCGATTGACACCGCATCTTTAGCGAATGTCGCTTTCGGCGCAACCCTCCTCGGTGCCGGCTTCGTCTCCCTCCTGCTAGGACTAACAGTGGGTAGCTTCGCAATCACCATCTTCGACTAGAAGCAACCCACCACGTCCGCCTACCGGCCCCGACAGCGTCAACTTGTCGGGGCCGTCGCATCTTAAGAGTTGAAAATTTGAAAACTATCTGTTAGCATTTATCTCGTGAAAAAAGATATTCACCCAAAATATTACGACAAAGCAAAAGTTACCTGTGCCTGCGGCGCAAGTTTTGAGATTGGCGCAACCGTGCCAACTCTTAAAGTCGAAATCTGCTCGCAGTGCCACCCTGCCTATACCGGCGAAAAGAAATTCGTTGATACCGCCGGAAGGCTCGACCGCTTCAAAGCCCGACTTGAAAAATCAGAGAAGATAAAGGCGGAAGCCTCAAAAAGAAAAGCGGCTAAGAAGATCGCTGTTGAAGGGAAGGACCGAGAGCCCAAAGAAAAACCGGCCAAAGCGCAAGATAAGAACTCCTAAATATAAGCAAATATCCGGTATATGTATCTTTTGTTTGAGATACTTGATACAAAACAGATGATACGTGATACTAATAATATGGAAGAGAAAATTAATAAACTCGAAGAACTAAAAAACCTGCTTGCAACATCAGACGATGCTGATTTTAAAGAGTTAATCAAAGAGGAAATTCGCGAAGTGGAAGAGGAGATTGTCAAGAGCGACCCAATCGACGAAAAGAACGCGATCGTAGAAATTCGCTCCGGGACAGGGGGGGACGAGGCAGAACTTTTTGCCGGAGAATTACTCCGGATGTACTTGATGTTTTGCGAGAAACAAAATCTGAATGCGGCAATCATTTCAAAAAGCGAGACTCCGCTTGGGGGAATTAAGGAAGCTATTATTTCTATCGCAGAGCTCGGCGCTTATGGAAAATTGAAATACGAAGGCGGCGTTCATCGAGTCCAAAGAGTCCCTAAAACCGAAAAATCGGGGCGGCTCCATACTTCGGCCGCAACCGTTGCCGTTCTGCCCGAAGTAGAGGAAAGAGAAATCGAAATCCGGCCGGAAGATATAAGAGTTGATGTTTTCCGCTCGTCCGGACATGGCGGCCAATCAGTCAATACAACCGATTCGGCAGTGCGCATTACTCACCTGCCGACCGGAATGGTTACCACATCCCAAGACGAAAGGTCGCAGCTTAAAAACCGCGAGAAAGCACTCGGTGTTTTGCGCGCGAGGTTATGGCAAATTGAAGAAGAAAAAAAGCGAAAAGAGGGTCGTGAAGCGCGGCTTTTGATGATAGGAACAGGGGACAGAAGCGAAAAAATACGAACGTACAATTACCCACAAGACCGCATCACCGACCATCGAATTCCAAAATCTTGGAACAATATGAAAACAATACTCGACGGAGACTTAGATAAAGTGATAAATGAACTTGCCGATTTTGAAAGAAGAAAGAAATTAGAAAGCTTCGTTTCGCCCTCATGAAACTGATAGATCTTCTGCAAGACTCTATCCTCAACCGAAAAATTTCAGAAAAGATAGCGGGGGATTTGCTTAAAATTTCGTCAGAGCAGTTATTCTTGCGCAAAAAAAACTTGGCCATCTCCCCTGCCGTTTGCAAAAAATTCAAAAAAGCGGAAAAGGCGATTGTCGAGCGGGGACTCCCCTACCAGTACGCGGTTGGAAAGAGCTGGTTTTACGGCCGTGAATTTATTGTAAATAAGGATGTTCTTATCCCCCGAATCGAGACGGAGCTGCTCGTGCAAAAAGCCTTAAGCTTCCTGCACGACAGAATTAAGAATTTGGAATTAGGAATTAGGAATAAAAAAATAACAATCATCGATGTGGGTACAGGCACAGGTTGCCTTGCCGTCTCTCTATATAAGGAATCAAGAAAATTCATGATTCGCAATTCACAATTCACAATTCAACTCTATGCCACTGATATTAGTGAAAAAGCGCTTTCCGTTGCCCGAAAAAACTCTAAAATTCATAAAACAAAAATCATTTTTTTAAAAAGCGATCTTTTGGACAATCCAAAACTGCCTCAAAAATTTGATCTGGTTCTGGCTAATCTCCCCTATTTGCCAAGTGCTGATATTATCCCTGAAAATTCAATTTACAACGAACCGAAAATCGCGCTTAACGGCGGAAAAGATGGGCTCGATTTAATAGAAAAACTAATTCGCGATTTGCCTAACCGTCTTGCAAAAAACGGCCTGGCCATCCTCGAAATCGATCCGCGTCAAAAAACAGAAATTGGAGAATATACAAAAAAATATCAACTCAAAACTATTTTCCGAAACGACTTAAATAACCGTACTAGATTTGCTATGCTCGAAAATAAGAGGTGATTGCGATGATAAAGCTGTTGCGGCAGCTGTTAGGCTGGCTCCCAGAGCCCCATCGTCGCGCCCTCGTCTTCCGCGGTCGGTGTCCCCAAGGGATCCACGGACGGGATACATTTCTGACCAACGATCCCAGCGGACAACCGGTCTGCCTCGGTTGTCTGCGGGGGCCCTGACCCTCTGCCCAATGCCGTCCCGACACGCCAACAGCGGTCGGGACGGCATCACCTCGAATTTTTAGAATTTTACTCTTTACTTCTTACTTAGCTAGCAAAGCTAGCTTGGCATTTCCCCAAGTTTCACTTTTGCATCTTGTTCTTTACCGTCACGCAAAATTTTTATTGTAACCTCATCGCCCGGCTGATATTTGCTCAAAAGTCGCGCCAAGGAACTTCCGGCCTTGACCTCATCATTATTAATTTTCAAGATTACGTCGCCTTCTTTTATACCCGCTTTCTCAGCCGGCGAACCTTTAACCACCGCGTCCAGACCTCGGCTTGAGTCGCCATAAACCAAAGCTCCTTTCTCCTCTTTCAAGCCCCGTAATGCAGCAATTTTCTGGTCGACCATAGCGTATCGAACTCCCAAGTAAGGCCTGACAATCTTGTCGTACTTTTTATATGATTCAATGGCAGTCTTAATCGAATTAACGGGAATCGAAAAACCAAGTCCTTCCGCTTGGCCCTTAGCGGCGGTTGCGGTGTTAATGCCAATCACCTGCCCCTTTAAATTAATTAGCGGCCCGCCGGAATTTCCTTCATTGATTGCCGCATCAGTTTGAAGAAGACCTTCCAGGGTCGAAGCCGATTCGCCAGTAGCAGTGGCTGCCTCAAGTGTTCTTTCCTTGCCGGAAAGAACACCGACGGTAACCGTGTTCTGAAACTCACCTAGAGCATTGCCGATTGCCACCACTCTCTGGCCTACCTCGACGTTATCGGAGTCGCCAAACTCAACCACCGGCAAACCCTTAGCATCGATTTTAAGAATTGCAAAATCGGTCGAGGGGTCTAAAGAAGCTACCTCCGCCTTGTATTGCTTGCCATCCGGGGTAATCACTTGATAATCAGCGCCTTCCACGCTTGCCACATGTTTGTTGGTGGCGATTAGACCTTCCGAGGTGATGATAAAGCCCGTAGCACTACCCTGTTCACGCTGGATAGATTCCCCTTCCCCGAAAAAGCTAAAAGGGTTAATTACCTTGACATCCTTAGTGAAGACAACGCTTACGACCGAGGGAGATACTTTTCTAACCGCGCTTATTACTGCCGAGTCTTCCTTAACTGTAATATTTTCTATTCTCTCCGGTGCGGGCAGCTTAACCCCGCTTTCGGAGATGCCGAGACCTCTTTGCAATGTCTCGGACGAGGAAACTAAAGCAATCCCGCCAATTCCTCCTAATATGCCGGCTAGGAAGCTTAATACAACGAGAAAAATAATTAAGGCTCGACTAGATTGAGATTCCATAGGCTCTTCTTTTAATACATTATAACATAACTAATTAGTACAATTATTTACTTTCGTCGTCCGCTTTGTAGCGTGCGGCCAGTTTGCCTAATTGGAAAGACACAACTATCGCCAAAAGCGTTACCAAAATAGCGTAAAGCAGCTGGGATTTAAGCCCCTGACCCGGCGCAATGTAGCGGTTTATTGTCCCCCTGACAAAGTCATTCCAGGCAAAGGCGGCAATTAGGCCAAAAGCCGAAGTCAGAAGTGTAGCAAAGGTCTTAGTTGTTTCCGCCTTCAGCTCCCGGGCCAATCTCTGTTTTCTGCTTTCGGTGGGTTTTTCATCTGCCATATTATCTCCTAAATTAAAGATTAATTTTTATCTTTTATATAACCGTCTTCTGATAACAGTTTTCACAATACACTTTTTCCGGCCGATCTGGAGCATAAGTAGTTTCAAACTCAACGGGACAGCGCCCGGAATGGTCATGGTCAGATTCCTCGCACATACATTGGCGGTGATGGAGCTTTAGTGCGTTGCGCAATGAAAGCCGCTCGTGGTGACGTTGATCGGGATGCTTGTGAGGAATTGGGATATTTTGTTCGATATAAAATGCGAGCTCCCGGGACTGAATTTTATAAGGTCTTTTGGTGACTTCACAAACTAATACCTTTTCTAAAATTTCATTTGTTATCTCATTAATATTGTCCGCAATTACATAACCGGATGACGGTACCAGGTTGTCGACTTTATCTTTCCACTTCCAACCGTTTTGTAAAACTTCTTCTTTGGATTGAGGAAAGTACTCGTTTGCAACAGATTCGTTATAACTAAACTCAGACATCTGAAGTGGAAAAAACTCGCCCCATTCGCCTGTTTTTTTCATATGTTCCACGATCTTGGGTATTAATTTCTCGTATTCTTCTTTGGAATATTGCTTATTCAGGATGCAGTACTGTGCTCTTTTCATGTTCGAACATCCAAAGCAATCCTTGCAGTGTTGGCAAAAGTTTATATAAATGACATTTGAGCAGTGCCACGACGAATTATTGAACTTCGTGTTGTATGGCCAGCCAGCTCCAAGCACTTCATAATTTAGTTCTGCTCCCTCACCGCCAGAAAAGCAATCATCCATTGTATCTTTACCTCTTTCGGAATCGAACATATATCTTCCATTTTCAGAATTCTTCACCCCAAAACTGATTTTAATATTCTTACAATTTTCAAGATAATCCCCACTACAATTCTCACATTTTAAATTACTCGCATATTTATGAACACAACTTTTTACAATATTGGCGAATCTAGTTTTATATTCCTGAATTTTTTGATAAGACCCAAAGTCATATTCTTTCAGCTTTTGCTCGAATTCTTCTTTGGAGTACTGTTTATTTTCAATACAATATTGTTTGTTATGCAGGTTGGCGCAAAATATACAGTTTTGGCAACCATGCAAATTAAAACAAAAATGGCATTCAGATAGTTTGGAAGAATCAATGCAATAACTAGAGCTAACAACAGAATTACAATTCAGGCATTCGTAAGAAAAAGAGCAATGATCTCTACAAAAAGTACAATCAATGAGATTGTTGCAATTATAAATAGTCCTTGAATAAAAAATTTTTTCGTTCCATCCAAGGTCAAAAGACATATAACTGTCTTTATTATCTTCGGCGCGATTTAGGTAATCACTATTATCCGGATTTTTATTTAGGAGTGCACATTTAGGGACTTTTTTATTTAGTTCTGCAAACTGCTCAAAAAAGGATTTTGTAAAATCGAAGTCCTGCCCATAATCCTTGGCATCCCATCCATCGCCCCACCACTCCTTTTGTTCAAAGACTTTATACTCCGAATCGGGCGGATACACTGAAACAATCTCTTTACCGGATTTGTCACATTTGCGATTGTAAAGCGACCTTTCATTTCGCCAGCCTAAACGTCTTTTTGCCCTACAGCTAAAACAGTGTGTTGGTACAGGAATATCTAGCTTTTGTCCGCCAACAGTTGGAGAAAGTTTATCTAGCAAGGCTAATTCTTCATTGTCGACCGAGAATTCCTTTTGACACTGTTTGCAGGTTTGATTGATACTCATATTACCGTCTTTTGATAACAGTTTTCACAATAAATCTTCTCCGGCCGATCGGGTGCGTAGGTAGCCTCAAACTCAATTTTGCATCTTCCCTCATGATTATGTCCCGGTTCTTCACACATACACTGGCGACGGTAAAGCTTGCGGGGGTTCCTAAGATTAAATCTCTCCAAGTACCTAACTTCATAGTGCTTAGTCGGTATCGCAATTTTGTTCTCAATATAAAAATTAAGCTCTTGAGGCATAATCTTAAATGGTTTTCCCGAAACCTCGCACTTCAGTACCCCTTCCACCATTTTTTCCTGTTCTTCTTTGTTGCCAATGTATTCTTCAATTTTGTCTTTAGGCGAGTAATAATCTCCCGAATAATTCGGGATATAATCATTGTCTTGCCATTTGGCGTCAAGCTTCACCGCTTCGTCACGGGACTTTGGAAACCAGGTATTTGCCATAGTCTCGTTGTAACAAAATGGCGCTGACCAAGAGGGAAAATATTCGCCCCATTCCTTGTCTTTGCTCATTTTCTCTATTATTTCAGACACAATCTTCTCGTATTCCTCTTTGGAATACTGTTTGTTTAAAATGCAGTGTTGTTTTTGTTTCAACCCAAAACAACCAAAACAATTTGAGCAGCTTTCACAAAAATTACAGTAATAATTATCATTACCGCGCATCATCCAAGCACAAAAAATATTTTTATATCCCGAGCCGCCGATTCCTTCGTAGCTAAATTCGCTATCTACATTTTGGTATATATCGTAGCTATGATTTATATTCTGGTTTCCGCTCAAAATATACTTGCTGCTTTCAGATTTGGCGACCAAAAAACACTCAGAACAGTTTTTACATTCGGTCAGATAATCCCCCGAGCAGTCCTCACACTTCAGGTTGTAATTTTCAGGATGAATTGACTTTTCCTCCATCTCTTTCAACTCGGCAGTATCTTGCTTCCCCCGCGATATGCTCCCCGCATTTTTTTCTAAAACACGGAAATACTCTTCGCGGCTGTACTGCTTGTTCCGAATATAATATTGTTTGTTCCTAAGATTCGTGCAAAGATAGATATTTTTACATCCTCGACAGTCGAAACAAAAAGAAATCTCTGAGCAATCCTTACATCGTTCTGAGTACCTAGCTTTATAGCAATTCTCGCAGTCAAGACAACTGTAGCAATGCTGGCTATTTCTCGTATCAATACAGTCAACACATCCGACCGATTCAAATGATCTCGTCGAATACATACAATTCTCAAGATCCATCGTTGCCCAACAGAGATAACATTTTTTAGCATTCCAGACGAAATTGCAATAATAGCAATCTTCGCAATTAAAAAAACTCATTGCGGGACGCGGGACATTTTGCTGCAATTCATAAAACTGTTTAAAGAACGACTCGGAAGAGTTATATGTCCTCCCAAAATCGAGCGGGTCCCAATTGTCCTTATACCACTCGTCTTGATTCCACACCTTAAAATGCTTTTTGTCGGGAGAATAGATCGATACAATTTCTTTACCCGTACGTTCACATTTCCGTTTATAAAGGGCTCTCTCGTTGCGCCAAAGAAGCCGTCTTATCATCCTGCAATCCGGACACAGCGTCGGCGGCGGGATATGATAAGTTTTACCGGCAAAAGTCGGAAAGATTTTTTTGTAGAACTCTAGATCTTCGTCTTCAACGATAAATTGTTCATTACACTGCTTGCACGTTTTATTTTGGCTCATATAACTGATTTCTGATAACAGTTTTCACAATAAATCTTCTCCGGCCGGTCGGGTGCGTAGGTGGTTTCAAATTCAACAGGACAACGTCCGCCATGATCGTGGCCAGATTCTTCACACATACACTGGCGGTGGTGGAGTTTACGGGGATTTCTTTTTTTAAATAATTCTTCGTATCGAATCTCAGAGTGCTTGGATGGAACAGGAATATTATGCTCCATGTAAAAAGCGATTTCCTGCGGCATGACCTTAAATGCTTTTCCGCTTGTCTCGCATTCCAAGACTCCATTGAGCAAATTTTTTACTTCGTCATTCGAGGCAACATATTCCTTTATAGAATCCTTTGGCGCATAAAATTCACCCTGATATTGAAGAGAATAATCATTGTCTTGCCATTTTGCACCAAGTTTTTTTGCCTCATCTTTTGATTTTGGATGATAGGCATTTACTAATGCCTCGTTATAACCAAACGGAGAAATGCTCATCGGGAAAAATTCTCCCCACTCATTGTCCTCTTTCATCTTCTCAATTGTTTTTGCTAGCAGTTTCTCATATTCATCTTTCGCATACTGTTTATTCAAGATGCAGTATTGTTTGTGGTTTAGTCCGACACACCCGAAGCAGTTGTTGCAATTTTCGCAAAAATTACAATATATATTATCACTGCCATAGACCACAAAAACGCTTAAAAGGTTTTTGTGTCCGGTCACACTTGTGCCTTCATAGCAAAGCTCCGCCTCAGTAATAATGTTCATATCTCGACAATCGCGCGAAGCATCATCAATTCCGGCAACCCTTTTGCACCCCTCACTTTTCAGGGCATTATAACAATCTGTGCAATCCTTACATTCGATCAAATAATCTCCCGTGCAATTTTCTGAAGAAATATTATTGTTCTCGCGATGAATGGCACTCTTTTTCAATTCTTCGAATCGCTTTTTAAGCTCATCCATTGCAGCTCTACTGGAAAAATCGATGTTTTTTACCCTCTCTTCGTATTCCTCTTTTGTTAACTGTTTATTTTCAAAGACATACTGTTTGTTATGAAGGCCGCTGGAAAGAACAACATTTTTGCAACCCAAACAGTCATAAATAAAATAGCACTCAAAACAATCTCTACAGTGTTCAATATATTTCGATTTGTTACAGTTAACGCAATCAAAACAACTATAGCAATACTCGCAATCTCTTATATCAAAACAATCTACACAATTTTTAACATGGAAAGCTTCTGTGCAGTAAAGGCAGTTCTCAGCATAACCAACATTAAAACAAAGATATGAATCTTTGGTTTGCCATGTTTGGTTACAGTAGTCACTGTTTTCATTTCTAGTTGTGTTGCTAGCTTTTCTCGGAACCTTATGAAGCAATTCGTCGTATTGGGCAAAGAAGCTTTTTGAAAAATCATATTCCTGGCCGAAACTCATCGGGTCAAATTCATCGCTTTGATATTCGGAAATATCATACACCTGATAATCGGTTTTATCAGGCGAATAAATAGAAACAATTTCCCTGCCTGACTTATCCGATTTTCTTTTGTACAAACTTCGCTCATTCCGCCAGCATAATCTCTTGATCTCTCTGCAAGTCGGACAGAGAGTCGGCGGAGAGATTAAAATAGTTTGCCCCTGTAAAATCGGGCTTACTTTCTTCAAAAATTCTAAATCATCATCTGTTATCTGAAATTCCTGGCTACACTGTTTACATTGTTTTGTTTGTGGCATTTTATCTCACCCCCAAATAAATTAAAACTGCGATAGTAATTATAGCAAGGAAAACCAAAGTCCAAACAAGTAGACTTACCGCTTCCTTTTTCTTATTATCAATATACAGCATAATCGGCTTGCCGATTATCAATGAACCAACAACTCCAGCCGAAAGAGTAAAAAGCATCAGAAATCCGACTGCCCCAACAATCGTATTCATCTTGCCAAAAATCTTTTCGGCATAAGTCATCACAGTTGAGACAATCGCCACATAAATTAGGACACCAAGTGAATTTATTATTGCTGTTCTTACGTTTTTCATCTTTTCTCCTCTTCCAACTGCTTAACTAGTTCTTCCCTTAACTCTTTCGGGTTCACAGTGCCTTTCGTCATTTTCATACCCTGCCCGATTAAAAACTCCAAGGCTCCGGCTTTTCCTGCCTTATGTTTCTGGACCACATCAGGATTTTCAGAAATAAGAAATTTCGTAAATTCCTTCGTTTTTTCTGAGATTTCTTCCGAGCTCGGTGCCAAGCCCTTTGTTTCTTTAACAATTTCCAGAGGCAGCTTCCCGCTCTTCACAGACCTCCTGATCATATCTCGTACCCAATTTGACGGGCTGCCATCTCTTATCGTATCAGCAATCTGATTAAGAGCCTCAATCGAAAGTTTCCTGGCCTCTACGTTATTGATCAACAGTTTCCCAATAATCGCCTTATTTTTCTCCGCTACATTTTCGATCACATCCTTTATCGTGTCATCCTTTGCGATGATGTTAGCTTCTTCTTTAGTTAAGCCAAGTTCAGACAACCGAGCACGGTGGTGACTTGGCAGTTTGGGCAGTTCCTTCTTCCATTTTTCAATCGGAAACCTAGTCAAATCAAACGGCGGAACATCCGGCTCAGGAAAATAACGATAGTCTTTGGCTTCCTCTTTTTCGCGCATCGGATAAGTCGTGCCGCGATTTGAGTCAAAACCGTGAGTCAGTTTCGTCTTTTTTTCCGGCCACTTCTCGAATTCTTCTTGCAATTTTTTTTCTTCGTGTGCCAGCGCTTTTTCCACGAAACGAAATGAATTTAAATTTTTTATCTCCACAATCGGTGAGCTAGCTACTTTACCCTTTCTCCTTTCCCCTTTTAACTGGACTGATATATTTGCGTCACAGCGCATCTGACCCTTTTCCATATCCGCATCTGAAATCCTTAAATTTCGTAAAATCAAATGAAGTTCTTTCATATAATCCTTGGCCATTGCTGGCGAGGTAATATCCGGCTCGCTGACAATCTCTAAAAGCGGTGTGCCGGCTCTATTTAAATCCACGATCGAATATTTGCTCCCTTTCGGATGAACTAACTTTCCGGCATCCTCCTCTAAATGAACTCTGTTTAATTTGACAGTCCCTGACTCGAGCTCTATTTGTCCGCCCTTACAAAACGGCTGATCGTATTGGCTAATCTGATAACCTTTAGGTAGGTCGGGATAAAAATAATGCTTGCGGTCAAATTTTGAAATCTTGGGAATCTCGCATCCAAGTGCTAGCCCCAATTTTATTGTCTTTTCGATCGCCTCGCGACTTGCAACCGGCAAGGTTCCCGGCATACCCATACAAACCGGGCAAACAACCGTATTCGGCTCTTTGCCTTCTGCGTTATTATCGCAACCGCAAAACATCTTGGCTCTTGTGTTAAGCTGAACGTGGATTTCAAGTCCTATAACCGTCCTAAATTCTTCAGTCATTTTTAAATGCCCCCAATGCGGTCAAAAAATCCTTCATTTTTGCAAGTAGGACGTGGGATTTTGACACATCTACCGAATGATTGATTTCGTGGACAAGCTCGTTGCGAGCTTTATGCGCCTCCCACATTCCATTATAAATATTCCTGTCAACCAGCTTTTCAACTTTGCGCAAGCGGTCGGCAAATGATTCCCCCTCCACGCCGGCTTTCTTCAAAACTGTATCAACAAGTTTGTCAGCCTCAATTATTGCCAGCCGAGGTTCCATTGCTTCCATCCCCTGCCAGAGCTGGGTCAACTCGCCCCGAGAAAAAACTGCAAAAGTCGCTTTGGGCCTAAATACCCTCTCAAAAAGCCGCTCGACTCCTCTTTCCAAAAGGCCAAAAAATGAGGAGCCGATTCCATCCACATTTCTTTTCTTTTTGTGTTGATATTTGCTCATAATTTCGGCCTATCTTTTAAAGAAAGTGCTTTTTCAAGCTGATAAGAGACATTTAGAATAACTGGCTCGCCGAGCATAGGCCCAATAATCTGTATCCCGACCGGAAGTTTTTTACCATCACGTTCGACAAATCCAGCTGGTGTTGAAATTGCCGGAACTCCCGCGGGATTGATCGGGACTGTGTAAATGTCTGAAAGATACATCTGGATTGGATTATCAGATTTTTCGCCAATTTTAAACGCCGGAGTTGGCGAGACGGGCGTAACTATAACATCAACTTTTTTAAATGCCTCGTCAAAATCCTTTTTTACAAGAGTGCGGAGCTTCATTGCTTTCTTGTAATATGCATCGTAGTAGCCAGCCGATAAAACATGGGTCCCGAGCATAACTCTTCTTTTTGCCTCCGCGCCAAAACCCTGTCCTCGGGATTCAAAATATACTTTTTCAAGCGGTTGTTCTTTTTCTTCCCGCAGAGTCGAAAACCCGTACTTTATTCCATCGTAGCGAGAAAGATTCGAACTCACTTCAGCAGGCTGAAGAATATAATAAGTCGCCAGAGCCATATCGGTGTGGGGGAGTGAGATTTCAGCGATTTCCGCGCCAAGAGATTTTAATTTTTCAACCGACTTTTCGATAACCTTTTTTACGTCCTCATCCATCCCCTCAGCAAAATATTCCTTAGGAACGCCAACCTTAAGACCTTTCATATCCTTCTCAAGTTCTTTCGAATACTCCGGCACCGGTGCACCTAAAGTCGTCCCGTCAAGAGAATCGCGACCGGCAATCACTTCCATAATCAAAGCTGCGTCTTCTGTAGTCTTGGCTAGCGGGCCAATCACATCCAGTGAAGATGCCATCGCAATTACGCCGTATCTCGATACACGGCCGTAGGTTGGCTTGAGTCCGACGACTCCGCACAAAGATGCCGGCTGGCGAATCGAGCCGCCGGTATCCGTGCCAAGCGCGCCGAGGCACTCATCGGCGGCAACGGCGGCGGCAGAGCCGCCGCTTGATCCCCCCGGCACCCGCTCCAAATCCCATGGATTCTTGGTCACTTTGAAATCCGAATTTTCGGTTGATGACCCGTGGGCAAAAGCGTCTTGATTTAATTTGCCGACTAAAACCACCCCCGCATCTTTTAATTTTTTAACCGCTGTTGCTTCATAGCACGGTACAAACCCCTTCAGAATATTAGAGGCGGCGGTTGTTTCAACGTCTTTAGTGCAAAACAAATCTTTAACCGCGATTGGAACACCATCCAATTTGCTAAGCGGCTTTCCAGCTTGGCGTCTTTTATCCGACGCTTCCGCTTCTTTGAGTGCCGAATCCTCAAGCACTTTCAAATAGGCCTCGACTTTCGGCTCGACTTGTTCAATCCTTTCTAAAACCGACTTCGTCAGATCCGCTGAAGTTATCTTGCCCTCGGCAAGCTGCTTTGAAGCTTCGGCAATTGTTAAATTACATAGATTGCTCATTTATCCTCAATTACTTTAGGAACCAAAATTGAACTGCTTTCTTTAATGGGAATATTTTTTAGCAGTTCTTCGGTCGTGCAGCAAGTTAAATCGTCAAGACACTTTATCTCGTCTTCGCGGGTGACATTTTCGAGTCCTGTCACCTGCGATGTTTCTTCAACGTTTTTCAAATCTTCGGCGTCCAATTTTTCAAACATTTCAAAAACAGAAGACAGTTGCGGCGTAAATTTTTCAATTTCCGCATCAGATAATTCCAAACGCGAAAGCTTAGCGACGTGTTCAACGTCTTCTTTTTTCAGCATAAAAACCTCAATTTATATCTTATCAAGAAAAGGAAAAAATGCAAAATATTTACGAGATCATTTCAAGAAAATTCTTTTCTGAAATTTGTTTAACGCCTAACTTTTTCGCTTTATCTAACTTTGAGCCGGGTTCTTCGCCGACGATTAAAAAGTTGGTTTGAGATGAAACGCTGGTGTGAACTTCGCCGCCGTATTGAATGATTTTCTTATGGGCTTCCTCGCGTGTCATTGTTTCAAGCGAACCGGTGACAACAAAACTCTGATCTTTCAACTTATCGGCTTTCACGGCCGATTCAAAACTTTTTATTTTCACGCCGAGTTTTTGCATTTTCTCAATCAAGCGCAGGTTTTTTTCCTCTTCTAAAAATTCAATAATACTGTCGGCGACTTTCCCTCCCACACCATACATTCTGTCAAAATCTTCATGGCAAGCTTTGGTAAATTTTTCAAGCGTTCCGAACTGACGGGCTAAATCCTGAGCCATAACCGAGCCGACGTGGCGAATGCCAAGCGAGTAAATAAACCGGTCAAGCGATATTTCCTTGCTTGCTTCGATAGACTCAACGAGGTTTTGAGCCGATTTCTCGGCAAATCTTTCAAGCGGTTCCAGGTCGCCCTGTTTTAAATCAAAAATATCGGTTGCATCTTTTACCAACCCGACTTCGATTAGTTTTTGGATTATCTTCGGCCCCAAACCGTCTATTTCAAAAGCACCTTTTGAGACAAAATGACCGATCGAGCGCATCACCCTTACCGAACAATCCCTATCTGCGCAATACCAATCAACCTCGCCCTCTCTTTTAATCACCTTGCCGCCGCAAATCGGGCACTCTTTTGGCATATGAAATTCCTTCTCGTCGCCGCTTCGCATTCGCTTTATCACTTCTTTGACTTCGGGAATAACATCACCGGCCTTGTGGATTACAACCGTATCTCCAATTTTAATGTCCTTACGTTTTATTTCATCAGCATTATGAAGCGTCGCCCGCGAAATTGTCGAGCCCGCAACCAAAGTCGGCTCAAGATGAGCCACAGGCGTGAGCTTGCCGGTGCGCCCGACTTGAACAACAATATCCTTAATCTGAGAAGTCGCTTCTTCGGCAGCAAATTTATAGGCAATCCGTCCCCTCGGCGCTTTGCCAACAACGCCCAATTGTTCAAAAACCTTCTTATCGTCGACCCCAACTACCACTCCGTCAGTTTGAAAAGGCAAACCCTGGCGCGCTTTTTCCCAATGTTTAAGAAAAGATAATACTTCGTTGATGTCCTTGCAAACTTTGTTTTTATCACTTGTTTTAAAGCCAAGTTTTTTGGCCAAATCGTGCTCTTCGTGATGAGATTGAAGATCAAGCCTGGTCGGGATCGAATACATCATAAACTGCAGATTGCGGGAAGCGGTGATTTTTGGATCGAGCTGGCGGATTGAGCCGGCAGAAATATTTCGGGGGTTGGCGAATATTTGCCCGCCCTTCTTTTTTTGTTCTTCATTTAACTTTTCAAAATCTTTTTTGGGCAAATACACTTCACCGCGAACTTCTATTTCTTCGGCCACATCACCCCTTAATTTTAACGGGACTGACTCAACAGTTTTCAAATTATTAGTTACATCCTCCCCTATCTGGCCGTCGCCGCGGGTCGTGCCAACAGTTAAAACTCCTTTTTGATACTGCAAACTGACGGCCAAGCCGTCCATTTTAAGCTCGCAGTAGAAGCCCGAATTCTTAATCTTTTTCTCGCCGGCTAGTTTGATAAGCCGCTGCTCCCAAGCTTTTAAATCATCTTCGGAGAAGGCATCATTTAAAGAGAGCATCGGGATTCTATGACGGACTTTTTTAAATTTATCGAGCGGCTTCCCGCCAATTCTCTGCGTCGGCGAATCAGGCGTTACCAGGTCGGGAAACTGTTCCTCGAGTTTGGCTAGCTCTCTTTTAAGAGAATCGTCAACCGCATCGGAAACCCGCGGCTTGTCGAGAACATGATAAAGGTAACGATTTTCATCGATTTCTTTGCGCAAAACCTCGATGCGTTTTCTTGCTTGTTCTTTATCCATTTACAGTGTAATTATACCTTATAACACGGCGTTTTGGTAGCACTTTTCATGGATTCGACTTCGCTCACCATGAAGATTGTTTTTATATAATAGATTTTTGATAACAATCTTCACAATATACCTTCTCCGGTCTATCCGGTGCGTAGGTTGTCTCAAATTCTACCTTACACCTTCCCTCGTGACCGTGACCCGACTCCTCGCACACGCACTCTCTTTCAAAAAGCGAGTAGCTGATTCTGTTTTTTAGTCTTTCTTTTCTTCGACAGAAAAAGCATTGCTTGGGTTTATTTACGCTCATCCTTTCATAGAAAAATAACTCGTGCGGAATCATTTTGAATTTCCTTAGACAGGAAACGCATTGATAAACGTCTTTAGTCATCTTGCTCTCGTCTTGCGGTAGAACTTTATTGTCATTCCAAAGGTAGCCCTTCGTTAAAGCCTCTTCCTTTGAGATTGGATGAAGTTCATATGCCGAAGTATCGTTAAACGGAAACGGCGAGTTTTTAATCGGAAAACCCCGCCCCCACTCTCCGGTCTTTCTCATATGCTCGATAATTTTGGGCAGTAATCTTTTGTATTCTTCCTCTGTGTATTGCTCGTTTAATATACAATGGTTTTTGTGATTAAGGCCGATACAACCGAAACAACTATCACACGATCCAAGCGAATCAGAATAGTAACAATTTTTTGATATTCGACAAAAGTTAATAAAAGCGCAATTATAAGATCCAACCGTAGCTTGCATCTCATAAATTAGCTCACTCCCTTGGCCGGCCATATTGCAATCGTACATTTCCTTAGCACCCCCTCCGCAGAAATAACAATACCTGCAATTCTCCGCTCCAAGCAAAAGGTCAAAACATTTCTTACAGTTTCTGCACTTAAAAATATTATCACCCGTGCATTCTTCCGATCCGATAATCCTTGCAAAGCGAGCTGGCTGACTCTTTTTCCATTTATTAAACTTTTCTTCTAGTTTCTTGAAATCGTCTTTTTTTGCTTCTTCTACTATTTTTTGATATTCGGGTTTTGAGATTTTTTTGTTGAAATAATAATATTCTTTTTCGACTAAATTTTTACAGCAAATGCAATTGGCACAACTTTGGCAATCTTCAAGCAAAAAGGATTCCCGGCATGCGTTAGAGTCTTTTAAATGCATGCTATTATAGCAGTTGTTGCTATCTACACACTCATATAGCAATTCACCACCCACGCATTTAATACAATCTATACAATCTTTGAGTTGATGAGACCAATCAGTATAGTAGACATCTTCACAGACACTACAAGCAAAGGCAAGATAGCAGTTTTTATTACTGGTTCCGTAGGTAGTAAACTCGCAATTCTCGTTAGTACCGTCCTGCTGGAGAGCCCGCCTCGGCACTTTTTTTTGAAGTTCGAAAAACTGTTCAAAAAATGGCCTGGAGAAATCATATTCTTGGCCGTATGAAAGCGGATCCCACTTGTCCGTCCACCACTCATTTTCTTTGTATACCGTATATTCGGTAATAGGAGGGTAAAGAGAAATCATTTCTTCCCCGGAGAGGGCAGATTTTGCCTTGTACAGCGAGCTCTGGTTTCTATAAGCCCACCTTCTGATCTCCCGGCAAGATGGACATTCCCGAGGAGGATCGATTGCGAGTTTTTTCTCATTGATAACAGGGCCAATTTTTTTGTAAAAAGCTAAATCTTCTTTCTCAATCTCAAAATTTTTTTTACATGAGATACATTTTCTCGTCATATGACCGCCTTTTGGTAATCCCTCATTTCATTCAGACTAAACTAAATAACAGATTTCTGGTAGCACTTTTCGCAATACACCTTTTCCGGTCTGTCGGAAGCGTATGTTGTCTCGAATTCGTTTTTACATCTTCCCTCGTGACCGTGACCTTTTTCTTCACACACACATTGGCGATGCCAGAGTTTACGGGGATTCTGAAGAGCAAAATTTTCTTTGTATCTAATGTCATAATGTTTCCTCGGAATCGGGACTTTTTGTTCCATATAAAATGCAAGTTCCTGCGGAACTATTTTAAACGGCTTGCCGGAAACTTCGCACTTCAATACGCCATTCAACAGTTCTTCCCGCTTCTCTTGGCTCTTGTTATACTCTTCAATATCGTCTTCCGGCTCATAGAATTTACCATCAAATTTAATACCGAAATCATCGTCCTGCCACTTGGCGCCAAGCTTTAGTGCTTCCTCTTTTTTGATTGGATAATAAGAATAGCCAAGCGTCTCGTTAAAACCAAACGGCGACATTTGATAGGGATAAAACTCTCCCCACTCTTTATCCGCCATCATCCTCTCAATAATTTTTGCTACAAAAGCTTCGTAACTTTCCTTTGAATACTCTTTATTAAATACGCAGTACTGTTTATTCTTCAATCCCACACACCCAAAGCAATCTCGGCAGCCAAAGCAGCTTATGCAATAAGCCAAGTTTGCCGACCTTTCTTCTAAATAGCAAAATAAAATAGAGCTGCCATAGCCCGAGCTCAAAAACTCATAACCCCACTCTATGTCCCCACCCATATAGTCATAGCAGTATTTATCATTTACCCCTCGCAAACTGTATTTTGAATGTTCCGATCTCTTCTGGCTGAAGGAATACTTCACATCCTTGCAATTTGTCAAATCATCGCCCGAACAATTATCGCAATTTACATTGTTAGCGAACTTAACGATCGAGTTATTTTTTAACTCAACAAACTCCTGCCAATATTGCTTTGATTTTTCCCAAGAACCAAAATCATATTTTTGCAGCTCTTTTTCGTAATCTTCTTTAGAATATTTTTTGTTGTGAATGTGGTATTCCTTGTGCTTTAAGTTCGAGCAAAAAAGGCAATTCGAGCACGCCGTCAGATCAATAGAATAATAACAATCAGTGCAATTGTTGAGCCGTTGAGAATATCGGCAATTATAACAGTTGTCACAATATATAAGGCGATAGCTGTTTTCACACTTCTCGCTGATGAATAAGTCAATGGAGTTTTTACAAGTGAATGCCCCGTAAGAATAATGCACGTCCTCACTGCCATAATAAGTAACTACCGACATATAGCAGTTTTTTATCTCCATCACGTGATTGCCGTACTCGCTATTTACCGTGTTTATATTATTTAAAGAGAGCTTAGGTACTTTTTTATTGAGCAGGCCTAATTGCTTAAAAAACGGCTGGTTGGGATCAAAGTCCTGTCCATATTCCATAGCGTCCCAAGTGTCACCCCACCAGATCTGCTGATCGTAAACAGTGTAATCTTTTTTGTCAGGAGAAAAAATGCTGACGATTTCTCTGCCTGTTTTATCGCATTTTCGTTTATAAATCGACCTTTCATTACGCCAGGCAAGCCGACGCATCTGACGACACTCCGGACACGAGGTTGGCGGGGGGATATCAAAGGTCTTTCCGGCAAAAGTGGGGGAGATTTTTTTGTAAAATGAGAGGTCGTCGTCCTCGACTGCGAATTCTTTTTTACACTGTCGACAGGTTTTGTTGATCATATTATTTAGGATAACAAGCCTAATCTGATTGTGTCATAGGGTATTGACAATTTCAAGGAAAAGTGGTATATTTTATCGTTCGTTGATGATGAGGTTTCGCGGCGGGCGGGCTAGACGTTCTATAGCCCCGGCCGCGTTAGCTTCCACTTCATGGCGCGAGCCGCACATTGCGTCGCCAGAGGGCCTCTCGTCAACGAACCCATTCCGAGGCCGCCTTCCATAGGCGGCCTCGACCCATTTTAGAACCAGAAATAAATAATTAGCGTCCTATCATCTCCCGCAAACGCCGGATGCGCTCGGCAATCGGTGGATGCGTAGAAAAGGCAACCGCCAGCCAAGACTCGCTCTTTTGAGATTTTTTATCGGACTTATAAGGATCAGCAATAAAAAGATGAGCGGTAGCGCGATTTTTAAGACGCATTTCTCTCTTCTCCAAAGCTATTTTTTCAAGGGCGCTGGCCAGACCTTCCGGATAGCGGGTCATCAAAGCGCCGGTTGCGTCGGCCAAGTACTCGCGCCGTCGTGAAATTGCCAGCTGAATCAAAGTCGCTGAAATCGGCGCCAAAATCGACAGAATCAAACCGATCAAAACCAAATACGCGCCGCCGCCTTCGCGATCATTGCCGCGAAAGCCCCAAAAGCGCATTCGCAAAAACCAATCGGCCAAAAGCGCTATCACACCAACTAAAACAACAACAACCGTCATCAGCCGGATGTCATAATTTCCGATATGAGACATCTCGTGAGAGATTACCCCTTCGAGCTCGGTCTTATTAAGGCGTTGCAGAAGCCCTGTCGTCACGGCTAAAGTTGCATTTTTCGGGTCGCGCCCAGTGGCAAAGGCGTTCGGTGCCGGATCAGAAATGACATAGATTTTAGGTTGGGGCAAACCGGAGGCAATGGATAGGTTTTCGACAACCCTAAAGAGCTCCAAAAAATCCGATCTTTTCGGCTGCTTCGCGCCGGTCGTGAAAAGAGCGATTTTATCGGAATAATAATAGGAAACAAGCGACTGAGCGACCGCGACCAAGACTGCGATAACAAGAATAATCGGCTCGCTATAAGCGCGGGCAAAAACCCAGCCGACAGCTATAACAAAAATCAAAAAAAGGGTCATTAGCCCCCAGGTTAAGCGTATGTTTGAAGAGATTTGTTTATACATTCATAGTTTAGTAAGTAATTAGCATATAGGAGGTGAGCTTGCCATCCCTGTAAACGCTCGCCACCGGCCGGTTGATGTTTTTCTTTGTTATCACGGTATAGACCACGTCCCCCAAAGTCGCTTTGTTAGTCTGGGCATCGGAACCGAATTGTTTCTGATAGTAAGCGACCACCTTATCGGCTGAATCCGAGGTGCTGAAGGTCCCGATAGTATATTGGACTCCCGCGTTTTCAACATAGGCGGAGGGAGTTTCCGACGCTTTTGAGCCCGGGTAAATACTAACTCCGTAGTCAATCTTAAGGGGTTCATTGATTTTCTCGACAACTTTCTCGTCAGCGCCCGAGCCCAACTTAAAGCCGGTTTCGGTAAACTCTGCCGCTAGTTCTTCGGAGCGCTTTTGAGCGGCATACCGCGAATAGGCGTAATAAGCTACTCCCCCAACAATTACTATCGCGGCAATAATAATTAATATCCTCTTCATAACCTACATCTCGACTTTAGGCGGCTCCTTAGCAGCTTCGGCCTGTGAAGCCGCGATTTCAAACAAAACCTTAGGTTCAAACTTGAAGGTGTTGGCGATCACATTGCTCGGAAATGATTTAATCTTGATATTTAGATCCCTGACATTAGCGTTGTAAAACCGCCTTGAAGCCTCAATTTTGTTTTCCGTATCTGTCAGCTCTCCCTGAAGATGCAAGAAGTTCTCGTTCGCCTTAAGGTTAGGATAATTTTCAGCAACGGCAAAAACGGATTTTAAGGCATTGGTCAGCATATTTTCCGCTTTGCCCTGCTCCTTGATATCTTTTGCCCCCATCGCTTTCGCGCGGGCTTCAGTTACTTTCTCAAAAAGCTCTTTTTCGTGTTTGGCATAGCCCTTAACCGTGTTGACGAGATTGGGAATAAGATCATAGCGGCGCTTGAGCTGAACGTCAATGTCGCTCCAAGCCTCCTCGCACCTGGTCTTTAGCGTCACCAATCCATTAAATACAACAATAATATAGAGAATAATTACTCCGACAATACCTAGCAAAATATAGACAATAGCCATATTACCTCTTTAGTTAAATTCTTTTTAAAGATTCAAGCCTTCTGACTCAAGCTCCGACTCCGTCTCGAATTCTAATTCCCCGGATGTCGGCGAAGATGAAACTGCAGTTGCTTCTCCTTGAGTAGAGACTAGCGTAGTCGGGGTTACTTTGTAAAGATACAAGCCGCCCTCTGAAACTACCGCGGGATCGTCACTTGAGTCCATAATCGCTGAAAGGGTAAATGTCTTACCGTCAGAGATATAACCGTACTGCTTGGAGGGATAATCAGGATCGAGTGGGATTTTTTCAATATATGTTGGTACCAACGCCGTTGTCAAGGCATTGTCCTCACTGCCTAAAAGAATCAGCTTCTCAGCCAGCGGATAGCTCCCAGAACCGGCATAATAATTCTTAAGGGCTTCCTGCAGATTCGCCAAATCACTTTTCCTAACCTCGTCACCGGTCTGAATAGCCACAGGAGATGGAGCTGTTGTGAGAGATTCTTCTGTTGGCTGCTGCGAAGACGTTGAGAAGAAAGTAGTATAGGCAAAATAGCCGCCAATCGCTATAGCAACAACGACAACGATCAGAATTATTAACTTAAGGGGCCCCTTGCCGCCTTGCGGCTGACTCGACATTGCCCCAACCACATCTTGGCTTACCCCTCCGCTCGGTGGGGGTGCTTGGCCAACTTGAGCCGACTCCGGAGGAGCCATAATATCGTCCCAACCGCTTACACTATCTTTTATTTTCGGCTCGCCTGTCTGGGGTGGGGGCGGAGCTTCAGCCTCCGCCGCTGGCGGCGCAGTTGGTGACGGAGGAGGTGGAGGTGGTGCAGGCGGCGGCGCTCCGGGCGCGGGAGCTTCAGGCGAAGCAGGAGCGGGAGGACTCTCCTCTAAAATACTTTTTAAAAATTCTTCCGTATCGGGTACGGAGCCGTTTGGATTGCTCGGAGTTTCACTCGGCGGCGCTGCCGGCGGTGTTGGCTCAGCTGGAGGTGGAGGAGGAGGTTCCGGTCCTGAAGGAGAGGGCGGAGGCGGAGGACTTGGCGGAGAATTCAGAGCGTCTTCCTCAAGCGGCGATTTACCTTGGCTTGAGTCGAGACTAGACGGATCCTGTTGATTTGTTTGTTGATTACCTAAAACATCGGGCATTATTCCCTCCTTCTATTTAAATTATAGCAAAAAGATTATTGTCAAGCGAACAGGGATAAAAACCTTCAGCTAACGCCCAAATTATTTTGATAGTTCCTCAATCGCCCGATTAATCAGAGGGTCATTATCGGAAAAAAGAGCATTTTGGGCTTCTGGCACTTCAATGTCGGGAACGATACCGTTCTTGTCGATATTTATGCCCTTTGGGGTCAGCCATTTTGCAACAGTGATTCGCGCCGCAGAGCCGCCGGTTAACCCCTCATATTGCTGGACCGTACCCTTGCCAAAGGTTTTTTGACCGATGACTTTGCCCCGCCCATGATCGCGGACGGCGCCAGCGACAATCTCGGCCGACGAGGCAGTCCCCCCATTAATTAAAACGGCCAGCTTAACCTGCTTTAAGGTCTCATTACCGCTAGTTTTTAGCTCGCGCTTCTCGCCCTTGCCCTCCTCAATAACAACCAATGTATCCCGCGAAAAAATCTCCCCCGAGATATCAACCGCGCCGTCTAGGAGTCCTCCGGGATTATTTCTTAAATCAAGGATGACTTTCGAGATATTTTTATCGGAAACTTGCTGGACCGCTTTGAGAAATTCATCTTTTGTTTCAAACCCGAACTCATTAAGAGTAATAATCGCGACATCGCCCTTATACCCAAGCTCAACGGTTTTAACATCAATTTTCGCCCGTTCGATTTCGAAACTACGAGTCTCCCCTTCGCCGTCGCGCATCACCACTATCTTGACTCTCGTTCCGGCCTTACCCCTGATTTTTGAGACCACCTCGTCTAAAGTGACGCCCGCAGTTTCAGTATCATCAACTTTAAGTATTTTGTCTTTCGGTTTCAGTCCGGCTTTTTGCGCCGGGGAATCATCAAGCGGAGCAATCACCGCCGGCATACCATCAAGCATCCCGATTTTTATTCCTATCCCCTCCAGATCGCCAGACAATTCTTTAACAAATTCCTCCGACAATTCAGGCGGGAGGAAAACAGTGTAGGGGTCGCCAACCGAGCTGTAACCGCCTCCGATTGCTCCATAAAGATATTTTTGGGGATCGATCGAGCCCAGATATGATTCTTTGAGTTTGTTATATGCTTCCCAAAAAAGCTTCAGGTCGGAGTCGGTCAGGTCACCGCTTCTTTGAGAGAGATCGGCTTTTAAATTAATTCTGCCATTACCCAAAAAATAACCGATCGTCCCCGAAGCTAGAACGACTACTGCAAGTGACAAAACAAATACAGTTTTTGCGAATTTTGCGCTTTTCATACAAAGATATCTTAAACGAAATCAGGAAAAATGGAAAGCGTATCTTTTCGAGCGAACCACTTGGTAACAAAGACCATTCGCAGGCGAAGCGAGCCGGTGTCCCGACACTTTGTCGGGACGAGCGAGCCGCTTCGAGCGGGTGGAACGCGAGAATTCTCTCAAGAGCGGGCTTTTCCGCTGGGAAAAGAACCGCGTGTCTTTGTGTCAAGTGGTGAGCGTATTTTGAAGATCGTAAAAATTCTTAAACAACATCGCCACTGTCACCGGCCCAATCCCGCCGGGAACGGGACAAAGATGGCGATCATCGGGCCAACCCTCGACTTCGACATCCCCCCTTAACTTACCGTCGTCAGAGACAGTTGAAGCGTCTATCACCACAGCGCCAGCTGAAAAGTCTTGAAAACTAAACCTACCGCCGCCGCCAGTCGAAACCACCGCTATTTGGGCTCTTTTAAGCTCCTCCGAGTAATTACTTGCGTCTTTCTCTAATATACTAACTTGGAAACCTTTTTCCTTCCAGAACTCGAACAGAGGTCGCCCGACCAAAAAACCGCCCCCAACAACCAAGATATTCTTGTTGCGCTTTTCTATCTGATAGAAATCCAAGATCTCGTCTATTGCCAGAACCGTCGGGGGAATGCAGTGGAATTTCTCACTTTTCAAAAGGCAATGAAAGCCATCTGGATCTTTTTTTGGCTCAATTGCAGAGACGATTTTGTTTCGATCAGCGGCTTGGGGTAAGGGCATCTGGACAAGGATACCGCCAACCGAGCTATCATCGTTCAAGCTGAGAACTTCAGCCAAGATATTGTCTTCAGTAGCCGTCGCCGGCAGCTTGGCTAGTTTAAGGCAAACGCCCAACTCATCGGCGATCTCTTTTTTTTTGGCCACATAAAGAGTACTCACGGGATCGTTTCCGACCTGAATAACCGCAAGACAATTGCGCGGCGGCGGCGCTGCCCCCAATTCTTTTATTATTCTTGAGGCAAGCTCTCTGCCTTCCAGTATCATGTCATTAGCCTCCAATTAGTTAGCAAACTCTTGAACAACAATTTTTCCAGCTCTACCTAAATCCAAAACGGCCACCCCCATTCTCCGAAAAACCGGCGAAACGATATTTTTATGGTGGGAGGGGGATTGAAACAGTTTCTCATGGGCAATCTCCGTTTCAGGCGCCACAGCCAGATTCTCGCCAAGATAATCAAACTTTACTCCCAGAGCTCTGGCGCGGCCCTCGGGAGTCAGACCATTTAACCCAACGTGAGAAAGGCGTCTGTTGCGGGCAATTTCAACAGCGTAATTTGCTGCTAAAAGCTCAAGATTTTGATCCTCTTCAAGATAGCTCATACCGACCTTTACTCTCTCTTGATTTATTAGGGTATAAATCACTTCTCCTTCTTTTTTGGAAAGCTTTATCTCGGAGATGTTATAGCCCGAGTTAAGATTTATTGATTCAGTATTAGTCTGCGAAACAACCACTGCTTTAGCCAAAGCGTGGTTAAGAGATTGCAAGTTAGATGTCTTAAGCCGGTTTATCGGTCCAATTCTATCTGTTAGTGAAAAAATGAGAGATTTGTCAACAGAGTCGATAACTTTTGCCGAAAGAGTAAATTGGGGCAAAATAGTACAGAGAAAAATAAATATTAAAAGGGCGTGGAGAAACCAGATCGGGGGAGATAAGACTTTTGAGACAGTGCTTTTGGTGCGCCTAATGTAGGGGAAAAAGACGGAAACAATTCCTATCCAAACTACAACCAGGGCAACGAAGTAAACGATTAAAGGAGAATAAACGTTTTCCGCCCAACCCAAATCTTTCAAAAAATCGAGAAATCCGGGCAAAAGCAGAGCGCCAAGAAAAGCTGACACGATAAAGCTGGAAAAAGAAGTGACAGCGAGTAGAACACCGGTGTTAAAGGCAAAAATAACAAACACAATAACAAAAATGATACCTATAACATCAACGATGTTCATAAGTTAAGTATAGAGTGAAAAGGGTAAAGGGTAAAGTTAAAAGGGCATTAGGGCTTGACCCCGCCAGAACGGCTTTCTAGGCCTTGACCCCCACACTTTTGGGCGACAAATATTTTTCTGGCCGCTCATCTTTCTCTAAAAAGAAATCTCTAGCAATACTAATTTCTTACTCACAGACAAAGCCTTCAAAACAAGAACGCGGCAGTCGCCCAAGAGTGTGGGGGTTGACAAAATTTCTGTTATGTATAATGTTATATAGAACGTCAAGTTCAAGGTAGAGAAGGAGGGGCTCTCCTGTTTTCAGCTTGAGGGCTAAAGGGTTCAGTTCGAAAGGACTTCCCATGAAGACCATCAATATCAACCAACTTCAGGCGCAAATTTCGCGCGTGATGAAGGATGTCGAGGGAGGGGAAGTCTACGAAGTGATGCGCTACTCGCGCCCGGTTGCTGTGATTCGCCCAAAATCGGGGCAAGTCACGCAAAACGAAGGCTGTAAAGAGTGCATTGCCAAAATCGACGAAGTTCTAGCAAAGTTCCAAACTAACTAATTACTGGAGGCTGGGGACTAATGACTAAAGACTTTGTTTATTTTGACCACGCTGCGACAACGCCGACGGATAAACGGGTGCTCAAAAAAATGCTCCCCTACTTTGATGCTGATTTTGCCAATCCATCAAGCCTGTATTTGCCGGCCCTAAAAGCCAAGAAAGCGGTTGACGGATCCCGCGCCCAAATTGCTAAATTTTTAAACTGCAAACCATCAGAAATCATCTTTACTGCAGGAGGAACGGAATCAGATAATCTCGCCGTGCTAGGAACGGCGAGAAGTTTGAAGTTAAAAGGGGAAAGGGTAAAGGGACACATAATTACAACACAAATCGAGCATCCGGCGGTTTTGAATGCCTGCCGTCAGCTCAAAAAAGAAAACTTCGATGTCACCTATTTGCCTGTAGATAGAGATGGAATCGTAAAATTAGACGGACTCAAAAAAGCCCTTCGAAAAGACACTGTTTTGGTCTCGATAATGTATGCCAACAACGAAATCGGCACGATTCAGCCCATCGCTGAAATTTCTAAGATTTTAGCAAAGCGAAAAATTCTTTTTCACTCAGATGCATGTCAGGCGGCAGGATACCTACCAATGGACGCCAAAAAACTCGGCGTTGACCTTTTAACAATCAACGGCTCAAAAATCTATGGCCCGAAAGGCATCGGTGTTCTCTATATAAAAAAGGGCGTTGAAATTGAGCCAATCACTTTCGGCGGCGGACAGGAGAACGGCCTTCGCTCCGGCACCGAGAACGTGCCGGCAATTGTAGGATTAGCAGCGGCAATATCGCTGCTAAGGGGAAAGGGTAAAGGGGAAAGTGAAAAGAAATTAAGGGATTATATAATTCAAGAATTGCTTAAAATCCCAAATTCAAAACTCAATGGCCACAGGACAAAGCGGCTTCCGAATAATATTAATATCAGTTTTGAAGGTGTGGAGGGGGAGTCGCTGGTTTTGTATTTGGACAAAGAAAAAATTTACACCTCGACCGGCTCTGCCTGCTCGTCAACATCCCTCGATCCTTCCCACGTAATTATGGCAATAACGAATGATGCCGAAAGAGCTCATAGTAGTTTAAGAGTAACTCTCGGCCGCTCGACAACAAAAAAAGATGCTGATAAACTGATTAGCGCAACAAAAAAATATGTTAAGAAATTAAGAGAGATGAGTGCGGTCAAATGAGCAAATATGACGTCAAAGACATAGGGGGTTACGAGTGGATATATTCTGAAAAAGTCCAGGAGCATTTTTATAACCCAAAAAATGTGATGACAGATGATTTGAAAGAAAAAGATTTTGACGCCGTGGGCGAGGTCGGCTCCCCTGCTTGCGGAGATTTAATGAAAATTTGGATTAAAGTCGATCCCAAAACCAAAAAAATAACTGATTTAAGGTGGAAAACCTTCGGCTGCGCCTCGGCAATCGCCTCAACTAGTGTTCTCTCGGAAATGGCAATCGGCAAAACAATCAATCAGGCCTACAAAATCACGCCTCTACAAATAACTAAAAAACTCGGCGGCCTGCCAAAACGCAAAATCCACTGCAGTGTCCTCGGCGACCAGGCCCTCCGCGCCGCGATTGATAATTACAACAAAAAGATCTTATCTGCGGCTTAAAACCCGCCCATTTTGGCAGGGCTAAAGCCTGCCGTTTAATGTTAGGATAAGGGGACCTACTTGCGAAGCGTTCCCCCTATCCTAACAACCAACCCTCTAGCTCGCTCAAAAGCACGATTTTTCTTTCTGTTGAACCTTCATCAACAAGTTTGTGATGCT
>JAOUGE010000021.1 GCA_029865605.1 Candidatus Berkelbacteria bacterium | reverse complement strand
ATGCAAGCCTGTCTGAGGCTCGCAAGCTTTACTGTCCACACCCACTTCTCAAACTGCTTGCCGAGGTCGTGCCACGCAGGGAAGAGCATGAAAGGTGCGTGGATTGAGCAGACTCTTACACCATGCGTCCCTTTGCGCAGCTTGTCGAGCGTGCTGTTTTGGGGAACTTGCACCTCGACCCCGATGTCATAGCCGGTTTCGGTTCCCAGCAGACCGGCGATGCTGGCTGCCTTGCTACTGTCGAAACCGGCAGAGGCGCTGCTGATGGACAGCCGGGCCAAGGTGAGGCCCCCTTTCTCTGTGAAGTAACGCGTAATGTCAAGTGACGACTGCCGTTTATATATCATTTTCTTGACCTTAAGTCAACCTTATAACCCTTGTTTTTCTTTCGTATTTGTGTAAAATAGGGCGCAGATGGTTTTAATAAATTTATTGCTCAATATGAAAGGAATTAATGATGTTGGTACCAATTTTGGTTGGTGCTGGAGCCCTTGTTTTGGGTGCTGGTCTGGGCTTCCTGTTGCGCCACCTGACTTATGGCAAGAAGCAAAAAGAATCGGAAACGAAGGTAAAAGAGCTAATTCTTGATGCTAAAAATGAGGCCCTGAAGATTAAGGAACAGGCAGAAAAAGAAAAGGAAGAGAAGCTAAAGGACCTAACTGAAAGAGAGAAATCTCTCGTTCGCCGCGAGGAGGCTGTTTCAACGCGGCTTGAGAAGGTTGAGGATGAAAAAAAGAGCCTTGAGATAAGGAGCCAGGAGCTCTCTAAAATTGAAGCGGAACTAAGTAGAACTCGAGAGGCAAAGATCAAAGAGCTCGAAAAGGTTTCGCGCCTTAGGGCTGGCGAAGCCAGAGATCAGCTGATTCGCGAGATCGAAAAAGACTATAAGGATGAGATAATCAAAAAGGTTCGCGAGATGAAAGAACTCCTTCGCGAACACTCGGAAGATGAAGCTAAAAAGGTAATATCTGCGGCAATCGATCGCATATCAAGTGAATTTACCGCCGAGCACACCACTTTCTCAATTCATATCCCTTCAGAAGAAATGAAAGGGAGGATTATCGGTAAAGAGGGTCGTAATATCCAAGCTTTCGAACGTGCAACTGGTGTTGACCTGATTATTGACGAGACTCCGGACACTGTACTTTTATCCTCTTTTGATCCGATAAGACGTCATATCGCTAAGATCGCACTGGAAAGATTGATCGCCGACGGCAGGATTCAGCCGTCTCGGATAGAGGAGGTTGTCGCCAAGGCACAAGCTGATATTAAGAAGGAGACCCGCGAAGCGGGGGAAAAAGCTGTTTTTGACCTTGGAGTTCACGGCCTGCATCAGGATTTAGTTAAGATTATCGGTAATCTGAAGTTTAGAACATCTTATGGCCAAAATGTTCTAGCCCACTCAATCGAGGTGGCCAATATTGCCGCACTTTTGGCGGCGGAGGTCAGAGCGGATATTAATATCGTCAAAAAAGCGGGACTATTGCATGATATTGGCAAGGCTGTTTCTCACGAAGTTCAGGGCTCTCATCATCATCTTTCAGCCGAAATTGCCCGCAAATACGGCATCTCTGAAGATGTTATCCATGCGGTTATGGCTCACCACGAAGATGTTGAGCCTCGAACAGTCGAAGCGATTTTGGTTAAAGCCGCTGACGCAATCTCTGGAAGCCGGCCGGGGGCACGTCGGGAAACGCTTGAGAATTATGTTCAAAGGTTGAAAGATCTCGAAAATGTGGCTAATGCTTTTGAGGGTGTTGACAAGAGTTTTGCCGTTCAGGCCGGCCGCGAAGTAAGGATTATTGTTAAACCTGAGGAGATTTCCGACCTGGAGGCGATAAAACTCGCCAAGGATATTGCCAAAAAAATTGAGCAGGATCTGCAGTATCCGGGGATGATTAAGGTCAACGTAATCAGGGAAGTGAGGGCCGAAGAGTATGCAAAATAGTTGGAAGTTGAAAGCGGTAGGCCAGCGGAGCTGGGGATGGTGGGGCCAATGATAAAGATTTTATTCTTCGGTGACATAGTCGGTCGGCCGGGCAGAACGGCGGTTAAGCGGTTTCTGGAGGAAAAAAAAGACGAGATACGGCCTGATTTGGTAATTGCTGACGCTGATAATTTAGCCTCCGGTCGCGGTCCGACGGCGGATAAATGCAGAGAAATGCTTGATGCGGGAGTTGACGTTTTGACTTGCGGCGATCACATCTGGGATCAAAAAGAAGCCTTTGAGGTTTTGAGTAAAGGAAACAGCCAGCTTCTTCGGCCTCATAATTATCCGAAAGCCTGCCCTGGCAAGGGTTGGAAAGAATTAAAGGTCAAGGGGCAAGATGTTTTGGTGGCGAACTTTATTGGCAGGATCTGGACCGTTGAAGGTTTGGATAGCCCATTCACGATCGTAGATGAGCTTCTGGAAGGCAGGAAGGAAAAAATAATTATAGTTGATTTTCATGCTGAGGCAACGAGTGAACAACAAGCTTTCGGCCGATACTTGGACGGTAGAGTTTCAGCCGTTTTGGGTACTCATACCCACGTCCAAACCGCTGATGAGGAGATATTACCCGGCGGGACAGCTTATATTTCTGATGTCGGCTTTTGCGGCCCGCACGATTCGGTAATTGGTATAAAACCGGAGAGTTCAATTAAGAGATTTAAAACCGCTCTCCCACTTGAGTTCGAATTAGCTGAAGGGCCATCACATATCAACGCGGTTGTCGTGGAAGTAGATGAAAGAACCGGTCATGCTCTAAAGATTGAGAGAATAAGCGAGCTGTATAGTGCTTAGTGTCGTTTTAGATTTACTATAGAATTTTTTTCTTAAATATTTTCGAGGGTTTAAACTTGACTGTCTTGACCTGCATTGCTACTTTTTTCTTGGTATTTATGTCGTAAATTTCCGGCGTTCTCCAGTTGGTTATATCAAACACGCCAAAGCCAACTAGTCTGACCTGTTTCCCCGAAAGTAATGCCGACTTTATCTCCTCGAAATAGAGATCGATAATTCTTCTAACCTTTTCTTTTTCTAGTCCGGTTTTTGGGGCAAGCTGTCTGATTAGGTCTTTTTTTGTCGCTGACTTTTTGATCATACTTATATTTTACCTGATTTGCCTTTATTTAAAAATTGAAAATTTTAAATTTAAAATTTTCTTGTAAAAATGATATCATCTTTATAAGAGAGGAGGTGGTTTAAGTGAAAAAGATGGGAACTTTAGATTGGATCTGCTTTATTTTGGCAATCATCGGAGCCTTGAACTGGGGCTTAGTCGGCGTCTTTAAATGGGATTTGGTTGCGGCACTCTTCGGTGATATGGCAACCATTAGCCGTGTTGTTTACACTATTGTTGGTGTCGCCGCTCTATATCGTATCTATAGCGTGACTGCCGGAGGTAGTGCTAAAGAGTGAACCGGAGGCTTGAGGCGTCGGCTTCTCTAGTACGAATGAGCTATTAGCTTATAAGTTTCGTAGGCCTCTTTTTGTTTTTGTTAGCGGGCGCTCTTGTTTTTTGGAATTCTGCCTAAAAATGATTCTGGCCGCCCCGTACGGGGCGGCCAGGAAACTTGCGCTCGTTCGGGCGGTTTACTGCCCGTAGAGCAATCCCCTGATTGTGACCAAGGGGACCACGAAGTTACCGGCCAGGAGGTACGGCCCAGCTCGTCTGCTCTCGTCCAACCACTGCCTGACGTTCAGAGAGAACGCCAGAAAGGTTGGAGCGGAGCAGCCCGCGAAGAGGAGCATGCCTGTCTTGCATGCCCCCTCTGCTGTGGCGAGCAGAAGGCAGACCGCCGCGAAGGCTATCGCGGCGTTGAACAGGAAGCGGGGGGAGTAGATTGTGCCGGTGATCAGCCAGCTCCCAGCCAGCAGAACAAGGCCGAGGAGCAGCAGACCGGCCTCGACGAAGAGGGCGCTCCACGCTGCCGGTTCAGCCCCGAGGATTGACTCGGGGTTCTGGTGGAGCGGAGTGAGCAGGGGCATAGGTACAAGAAGGCTCCAATACCCAATGCTGATGCGACCAGAACCTGGGCCACGTCCCGCAGCTTCATCGCAGTAACCTCACTTTCAGTGTGCACGGCTCTGGAAATAATAGCATTTTTTATTAAAATGTCAATCTTAGTGGTTCAAGTGCTGTCTCGATATCATACTTCATAAGTCTCGCAATTTACGGTAAAATGATAAGGAATGAGGATTATTGGGTCATTGGGTTTGACATGCTTTGGTGTTTTGTTAAAAATGTGGATAGCATTAACCAGAGGTGGTATATGAAGAATCCTGACTTGGAAGAAAAAAAGAGATTTCACCTAGAGCATCATTCACGAAATCTAGGTCTTTTAACAGAGGCAGAGCAGGAAAAAATTGATGAAACGACTCTTCTTATTGCCGGGTGCGGAGTCGGGTCGCTGATTGCTATTTCTGCCGCTCGGCTGGGCTTTGAGAAATTTGTTTTGGTTGACGGCGACAGAGTCGAACTATCAAATATTAATAGGCAGGGTTACAGCTCCCGAGATGTCGGAAGCTATAAAGTTACGGCTCTGGCAAAGAAGATAAGACATATTAATCCTCACGCAGAGGTTAAAAACCACCATGTTTTTGTTGATATTAAAAATGCGAAAAGGCTTGTTCATAAAGCGGATATTATAATTGATTCTATTGATCCGGATTCAGCTCAAGCAGTGATAGCACTTCATCGCGCGGCGCAAAAAGAGCACAAGACTATCATCCAGCCCACAGACGTTGGGTGGGGGGCAATGGTGCAGATATTTACACCCGATTCAATTTCGTATGAGAAAATGATTGGATTAAACCCTGAGACGCCGCTTGAAAGAGTGGACCAAGAGGAGGCCTTTTCGAAATTTGTTGAGTTTTTCGTCGAAATTATGCCTCCCTACGTTCAGAGTGTTGCAGTGGAAGTAGCCAGTGGTAAGAGGCCCCACTATCCGCAGCCGGTTTCGGCGTCTTATACACTTTCTGCCCTAGCGGTAATTGCCGCAAAACGGATAGCACTTGGACTACCCGTGAAGGTTGCGCCGGATTACGTTCTTTTTGATCCCGACTCAGAATTGACTCCAAATGAAAAATAAACATTTAGTAATTATTCTGATTGGTTTAGCATTGGCTGATTTGTTGGGTGCTATAGATGCTACCGGTGTTAATATTGCACTTCCGACGATTACTAAGAATCTCGATATTCCGATTGTCCTGGCTCAATGGATTCCGAATTCTTATACTTTAGTCTTAGTCGGCGCTCTTATTTTTATGGGGAAAGTCGGCGACATAATCGGCCCCAAAAAACTTTATTTAATCGGCCTTTCTTTATTCGGGCTGACTTCGCTGGCTCTCGGGTTTATTAATGACGCGCCGCTTTTAATTGCTATTAGGGCTTTGCAGGGCTTGGGAACAGCGATTTTATACACGATGCCGATGTCAATTATTGCCCATCTTTGGAAAGAGAGAGAAAAAGCATTTGCTGTAACTGCTTCCTTTTTTGCTGCCGGAATGTTGGTTGGTCCTCTAATTGGGGGATTTCTTACCGGTTTGAATTTCGGTAATTTTCACGGCTGGCACTTGATCTTCCTGTTAAACGTTCCTTTCATAATTTTCGGCATAATCGTCGCGGCGAAGTTTATTCCAAAGATTGAAACGTTGAAA
>JAOUGE010000020.1 GCA_029865605.1 Candidatus Berkelbacteria bacterium | reverse complement strand
AAATAATAAAATTAATCAGCAAGTTGCTTCCGCCGTAAGAAACAAATGGCAGAGAAATGCCGGCAATCGGCAAAAGCCCGAGATTCATGCCGATATTTACGGAAATGTGAAATATAAAAACAATTGCCGCGCCCACGCAAAACAATCTGGCAAAATTATTCTCCCCATTGATGGCGATTTTTATAATCCTGAACAGCAAAAGGAAATAGCAAATAAAAATAATCATCAAGCCGACAAACCCCCATTCCTCGGCAATGCTGGCAAATATAAAATCAGTGTGCTGTTCGGGCAAAAAATTCAACTGCGACTGAGGACCCTGCCCCAATCCCCTTCCCAACAGCTGCCCTGAGCCAATGGCAATTAATGCCTGGATTCTGTGGTAGCCACTGCCTTTGGGGTCAAGGTAGGGATTCAAAAAACTGCTGACTCTTCCTTTTTGATAGGGCTTCAAAACGGCAAACCAGGCGATTGCGAATAAAATCGCGCCGATTAAAAACAAAAGCAAAATATGCCTTAATTTAATTCCGGCAACAATCATCACTCCCAGCCACAAAAATATCAAAACCGCTGCCGAGCCTAAATCGGGCTGGAGAAAAACCAGACCGACGACCAAAACAGTGTAAGCTCCGGAAATTATAATATGGATTATCCGGTAAAGTTCAATATGGCGCAGAGAAAAATATTGGGCGAAAATCAAAATCATCACCAATTTTGCGAACTCCACCGGCTCAAAATTAAAAAACCCGAGATTAAACCAGCTGGCCGCACCTCTTATTTTCCCAAAAAATAAAACCACTACCAAAAGCAAAACGCTCAAAAAATATAAAGCCAGCAAAAAAGTAGGATGATTTCTGAAAAAGCGGTAATCCAAAAAAGCGAAAGCCAGCACCAAAAAAAAGCCGACGATTATAAAAGCGGCTTGTTTGTAAAAAAAAGTTTTATCGCGATAAAAAGAAGTGCTGAAAATCGATAAAAGACCGATTGCAGTCAGTAAAAAAACGCTGATTATCAATGTCCAGTCGAGTTTTTTAAGAAAATAGACAAACATATTTATTCCTCAAAATCTTTTGGCTCGCCGTGAATCTTGATAAAATTATCGTTCAAAAAAACATTTGTATAGGTTTTGGCAATAAAAGATTTGATTTGGACGGCAATCGGATACGGCCAGAAAAAACTGAATTCCCTGTTCTCGTTTCTCATAACCGTGTTCAAAAAAGTTTTTCCGGCAGCAGCAATTTCACCATTATTATCAAATAAAATTCCGACAATTTCTATTTTATCCAAATCATAACTGCTTTTGTTTTCCATTACGCCAATAAACTCGCTGCTGCCATCCTCCAGTATCTGATAATCGGTATTCTTTACTTTTAATTCCAAATCATTTATCTGGCTCAATTTTTCCCAAGAAACATCGCTGAGCATAAGTCTGGCTTCAACGATTGTTTTTTCCGAATAAAATCTCTGCTCAACAATATATTTTGTTTCCTGAGGCAAAAAATAAGTTGTGCCCTTGACTGAACCGATTAGCTGGCTGGCTCCGTCATAAAGCTCAAAGACATAACTGGCCAACCTGGCTCCCCAGTCAATATTCGGATTTCCAACCACAGCCACGAGGTCAAAATTGTTTTCAGTGGTCGGGATGAATTTTTTTGAAATAACTTTCAAATCTTCAATTTCCTTGCATTTTTTGCAAGGCCCGCCGCAATCAACATCTTCCTCGCCCTGATTTTTAATCCCGTCAGAACAGGTCGGCCCGGAAGGTCTGGTCAAAAAATAAACTGCGGCTCCGATTATTGCCAGAATTAAAACAAAAATCAAAACGATGGTGATTTGTTTCTTAAAATAGTGAGACATTGATTTAATTATATCAAATTTTAAAACAAACAAAAACCCCGCAAAACTGCGGGGTTCTTATATAAATTGCGGGCATTGTAAGGGAGTCACCTACTCTTGCAGAAAAATCTGCTACCATCGGCCTAAAGGGATTTCACTTCTGAGTTCGGAATGGGATCAGGTGGATCACCCGCAGTATAACCCCCTTACAATGACCGCAATTTTTATATCTGCAAATAAAATTATTTTAAAAAGACCGCATCGCAGGCCGACAGCAGTCGGCCGAGATAGAGTGTGATTTTGTTTCAACAAAATCAACACGTGTCTTTGTAAATAATTTTTTTTGCTAGTGTAATGTCTACGAATTGCCAGCCGTATTAAACAGGCAAATGATTTATTAGTACTTCTCGGCTAAATCCATTGCTGGACTTACACCTGAAGCCTATCAACCTTGTAGTCTTCAAGGAATCTATGATACTTAATCTCGAGATGAGCTTCACGCTTAGATGCTTTCAGCGTTTATCTCGACCAAACATAGCTACTCAGCAATGCCCTTGGCAGGACAACTGATACACCAGAGGTTTGTTCAGTGAGGTCCTCTCGTACTATCACCAAGTTCTCTCAAGTATCTACGCCTACGACAGATAGGAGTCCAACCTGTCTCACGACGGTTTAAACCCAGCTCACGTACCTCTTTAATTGGCGAACAGCCAAACCCTTGGAAGCTTCTTCACCTCCAGGATGAGATGAGCCGACATCGAGGTGCCGAACAGACGCGTCGCTATGGACGCTCAGCGCCTACCAGCCTGTTATCCCCAGGGTAGCTTTTGTCCGATGATCTTTGGCCTTTCTATAAAGAACCAGCGGTTCACTAAGTTCTGCTTTCGCAACTGCGCGACCTGTCAGTCTTGCAGTAAAGCCGACTTTTGCCTTTACACTATCACTCCGATTTCCATCCGGAGCTAGTCGACCTTGATAAACGCCTCCGTTACTCTTTAGGAGGCTAGCGCCCCACTAAAACTACCCGCCTAGCACTGTTCCTCTCTATGATGAGGGGTTAGTTTTAAAGTTTTTAAAGAACGGTGTTTCATTGTCGGATCCATTCCGCCCGAGAGCGGAACTTCAAATCCTCCCGTCTACGCTACGCATCAAAAACCTTAAAACAATACTAAGTTATAGTAAAGCTCCTGGGGTCTTTTCGTCTTGTCGCAGGTAGTCAGCATCTTCACTGACATTGCATTTTCACCGGGCTCCTCGTTGAGACAGTTCCCCAGTCGTTACACTTTTCCTGCAGGACATAACTTACATGCCAAGGAATTTCGGTACCTTAGGACGATTATAGTTATCGCCGACGTTCACTGGGGCTTCGGGCAGTGAGCTGTTCCGATAAATCGAAACAACCCCCACCGTTAACCTTCCAGCACTGGTCAAGTGTCAGCCCCTATACATCCTCTTGCGAGTTAGCAGGGACCTGTGTTTTTAGTAAACAGTCGCTAGGGATCTTTTACTGCGGCCCCGATAAATCGGGGCAGGCCTTATTGCGAACTTACGGCCGTTATTTTGCCGAGTTCCTTAACGAGGGTTAACCCGTTCACCTTAGGCTTCTCGCCTTGCCCACCTGTGTCGGTTTGCGGTACGGACTCACTCAAATTTAATTTTAGAGATTTTTCTTGGGAATCTGCTCATTTGAATCACTCCGACCGAGGTCGAAGCTTTTGTCAGCTCTTGAAGTGATATTACCGGATTTGCCTGGTAAAAATTCTCAAGCCAACAACACGAATCCATAACATGCTCAAATTACTAAATTCCGTCATCTCATCAAAAAATGAATGAGGGGTCGGAATATTAACCGACTGGCCATCGACTACCCCTTTCGGGTTTGCCTTAGGTCCGCCTAACCCTTGGCTGATTTCCATTGCCAAGGAATCCTTGGGCTTTCGGTGATCCGATTTCTCATCGGATTTGCGGTTACTCATGCCAACATTCTCTCTTCTTTGCGCTCCATCCTGCCTCACGACAGAACTTCGCTGCGCAAAAAATGCTCCTCTACCACTCTTTCTGACAAAAGTCAGAAAAAATCCGTATCTTCGGTACTAAGTTTGAGCCCCGTTACATTTTCAGCGCGCTTCGTCATAGTAAACATAGAATGGTGAGTTGTTACACACTCTTTAAATGATAGCTACTTCTAAGCTAACATCCCATCTGTATAAGACAAAACACTTCTTTTTCCACTTAACTTAGTTTGGGGACCTTAGATTACGGTCCGGGCTGTTTCCCTTTTGAGCGTGGAGCTTAGCCCCCACGTTCTTACTCCTCCGCCCACACCTCTCGGCATTCGGAGTTTGGTTGAACGAGTAGGTAAAACCATCTCAATTCATCCAGTGCTCTACCTCCGAGAGTTTTGACGGAAGGCTATGCCTAAACATATTTCGAGGAGAACCAGCTATTACCAAGCTCGATTAGCTTTTCACTACGACCCACAGCTCATCCCCCGGTATTGCACGGCCGGTGGGTCCGGACCTCCCCCCGATTTTCATCGGAGTTCATCCTGGCCATGGGTAGCTCGCTTGGCTTCGGGTCTTCCGCCTAACCTCCTCCAACCGCAAGGCCGGAGAATCGCCCTGTTAAGACTTGCTTTCGCTATGCCTCCGTTCTTTTCGAACTTAGACAAAGGATAAGCGGAAACTCGTTGGCTCGTTCTGCAAAAAGCACGCCGTCATCCCGCCGAGGCGGGACTCCGACTCTTTGTAAGTGTATGATTTCAGGTACTATTTCACCGCCCTCACCGGGCTACTTTTCACCTTTCCCTCACGGTACTAGTTCACTATCGATCACTAGAAGTATTTAGCCTTTCCTAGATAGTTCAGGATGATTCCCACGACGCTTTATGCCGTCGAGGTACTCAAGATTAATGACTAGGAGTATAAGACCCTTTTTGCTTACAGGACTATTACCTTCTCTGGTAGGGCTTTCCAGCCGCTTTCAACTAAGGAAGCCTTAGTTTTGTATCCACTCCTCGGGACCTGCCCGCCAAAGGCGGGTAAACTCCCGACATCATCATCTTACTACCCCACGTTAAATTACTTGCGTAATTTTTACGTGGTTTGGGCTATTCCCTTTTCGCTCGCCACTACTAGGGGAATAAATTTTTTCTCTTTTCCTCCGGCTACTGAAATGTTTTACTTCGCCGAGTTCGCTTCCCGATTTTTAAGATCGGGATAATATAGTTTATCACTATATTGGGTTTCCCCATTCGGACATCCCCGGATTTTAGGTTGCTACACACCTCCCCGAGGCTTATCGCAGTTACACCACGTCCTTCTTCGCCTTCTAGTGTCAAGGCATCCACCATACACCCTTATATAACCTGCTTAATATAGCTGGCAATTTATAGACACTACTACTTAATTTAATTTTGATTTAATTTGCTCGATTAAATGCTATTTTACTTGCTTACATATTCAATTTTTAAAGTTCTGGGATTTTAAAAACCGCTTTTGAGCGGTTGCAATGAATCGCGTACGAAAAATACAGGTCTACTCAACCGCTCTTTTTTATAAATTGTTTTTGGTTTTTTTTCATATAAGTTAATAACACTACCATTATAAATGGTAAAAAATCACGTGTCAATAGTTGATAGAAAATTGACCTATTTTTCGCTTAAATCCTGCCTGATTCTCTCCAGAATCCTGCCTGCTAGGTCCTTGCCGCCCAAGCCGAACGCCAAACCACCCGCAATGGCAATCATGGCTATTATGCCAACAATAATCTGCTGAATCAGAACAATGGCAATGCCCAATTGATTCAAGGCAATCACAAAGCCGAAAATCAAAATCGCCCACTTTACAATTCCGGCAATTGCGCCCGAAGAGGCCAAGTCCGCAGCATCAGCACTGGCTTTTACCAGGCGCTGCATAAACTTTGAAATAACCACC
>JAOUGE010000019.1 GCA_029865605.1 Candidatus Berkelbacteria bacterium | reverse complement strand
CTACGAGCCTTATTTTCATTCTGAATAAGAGCAGTTAGCATAATCACCGGAATATTCTTAGTTGCCTCATCCCGTTTTAGCTCTTCAAGTGCATTAAAACCGTTGGTTTTAGGCATCATAATATCGAGCAAAATTACATCGGGTTGGGTTGATTTCGCTTTTTCAATTCCCTCGTCGCCGTTTCCGGCTATCTCGGCCTCAAACCCCTCAGCCTTGAGCCGCTCTGCATACATATCCCGCAGAGTTATGTCGTCATCCACTATAAGTACTTTTCCCGCCATATTTACCCTCTTTAGTCTTATTTAAATTTTCCCAGAATCTCCACCCTTGTCAAATTTTATGGGCAATTAATTCCCCACCGCCGATTTGGCGAGAGGCTTAGCATCTTTGGCTTTAGGAACTTCACCGTCAAGCTTAACCACTTGTTCCTTTGTCTCAAAAAGCGGCAGAGAGAAACAAAAGGTCGAGCCCTTATCTTTACCGTCCGACTCAGCCCAAATGCGGCCGTGGTGCATCTCAACCAAGGATCTTGAGATATAAAGGCCGAGGCCAGTGCCCGGCGTTTCCTGCGTCGACCAGTCTCCAACCCGCGAGAACTTTTTGAAAAGTCTGCCAACATCACATTTCTCAATACCGACGCCGTCATCTTGAACGGAAATTACAAGCTGCCTATCCCCCACCGGCTCGCGGTATTTTTCATGAATTGCCGAATGGATGCTGCCCTCCCCGGATACATCTTTATTTTCCTCGGCACAGATATTCTCCATCGTCTTAACACTTTCCAGGATCTCTGCTATCGGCAAAAATCCGGCTTTTACTTTAACGTGGCCCCCTTCGTGACTATATTTAATTGAGTTTCCAACAAGGTTTATGATAACTTCCTTAATTTTGTCCGGATCGGCGTAAACTTTAACCTTCGCTTCATCTGAAATTTCACTTTCAAGAGAAACTTTGGCCCCCTCCGCCTTAAATTTAAGTTCGTTGATGACGCTGGTAATAGTTTCCTCAAGTTCGATATCCTGCTTCTCAACCAGAAGCCGTCCCTCTTCAATGCGCGAGACATTAAGAAGGTCGGCAACGAGGCGTGCCAGCCGTTTGGCGGATTTGTAAACGCGGTTCATATATTCGATCGCCTTCGGATCGTCAATCTTTACCATCTTCTCGTCAAGCATCATTGAGAGATAACCTTCGATTGCCGAGATTGGAGTGAGCAATTCGTGCGAAGCCATGCTCACAAATTCCGTCTTCATCGCATCAATCGCCTGGAGTTTTTGATTGGCGATTTTAAGTTCGTCGCTAAGCTCTTGTAGCTCCTCGCGACGCTTGATTTCCTCACGAACTGATTTCACCAAAAGATAGCTACCATAATAAACAAGAATTGCGAGCAATGCTCTAAGCAAAGCTTCAAGAACCGAATGGGAGGTAAATACTTGAACCGCCAGGATAACATCGATAATTACCGCCGCAGTTTCGGTTAAAATAATTCGGAGATTAAAAAGGTGAGTTTTCAGAATTGCGTAAGCAGTAAACGCGACAAAAAATATTGCTGAATAAGTTCCGAATCGTGCAAACTCGAAATTTTTTGTAATTGACGGAATTAGCAGATTAAATAATAAATTAAAAATTGTTAAGGTCGCAATTCCATACAGGATATATTTTATTTGTTTCTTTTCTAAATCATTAAACTTAATCAATTTAGTAATTAATACAACTATTGGAATAATCGCCAGCAATGACACATAAATTACGAATACGAAGAAATAATCGCCGGTAATAACATTTGAGCCCCAGCTTTCTATTGAGACAGACTTCACTATTTTATCTGTAAATAATGCAAGAAATACTATGAGAACGGTCCACGCTATTATTAAATATTTTAAAATTTTTGGTACTTCAAAAATTGACCTGGGAAAGATATGGACAAACCACGTTAAAAATAGTACGAGGAGAATAATATCAGCAAATACAATTCTATTAATAAGCAGTTGGTGACCAGTCAGAGATATCTGATAAGCCAGAAAATCAAAAATAATCCAAATCGAAAATATTATTGTAAATAATCCGAATGATCTGTTTACCCTTTCCGCTTTACCAGCATTATATACTTTAATCCCTAAAAATAGGCTTAATAGAACAATTATGCCGGTTAGAGTAATAAAAATTGTCTGCAAATGCCCCTCCTAGAAGTAGGATTTCAACTCTCCTCGTCTCCTAATATCCACAGTCACGCAATGGAATGAACCACCAAAAGTATTGAAATTACGGAAATTGCATAAAATTGGTTTAAATCCCCAGTTTTTAAATGACTTTATTATCCTCTCCTCACTCTTCTCAACCATCACTCTCTTTTCATCCAACATCAACACATTCATATTAATCCATTTACTAGTCATATAAAGACAGTGGCTATCAGGCAAGCAGGAGGGTGGCGCTTCAAAGATGTCCCAATTTTTGAACATGCCAGGAATTTTTTTTAATCTTTCTTTATTAATAAGTAGCTTTCCCGGTGCCAAAGGCATGAAAGTAGCATCTATGTGCATTGGATGCGTATCGCTCACCTCTAGAACATGAATCGTGTATTCATTACCCAGATGCCTTTCCAGCCAATCAATGCCAAATTGGTTTGTGCAGTTACTTTTCTGAACAAATATATCTCGACCACATTTTATAAAATCAGCGGCATCAAATACTGGCTCAAATTCTGTAATTGAATATCTTTTTTCTTCTTCCTTCGGTTCTGTGTAATTATAATTATATAAACTATCATTCATCTGTGGTTTTGGCACGGCTGTCCACCCCGCACCTTTTTTAAAATACTCTTTTATAAGACTACGATATGCAAAGGATTCAAAATATCTAGATCTCCAAGCCATCGGCGCCTCAATAATTTCATTTCCTATCACCAGGAGGACATCTCTTGGCATAGCAGCATATAACCCACCCCTCGCAGTCCAGTCAGGAGTTGAAATAGGCCGGGAAAAATCTATCGGATCGGGTCTTCTAGCTGTTACGCCTTCACTCTCCAATATTTTTATAAAATCATTCAAATCTCTTTTGCCTGCCCTGATCTGTTCCTCCGGAAATGGTCTGCCACCATTTTTTTTATAGAAATTCCAAAATTTTTTTGGCATTGTAGATTCTAGCTGAATGTGCCACTCCGGTATCGTTGCACCGTCGAGAGTACCAACTATAACTTCTTCGAGCGGATCCCACTCATTATGAGAATTAACGTGCTGGATTTCATTTTTTTTCATGAAGGTATTTTGAACATTGGTCTAATTATATCTTGTTACAATGCCATCTCCGCAGTCAGAATTTTTGTTACCAATCCTATTTCTGCGGCAATACGAGACGGGGTTTTGTTCTCCGACTATCTTCCTCGAAAGGACCTGTCCCATTTTCGAATATTTCTATAACTGGATCTGCTGACTTCATATCGTCGCGATAAACACCCTTGTAATCTAAGCTTACATTTAATAAATGTCTTACTATCAAAGCATGATATTTTTTCTTCTTTCTCATTATCTCTCTTTCACTATAGGTGACACCACCTTTAAGTTCTAATAAGATATAAAATATCTGGTGCTGTTCCTTGTCAAAATCAGCAGCCAACTTAAAACTGTGCACGTCTTTTATATTACCGCTAAACAGAACAGGAGCAATTTGCTCGGGATAAACATTTGCACCACCTACGATTACCGTATCGTCTCCCCTTCCGAAACAGTAAACTAACGGTTGCTGCCAAACGATATCCTCCGACAATCCTTTTTTGCGAAGCAACTTCTTGTAATCATAGTTGTGTTTATTCAAAATTTCTTCCATTTCGCGAAACTTAATTACCCCTCCGCGATCGTGAACGTTATATCTCACTAACGGTGTAGTACTTTTTGTCGTGACTACCACCTCGCCATTATATTCCTCAATATAATAAACGCCGGTATTATATTGAAAGAGAGACGGCACACTGTCGGTTTTACCAAATAAATCTTCGCGCAATCCTTCGTCTTTGTTGGCCAAATCGCGTATCAAATTTGTTAAAGGCGAACCCTGCCCAGAAAGGCCAGTGTCAGTAACGCCATAACCATCAATGATAGCGGTAAGGTTTTCCGGATCGCCAGTAGCAAGTTTGTTAATATATTGCCGCCACTCAACAGTATGCCCCTCACCGGCAAGAAACATCCTTAGGTTTAACTTTCTTATATTAATACCCGCGTCCTCTAGACGATCAAGGATGGTTCGTGCAAACGTTGCGTAAGAAAAAATTATGGTTTGATCATAATATTTTGAAAGCTTAACGACCGTGTAGATAATCGAATCAACATCAGCCCCAGGGGTAGCTAACGTAAGTTTATACTTTTGGGTTAGAGGTCTTATCGCTGAATGGACGGAAAAGCCACCCATCCAGGGACCCAAAGCATAAGCATTAACTAATAATGTTGATTTCTTATCAATTTGCCAATATAACCTCATGAAAAGGTCAAAGGCCAATGGCAGAAACTCCTCATACTGATAATAGCGAGGCCAGATTGTTGGTTCGTCAATCGTGCCCGAACTCAACGAAATACTATACAGATTTTGCCCAGCTTTAACTGTATTGACCTCATTAAAACCATAGACCTGAATATAATTGTACTTGTCGACAATAGGGATTTTGGAAAGATCTTCAATTGATTTTATTTCTACTGGCCTAAATTTCTGCAACTTCAAAAACTCCTGGTAAGCGGGAATATTTTTAGCGGTTTCGGCAAAAACCGACAGAGCGGTTTTCTGACCAAGCGCTTCCCAAGCTTCTGCCGGCGTTTCATGAAAAAACTTAACAGCTTTATTATAATCGGCCATTATCTCCTGGATGTTCGGAGTCTTGGGTTTCTCCATAATATCTCTCCTAATTGTATTAGATTTTGATTATACTTTTATTCTTTACAAAAAACGCAGCAATAAAACCAATTATCGCCGCAACCGACAAGACATAAAAGGCCAGATTATATTCTAATGCAATGCCGGCAACCAGGCAATGCCCACTAGGCTGCCGAGCTGCTGCAGGGTATTTAGAATCCCCGAAGCGCCGCCGGATTTCTCCGTCGGCGCAGAACCGATAATAGCAGCAAAGCCAACCGTCATTAAAATGCCACTGCCAGCGGAGATCAAAATAATCGCCGGCAAGATAAGCTTATAATAGGAAACCGCCGGGTTGACTCGGGCTAAAAGTAAGATTCCTGCCAAAATCAATCCGCTGGTTAAAAGCGCTCCCACCTTCCAATTTTTCATTTTGCCACTTAAAGCCGCAACGATTCCGGTAACTGCCGGAACCGGCAAGAAAGCTAAACCGGCCTGCATCGAACTCCATCCCAAAATATCTTGCAGGTAAAAAGTCAAAACAAAGCTCATCCCGATTATCGTTACCATAGCCATAGCGCTAACAATATTAAAGGCGGCAAATGTCTTATTCTTAAATAAACCAAAATCCAAAAGCGGGTACTCAATTTTTCTTTCATAAAGGTAAAGCAGCAACAGAATAAATAGTCCAGCCAAGATATACCACTTACTGATTATCGAAAGAGACAGAATAATCATAGCCAAACCCGCCAAGAGTAAGAAAACGCTCAAAAAATCGATTTTGAATTTCGACGTTTCAATCTTTGGAATAAACTTCGCCGCGACAATTATGCCGAAAATTATGAAAGGAACGTTTAACAGAAAGATCAAGTGCCAGCCGTGAAAATTACCGAAATTCAGACCGGTAAGAAATCCCCCAATTAGAGGACCAACCAACATTCCGGCAGCAAAAAAGGAAGCAGTTACGGCAAATGCTTTTTCTCTCTCTTTCCAGAGATGGGCAATAATTGACATCGGCATCGTGTATAAAATCGCCGTTCCCAAGCCCTGCAAAGCCCTAATAGCAATTAAAAACGGTGCGTCATTAACAAACCCGAGTGCTAGCGAAGTCAGCCCAAATAAAGAAAGGCCGATTAAATAGAGTCTTTTGGGGCCGATAATGTC
>JAOUGE010000011.1 GCA_029865605.1 Candidatus Berkelbacteria bacterium | reverse complement strand
GGGGCGACCGGTAACAAGGGCCAGCTCGAACCTTCCCTCAAGACTCTCGAGAGCCTCCCTAGCGCCCTCAACATAGGGTAGGTCCAAAATAGGATACCTTAGGTTTGTTTCTTGGGCGATCTCAAGGATTATCTTCCTTGTCACGCCGAAGTTCAAGGAAAAGTCGAGGCGGTGACAGTCCTCAAAGAGCGGGACTGTGACCCCAAGGATCTCGCAAGCTACCTGGTGGAGACCCCTGGCCCAGTCCGCTAAAACATCGTCAACGTCACAGGCAACGATCGGTATTCCCATCCCTATTTCTCCTTTCAAGGAGCTTGGCTGATTGAAATATAAATCACGATAAGGTATTTTTCAAGTATGGCAATCAAAGTCTTGCTTGAATCGAAAGAGTACTTGGTTATTTCAAAACTAATCGGGATATCTGTTCACTCCGGTGCTGGCAAAGAAAAGCATACGGTCCGCGACTGGTTTTGGAAAAAATACCCCGAAATTCAGAACCTCGCCTGGAAAACAAAAACAAGAGAGGGAATTATCCACCGGCTCGACAAAGACACCTCTGGGCTGTTAATCCTAGCCAAGACTCCGAAAGCGCTTGAATATTTTCAAAGCCAGTTTAAGAACCGAAAAATCGAAAAACACTACATCGCCTTAGTCTTCGGCAAACCACCGTTTGAGGAGGGGGAGATAAATGCTTTGGTTTATCGCGACCCGAAAGACAGAGAGAAACAAAAAGTCAGTTTAATTGATTTTGCCCTAGACGAACAGGAAAAAAAGTTTTCGGCTACTAAATATAAGGTATTGAGATATTACACTTATAAAAATCAGGTTTTGACACTTCTGGATGTTAAAATCCTAACCGGGCGCAAACACCAAATCAGAATCCACATGAAGCATGAAGGTTGTCCTGTAATTGGCGATAATAAATATTTTACCAAGCCGTCAAGACGAATCTCTGCCGAACTCGGCTTAAAAAGGCAATTTCTCCATGCCTCGCGTCTTAGATTCAGAAATTACCCCCGCCGTGAGATAATCGAAATTGAAGACACTCTGCCGCGAGAACTAAGACGGATTTTAAAAAAACTGAAGTCTATTGAGTCCTAACTCCCAATGTGATACTTTTACCCCAGTCTGGCCAGGGGGGTGATCACAATGAGCCGGACAACAACACTCGGAGAGCTTGCCGAAAAGCTCATCCGAGAATGCGGGTTCTCTCCCGGGGCGGCTGGATTTCTAAGTGACAAACTGCGCGACGCGCGCTTCGAAAGCCCGCCTATGGGTGTAGCGGAGGCACTACGCGCTTTCATCTACATCTATTCCCACGACCTAGCTGTCGTGCTCGGTCAAACGGATGAGGCAGGGGTTGAGGCAGACGCGCTGCGCAGCCCGAAGCTGCCGGAGGAGTACCAAGAGGAGCTTCGGCAGAAGATTCAGCTCGCACACAGGCTGCTTGAAGCATGGAAACACCGTAAGCGGAATACCCAAGACACGCCCTCGACTGCAAGCAGCCGCCGGCGAGGCCAAAAGAAAGCAACCGAGGCAGCAAGTGCAGCACGAAAGCGCCGGGCGAGAACCTAACGGGGGCCGCATAGCAAAACGGCCCCTCCTCCAATTAAAATGAAAAATTTCTGGCAAAAGCTCAAAAAACCTATTATCGGCCTAGCCCCAATGCACAGTGTCACCAACTCCGCCTTCAGAAAGAAAGCCAGACAATCAGGGGCTGACCTTGTTTATTCGGAGATGATTGCCTCCGAAGCGATCATACGCAATGTTCCGAAAGCACTCAAGATGGCCAGTTTTGGCCCAAAAGAAAGGCCGATTGTTATTCAAATCTTTGGGTCCAACGCCAAAAATATGGCGAGAGCGGCAAGAACAATCGAACAAAAATTCTCTCCTGACGGAATTGATATTAATTTCGGATGTGCCGCAGAAAAAGCGGTGAAACAAGGTTTTGGGGCAGTTCAGCTTAAAAAACCGGAAGCGGCCATTAAAATTATTAAAAAAGTTACATCCTCCCTTAAAGGGACACCTTTGAGTATTAAAATAAGGCTTGTATCAAAAAAAGTAGCTGACACGATAAATTTCGCTAAGACAGCTCAAAGCGCCGGGGCGGCTGCAATAGCAATTCACGGAAGAACACTAAACCAAAAATTCAAAGACAAGGCGGATTGGGAGATAATCTACAAAGTCAAAAAGGCGCTCCCCGATTTAATTGTTCTAGGAAGTGGCGACATCCGCTCGGCAGAGGATATAAAATCAAAAATTAGAAATCTTGATGGTGTCTTAGTTGCTAGAGCGGCAAGAAATAATCCCACTGTATTTAAGAACCTAAAAAACTTTAATTTGAGTCTTCTTTAATTTCTATTGCCCCAACCGGGCAGCTTCCGACAACCTCTTGCAAATTACAATCACTTAGCTGGCAATCTTTTTTGGGGCTGCTCTTGCCGTCAATCATTTCAAAACAGGTTTCACATAAATTAACGCAGGTCATACAACCGATACACATCTCTCGATCAACTTTAATTTTCATTTTCTTCTCCTCTTTAACTCCAAAATCATTTTAGTCGAAAGGCGCAAAGCGGTAAAGCAAAAAACGGTTTTATCTAACAGAGCAAATCTTATTGACAGAAGAAAATAATGTGATAGCTTAAAAGCAAAAGAATAAGTATTTTGAGGAGGTGTTATGATTAAAAAACTATGTGCCCTTGTATTTATGCTCCTTATTTTTCCTGTTGCCGCCCAGGCTGCCGAAATAAGAACGGGCGAGACCCTAAGCGTCAGCGAGGCAGCAAAAAACGTCTACCTTTTTGCCAGTTCGATCTCAACAATTGCAGAGACAAAGGGTGATTTAGTCGCCTTCGCGAATTCAATCGACATTTCAAAGCCGGTAGAGCAAAGCCTTTTCGTCGCCGGGAACACTATCAAAGTGGGAACAGACATCGGCAATAGTGTCAGAGCATTTGGCTCATCGGTAACTTTCGAGGGCAAAGCAGGGGGTGATGTTATCCTCTTCGGCGCCACAGTAACGATCCCGGAAGGAACTATAATCGAAGGAGATTTAATCGCATTTGGTAACTTAGTAACGGTCGGCGGGAACGTAAATGGGGCGATTAAAATATACGCCGCCAGCGCTGTCATTAACGCTTCCGTAGGCCGTGACCTTGAAATCCACTCTGACAATATAACTATCGGTGAAAAAACAGTCGTCGCGGGTAAGCTGACTTACTATTCAGCGAAGGAAGCAAAAATTAGCGATAAAGCAAAGATCACCGGCGCTGTTGAAAGAAAGGATGTCCCGGAAGCAAAAACCGGATTTAAAGCCCTGGCAACTTCGTCGGGCTGGTATAACCTTATCGCTTCCCTGCTCGCAGTAATAGTTTTCGCTATCGTATTAACATATCTAGCTCCGGGGTTTGTAAGAACCACGGTTGAAGAGGCAATAAAATCACCGGCCAAGCCTCTCTGGCAAGGGTTTGTCGCTTTAATTGTCGTTCCGATAATCGCAATAATTCTGTTTATAACTGTTATCGGTGGAATTCTTGGGCTGTCGCTGCTAGCCGTATACGCTGCGGCCTTAATTATCGCCTATGCCTTATCGGCAGTAATTACCGGAACCTACCTGAACAGACTAATAAACAAATCCAAAACGACTCAAGCAGACTGGGTAGGCTGTGTCTTTGGAGCGGTAGCGCTAGCTATCATCGGTTGGATCCCGTATATCGGCCCGATTGTAAAATTCCTAATCTACCTAATTGCTCTCGGAGCTCTTATAAGCCATCTAGTCGGTAAACTAAGACCAGCAAAATAACAGCGAAGAAACAAGCTCCACAACAAAGCCAGATATCCGCCATCATTGCCGGCGTGTTTCTGTTTGCATCAATCATAGTTCTAATCATATTATATGCCCTAGGGGTTAAAACAAACCCCGGTCTTTAGAGATGATAAATCCCGTTGGAAAACGCAGGCGTCTCGAGAAAAAGGTAAGCGGTACCAATCATGTTTCTGGCGGGGTAAAATTAAGAGTACACGGCAAGCCATTTAACGAATATACCGATATCGATAAGTATTTAGTGGCACCTAAAAAGCTCTGGAAAGAATTCGAGCCGGGTGAGCAAAAAATAAGGATTAACGACAAGCAAATTAAGGTTAGGGTTTACGATATCCCGTGCACCTGTGTCGGCTCGATGCACAATCATAGATTGATCGACCTAAGAGGATTCTGGGAGGAGCTTGGCATTAAAGCGGGAGAAGAGGTCTTGCTCAGCAAATAATAATGATAAAAAAAATTCAAGTAATTCCATACAAAATCGAAAGCGGAAGGCCGCTATATTTTATTGCCAAAAGAAGTGGTGCCGACGTTTTTCAGCCGTTAACCGGACATGTTGGCGATTCGGTTTCGGGTGAAAAAATTATCGAAGCTGCTCTGCGCGAAACGAACGAAGAAATAGGGATAAAACATTTTTATAATTTTATAAACGCCAAACATAGTTTTACGTTCATGTCTGGGCCGGGTAAGAAATATAAAGAATACGTTTTTGCCCTTGAGGTTGGAAGTCAGAAAATAACGCTTGAAGAAGTCGAGTTTGAATCTTATGAATTTCTAACATTTTACAAAGCGCTTGAGAGGCTAACTTGGAATAGCGCCAGAAAAGCCCTGAAGATAATTAACGCGGTAATTGTCAATAAAAAGTATCCGAAGATATTCACGGTTTCGGGCGCCGGGGGAAGCGGGAAAGAAACGGTAATTAATGAAATTTTAAAAAACGTCAAAAACATTAAAAGGGCAAGAACGGCAAATACTAGGCCGGTCAGGGCCGGCGAAAAAAAACCGGAAAAGGGGAGAGTTTTCTTATCAAAAAAAGAGTTTGAGAGGTTAGATAGCTTAAATGAGATAATCGAAAGTAATTTTTTCAATGGAGACTGGTATGGAACACCATGGAAGGAAGTTGATGACATTTTAGCAAAAGGGAAAGATGTGATTATGGAAGTAGATGTAAATGGGGTCAAGGATTTCAAGGAAAAATTTAACAATGTGATTTCCATCTTTCTCTGGGCTGAACTTGCGGATTTAAAAAAACGGCTTATACTAAGAGGACAAGATTCGCCGGAGAACATTAAAAAAAGGCTGAAAATTGCCGAAATAGAGGTGAAAAAAAGTAAAATCTGCGACCATATGGTCGCCAACAGACAAGATAAGCTTGATGAGGCTGTTAAAGAAGTTATCGGTATTATTAATAAAAACAGGAGCCAGGTAGTAGAAATTTGATAAATGCTGAATGTAGCATTTTGGAATTGCTAAGAAAAAGATAAATATAAAATATAATGGTAGTGTCAGTTTGGGTGTTTAAAGTTTTTCAGAGAAAAACAATCAAATTTTCACTACCTGGGAGATAAAATGAAGGGAAGCGGAACAACTTTTATTATCGCAATTGCTATAATCGGTTTAGTTTTGGGCGGAATCATAATTTCAACCCCGCCTCAGACACCAACCAACAACGAGGGCGAGACGAGCGCAGACGTTTCAGAAGATCCGGCGCTCGTAAATCGCGCCGGCGCCCCTAGAATTGGCAACGAAAGCGCCAAGGTCAAGATAGTTATCTTTTCCGACTATCTTTGCCCTTATTGCAAAACTCTTCACGAAAAATTAAATGAGATCCTTGACGCAAATCCCGACACTGTTTCTCTGACGTCGAGAACATTTCTCATCCACCCCCAAGCCGATATCCTTCACCGGGCAGCCGAAGCAGCTAATAAACAAGGAAAGTTTAAAGAAATGAACGATGAACTTTTCGGGGCGGACGAAGACCCGACTGAGAGCGAGGTAATCGACATGGCAAACAAAATCAAATTAAATATAAATCAATTCAAATCAGACCTAAACAGCGACGCCGCCAAATCAGCAGTTGCGGGAGATGACGAAACTGCCAAGCAATTAGGGCTCGGCGGAACACCTAGCGTATACATTAATGAGAAGTATATTGACGATCCAAGTAATATTGAAAGCATCATAAACTCTGAACTCGGAAAGTGAAGACGATCTTAATTAGCGATCTCCACGGCCAAGAAAAAACTCTGCTATATCTAAAAAAAATAATTGACAGGGAAAAGCCCCAAGCTTTAATCTGTTCGGGGGACATCACCAGCTTCGGAGAAACAGGCTTCTTGGATAGATTTTTCAAGATTTTAGAAGACAGCAGGCTTCAGGGTTTTTTAATCTGGGGTAACTCCGACTCCGAAGAGATTCAAGAGAGGATGCGCAAATCACAATACAACAGCCACTTAGTATCAAGAAATTTAGAGGGCGAGAGAGTTTTTGGGGTATCTTTAACCGAGGAACCAATAAAAATAAACGGTGCTGATATCAAAGGCGCTATTTTAATCACTCACGGGCCACCGTTAAAAGCAATGATCGACAGAAAATATGAGAACGCACCTCGATATCATATCAGCGGCCATTTGCACCGATTAAGGTGGGTTAAAAAATATCCTTCAACGATTCACATCCAAGTTCCAACTCTTCAGGGCGGAGAATATGCAACACTATCTTTCGCGCCGTTTGAAGTAGAGTTTTGTTCTATCCTGTAACGCGCCCAGCTGTGGTAAAATGAACTTATGGATACTAAATCTATCCAAACTATTGGGGATTTAACCCAAGACACGATTCTTGAGATTGACGAGTCGCAGGCGGAGCTTCTTTGTGACATACGTCATCAAAGCTGCGAGATTGCTCTCAAGTACGGAGAGAAAATACCGGTTAAAGAATTGTCCGTGGGTTGCGGCGGGAGCGCTTTAAACACCGCCGTCGGTTTCTCTAGGTTAGGACTAAAGACCACTATCTCCGGAATCGTCGGTGATGACCTGATAGCAGACGAAATAATTCAGTTTTTAAAAGAAGGGGAGATAAACACGTCTCAAATTAAAAGGCAGGGGCAGACAAACAGATCTTCAATTATCTTATATAAGAAGGAAAGAACTATCTTGTCCTATCACGGACCGAGAGATTACCGAGGACTAGGTTTAACAAAATCAGACTGGATCTACTTCGCCTCAGCTAATAAAGGAATAGAGGCCTTAAATCGTAAGGTTTTAGAGCAAGTCAGCCGGGGAGTGAAATTAGCGATTAACCCCGGATCGTGGGAGCTAAAAAACTTCGAGATATTTCTGCCTTTAGCCAGGGTCGCAACCGCCCTTATTTTAAACAAGTCGGAAGCCGAATTAATCACCGGAGAGAATAAGATAGCCAACCAGCTTAAAAAAATGCTCTCGCTCGGAACAAAAATAGCCGTCATCACCGACGGCAGAAACGGCGCCTATTTTGCCCTAGGAAACGAAAATTATCATATCGGAATTGCTCCGAGCGACCTGCTTGATTCAACCGGAGCAGGCGATAGCTTCTCCGCCGGCTTTATAGGAGGATTAATTATGACCTCCTCGCTTGAACAATCAGCTAAATGGGGTATGGTTAATTCAGCGAGCGTCGTTGAATCTCTAGGAGCAAACAAAGGACTTTTAAGCCGGTCGGAAATTGAAAACCGCGCCAATAAACTGAAGTCCCTAAAAATAGCCCAAATCTAAGGAGAGAGAATGGAAAAAAAGAAAATATTTATCTCAAGAAAGATAGACGAGAAGGGCCTCAAAATGCTTTCGGAATACAAGTCGTTTGAGGTTGAGATGAACAGCGAAGATAGGGTTTTGCCTCGGGATGAATTAATAGAAAGAGCGAGAGAGTGTGACGCCCTAGTAACTCTTTTAACCGACAAAATAAGTGCCGATGTAATTGAATCGCTCGGCTCAAATCTTAAAATAATTGCTAATTACGCTGTTGGTTATGACAATATTGACGTCAACGCGGCAAAGGCAAAAAATATAGTCGTTACCAACACACCCGAAGTTATGACCCAGGCAGTAGCCGAACATGCTATGGCCTTGATGATCTGTTGCGCCAGAAGGATTGTCGAGGGCGATCAATACGTCCGTGACAAGAAATATAAAAGATGGGAAGCGGAACTTCTTCTGGGTCCGGAGATCGCCAGCAAGACATTGGGGATTATAGGTATTGGACGAATCGGATCGGCTCTGGCTCAAATAGCTTATCACGGTTTCGGGATGAAAATTCTCTATCACGATATCAATAGAAACGAGGAGATCGAAAGAACGCTCCAGGCTGATTATGCCTCTTTAAATCATCTGCTTGAGCACAGCGACTTCGTTTCCATTCACGTCCCGCTCCTGCCCTCAACAAAGCATCTTATTGGCCACGAACAATTCAAAATAATGAAGAAGAATGCAATATTAGTCAACACTGCAAGAGGACCAATAGTTGATGAACATGCCTTAGCCGAAGCGCTTGAGGACAAAAAAATATTTGCCGCGGGGATAGACGTTTTTGAATTCGAGCCAAACCCCGTGGCTAAACTGCTCGAACTCGACAATATTGTCTTTACGCCTCATATCGCCAGTGCAACCCACGAAGCAAGAGAAGCAATGGCAGAATGCGTCGCTGAAAATATTATCGCGGTCCTGCACGACAGACCGGCAAAAACACCAGTAAAATAATAAATATAACAAGTGAGGGGACATGGAAGAAGAGAAGGAAGAAACCGGGGCGAAAAAAAGCATTAGGATGGCGATCAATGGGTTCGGCCGTATCGGCCGCCAGACAGCCAGAGCGTTGTTCGATAAGTATCGCCTTGGGGAAATAAAAAGGGACGATCTAGAGCTTGTCGCCGTAAACGACCTAACAGACCCTAAGTCCTTAGCACACCTTCTAAAATACGACTCGGTCTATGGAATTCTTGAAAATAAGGTAGGCTGGTCTGACAAAACCCACGAAAAAGCTTTTAAAGGAGAAATAGACGTTGACGGCGTACCAATCGGCACCTTAAGCGAACCAGAGCCCGCGAAACTGCCCTGGCGAGAACTTGATATAGATGTTGTGATCGAGTCAACCGGACGATTTACAAACAAAGAAGATGCCAGCGCCCACCTTAAAGCTGGAGCAAAAAAAGTGATCATCTCCGCCCCGGCTAAGGAAGGGGAAGTCGGAACTTATATTATGGGCGTTAACATGGATAAACTCACAAAGAGTGAGGACGTCATTTCTAATGCCTCCTGCACAACAAACTGTATTGCGCCGATTATGGCAATCATGCAAAAAAAATTCGGGATTGAAAAATCGCTGATGACGACAGTCCATGCCTTTACTGCGGACCAGATGCTGGTAGACGGACCCCACCGAGATCTGCGCCGTGCTCGCTCTGCATCCATAAATATCGTGCCTACTACAACAGGCGCAGCAATCGCCGCAGCACTGACGGTGCCGGAGATCAAGGACAAATTTGACGGTCTTTCAATCAGGGTGCCCGTCCCGGTGGGCTCGATATCTGACGTAACAATGCTTTTAGCTCGCTCAACAACCGTTGAAGAAATAAACCGAACAATCATGGATGAATGCGAAGACCCACGCTGGAGAGGAATTGTCACCTATACCTCTGACCCAATTGTCTCCTCCGACATAATCGGTAACCCCCATTCTTCAATAGTCGACCTGTCACTTACCCAAGTAGTCGATAACACTCTAGCTAAAGTTGTGGCATGGTATGATAATGAATGGGCCTACTCGTGCCGATTAGTCGAGCAAGTGATCTATTTTGGGGCAATGATCGAAAAATAAAACTAAAACCTAAATGAGCGAATATGACTGCATTATCATCGGTGGTGGAGTAGCTGCTTTATCCGGCGCGCTGTATCTTGGACGCTACCAAAGAAAAGCACTCCTTCTGGCAGATACGATTGGAGGACAAACCGCGATCGCCGGCACGATTGAAAACTATCCCGGATTTGAGTCTATTAACGGAGCGGATCTAATCTCAAAAATCAAATCCCAAGTCCTGAAGCTTAAATCAACTCAGATTGAAGAGGGCGTTAAAATAGAAAGCCTCAGCGAGGCGAGCGGATCATTCGAGATAAAGGGCAACGACAAAACTTACCGAGCCAAATCCGTTCTGATTGCTACCGGGAAAAGACACCGCAAACTCGGGCTTGACGGAGAAGGCGAGCTTACCGGCAAAGGCGTGAGCTACTGCGCGACCTGTGACGGCCCGTTTGCCAAAGGCAAAAAAGCAGTGGTCGTCGGCGGGGGAAACTCCGCAGTCGAGGCAACCCAAATCTTGAGCAAAGTTGCGGATAGGGTCTATTTAGTAAACATTAATGAGAAATTATCCGGGGAAAAAGTACGGATTGAGCAGATAGAGTCAGACAAAAAGATAGAAATCCTGCCTCAAACAACGCTTGTCAGGTTACTAACGGATAATAAAACTCTCTCTGGGGTTAGAATTAAAAACAGAAACGGAAATGAAAGCATGCTTGAATGTCAAATGATTTTCATCGAAATCGGCTGGATCCCTAACTCTGAAACCTTCGCCCAAATTGTAAACCTAAACGAAGAGAAGGAAATTATCATTGATCCCAAAACTAATCAAACCAGTCAGAGGGGAATTTTTGCGGCTGGCGATATAACCGACGTGCCAGCAAAACAAATCGTAGTTGCCGCAGGCGAAGGCGCCAAAGCGGCAATTGCCATAAATCAGTTTTTAGAAAACCTTGACTAAAAGATATATTTCACTTAAAATCCTCTCTTAGAATGAAAAATAATCTTATCGCAATCCTCGTTATATTAATATTGGTGGTTTTTGCCGGAAGTGTTGTCTATCCGAAAGGACCAGATTATTTTGGTAAAGAACTCAAAACTCGTCTCGGCCTCGATCTTCAGGGCGGCGTCCAATTAACTTACGAAATTGACACTGCAAAGCTAGGTGACAAGGTTCCTACTAAAGCCCAGGAAGAAGCAATTGACATAATATCCCGACGGGTTGACGATCTAGGGGTAGCTGAACCTAAAGTCCAAGGAATCAAAATTGGTGATAGGCCTGGGATAATTGTCGAATTACCCGGCATAAAAGATATAGAAGAAGCAAAGAGAATAATTGGTAAAACCGCCCAGTTAAAATTTTATGAACTCGACGAAAATAATAACGAGAAGGAAACGGATCTTACTGGTTCTGATGTAAAGAAAGCCGAGGCGGGAACTGATCGACAAAGCACGGGTTTTTCAGCTGTCTCGCCAGTAATTTACCTTGAATTCACCAAAGAGGGCGGAGAAAAATTCGAGCAAATTACCAAACGCAATATCAATAAACCTCTTATCACCAAATTAGACGACGCAGTAATAAACCAAGCTACGGTCAGAAGCGAAATTGCCGGCGGCAAAGCCCAAATCGAAGGAATAGAAAGCTTAAAAGAGGCAAAAGAAACCGCCAGACTAATAAATGAGGGCGCATTGCCCGCTCCAATAAATCTCGTGCAGGAAAGTTTTATCGGGGCGTCGCTGGGCAAAGATGCAATCGAAAAAAGTCTTATTGCCGGTTTAATCGGACTGTTACTCGTTGCAGTTTTTATGATCGTTTATTATCGCTTCTTGGGGTTGATCGCCATTATTGCTCTCTTAATATATGCTTTACTCGTCGGAGCACTTTTCAAATTAATTCCTGTCACTCTGACCTTGGCCGGGATAGCCGGGTTCATTTTTTCTATCGGCATTGCGGTCGATGCAAACATTCTTGTTTTCGAAAGATTTAAAGAAGAAAAAGAGAAGGGAATTCCGATCTCCCAGGCGCTTGAAAACGGATTTTCACGCTCCTGGCCGAGTATTAGAGACTCTAACATCTCATCTTTAATTACCGCTGTTGTCTTGTTTTATCTCAGCTCGGGTACGGTCAAAGGATTTGCTTTAACACTAGCCATTGGAATTATAGTCTCGATGTTCACGGCAATAATTGTGACAAGAAATATCCTTAGACTATTTATTAAAAATAAACCAACATGAGAATAATTCCATACCGAAAATTTTGGTTAATTTTCTCTCTCGCAGCATTTATCATTGCCATACCTCTTATTTTTATTTTCAAAATTCCTTTGGGCATGGATTTTACCGGGGGAACTTTGGTCGAAATAAAGCCAAAGGATAAAATCGAGATTTCCAACCTGAGAGAAAAGGTTGGCAAGTTTTACAGCCAAGAAGCGCTCATTCAAGATTCGGGCGACAATCAGTATATCATCAGGACAAAGATAACTGAGAACCAAGATTACAGGCAATTCGAAGACGAACTAAAGAAGTCTTTACCTGAGGTAAATATTTTGCGACACAACTCAATCGGTTCTTCGGTAGGAAAAGATCTGACGAGAAAGGCAATTATCGGTGTTGCTATAGCGGCAATCCTAATCATTTTTTACATCGCCTACGCATTTCGATCAGTACCGAGAACCGTCTCGGCCTGGAGTTTTGGAACTGTTGCAATTATAACTTTATTTCACGACCTAGTGGCGTCACTGGCCATCTATTTTATAGTAGGGAAAATCGCCGGTTATGAACTCGACAGTATGGTGGTTGTAGCTGTTTTAACAATTCTTGGTTTTTCAACTCACGACACAATCGTCGTTTTTGACCGAATAAGAGAGAATGTAATCAAAAACCCCCAAAAGTCTTTTCCGGAAAATGTAAATTCAAGCATCAATCAGACCATCGCGCGCTCATTAAATACCTCTTTAACGGCTATTCTTGTTTTAATCTCTATGCTGATTTTGGGTGGATCAACAATAAAGCCATTTATCTTTCTTCTGACAATCGGAATCGCGTTAGGAACTTACAGCTCAATCTTTGTTGCCTCACCGCTTTTAGTAACTTGGTTTGAAACGCAAAATAAAAAGAAAAGTGAAGGCTAGCCTACATATCAGGGTGGGGGAGTGGTAAGGATTTTTTTCAAAAATTAAGCCGAAATAATAATGAAAATAGGCTAGACGAGAACTAAATAGGACTAAATTAGCGTCTAATTAAACAGGAAATTCGGGATTAACTATTTTAGTTTTTCAACCGCAGTTTTTCGCGGATTTTTTTATTAAATCGCGAAATTAAACAGAATTTTTTAATTACAAAAATCACGGGCGTGAAACTAGATGTTTAGGCGATGCTTTTATCGTCTTTTTTAAAAAAACGCGTCTGGAGCCACTACAGCGCCTTTTACAGGTTAAAAAACGCTCCAAATGATGCTTTAAAAACAACTTTAATCCAGGCAAAATCTCATTTAAAAATGTTTATCTTTATTAAATTTTAAAACTACAGAATCTAGCATCATTTAGTGCTTTGAGGGGCGATAGATCATACAATAATAGTCAAAAATAGTCAAAATAAATTATTAAATTCGAGCAGAATTATGCGACATTTTTAATGTTGTATAATTCTGGGATCTTTTACGACAAAATCGAAAGTTTGTCGTAAAAGATATATTGTGCGACTATATGCCGCGCAGATGGTCTACAGGCCTCTTATCATTACTAGTCTTATACCCTCAAGCACTAGTTCAAGCACTAGTTTTTGCCATTAATCAAACCCACAGGACTTTTGTTCATACTCTATTGCTCGATCTTCACTTCACTCGCTTGGATCTATCACTTTACAGGGCCTCTCAGGGCTTGTTTTCAGCTCTTATCGCTTGTTTTATCTCCGATTATTCCCCGCTGAATTTCGCCTTTTATTAGCCCCCTTTTAGTCCGACATTAATAACCACCGATAACAATCTCACCCGATACTAACTAGGACTAACCCTAGAACAATGTCGCACAATATAGCACTCGGTTTTGCTATTCCCTATTTATTTTGCGAAGCCCCTCTGCTAACTCCCTCTCTCTTTCGACTCTGACCGAGCGGGCGTCGCCTTTATGTTCTCTTCTATTTTCGTTTTTTGCGCTTCTTCCCTAGCTGTGCCGTTTTCGCTGCGGCCCGCGACCTCACGAAAATCAGTCCTATTCAAGAAATACCATCTCTTAATATCATAGTCTTCCGCCTCCTTCACGTTCTGAAGTTTTTCCGGTAAACCATTGTTCTCCCTCTCTTTGCTCGGGGCAGCCTCTTCTCTCACACCAAGCTTCTCCTTTTCTAAAAAATCCGGTTTCTCTCTTCCCTTATTATCCGCCCTAGCACCCCTACCAATTGTTCCTCTTAACTCCTCAACTGAAGGCTGATTGGCCAGAGTCTTCTGGGTAATAACGCCTTCCACTTCAAGCCTTGGCTTAGAATATTTAACTCTCGACTGTTCTATTATTTTTTGGACATTCCCCGTCGGTTCATAGGTGGTAAGCAGAGTTCTTGCTGAAAATGGCGTGCTCGTCACCCCGTCAATAGCCATTTTGACGTAGATATTAAAGTTATTCAGATTAGTCAAATCGGCAGGCTCAAAGACGGGCACAAACTCACGGTTTAAAAAGTCGGCATCTTGAGCTCCAACTCTAAAGGTAACAAGGGTGCCGACATTGCCAAATACAGCGCTGGCAACCTTTTCCGGCATTTGAGCAATATACTGGTTCGTAACCGTAAGCGCTAGGCCGTACTTTCTTGCTTCGGATAAAATAACAGCAAAAGAATCTGTCGCAAAGTTCTGGAACTCGTCAACGTACAAATAAAACGAGACTCTTTGTTCTTTCTTCAAATCAGCCCGTCCTATTGCCGCCATCTGGATTTTTGTGATAAGCATTGCCCCCAAAAGGGCGCTGTTGTCCTCCCCTATTTTTCCGATCGACAAATCTAGCAGGAGTATTTTTTTAGCGTCCATCGCCTGTCTCATATCAACCGTGCTCTTCTCCTGGCCAACGATATTTCTGATAATTGTCGAGGACAGAAACTGACCGACTTTGTTTTGAATTGGCGCAATTGCCTCCTGCCTAAATCTCTGATCATATCGCTCAAACTCACTTAAGAAAAAGTCTTTAATTACCGGGTCGCTAATTTTTTCGATCACTCCCCTTCTGTATTTAGCGTCAGAAAGAACCTTAAGGATGTCAAGAAGAGTCGCTCCGGGGTAATCCAAAAGCCCCAGGACAACGTTTCGCAAAATATACTCCAGCCGCGGCCCCCAGGATTCGCCGAATATTTTCTTGAAAATCCCTACAATGCCGGAAGCAACAATATTCTTATATTCGGGATCAACATTTTCAAAGAGATTAAACCCTATTGGATAATCACGATCGGCTGGGGAAAAATATATTACATCGTCTATCCTCTCTTCGGGCACATAGTCCAAAACGTCGTTTATCAGATCGCCGTGGGGATCAACCACCGCCACTCCCCTGCCCTTCATTATGTCATCTATAATCATACCGCCCAAAAAGGTGGATTTACCGGTACCGGTTTTACCGATGGCATAAAGATGAAGTAGTCTGTCGCGAATTTTAATACCAAACTGTTTCTCCTCGTTTCTAAAGTTCGTTATTCCCAAAACCGATGCCTCTTCCGCTGGTATTTCGTCAAGAAGAGGCAGATCCTGCGGTGGTTCTCCCTTTCTTGAACCGGCCCAATCCATCGATGGTGTGATAACAGTTACCCCGGGCAAATGATATATAGAAGCCAGCTCTTCAATGTTTAAAATATACGGTCGTGAACCAAGACCACGAGAACGATAAAGGTCGAGGGCTGTTTGACCTTCCATAGTCAAGCCAGCTGAAAAACCGTTCATGTTGACAATATTAAACTGTTTAAAGGCAGCCACGACTTCGCTCAAATGCTGCTTAGCCTTAGAATAATTATTTGAGATCGAAACTATCCGCACTACTGTACGAAACCCAAGCTTTGTTGTTTTGGCTTCAATCCCCTTGAGCGCTAACTGCAGTGGACCGGATAAATCAGCAGCTTTTTCCGCTCCGGGCTGGCTTGCCGGCGCAGTAACAACTTTTGCCACCCCAAAAACACCTTTGGCTAAACTTTTCCAAAGCGGCTCGCTGGGATCACGGCCAGCTCTTATCGCATTAACATAACCAACGCCTTTTTTCTGCCAGCTATCGTCAACCGGCGAAACGCAAATTTGAATCCAGAGTTCATCTTCAGCGTCAAGCTGACTTAAAACGCTAGTTATTCCAGAAATAGGGTCGGCCTCAAAGCTCTGAAAGGTCTTGATTGGGAAGACATCATCCTTTGTTGTCACCAGATCCAAACCAACCGCGTACTTTCCCGTCGTAACATTTGAAGAGTAATCTTCGCAGCTTGAAATCTCCAAGTTTGGGTATTGGGCATAAAGTTGACCTTCAACAAATTCCTTCAAGTAATTCGGCGCCCCAAAATAAAACTGGATGAATTTATTTATTGATACTATCTCAAAACTCGTGACCGGCTGGACTCTCTGCCCCGCTCGGTAAGTACCGTGGAGGGAGGCAAAAAATAATTCCGCGGCCTGAGGACCCCGCTCATTATTTTTGGGCACCATAAGCCTCTTTAAAGCGAACGAACTATCCTGATTGCTTTGATCTTCTTTTTTCATTTAAATTCTGGCCTCCCTGGCAAATTCCTTAGTTTCTTGGGGTTTCGAGTATTCTTTAATTCTTTCCATTATCTCTGATTCAATAACCTTAACATCTCTCCCATATTTTAATCTTGAAAGCTGGGTAATCGCTTGACCCAGTTTTTCATTAGCTAACGTTTCATCTTTTATTGTTTGCATACTAAATGGTTTAGAGGGCGCATTCTTAATCAAAAGTTTTATATAAGCATTAAAAGCATCGATTTGATTGAGGTCAAACTGATTGGCAATGGGCTCAAATTCTTTCGCCATAAATTCGGCGTCCGGCACGCCAATCCTAAAGGCAACCAAGGTTCCAACATTACCGATAATCGCGTCTCTTATTACCTCCGGCACCTGGGCAATATACTGATTAGTGATATTTAAGTTTAGCCTGAACTTGCGCGCTTCTGATAGAATCGAAGCAAAAGTATCCGTCGCAAAATTTTGGAATTCATCGACATACAGGTAGAAATCTCTCCTTTGATTTTCATCAACATCAACCCTGGATAAAGCAGAAGTAAAAAGTTTGGCTACAAAAATCATACCCAAAAGATTACTGTTGATTTCCCCTATCTCCCCTTTCGAGAGATTTATCAAAAGAATCTTACCTTGATCCATCGCTTCTCTGAAGTCGAAAGCTGATTTGGCCTGACCGATTATATTTCTCACTGTAACATTAGTCATAAACCGCCCGAACTTCGAAATAAAATAATTGTACATTTCAGACTTGTGAAAATCGGCCGTCTTGGCGAGCTGTTGAGTCCAGAACGCCTTAACAACCGGATCAGTGACTGCCCTGATTCTATCCTCCCTAAAAGCATCGTCGGTAAAGAGCTTCGGGATTTCCACTAGAGTTCCCCCACCAGGATACTCCATCAAGGTCAGGGCGGCATTTCGCATCCAGTGCTCAAACTGAGGGCCAATAAATCCCTGCCCGTGAGGATCAAATAATTTATAAAAAATCTGCACTGCTTCCTGGACAAGGAAGTCCTTTTGGTCCTTCGTTTTCCACTCGAGGAGATTCAGACCTAGTGGCCTCAATCTATCGGCCGGGTTGAAAAAGATTACATCTTCAGCCCTCGATTTAGGCACCTTTTTCATAATTGATTCGACCAGCTCCCCATGAGGATCAAAAACCCCGACCCCTCTCCCTTCTCTTATATCTTGGAGGATCATTGATTCAAAAAAGGTTGATTTACCAGTACCGGTCATACCAATACAATAAAGATGCCTCCGGCGATCACCCTCGTCAATCCTGATAAGAGTCTCTTCTCCCCTGTAAACATTTTTGCCCAAAATTAAACCTTCGTCGGGAATATTTGCGGGAGCGGGAGCACGCTTGGATAAAAACCACCTGATCCCCGGAGTATTAATATGTTCAGAGGGGAAATGATAAAGGGTCGCCAATTCTTCCGAATTTAAAATCATTTTCTTCCTTCCCAGAAAGCTGCGCAAAATAAAATGAGAAAGAAACCTTTTATCAATCCCCTTCCGGCTAAGCTTGAAACCGTTTCTATCTGGCGAGGAAAACTGGCCAAAGGCCGAAAAAATATTTTTAAGATTAACTTGGGCTTCGCTTTCGGACTTGGCAAGCGAGAGAATTCTAATTTGGGTGGCGAAACCGGTCTTGGCACTTTTCTTAGTTAAAAGCTTTTGCGCTTCTTCTTGAAGAGTAGTGATCCTCGGCAGATTATCCGCTTTTTTCGCCACCATACCGGCAGAAAGAAAACTCATTAGAGAATTAAAGGCCTTGAAAGGCCAGCCGCCGCCCAGAGGAACTCCCTTGCCCTCCTGGATCCGACGAAGGTTCCAGTCGATCTGACCCCTCCAAGCCTGATTGACCGGTCTGACCAAAATTTGAACCACCGCTCGGGATTCTTCGCCAATCTTTGATAAAACATTTGTGATACTAGCGATCGAGTCAGCATCAAGTTCTTCGTAGGTTTTGATCGGAAAAACCTGGCTTCGCAAAAGACCTAGTCTGCCGCCGGCAATCTTAAGTCCTTCTTTAAACACCCGAAAGTCCCCGCTTGGTTCAATACTGGCGTGAGGATAGTAACTATGGATCTGTTTTTCAATTAACTGCTGCAACTGAACAGGAACAGCAACGAAGAAAATTATCTCACCATCTTTTGCCACGTATTCTAAAGCTATGGTTGGCTGACCGAAGATATAACCTTTGAGCCCAGGTTCATACAAAGTACCAAGAGAGGCAAAAAACTGATCGGCGAAACTCGTAATATTAGCAACGGTTTTTAAAGTTTCATATTCCTGTTTTTCGTACTTTTTAGGAACCTTAACTTCCAGAAGCACTAGATCGTTAGCGCGTTTGGCCAGGGCTTTTTTTATAAACTTAAGATAAAGAATGGCAATTAAAAAGGCCAAGCCAATAATAATGACCCCAACCACTACCAACATTAGCGGGGCAAGTGTTTGATCTGCATATAAATAATCCGACATTTATCAACCCTTAAGCATATTATAGCAGTAATGTCCGCTAAGAACACGAGACCGAATCAGGATAGATCAAAGAGTTCCGCTTTTAATCGATTCCCTTAAATCGCTGACAAGATCGAAAACGAAAACTAAATTATGAAAGGTCAAAAGATGAATCCCAAGGGGTTCTCTTTCTAAAAGCAGGTGCCGAAGATAAGATTTGCATAGCCCACCCCGGCAGGCTTTGCAGCGGCAAGCTTCGTCAATGATATCCAGGTCGCCTTTAAATTTAGACTTCAATAGATTAACTTGCTCGTAACCATAATCCGCCCCTTTAATTTTTTTGACAGAAGATTTAGATTTTTTCCAAACCACTCCGTGGCGAGCCAACCTAGTCGGTAAAACACAATCAAACATATCAATCCCCCGCTCGACGGCTTCGGCAATATCTTCAGGATAGCCAATTCCCATCAAATATCGCGGTGACCCTTCGGGCAGAATGTCTGTACACCATTCAACGGCTTGATAGATTTTTTCTTTTTTTTCGCCAACAGAAACCCCGCCAATTGCGTTGGCCCCCAGATTAAAAGATTTAATCGTTTCGGCCGAAAAAAACCTTAAATCCCTATAAACACCGCCCTGGCAAATAGGTACCAACAGCTGATCGCTTCTTTTTTTCACTTTTAGACTTCTCGCAAGCCACCTGTGAGTAGTTGAGACTGCTTCTTGGACTTTCAGTTTTGAAGAATTGGCGGGAGGGCAATAATCAAAGGCCATAATAATATCAGCCCCCAGACTCTCTTGTATCTTGATTGAATCCTCCGGTGTCATAAAACGCCGGCTCCCATCAAGATGAGAATAAAACTCAACCCCCTTTTCACTTATGCGCGCCGGCTTCACTGTTTTCACTCCCCTTCTTTTAAGAGCTGGCTCAGACAAAGAAAAAACTTGAAACCCACCCGAATCAGTCAAGACCGGCTTGTTCCAACCTATAAACTTATGCAAACCGCCTGCTTTTTTAATCAGGTTCTCCCCCGGCCTCAGATGGAGATGATAAGTGTTAGCCAAAATAATCTCAGCCCCCGCCGTCTCAAGATCCGCCGGAGACATTGTTTTAACCGCTCCGACCGTCCCAACTGGCATAAATACCGGGGTGATTATATCTCCGTGAGGAGTATTAAAAAACCCAACCCTTGCCTTCGACTTCTTCGATTTAGAATTAATCTTATATTCAAACATCAGCTAAAACTAATATGCTTCCCAAACCTAAAACTCCCACCAATTATGGCAGGAGTTCCAGGTTAAAGTCAATTCTTAGACGAGCTCAACAGTAGCGCCGGCTGCCTCGAGTTTCTTCTTAGCTTCCTCGGCCTCATCTTTCGGAATGTCTTTCTTAACTTCTTTGGGGGCACCCTCAACTAGATCTTTCGCTTCTTTAAGGCCAAGATCTTGGTTAATCTCCCTAACAGCCTTAATTGCTGCGATCTTTTGCGCGCCGCCGTCCTTTAAGACAACCGTATAGCTTGATTTCTCTTCTTCTTGGGGCGGAGCACCTTGAGCTGACTGAGCGGCTGATACTGTAGCTACAGGAGTAGCTGCCGACACGCCAAACCTCTCTTCGAGCGCTTTAACTAGCTCGGCAAGATCAGCCACACTCATTGATTCAATCTTCTTGATCAAATCAGCATGCTGGCCGGTAGGAGCGGCTTTCTTCTCCGGTTTCGGCTCAGGCTTCGACTCTTCGGCTGGCTGATCGGATTTTTCCTCGCTCTTTTCCGCGGGTGTCTCCTCCACAGGCCCAGCCGATTCGGTTGGTTGAGCATTTTTCTCAACTTTTTCCTCGGGTGTTTGCTCAACCTCGGTTTCCTTCTTTTCTTCCTTTTTGTCTGCCATATCAACTCCTCTTTAAGCTAATTTTTCTTTATAATATTGATCGATTACGCTGACCATTCCCCTGATATTGGCCGCCAAGACATTGACAAACCCGTAGGTTGGCGCAGCTAAAATGGCCACCAGTTTCGCTTGCAGCTCCTCTCTTGATGGCAAAAGAGCCAAGTGAACAATCTTTTCTTTATCAACTTCCTGGCTAAGAATTATTCCGCCCAAAATCTTTAAGGCCTCATGCTCTTTGGCGAAACCCTGAAGGGCTTTACAAACTTCGACTTCGTCTTGGCCAAAGGCAAATATTACTGGCTGATCTAGAATTGATTGATCGAGATTTTGAGAATTGCTGGATAGGGCTCTTTTAACCAGTGTATTCTTGGTAACAATAAGAGAAATCCCCTTCTCCTTAAGGGCTTTTCTCAAATCGGTAATTTCCGTTGCCGTCAGGCTCGAATAGTTTGAGGCAACCGAAGCAGAAGAAGTCTTGAATAACTCTTTCAATTTTTCAAGGATTTGTTCTTTGTCTTGTCTGGTTAAAACCATTTTTGCGCCTTCAACTTAAAAAAGCAGCTCAAGCTGCCAAGACAAAAACTAAATAAATGCTTCTGCCTCGGCAGGCCCCCTCGACTTCACTCGGGGTTTATTCCCTTTCGGTTACCGGCTTTCTTCGGCTTTACTATTATTACAAATTGATTAAACCCTGTCAAGCATTAAGGTGCAACCTTCACGCCCGGACCCATGGTGGGACTTAAGGCAAAGTTCGTTTTTTTAAGATGAGATAATCCCTTTAGAACAGCTTTTATATTTTCTGCTAGCTTATCATCATTCCAAGAAACTTTCCCTACCGGGATGTGAATATTTCGGCCAAGATCAGTCCTGTAACGAACAATATTCTCTGACAACTCCTGCGCCGCCGATTTTGGATCTTCAGCAACAGTGCCGTCTTTCGGATTAGGCATTTTGCCTTTGGGACCAAGAATTTTCGCCACTTGAGCCAGCTTAGGCATGATTTGCGGCGAAGCAACTAAAATATCAAAATCGGCCCAACCTTTTTTAATTTTTTCAATTATCTCTTCGTCAGCGACCGCCACCTTCAATTTTTTTCCTGTACCATAAGGAAGTTTTATTACTCCCCTTGCCGTGTCTTCAGCTGATTTCTTACTTTTTTCCAATCTTACTGAAAGGCTTACCGTACCATCGAATTTACTGTACGAGGTGGATTTAATCAGTTTAATGGCCTCATCAACCGGATAAGTCACGCTCTTATCAAGGGATTCGATACTTTTAAGATAAGATTTAGATCTTTTTTTAGGGGCGGTTTTTAGTTTCGATTTGACTGCTTTGGGTACCCTCACGTTCTCAGAAGTCTTTTTTTTCGGCTCTTTTGCTACTTCAGTATCAGCATGGATAGCAGCTACCTCGGCGGCAACAACTTCGCCTGTATCAGTTTCTTTTTCGGCCGTTTCTAGATCAATCTTTTGATCTATTTCGGTTTCCCCCTCCCTCTCAAGTTCATCAAGCGTATCTTCATGTTCCGATTCTATCTCAAGCGATTTTTCGTCTGTCTTGTTTTTTTTAGCCATACTCCCCTTTCGTGGTCCAAACCCCTGTAATCAATTCCCAGGGTCCCACTAGTTTATAGTTTTGCTTTCCATTTTTCCGCAAGAAATTAAAGATATCAGTTCAGAGGCGAGTTTGTCAAGAACGGCGTCTATCTTTTCCCTCTCATCAGAGGGAATTTTGGCTAAAACATAATTCTCAAGCGGCATTTCCCCGTTCTGACCAATTCCGACCCTTGCTCTCCAGAATTCCCCACCAATCGTGTTAATAACAGACTCGAGCCCCTTATGTCCGCCAGAGTCGCCCCCAAATCTTATCCTTGATTTGCCGATTTCAAGTTTAGAATCATCGCAAAAGACTATCAGTCGATCAGAATCAGCCTTGTAATAGTCAAGCAACTTTTTTACAGGCACGCCGGAATTGTTCATATAACTTGTCGGCTTGGCAATTATAATATCTTCACCATAGATGTTTGTTTTCACCAGCTTTGAACCGAGTTTTCGGTTTTGATGAAACTCCAACGTGCCCCTCGGAAAATCAAGCTTTGAAACAAGAAAATCTGTTGCCATAAAGCCAATATTATGACGAGTATAATCAAATTTATGAGTTGGGTTGCCAAGCCCGACGATTATCCACATTGTTCGCTTCGCTCAAACTTAAAATTAAAAGCGTAAAACTTGAAACCTTAATACCATTCTACAGCTTCTATCTGTAAAATTACATCCCAGGGATGTTGATGCCCATTTGACCCATCAGGTCTTTGGTCTTTTCGGCGGCAACAGCTTGGGCTCTTGAAAGCCCCTCCGTCACAACCCTTATCAACTTCTCTTCAAGTTCCCGTTTTTTGCCTTCTTGCAAAAGCGAAGGGTCTATTTCAACCGATTTTAGCTTCTGGTCAGCACTAAAAACAACCGAGATTAGACCGTCGGAGCTTCTCGCCTCAACCTCGGTTCCTTTAAGCTCCTTTTGCACTTCCTTAGCTTTTTTCTGGAGCTGATAAAGCTGTTTTGCTTTGTCAAACATTTTACTCCTTCTCTAATTTTGATTTTAGAAAACTGTTAGTAAATCCGTCAAGCTTGCCATCAAGGACGGCTGCTGGGTCCGATTCTTCATAACCCGTCCGATGATCTTTAACTTGGGTGTAGGGCTGAAGCACATAGGAGCGGATTTGGTTGCCCCATTCGGCCGAGGTATGAGAACCCTTAAGTTCTCTCTCCTTCTCCTGTTTCTTATCGATCTCCAGCTTTTTAAGCTTCATTTTCAAGATCTTAAGGGCTGTTTCGCGATTTTGAAGCTGGCTTCTCTCATTTTGGACAGAAACTGATATCTTACTGGGAAGATGAGTTACCCTCACCGCCGAATCGGTTGTATTAACCGATTGCCCGCCGTGCCCCGACGAGCGAAAAACATCTATCTTCAGGTCTTTCTCTGGTATCTCGATATCGCCTATTTCCTCAAACTCAGGAATAACCTCGACTAAAGCAAACGAGGTATGTCTTGCTTTGTCAGCATCATAAGGACTTATTCTAACCAGTCGATGAACCCCAGCTTCCCCCTTCAGCTTTCCGTAAGCGTTAATCCCCTCTATTTTGACCGAAGCGCTCTTAACCCCAACCTCTTCACCTTCGGATTTATCTAAAACAACCGGCTTATAACCTTCCCGTTCGCTAAATCGCAAAAACATCCTCAAGAGCATCTCTGCCCAGTCTTGAGCTTCAGTACCTCCAGCACCAGCATGAACCGACAAGATCGCATTGGATCGATCAAGCTCGCCCGAGAATAAAGCCTCCTCTTCAAGATCTGACATATCCTCTTCGGTTTCGGCCTTCTCGAATCGATCAATCAGATTTTTAAGATAAAAGAATTCCTGACTTAATTTTGAGGCCTTTTGCTGATCAGCCCAAAAATCGGGCCTTGCCATTTGATTCTCAATCTCGGCTGCCCTTTTTTTCTTAGCTTCAATCGCTAAAATATTGGCTAAATCTTCCTTCTTCATCAGCGAAATTATACCTGAAACACTTAAAATTTAAAAGAATGCAAAAACCCTCGGCGCCCCGAGGGTTTTTGCTTACTTGCCGATTACTCAACTTATAGATTTGCCTTGATGAAGGCATCACTCTTTCCCCTTCTCAAGCCAACTAGGCTCAATGCACCGACTCCCAGAGAACCAAGAGCGGGAATTGCCAGAGGCAAACCAGCTTTTGGCAAGGTTCCGGAAGTTACAGGCGCAGCCTTTGCGGCAACTGCAACCTTTACAGGTTGAGCTTGAGCAACTGCAGCGCTCTTGCCAGCAGCAGCGGCTGCGGCTGCGGCAGCAGACGAAGATCCCGCCGAAGCAGAACCACCGGCTGAAGCAGCAGCTGAACCTGCACCAACAGCAGCAGCAGCGGCCGAAGAAGCGCTTGACGATGCGGCACCGCCGCCTCCGCCACCGCCTCCACCGCCACCAGAACTGATGCGGATAACGCCCCCTCTACCAGCTCCACCGCCACCGCCACCGCCACCACCAGCACCACCACCAGCAGAGCTGGAAGCAGCACCTGAAGCGGCTGCGGCTGCACCACCATGACCAACAGCAGCAGCAGCGGCCGAAGAAGCGCTTGACGATGCGGCACCGCCGCCTCCGCCACCGCCTCCACCGCCACCATTGCGTCCACTGCCACCGCCCCCTCCACCTCCGCCACCGCCGGCAGCACCTGAAGCGGCACTACCAGCAGCGCCAGCAGCAGCAGCGTAAACGCTTGCAGCGCCAGTCACAACTAGAGCTGTTGCAATAATTGCAACAATCAAGGTCATTATTTTTTTCATATTATTCCTTCTGCGACTTTATGCATCGAAGCCGCAAATATTTCCGCAATCGACCAAACTTGCGAAGGTGAATTTTATTTTCACCAACTTGAGGTTTTTCTACCACAATTTTGCTGAAAATAAAATATTTTAAATTGGGGTAGGGGCAGGTCCTCCTTAAACCTGCCCCCGATCCCCTCCTTCGTATAGTCCTCAGCTAACCGCCAGCAGCGGCTGCAGCCGAAGATGAACTCGAACTCGATGCGGCACCACCGCCGCCGCCGCCCCCTCCAGCGCCGCCGGCTCCGCCAGCTCCACCGCGACCACCTCGGCCGCCGAAG
>JAOUGE010000010.1 GCA_029865605.1 Candidatus Berkelbacteria bacterium | reverse complement strand
AAGAGCTAAAACGGGATGAGACAACTAAGAATATTCCGGTGATTATGCTAACCGCTCTTATTCAGAATGAAAATAAGACTCGTAGTATAGCAGGCGGAGCTGATGATTATATTGTTAAGTCAGAAACGATGCCTGGTGAGGTAATCGAGAAAATAAACCGGGTGATTGCTAAGAAGAAACCGCCAGAGGAAAAATAGACTTATAATTTCAGGATGTGGCTGGCGGGGCCTTTCAGGCCTCGCCGGTTTTTGATAGTATATCGGGAGAAAATGATAAAAGTTTTTGAAGTAATTGCTGACTCTTCGTTGTCGGGCGCTCCGCGCCATGTTTTGACTTTGTTAAACGGAATAGACAGGCAACAATTTGAATCGGTTTTGGTTTGTCCTGAAGGGTGGTTGGCGAATAGAGGGGGAAGGGTAAAGGTAAAAGTTAAAAGGATTACATTCAAGAGTTTTTTTGATGTCGGTTCAGTTGTCAAATTGCGCCGCTTTATTAAGCAGGAGAAGCCTGACATCGTTCATTCTCACGGTATTAGGGCGGGATGGCTAGTGACCCTGGCTTGTACAGGATTGAAAGTAAAAAAAGTTTATTCGGAACATCTTTATACCGAAGACTATCATTTAAAAAATAAGTTGAGAGAGTATCTACAGCTTTTAGGCTTGAAAGTGATATTAAGAAATTCGATAAAGGTGATTTGCCCCTCAAAGGCAGTCTCTATTTTTTTGAATAGGTTTTATGGGCGGGTGGGAAGTAAGTTGGTAATTGTAGCGAATGGGATTAAAGATTTTAAAACAGAAGATCAAAAAACAAAGCTTCCGACTTTCGGATTTATCGGCTCACTTAATTATCACAAGGGAATTTATCAGCTTTTTGGAATAATTGATTTGGTTTCAAGAAAAGCATCGGCGAAATTTGAAATAGTTGGTGACGGCCCTCTTCGTAGTTTTGTTGAGCGAAGGGCAAGCCTTAATGACTCCGTTTCATATTTTGGGGAGGCGAGAGATATCGGTAAATACCTTGGCCGATGGCGGGCCGTGCTGGTGCCTTCTCTGAGCGAGTCATTTGGCCAAGTTGTTTTAGAGGCCTCAATAGCCAAAAAGCCGGTCGTAGCTTATGTGGTCGGGGGGCTAAGGGAATTGGTAAAGAATGGTAAATCCGGAATTTTAGTTAGAAGGGGTGATGTTGAAAGTTTCGCTGATTCTGTTATAGAATTGATTAAAAATCCCGAACGAGCGAAAAAAATGGGTGCATTTGCAAGGAAAATATACGAGCGTGAATTTACAGCCGAGAAAATGTGCCGCAGGATTGAGTTGGTTTATAAACAGGTTGTGGAGAAAAGTTGAGCATAAGAAGGTTTTTTAAGGTAAAAAGCGGTTTGGTATCAATAAACAATTTCCGAAAATTTATTGGTTGGGAAGTTTTTTGGAATGCTGTGAGAAATGATTTTAGGTTGAGAATCTTGAGTGATTTGCCGCGAGGTAAGGTTTTAGTTTTAGCTCCTCATCCGGACGATGATATTCTCGGTTGCGGTGGCGCGATCTGTAAACATAAGAAGTCAGAAGATCATGTCAGAATCGTTTTTCTGACCGACGGTTCGGGGGGAGGGAGGGAGATTCGTCTGACTTCATCGGAGAGAAAGAAACTTGTTGTCGAAAGGGAGGAGGAAGCCCGACAAGCGGCGGAGATTATTGGTGCAAAAGACCTCGAATTTTGGAGATACAGAGATAACGAACTAATTTCAAGCGGAGCGATAATAAGATTACTTTCGAATTTGATTGAAAGATTTTCTCCTGAAATAATATATGTTCCTTCTTTTTTGGACCCTCACCCTGATCACTGGGAGACAGCGAAAGTTTTTGCTTTGGCTCTGAAAGAACTAAAGGATTTTAAGGGGCGAATTTTTTCTTACGAGACCTGGCTCCCTCTTTATGCTAATAGAATTGTTATTATAAATGCTGAGATAAAGAAAAAAACCGAAGCTCTAAGGCAACACAAGTCGCAACTCGATTGCCGGGAATATCTCGAGGGAATTACGGGGCTTAATCGCTACAGGGGAGGGATGTTTGGTGCCGGCAAATACGCCGAAGGTTTTTTTGAGACTGATAAAAAACTATTTCTTCAATTGTTTGAACTCATAGAGTTCGAAAAATAATTTTTTAGGTTTTGAAGATCGGAACTATTTACTGACGGAGCTTTTTATAATTTTGAAATAACAAATGCTACTAGAAAGCCAACTACTGTTATAAAGCCAACCATAAAACCGCCCCCGGCAAAGGCCTCGGGGATCAAACTATTAGCTGCCATCGTCAAAAGCGCCCCGGCAGCAAAGGCCTCAAGAGTGCCGAGTGTGCTGAAGCTTAAATCCTTGAGAAAAAGGTAGCTTAAAATTGTAATGACAAAGATTGCGAACCCAGTTATTAGCCAGATTAGAAGTATCTTCCAGGTTGGGTAAGCCTCCTTTTTTAGGCCCGGGATCGAAGAAATGCTTTCAGGAAAATTGTTTAGCACAATTGCTGCTAGAAGAAGCAGTCCTTTGCCCCCGCTGTAGCTTAGAGCAACGCCGAGGGCAATTGCTTCGGGGATTCCGTCTAGTATCGTTCCCAAAGTTATTACTCTTCCTCGGGATTCGTCCTCTACGGCGATAAGCGGTCTATATCTGTGCTTTCTTCCGCCAGCTAAGTGGATGAGGTAGTCGCCGATTATGAAGACGATCCCGCCGGAAAGAAATCCCGTGATTACCGCAACTAGCCCCCCATGCTCGAAGGATTGGTCTATTAAACCGAAGGAAACGGCGCAGATTAGAACCCCGGCGCCGAAGGCCATAAAAGAAGCTGTAATCTTTCTTGAAAATTTAAATCTAAGCCCGGCCAGTGCACCTACTATTAAAGACAGCCCTCCAATTCCGCCAAATAATGCAGCTTGCAGCATTTAGCCTCTTTTTTTTCTTAAGACCGCTTTAACTTTTTCCACTACTTCTTTAGGGAGATTTTCTGATTTGGCCAAGTATTCCACGGCGCCGGCGGTGAGACCCCTGGATCTGTCTTCGCTTTGGGTTAAAGCCGAGAGGATAATTACAGGAATATTTTTATAGTCTTTGGTTGTTTTTAGAATTTCTAGAACCGAGAAGCCGCTGATTTTTGGCAGCATAATATCAAGGAGAATTATGTCTGGTTTGAAATCAGTGACGCGGGCGAGTCCCTTCTCTCCGTTCTCAGCTGATTCGACTATGCATCCTTCGGCTTTTAGTCTTTCAACATAGAGATTGCGGATATTCTCGTCGTCGTCAATGACGAGGATTTTTGCATTAGACATTTGCATTTTTGACCTCCGCCTCAAGTCTTTGTTTTTCAATCTCTATTTGTTTGTCCTCGATTTTGACAAAGAGCAGCGTTGGGCTGACGATGGTGTATTTTGTTTTTTCTGGCGGTTTCCAGCTTATTTTATCAGACTTTACATTTAATAGCTTTAAGATTTTTTGGGAAGTTTTGGGCAGAAACGGTTCGATCAAAACCGCAATGCAATGAATTGTTGCGGCGGCGGCCCAAAGATCCTCTGCCGCTTCCTTTTTTTGGGACTTGATTTTTTGCCAGGGGGCTGCGGTAGCTAGAAATCGGTTGCCCTCTTCGGCCAGTTCGAAAACGTGCTTAAGGGCTTCTCTAAATCTGCCTTTTTCAATCGTCTCGCCCACAAAGGTGAATTTTTCTTCGGCTAACTTTAATATTTTTGTTTTATCATTCTTGGGGTATTCAATGCCCCCGGGAAAATGTTTTTCAATTAAAGTTAGTGTCCGGTGGATGAAGTTGCCAAAATTGCCGATTAGCTCTTTATTTACCCTTGCTTGAAATTCGTCCCAAGAAAAATCGGCATCAGAAGTCTCTGGACCGTTTACTGTTAGATAATATCTTAGCGTGTCGGCCTCATAACGGGAGAGAAAGTCCGGTAGCCAGACAGCCCAATTTCTACTTGTCGAGAATTGCTGTCTCTCAAGCGTAAAATACTCGGAGGAAAAAATCTTGTCTGGCAGATGGAGACTGCCTGAGCCAACGAGCATCGCCGGCCAAATAATACTATGAAACAAGATATTATCTTTCCCATGGATATAGTAGTGGGTGGAATCTTTTTTTCGCCAAAATTCTCCCCAGAGATCATCCTCCCTGTTTAATTCCGAATATTCTTTAGATGCAGATAAGTACCCACAAACTGCGTCGAACCAAACGTAGATTTTTTTTGATTCATACCCAGGTAGAGGAATCGCTACACCCCATTCGATGTCGCGGGTTACGGCGCGGTCTTGAAGACCTGTTTCTAAAAATTTCTTCGTAAAATTGAGGGCGTTAGCCCGCCACCCCTTTGCTTTTTTGACCCAAACTTTAAGTTTTGGGGCAAGTGCAGTGAGTTTTAGAAAAAAGTGCTCCGTATCTTTCCAGACTGGTTTGGTGGAGCAAATCTTGCAAACTGGATTGATAAGCTGTTCGGGGTCGAGGAGGTCTCCGCAATTGTCGCATTGGTCGCCGCGTGCATTTTTAAAATGGCAGTTTGGGCACTCTCCTTCGACATAGCGGTCCGGCAAGAATCTTTTGTCTTTTGGGCAATAAGGGAGCGATTGTTTTTTGATGTATAAAAGGCCTTTTTTATAAAGCGCAAGGAAGATCTCTTGGACAACTTTCTCGTGATTTTTAGTGGTTGTGTTGGTATAGATATCATATGAAAACTTCAAGCCTTTAAGAAATGTGTCTTTAAGTTCTCCGTGGTACTTTTTTGCGACTTCTTCGGGTGATGTTTTCTCTGTCTCTGCCTTGAGGACTACCGGCGTACCGTGAGAATCGCTGCCTGAAACATAAAGGACCTTATCGCCCTTTAATCTAAAATAGCGCGCGAGTATATCGCCTCCGATTAGACTTGAAATATGGCCTAAATGTAGCGAGCCGTTGGCATAAGGCCAAGCCGCACCGATAAATATTTTTCTTTTCATAGTGATTCGATTATAGCAGAACAGGTTGAACTAATCTACTTTTACGATTCGCAGAGCCTGACAATTTCCTGGGCTAGTTTTTCGCTGTCGTGGGCAATCGGATTTTTTTCGTTAATTAAATCAGCTTTGATTATTTCACATTTACCGAAATTTTTGTTGTCGGTGGTGATGTTGTTCGCCGCGCCTAGCTTGGAAGAATTTCTTGAAGTTTTTATTACTTTGCTGTTTACCAGGCAATAGTCGAAGAAATTTTTGCCAGCTACCCTTTCAATCTCGCTGATATGGTCCTCAACGGTCATCCCCTCGGTTTCTCCCCGCTCGCTCGAGCAATTGGCCACGTATAGTTTTAGTGCTTTTCGATTAGCTCTGATTGTTTTGGATATTTCTTTTATGAGGAGATTGGGGATAATGCTGGTGTAAAGGCTGCCGGGGCCAACAATGATGATGTCAGCCGACCTTATTGTCTCAAGAGCTTTTTTGTATGGTGAGGGATTTTTAGTTAGGAAAATCTTTTCTATGATTGCACCCGGGCGGGGAATTTTTGACTCGCCGATTATTTTTTTACCGTCGGAATAGATTGCCCCAACCCTGACGGAATCAAGGGTCGCCGGTAGGATTTTTCCCTGAGTGGCAAAAATTTCCGAGGTCGTTTCGATAGCTTTATCGAACGAGCCGAAATGTCTGGTGAGAGCCGCGATCCAGATATTGCCCAAAGTATGGCCGGAAAAAGATTTGTTGCCTCTTGGGAAACGGTACTCTAGAATTTTTGAGATGAGACTTTCATCTTTAGCTAGGGCGGAAATGCATTTTCTTATATCCCCAGGCGGTAGAGTGTCGAATTCGCGGCTTATTATTCCGGATGAAGCGCCGTCGTCAGTCATAGTTACAACTGCCGCGAGATTATAAAAATAGTTTTTGATTCCTCGCAATAGAGTTGAGAGTCCTGTCCCTCCGCCGATTACTACAACTTTAGCCGAATTTGCAAGAGCAAAATCAGTGCTGATCGGGCCGTAGATTACGCCTTTAAGCCAACCTAAAAAACTGCTTCTCATTTTGAATGAAATATTTCCGGTATTTATTAAGATACAACTCTAAAATTCTCTTGCAAGTGTTTTATAGAGCGGTGATTTTTTTGTAGGCGGCAATGGGATCTTTGCCGTCGAGACTGGGGGTGATACTAGCATCCGTTTGACGATCTTTTAGATCCTCTCTTGACTCGAACGAGTACCGAGTAAAGAATATCCTTTGCGCTTTTAGTTCAAGAGCCTTTTTTGTGCTCTCGTAAGTTTGAGTAGCGTTGACGTTTTCATCTTGTGATATTATCGCTTCGGCTTCGGTAACCCAAACCGGTTTGTTGAGATTGAATCCCTCCAGCATTTTTTGGTAGGGCTCAACATTAAAAGATTGGTAATTATCATTTGAAATACAATGGACATTGCCGATATCAAACGCTGCGGCTGCATCTTTATTCCTTAGGACAGTTCGGTAAAATTTGAGGAATTGTTCGTTTCCCCCCGCGGCACCGGCGATTAGGACTTGGGCGCTCTGATCAGATCCTTTAATTGCCTGATAAGTAGTGGTGAGGAGTCTTATGTAAGCATTGGCGTCTTGTTTATAGAAATCCAGTCTTTCATTGCCGTCAAGATCGGGCTCGTTCATCACCTCCCAGTATTTAATGGGGATCTTGAGATTGGGCATATCGTTTGTGCCGTCGCCGTCGTACCTTTCGATTACTTGCGACACCCACTTTTGGTATGCATCCCAGTCGTTCGGATTGCAACGATGCTCGGGTAAATAATCATCCTCGCCCCTGCCCTTTTTGTCATTTTGGGACAGGAATTCATCTTCTGACGAGACAGCGCATTTTGCCGCATCTGATTTTGAAATTTGGTCCCATTCGGCGAAAGGCCAGATTGTTGCTAAGATGGCCAGGCCGCTTTTTTGATAATCTGACACGACTTTGTCTGTTAGCTCAAATGATAGCTCGCCGCCTTTTTCTTTTTGCATGCTATCCCATAGGAACGGTCCCGGGTGGGGTCTGACCCACATAGCACCTGAGTTTATGATTGCTTCGGAGTCTCCCTCTCCAGCCGAGAGAAATCCGAATTTGTTTGCTAGGTTTGCTTGAGGGATTGTAACCGGGATTACGGTTTTAGCCGTTTGGGTTGGGGATGGCTCAACCGCTTCTTGGGAGTCAGCTTCTGTTTGGAAAAACCTTTTCCAACCGACATATATTCCGCAGCCAACAATTACGATCACAGCAATCGCCACGAGAATTTTACCGAAAGTTTTCATCCCTTCCCTTCGCTCGTTTATTTAAGGACTTAGTCTTTTAACATCCCTCGGAAACAGGGTCGCCTCTTTTACGCTTTTTAAGCCGAGTGTCAGCTGAACTAATCTCTCACAGCCGATTGCCCAGCCGCCGTGCGGGGGCATAGCAAACTTGAATGTTTCAAGATAAAATTCCATCCCCTCACTTTTTAAGCCCTTTTTCTTCATATTCTCAATCAACATCTTGTAGTCGTGGATTCTTTGGCTGCCGGTGACAAGCTCGACACCTCTAAACAGCAGATCGAATCCGTAAGTTTCTCCGGGGTTTTCCTTGTCCGGCATTGTATAAAATGGCCTATGATCCCATGGGTAGTGGGTCACGAAAATAAAATCGGAATCGAATTCTTCTTTGGCATAGCGGCAGATCAACCGTTCTCCTTCCGGGTCAATGTCGGTTGTTTTTGGCACGTCATAGTCATATTTTTCTTTAATTATTTTCTTTGCCTCGGCCAATTTAATGTAAGGAATTTCCTCTGGTACTTTAACCGGCTTGACTGAATATGTCTCCATATATAGCTTGCTCTCGGAGTTTATAATTTTGAACATTTTGATCAAGACGTCATTCAGTGTTCGCGTTACGTCCTTGTAATCTTTGATAAACCCCATCTCGGCGTCTAGACTAATATATTCGTTGACGTGGCGGGTGGTGAAGTGTGGTTCGGCGCGAAAGACTGGTCCTACCTCGAAGACTCTCTCGAAAGAACCAACCATTATCTGCTTATAAAATTGAGGACTTTGAGCCAGATAGGCTGATTTTTCAAAATAGTCTACTTTGAAGAAATCGGCTCCCCCTTCCGAAGCCGCGCTGAGAAGCTTAGGGGTCTTGATCTCGGTAAAGCCGAGCTCCCGCATCACGGTAGAGTAACTTTTTAAAACGATATCGAAAAGTTTAAAGATTGCTTGGACTTTCGGGTGCCGCAGGGAGAGGGCGCGCAGGTTGAGGAGCGTCTCTAGCTGAAGTTTTAACTCGCTTTTTGAGAGATCGATCGGCAAGTCCTCGGTGCTAGTTGAAATGATTTTTTCACTTGTTGCATGGACCTCGTATCCGCCCTTGGCTCGTTCTTCTTTTTTGGCCCTACCGGTTATCTCAACCGCATCGCCGGTTTTTATTTCAGTTTTCTTTTCAAATACGCACTGGATTGTCCCGCTGTAATCTTGAACTTGAACAAAAACGATTTCGCCCAGCTCTCTGACATTAAGCGCTCGTCCATAAATGTTAACTTCTTTCCCCTCGCTTTTGCCTATATTGTCAATTAGAGTTCTTTCCATAATTTAAAACTTATTTGTTTATATTCTAATGATATGTTTTTTTAGGGTAAAAAACAATAAGACTGGCCCCGCCTAGGCGGGGCCATGGAAGCGCACCTCGGGCTACTTGGCCGGGATCAGTTCGGGCCGATCCCCGACCGTTGTGAGGATATAGTCCCTGCCGCCGACCCTGACCTTCTGGCCGGCTCTGGCCTCAAGCCGAGGCAGCCCTGGGCGAGGGAGGCGGATATCGGTGATGATGGTCTTGGCCTCGAGCGCTAGCTTGAACGTGCCTTCTGGCCCGAGATAGAGCTTGACATGGCCGTCCAGAAAGCCGAGGTTGGCGCAGTTGCGGCCTGTTCCGTGGAGCCACCACTCTAGCTCTTCAAGACGACAGAAGAGCTCGCTGGCGTTCGAGCCCTCGCCAAACAGGAGGGTGTTCTTGTCGTCTGTCCCGGGTTTGGCGGCGCCGCAGGTGAACAGCTGGCTGTTCCAGAGGTAGCTGATGAAGATAGGTGGGTCAATGTCCTTCTTTGTGCCTCTGTTGCGAGCTGCGCAGGCGAAGGTGTCCATCGAATGGAGTTGGCTAGCCAGGGCGTCCGACGCGATGACGCCTTCTGGTGGGGTAAGCTCTCCCGCGTCGTTGACGTACATCAGAAAAGCGGTAGCGAGCTGCTTCTCGTTCGAGGCACAGCTTGAGAGCCACGCCTTCTTGCGAGCGCTGTTGGAGACGGGGAAGAGGATCGCTACCAGGATAGCGATGATCGCGACCACGACTAACAGCTCGACGAGTGTGGTACCCCTGCGCATTGGGATCATCCCTTCTCTTTCTATCGAGGTGCGTTGACTTCTGAAATAGTATCTTATTATTTATTGATAGTCAAGAAAATTTTGAAATGTTGCTACAACGCTAAAACCTCCGCGGCCTTTGCACCGCGGCAACTGGTTTTAGCAGAGGTTATAAACCTTAGCTCTCTCTTGGTCCGCCCTCGGTCTTGGGACGTGCTAGACTGACCCTAATTGGTCTGCCATCCAGCTCTTTCCCGTCGAGTTCGGCGATTGCTTTTTGAGCTGTCTTCTCGTCGGCCATTGTAACGAAACCAAAGCCTTTGGATCTGCCAGAGTCCTTGAAAGTGACTATGACGGCATCCTCAACTTCGCCAACGGAAGAAAAATGCTCTTTCAGACCCTCGGAAGTTGTCGTATAGGCAATATTTCCGACGTAGAGCCTGTTTTGTTCTTCTGCCATTTTTTCTTCTTGAGATATTATTTTTTCGACCCCGTTATGATTCCCCGGGGTAGATATAAATCCCCACTCGAGTACACATAACCTGTATACATCTTACCAAATTAAATCTGTCTTGTAAACCCCCACACTTTTGAATGGCAGCCGCGATTTACAAAAAAGATTTAGGTTAAATACTGCTTCTAGTTCTGAGTAGAGCAATGGAGGTGAAACGCTAGCGGCTATAATTTCAAAGAAATGGTCATTCAAGAGTGTGGGGGTAAAGATTGGTCGGGGATGTGAGATTTGAACTCACGACCTCCGGCTCCCGAAGCCGGCGCCCTACCGCTGGGCCAATCCCCGACCTAAGATTGATTTTAACCTAAAAATCGGGTAAAATCTAGACTAACGCCCCCGTAGTTCAACGGATAGAACAAGAGACTCCTAAGCTCTAGATATAGGTTCGACTCCTATCGGGGGTACCATTCGACTCGCTTGGTTCGATTACGCTCACCACAAGTCGCTCGCTCATGGCTGTAGCCACAATAAATAGAACGAGTTGAATGTACTGAGCGAGGAATGATGAGAGACGAGTCGAAGTACAGTATTTATATATTAAGATTACCCGATAATCGCTTGTATGTTGGAATGTCAAAAAATCCGGGGAAGCGCTTCTTGTACCATAAGAAATCCAAGGGCGCAAAGTTTACAAGATATTCTAAAGGTCCCAAATTAGTTTATACCGAAGAATTTTCAGATATGGTAAGCGCAATGCGAAGGGAGAGACAAGTTAAAGGCTGGACAAGGGCAAAGAAAGAGGCATTAATTGCAAGGGACAGGGATCTTTTGAAAAGTTTGTAATCTGTTTTGAATTTCAGAGGTCTTGAAGAAAGCAAACTTATAATTCATAATTAAACTATGGAAAAACAAAGAGTAGTCCACGAGGTTTCGATTAGTTCGCTCCTGAAGGTGATTGCCGTTATTGCAATCTTATGGCTCGTTTATCTGTTGAGGGATATCGTTGTTTTGCTTCTAGTCGTCGGCGTTATCGTGATGGCAATAGAGCCGTTTGTCCATCGCTTAGCCAAAGAGGGGATTCCGAGACCGGTTAGCGTGATAGTCCTTTATCTTGCCATCCTAACGCTTTTAGGCTTTTTTGTTTATTTTATTATCCCGCCCGTTGCTAACCAGATTAAAGAGATGACGCTTAGTTTGCCTTATTATACTGACAGGCTAAGCAGCTTTGATTTCGGGGCTCTCTCTTCGACGTTAAGTAGTACCCTAGATGGGCTTACCTCCCGGCTTTCCGGTTTTGCTGGCGGAATCATTAATGCCGTGATTTCTGTCTTCGGCGGAATTGTTTCAACGGTAACGGTTTTCGTTTTGACTTATTATTTTCTGGTTGAAGAGGAGGGTATAAGGAGAAGTATTGTCAAGCTTATTCCAGCCGAGAGCCGCCCCAGATTTCAAGAAACTATAGATAAGATGGGCGAGAAGCTGGGCAGGTGGCTGAGAGGTCAGATTTCGCTGATGGTAATAGTCGGTGTTGTTGACGGAATTGCGCTTTCGATTTTGGGGATTCCTTTTGCCCTGACCCTGGGTATCCTGTCGGGTCTTTTGGAAATTATCCCTGTTGTCGGGCCAATTGTGGCTGGGGTTTTAGCAATCCTGGTTGCTTTTGTTTCAGGGGTTGCCCTGTGGAAGATATTAGCGATCGTTCTTGTCTACGTTTTAGTTCAGCAGCTTGAAAATAATATTCTTGTGCCAAAGGTTATGGGCCGGGCTGTCGGTCTTTCGCCAGTTGTTGTTATTGTCGCTATTTTAGTTGGAGCAAAACTGCTGGGATTGGGTGGGGCAATTTTGGCCGTCCCCGTTGCGGCAGGAATTCAGGTGTTCTTGGGTGAGTATACGGATATAGGCAAGTAGATTGATAGAGGGACTCGTTTTTGGTAGAATTTGTCCAGTTTGCGTCCATAGCTCAGCCGGTTAGAGCGTCTGCTCGACACGCAGGAGGTCAGAGGTTCGAGTCCTCTTGGACGCACCACAAACCTCGCAGGAGGTTTTTGTGTTATGATTTAGGCATGAAGAAAATATTATTCTTTTTCGCGTTTGCACTTACCTTCACCCTGCTTCCGGCATATGCTCTCGCACGCGAAAATGTGGACTATTGGTATATAAAAGATTTCCAGAGCGACATTACTGTAAATCGTGATTCCTCGATCGATGTCGTCGAAAATATAGTTGCCGATTGTGGAACTGCTCAAAAGCACGGAATTTTTAGGGTCCTGCCGACTGTTCAGTACCTTGAGAGCGGGAAGCAAAAGAGCCGCGTTGAACTCAAAAGTATTACTGATTTTGATGGTAAACCATATAACTACTCTGGTTCGAGCGATCCTTTTAAAAATACTATCACATGGAAAATCGGCGATGAAGATATTTGGGTGAGCTCTGTCAATAATTACCGCATTTCTTATTCAGTTAAAAACGCTCTTCGCCACCAAGAAGACAAAGACGAGCTTTACTGGAATTTGTCGGGGAATTTTTGGGATATTCCGATTGATAGTTTTACCGCTACGATTCATTTGCCCGAAGGCGTGACACGCGAAAATTCGGAACTTAATGTCTACTCGGGTGATTTTGGCGAAAAAAACGCGCTTGAGCCAACCTACAATTTCGTAGACGATAATACTCTGCGGGTTGAATATCCTCACACGCTGAATCTGGGCGGGGGAATCACAAGCTCTATTGCTTTTCCGATAGGTTTCGTAGAACCATATGTACCAAGTTTTCTTGAAAAGTATGGCACCTATTTCTCGTATCTTTTGCCGATTTTGATTTTTCTTTTGTGCATAAAGTTATGGAGAAAATATGGGCGGGATCCTAAAGTTAATCCGACTGTGGCGCCGGAATTTGAAATTCCCGAAAAGCTCTCGCCGATTGAGATGGGGCTGGTTTATTCAGACGGCACATTAAAGACGAATTATATTTCCGCTTCAATTATCAATCTTGCAGTGAACGGTTTTATTAAAATCAAACAAATTGAAGAAAAAGGATTTTTACGTCAACCGGATTTTGAATTTGAAAGAGTGAAACAATCGTCGCCGACATCGGTTGCCGAGAAAGTTTTGCTTGACAGGCTTTTTTCGGCATCTGACAAAACTAAACTCTCGGCGCTCAAAAACAATTTTTACGTTCACCTAAGTGATATTAAAAGTAAGGGTAGCGGGTTTTTGGAAAAGAAAAAATTTCTGGTAGCGCATTCCAAAACACTCTCCTATGTCTTTTGGGGCTTGGGATTGCCTGCTCTGCTCATATCATTCTTTTTCATGTTTTTTAGCATGCACCTTTTTCTCTCTTTGCTGATATCGGCAATTATTATTTTAGTTTTTGCGCCTCTGATGCGAAAGCGAACTGAAGAAGGGCATATTCTGTTTAGACGAATTCAGGGGTTTAAGTTATATCTCGATAAAGCTGAAAAATACCGGCAGAGATATCTGGAAAAGGAAAACGTATTTGAAAAACTTTTGCCCTATGCAATTATGTTTGGCATAACGCGGGAGTGGATTAAGAAGATGAAGGATATTTATGGCGAGAAGTATTTTGCTACTTACCACCCCGTTTGGTTTTATGGAGCGGGAATCGCCTCGTTTAACGCTGACTCTTTTTCGTCAGCCATCAGCTCGGTCAGTTCTAATATGGCTACAACAATGAGTTCTTCGCCCTCGAGTTCCGGCACGGGCGGGGGCGGATTTTCCGGCGGCGGAGGTGGTGGTGGAGGAGGTGGAGGTTGGTAGTGTCTTCGCCTGGCGCGATTGCTTTTGATCTTGGGCTTTGGCAGATCCGTTGGTATGGGGTGCTGGTTGCCGGAGCGGTTTTACTCTCATATTTTATCTGTGCTAGGTTTTTGAAAAAAGAGGGCATAAGCTCTAAGCAAATAGACGGCTCATATTTAAGCGTTCTTGTTTTGGGGTTAATAGGTGCCAGGATTGGGCATGTTGTTCAGTATTTGTCCTATTATTTTAAAGATCCTGTCCAAATGTTTGAGATTTGGAATGGTGGTTTGTCGATTCACGGGGCGATAATTGGTGGAGCCTTGGGGTTGCTCCTCGCCCAATTTGTTTTTAAAGTTAGGCTGATGACATTAGCCAATGCAATCTCCCCGCAAGTTCTCTTGAGTGTTGCCATCGGACGCTGGGGGAATTTCTTTAATGAAGAAATCACCGGTCGGCCATATGACGGCCTATTTAAACTTTACGTATCGCCTGCCAGCAGGCCGTTAGGGTTTGAGGGTTTTGAATATTTTAGGCCCGTGTTCTTCTATGAGTCTGCCCTTCTTTTTCTGGCTTATTTTTTGTTTTTAATCCTTAGAGCCAAGCTCGGTTTCAAAAGCGGATTTGTTTACACTTTGATCATTTATAACGCCGTCAGATTCTTTGTCCAGTTTTGGAGAATGGATTATAAACCGATTTTTGGCCCCTTCGATTTGGCACAGACTGTTAGTTTTGCTATAATAATAGGAGCGGTTGCAATAGGAGTATTTACCTTGACATTTAGGAGAAAATAAGATATAATCCCAAATTGGGACTGTACGGATTCGACGGAAAGAACTTTGATGCGGGTGGCAAGCCGAGCAGGTATCGTTAGGCTCGTAAAAATTTCGATACAACCTACAAGTGCAAATTCACTTGTCGAGAAGGTAAAGACAGCTTTTGCTGGACTTACACTCTCACCTGCTGTAGCCTAAGGGCGACAGCTGTCTCTATAGCCCTTTAACCTGGAGAGCTATATGAGGCATGACCAATCAGGTTTGCGGCTTGCAAGATAGTCCTAGTAGCAGGCTCAAGTAAACAAGGACATACCCGAAGCTTGTGCATCTACTCCATCATCGCCTTTACCGGACGGGGGTTCGATTCCCCCCAGTTCCACCAACGACAGATCGCCCCTAAAGGGCGATTTTGTCGTTGGTAAGGGGAATCGAAGGCCGGACTGAGCGAAGGCAAAGGAGGCGGGGTCGCGAGCGCCGTCAGCAGACGGCGACTTGTGACCGATTCCCCCCAGCAGCGGAATCGAAAGCGTGACCGATTCCCCCCTGATATTATTTAGAACCCACCGATACAGCTATCAAAAAGAATACGATAGAAATTATAATCAGCGCCGCGCCGATTATAAAAAATATCATTAAGGTGTTAGCACCTTCGGCGATAACTTCATCAGCTATGTCGGCACTGACGAACCTCTGGTAACTTATCCCTAAAATTATTGCTCCGACAACCAGGTTTCCCAGCCCAGCATAGAATAGTTTTCTCATATTTGCTCCGGTATTATTTTACCTCTCTTCGCGCCTCTCTTTCAAGGTCTCGTTTTTTAATCAGTTCTCGTTTATCGTGGAGCTTTTTCCCCCTGCCTAGACCCAGCTCGACTTTGGCCAACCCCTTTTTGATATAAAGAGCAAGCGGGAGCAGAGTCAATCTCTTCTCGTTTAATTTTCCGACTAAACTTTTGAGTTCTCCTTTTGAAACAAGCAGTTTCCTTGTCCGGTAAGGGTCATGGGTTTGGGAATGAAAATGAGCCCCTAAGAGGTAAAGTTCAGGCTTCGCTTTTTTATTAAAAAATATCCTAGCATAAGAGCCTTTAAGGTTTACTCTGTTTGAGCGAACCGCCTTTATTTCGTCGCCGCGCAATGCAATACCTGCCTCAAAAGTCTCGAGGATTTCATATTCAAACCGTGCATATTTATTTTGGATTTTAGTGGCCATACACTTATATTTTACCTCTTTTAGTCTTATTTTTCAGTGGATTTGATTTTCTTAAAATTCGTTGCTACATTTGTTTTGTCTATTTATCTATTAGTTAAGGAGGAAAGCACATGATAATAGGAGTTGTGGGACTTATTGCTTCTGGCAAGGACGAAGTTGCGGAATACTTGGAAAAAAAAGGTTTCGAGCATCATTCACTCTCCAGCATTTTGCGCGAAATTTTGAAGAAAGAAGGGGTTGACGCAACAGTTGATAACTTAACCCAATATGGAAATAAGTTGAGAGATGAAAAGGGGGCGGGATATTTAGCAAAGATCGCTCATCGGAGAATAAAGTCTAATAAGGCAGTGATTTCCTCCATTCGTCAAGTGGGCGAAATTGAATATTTAAAGAAAATACCTGGGTTTTTTCTGGTCAAAGTGACCGCGCCGATAGAAATGAGATTTGAGCGCGTGAGGAGCAGGGGGAGGGCAGGCGATGTAAAAAGTGTTGAAGATCTAAGGAGAGTTGAAAAACTTCAGGCAAGCGGGAAGGGTGGAGGGATGAATATGGATCAATGTATGGAGCTGGCGGATTTTGAGATTAAAAATGTCGGCACTTTTGATGAGCTACATCGCCAGGTAGATGGTTTGCTTGAAAAAATTTCTAAAAAGGAGTGACGAAGATGGAGAAGAAAGAGAAAAAGCGCCGCGGCTGGGATGAGTATTTTATGGATATCGCCGAGCTGGTGGCTACCAGAGCAACTTGCAATCGGGGCTCGGATTTAAAGTACGTGCCGGGTTTTAAGGGTGTCGGCGCAGTGATTGTCAGGGACAGGACTGTTTTATCCTCTGGCTATAACGGCTCACCGCGAGGGTTGGATCATTGTGATGATATTGGGCACGAAATGGTCGAAGGGCATTGTATTAGAACGGTCCATGCCGAAGCCAATGCGCTTGTTCAGGCGGCAAAGAATGGGATTATGATCGACGGCGGGGCGCTCTACACTACTGCATCGCCCTGTTATGATTGTTTTAAGATGCTGATCAATTCCGGAATAAAGAGAATAGTTTGCGGGGCCTTTTATGGCAGCCGATACGGCGCGTCTGACAAGGTCGTTGGTTTGGCTGCTCAAGCCGGAGTGCAGATGGAGTTTCTGCGCGCTGATAAGGCGCCAGATCAACTAGATTTGCCCGAGCCAAAACCGGAAGAGAAAGAAACGGAAACTGTTAAATCGCTGCTTCTTAGTAGTAATTTGAAAATTAAAAAACTTCACCCGATGGCTAAGGTGCCTGATTATGCCCACGAAGGCGATGCCGGCCTCGATTTGTACGCCTCGGAAGGGGCGAGTATTCCGACGGGCCAGCGGGAGAAAATCAAAACAGGAATTTCAATGGAAATACCTGACGGATACGTCGGATTGATTTGGGACCGCGGCGGCGTGCCGGTTAAAAAAGGTTTAAAAACAATGGGTGGAGTTATCGATTCGGGTTATAGAGGAGAGGTTATCGTTCCGGTTGTTAATGTGTCGGGTGAGAATGTTGAAGTGATGCAAGGAGAGAAGATTGCCCAGATTATAATTCAGCCGTTTGAACAGGTCGAGGTAGAAGAAACAGACGGTTTGGGCGAATCAGCAAGGGGGGAAGATGCTTTCGGCTCAAGTGACGAATTGGTTGAGAGCGAGGAACTGGTTGAGTTGGAAGAAGAGGCGGCTATCAAGGAAGAGGAACCAACTATTGATGAAATTACCAAAGCGTTAAGTAACGCCCCTGCACTTTCTAAAGAAAGTAAGGGGTTTTCCGAGCCCCTTTCCCGCATGGGTGGGAGCGAGGCACAAGAGCGGAGGAAAAATGAAAATCGCGGCAGATGGTGAAGCTTATCGGATTTTAAAAGCGGAACAAAAAAGGCAGGTCGAGGGGCTGGAGCTTATACCCTCGGAAAACTATGTCTCAAAAGCAGTTCTTGAGGCGGTTGGTTCTGTTTTGACCAATAAATACTCTGAAGGCTATCCCGGACATAGGTATTACGGGGGGAATTTCTATATAGACCAGGCAGAGAATTTGGCGATTGGGAGAGCTAAAAAACTTTTTAAGACCGACTACCATGTTAACGTTCAGCCCTATTCTGGTTCTCCGGCGAATATTGCCGTGATGCTGGCGGTTTTAGAGCTTGGCGATAAAGTGATGGGAATGAGCCTGACTCAAGGTGGGCACCTGACTCACGGCCATAAGGTCAATTTTTCGGGACGATACTATGACTTTTGCCAGTATGGTGTTGATCGCCGGACTGAAATAATTGACTACTCCGAGGTGGAGAAAACCGCCTTGAAAGAAAAACCGAAGATGATAATTTGCGGGGCGACTGCCTATCCCAGAATAATTAACTTTAAGGCCTTTTCTAAAATCGCCGAGAAGGTTAAGGCGATTTTGATGGCTGATATATCGCACATCGCCGGGCTGATTGCGGCAGGGGTTCATCCGACGCCTTTTGGTCTGGCCGATATCATTACTACAACAACCCATAAAACCCTGCGTGGCCCCCGCGGCGCGGTTATTTTTTGTAAAGACAGATATGCTGAGGCAATCGACAGAGCCGTTTTCCCAGGCATTCAGGGCGGTCCGCATGACCATGTTAATCTAGCTAAAGCGGTTGCTTTCGGCGAGGCCCTAAAACCGGAATTTAAGGAATATGGGAAGCAAACCGTGAAAAACTCGCAAGCCTTAGCGGCAAAATTAATTGCCGGTGGTTTGCGACTTGTTTCGGGCGGGACAGACAATCATCTGATTTTAGTCGATTTGGGCTCTCTCGGCGTTACGGGAAAGCAGGCCGAGGCCTGGCTTGACGAGGCGGGGATTACGGTTAATAAAAACACTATTCCTTACGACGAGAGGAAACCGATGGATCCTTCTGGGATTCGGCTTGGAACACCGGCTGTAACATCCCGGGGGATGAAAGAAAAAGAAATGAAAATCATCGGTGAATTCATTTTGCGCGTTCTGGCAAGCAAAGGGCAAGTGACAGAGCTCAAAATAATTAAAAAGGAAGTTACGAGCTTTGCTAAGAAATTTCCCGTGCCAGGCATCACTAAATAAATCGGCAATGCCTAATCTACCCAAAAGAAGAGTCTATGTTTTAGAGGGCAAAAGCGAAGAAGAAATCGCTATGGCTATGGCGGTGACGAGCCGTTCTCCCGAACCTTTTGACAAGATTCTTTCGCAGACTGACTCAAAGCGTTCGGCGAATTTCCTGGAGAAGTTCTATATCACTTACGGCCACGGCTCAATTGCCGATACGGCCTTTATTCATATTGCAATCGAAAATATCTCGCAGCTGGCGGTTAAAGCTCTGGAGGACACGCGGTTGGCGGCGTATCAGGAGAAATCAACTCGTTATCAGATTATTGATCGCTTGAATGTGGCCGAGCCGGATGAGATAAAAAAATCTAAATATCACAAGCGATATCAGGAGGTGGTTAACTCGGTTTTTGACCTATATGATGCTTTTGTGGAAACTCTGCTTGGCTTGGCGAGGGAAAAAAATAAACGGAAAAAGGGTGAGAGCGAAGCCGCATATGAGAATAGAATTAGGGTGCCGGTTATTGACCGTTGCCGGCTGGTTTTACCAGCTGCGACACTCTGTAATGTCGGCGCAACGATGTCTGGTCGATCGATTGAATATACGATCGCCAAATTGCTTTCTCATCCCTTAAGTGAGGTTAAGAGTCTCGGCGAAGAAATCAAAAAGGTTGCTATTAAGAAGTTGCCGATTTTAGTTAAATATACGGATCCGATTAAGTATAAAGTTGCGCAGGAAAAAATTCTTTTGAGCGAAGCGCGGAAAATTCTCGGTCCGAAAAGGTTGGTTGATAATAAATTTGTTTGCCTTGTTCAGTATGACAGGAATGCCTTGGATAGGGTTTTGGCGGCTGTGCTCGAGAGATTTTCTAATCAGCCCTATTATTTTATCACAAAGAATCTTAAACGGATGAGCCAGAAAAAAAAGGCAAAATTGTTTGATACGGTTATAGGAGATCGTAAGTTGCGCCACGACAAACCCTTGCGCGAGCTTGAGGAAACGGCTTATACTTTTGATGTGGTCTGCGACTTTGGTGCGTTTAAGGATTTACAGCGCCATCGGATGACGGCTCAAACTATTCAGCCTTTTACAACCCACCTTGGCTATGTTGAACCGCTGAACCTGGATGAAACTGGTATGGTCAAAGAGTATCATAAAGTGATGAGGCTTGCCGATGAGGCCTATCGTAAGATTGCCAAAGATTATCCGCTTGAAGCCCAGTATATTATTCCGATGGCCTATCGTCGAAGGTTTTTGTTCCATATGAATTTACGCGAGGCGTTGTATATAATTGAGTTGCGCTCGCGCCCCCAGGGTCATATTTCTTATCGCCGCGTTGTCTGGGATATGTGGCGAGAAATAAATCGCGTTCATCCCTATTTTGCCAAGCATATAAAAGTTGATTTTAGCGAGGTATAAAATGCCAAGAAAAGGAAAGTTTATCGTTATTGAGGGCTCGGACGGGATAGGTAAGAAAACTCAAGCAGGACTTTTAACCAAGCTCTTCAGGAGGATTGGCAAGAGGGTGGTTTTTTATGATTTTCCTCAATATGAAGGAAGTTTTTTTGGGGCGATGGTTGGCAAATATTTAAATGGCGAGTTCGGTGGAGTTGATGATGTCAGCCCATACTTAATTTCGCTTTTGTACGCTGGTGATAGGTTTGAGGCGAGGGATCATATTAAGCGCGATCTTAATATGGGCAAATATGTTATTTCTAATCGCTACACTCAATCAAATATGGGTTTTCAGGCAGCTAAGTTTAAAAAAGAAAGAGAAAAGAAGCGGTTTTTAGAGTGGCTGGAAGAGCTTGAGTTTGGCATTTTTCATATTCCTAAGCCCGATCTAGTGATTTATCTTTATGCTCCCTATGAGATCAGTCAGAAAATGGTGGAGAAGAAAAAGAGGCGCTCTTATACTAGTAGAAAAAAGGATATTCATGAAAGCGATTCTGAATTCCTGTCTCGCGTTGAGCAAGAATATCTCAATTTAGCCAAAAATCAGAGCGAGTGGAGAACGATTAATTGCATGACATTGGACGGCAAGCTCTTATCACCGGGGGAGATCAGCCAAAGAATTTTCGATCTCATAACTGGGAAGAGCTCCAAGGACTCAACCCAGCAGTTGAAATTCCAGATAAAGAGCTGAACCCTATTTCAAATCGAACTTTTTTAAGATAAAATTCTCTTGAGGAGTTTTTATGAGCGGCAAAAAAATTAATTTAGAAGTGAAGTGCCACTCTCTTTCTCATATATTAGCGGCGGCGGTTATTGAAATGTTTCCAGAGGGGGAATTGGGAATTGGGCCCTCAATTGAGAATGGTTTTTATTATGATTTTGACCTGCCGAGGACTCTTATTCCCGAGGACTTACCTCTGATTGAGGAAAAAATGAGGGCCTTGATTAAAAAGAATCTAAAATTTGAAAAAGCCGAAATGGCAATTGATGAGGCGATCAAAAAAGCTAAAGACTCAAAGCATCATTTAAAGCTAGAACTTCTTGAGGATTTAAAGAAGGAAGGAAATAAGACGGTTAGCTTTTACAAAACGGGGGATTTTGTTGATTTGTGTAAAGGCCCCCATGTTGCGTCAACCCAAGATTTAAAGGCGGTTACCTTTAAGCTAGATAGGATTTCCGGCGCTTATTGGAAAGGAGATGAAAAAAATAAAATGCTCCAGCGCATTTATGCCTTGGCGTTTGAGACTGAAGAGCATTTAAGGAAGTTTATTGAAAACCGCGAGAAGGCGCAGTTAAGAGACCACCGTAGGCTTGGGGCAAGATTGGGTCTTTTTACTTTTCATGAGGAAGCTCCCGGAATGGCTTTTTTTCACGCCAAGGGAACGGTCATTTTTAATCTTTTGGTTGAAAGGTGGCGAAAAATTCAAAAAGAACACGGTTATCAGGAGGTAAGGTTGCCGGATTTATTGGACGTAAAACTCTGGAAGCAGTCCGGCCACTTCGATCACTACAAAGATGATATGTTCTTTGTCGAGGGAGATAATAAAACCCTGGCCCTGCGACCGATGGATTGCCCGGGGGCGATTCTTCTTTACAAGGAAGGCGTTCGAAGCTACAATGACCTGCCAATGCGGGTGAGCGAGCTGGGAACGGTGTATAGAAACGAGAAATCAGGCGAGCTACATGGGTTGTTTAGAGTTCAACAAATGACTCAAGATGACGCCCATATTTTTATTGCCGAGGAGATGATCGAGGATGAGGTAGGCGAGGTTATAAAGATTTTAGAAAAGATTTACGCACCATTTGATATGGAACGAGAAATATATCTTGCGACTAGACCGGATGATGCGATGGGAGACGAGAAGGTTTGGGAAAAAGCAGAAAACGCCCTGGGATCAGCACTTAAAAAAAGCAAAATTAAATACGGGATTAAAGAGAAAGACGGCGCTTTTTATGGGCCGAAGATTGATATTCATATTAACGATTCTCTTGGCCGGACTTGGCAGATGGGAACAATTCAGCTTGATTTCTTTATGCCGGAAAGATTTGGACTTGAGTATGTGGCAAGGGACGGCTCGCTAAAACGGCCGGTGATGATTCACCGGGCCTTGATGGGGTCGCTCGAGCGCTTCATAGGAATAATAACCGAGCATTATGCCGGTGCGTTTCCAGTTTGGTTAGCCCCGGTTCAAGCGGTTGTCCTGCCGATTTCTGATAAGCACAATGTTTATGCCCAAAAGATTGCTGATAAACTTAAAAAATTAGACATTAGAGCGGAGGCCGGCCTTAAAAGTGAAACTATCGGCCGAAAAATTCGCGACGCGGAGCTCAAAAAAATTCCCTATATGATTGTGGTTGGTGATAAAGAGATAGCTGAAAATAAGATTTCAATTCGAAAATTAGGCGAGGGTGATAAAGGGCAGAACTCTGTGGAAGCCCTTGTTGCTGAAATAAAAGGCTCTAAATAATGCAGAACGGGCTCGAAGCGAAGTGCCTCGAGCCCGGGAAATGTCTTGGGCGACCCATGGGAGGGCCCTCCCTTGGGTCGCCTGCGTCAAAGGGAGGGTTACTAGTGCGTAGTATGACAGAGGACTAATTATTTGTCAATATTTATGAGTTTATTTAGGATGTGCCAGCGGCGCTGTTTTTCTTGCCAGCTGATACCGTCCTTCATCTTAGCGGCGGCCGTTCCGGGACGGGGCGAGTATTTGCCGATATAAGCTTGTGAAAACCTTACTTTTTTAAAGACATCAATAGTCTTTTGAAAATCTTTTTTGGTTTCCGTTGGAAAACCGACGATTGCATCGGTCGTAATTTTTATTTTTGGACTAGCTTTATGGATTTTATCAATAATTTTCAAATATTTTTTTGCCGTGTATGGCCGGTTCATAAGTCGCAGAATTTTATCCGAGCCGGACTGAAGGGGTAGGTGAATTTCCTTTTTGATTTTTGGCAAAGTCGCGACGGCCTCGATAATATCATCTGTCATATCCTTAGGGTGGTTTGAAGTAAAGGAAACCTTAAAATTTCCTGGCAAAGCATTCAATTTCTCTAAGAGTTTGGCAAAACCGTATTTGTAAGAATTTACATTCTGGCCGAGAAGCATTATTTCTTTTTCACCTTTTTTAACTAGGTTTTTGACATTGTTCAAGACTGTATTAAACGGTATCGAAAATTCTCGTCCGCGCGTAAAGGGGACAGCGCAATAAGAACAAAAATTATTACACCCGACCATTATCGGAACATAATTTGAGAATTTTGCACCTTCTTTTTTGAATTGATCGATCTTATTCTTAACCTTGACGTCCAAAATTTTAGCTAGTCCAGCAGTGTCTTTAATATCCCAAAATTTTATATTGAGCTTCGCAAATTTCTTCCTGTCTTGCGGCAGGACACAGGCGGTTAAAATTATCTTCTTGTCTCGCCAATGTTTAATTCTGCCAAAAACCCTATCAATTGCGGTTTGTCTGACCGAGCAGGCGAGAATTATAATAAAATCTGCTTCGGCAGGGTCGGTTTCATTGAAACCGAGTTTTTTTAGGATATAATTCAAAACGGTTCCGTCGTGAACGTTATATTGGCAGCCGATAGTCCAGATATAGAAATTTTTCATATTTGTGTCTTACAGACTAGAATATTATCGCAAGTAGAAGGTTTTATCAATCCTAGTTGTGCCAATTGTCAAACAAAAATAAGATTTCTTTAATAAAATTATGAAAATAGGAATAATATCCGATGTGCACGATAATTTAAGGCATCTTGAGAAAGCGGTCCGATTTTTTAATAAAGAAAAAATAGGTTTGTTAATTCACTGCGGCGATTGGGATATGCCCTTCACAATGCGGTCTTATATAGAGCTGAAATGCTCAATAAGAGGAGTTCTGGGGAACGGAGACCCCGATATCCAAAAGTTCCAGTATCAACTACAGAACTTAAAAGTTTTGAAGAAATTAGATTTAAGCTTGGAATATCGCTTTCAAGATTTTACTATCGATAATATTCGTTTCGGTGTTTTTCATGGCGACGATGAAAATTTGAACAAATGTTTAATCGAATCGCAATTGTTTGATGTTTTATGCATTGGCCACACGCATAAACCCAAAATTGAGAAAAAGGAAAGAACTTTAGTAATTAATCCCGGATCACTCGTTGGGTACATGTATGAAGTAAAGAATACTCCCGTGACGGTCGCTATCTTCGATACCGATCTTAAGAAGGCTGAAATCGTCGATTTAAAAATAAAATGAAAGTTAAAATTTACGTCTCGCTTCTGCCTCTGACAGGAGGATTCGCGAAAACAGATAGTATTAGTTCTCTTTTTGCTCTTCGGGCTTAGGCTCTAATTCAGCTTCTTTTTCTTCACCCTCCGGCCTTTCACCCTCGGCCCCCTCAACACCCGCTTCGCCTTCCATCTGCTCGATCGCCTCTTTCTCTTCTTCGGCAGCAGATTCTTCGAGTTCAGCTAGTTCTTCCTCTGATCGCGGGGGTTCGACGAGAGCTACCACCTCCTCGGAGTCATTCAAAATCTCTATTCCAGCGGGCACTTTTAGATCCGAGATGGTTATGTTATCTTCAAAAGTTTTAAGCGGTGTGATATCGACTTTGATTTCGGAGACGAGATCCGAAGGCAAACACTCGACTTCGACGCTATCCCTGTTTGTGACCAAACTCCCATCAAGCTGTTCTACTGCCTTTGAGGCACCAATAAACTCGAGCGGAATTTCAGTTTTAATTTTTTCGTCCATTCTGACTTTGTAGAAGTCAATATGAATCGGGACATTTTTAACCGGATCGAGCTGGGGCTCGTGAGTTAACACTTTAATAGGGGCCGCATTGTCAATCGTGAGGTCAACCAAGCTAGAAGTTCCTGCTTCGGAGTAGATTTTAGTGAATTCGTTGGCTGCAAGGGAGATATTCTGGGGCTTCGCATCACGGCCATAGACGACCGCCGGAACAATGCCTTTTAGTCTCAAGGTTTTGACTTTTTTGCCGGTTACCCCCCGCTCGCGAGCCTTAAGGGCGTGTGTTTTTTGTTCAGTCATATACTATTTGATAAAGCGAATGTTTAACAAAAAAATATTACCCCAAAAGGGTAAACAAATCAACACTTGAAGTCTAGATCCAGATTTTTTTGAAATTGCCGTCAAACTTGTCTAAATTCTCTTCTGCCTTTAAAACTAAATCCTCGGTTATTTTTTCTCCGGATAGGGGGTGGAAATAGGCGCCAATCGGCTTTTCTAGTCTTTGCAGCGAGGCTAAATAAGTAACAATAAGGGGCTGATGTCCTCGGGCGCAGAAGGCCTGGAAGATGTAAGTATTGTCAATAAAACCTCTTAATTTGATTTCCCCTGTTTGGTAATGATTTTTGCAGACAGGACAAATTAGGAAGTTTTTTGCTTGGCTTAGGATTTGGTCTATAAGGTCCATTTTGTGCCGGGTTATATTATAAGCAAGCCACATCTAGCTGTCAATGGCTATCCGCCTAGGAAATTGGTTCCGTAATTGTTGAAGTTATAGTTTGGCGTGGCTTGGTCATAAAAATTAGAAGTAATATAACCGTTTATTATTCTGGCGTATTCATAGGGCGAGAAGCTGACGCGGGAAAAATTCTCGGTCGGGAATGTTGGGCTGCCGAGTTGACCCCTCTGGAACAAACTGACATACCAATCTCCCTGTGAGGCGATGCTGTATGTGCTGTGTGTTTGATCTGGGCTGCCAGAGAAGAATACGAGGCCGCCGTTACCGCTGCCGTTATCAACAAAGTAAAGCTGACGGCGATCAAAGGTATTTTGACCGAAGACAATGTAGAAATTGCCGGTGTAGTTGTCTCTTGCGGTTTGAAAATTGCCTAACTGAGATAAATTCACTGAGGGATCGCTGAATGTCATCGGTCCATAGCTGCCGCTGTAGGGGTAATAATTTTGGCCTCCGCACCGGTGGGTGTCGGCTGAGATCGGACTTGTTCGGGCGATTATTTCAAAAGGAGAAAGTTGAGAAAGCGTCCCTTCTCTGATATCAGCAACGACGTAAACTGTAGTTAGGGTCTGGCTGTCTTTTGTTGGG
>JAOUGE010000018.1 GCA_029865605.1 Candidatus Berkelbacteria bacterium | reverse complement strand
AAAAGCCTAAAAAGCTCTGTTTGCTCTCCCCAGGAATAATGAGGGTAATCCACCTCGATTATTTCCACAGGATTGGCCCGCTCATACATTGCCTTTGACAATTCTCCATCGAGCCTTGCGCCTCTCGTCACAAGAACAATATATTCTTGTTTCTTATCAAGAGGCAATATATTTTTAAGAATTTCGCAGGAATACCGGCCGATCCCGGCGTGAGAGAGCGACAGGAACCTGCCATCGAATAAAATCTTCTTTTCTTTCATCGCACCTAAAATATCATTTTTTACTGGTTCGGTACAGCTTTATACAACTGTTTTCGAAAACACAGCTTTCAGTTGATTGATAAGCTTAGCTGTCAGCTCAACTGTTAGTTTTGTTTTCTTAAAAGTGAAGTCACCGTTCTTTTTGTGGGCCAAGACAACCGGCATTTGGCCGCGAGCCGATTCGAGGATTTCTTTGATTTCTAAAAGCTTTTCCTTAGTCGTATCGTTCGGAAGCAACACTATCAGTTCCTCTTTGTATTCAAAGGCAAAATCTTTCTTTTTAAACCTCTCTTCGGCCACATCCGAAAGAGATTCTATTTCCGGCTCCTCTTCCAAATCAATCTCAACAATCTCGTCCTCATCCACCCCTACTGTAACCATGTGCTCGCCCATTTTTTTAGCCAGCTTTGGGTCAACCTTATCAGGATCAAACCTCTCTGCCTTGTCAGCCAATATTTTGACTGCATTATCCTTGGTTGAAATTTTCCCTTCCACCAAAACCAAACTGTCATTTGCCCAGACTTCGGGTATTGTCTCAAGCAATTTCGGGAAGACCAGCACTTCAGACTTGCCGGATAAATCTTCAATACCAGCAAAAAGCATCGGTTGGCCGTTTCGGGTTGAGATTTTTTTAATCGGACCTAAAATCCCGCCGATTTTAACCCTTTTACCTTCCATGTCTAAGTTTAAAGCGCCAATCTCATGAGTTGTGACCGCTCGCAGAGCGCCACCATATTCTCGCAAGGGATGCTCCGACAGGTAAATTCCAAGAAGCGTTTTCTCCCATTGCAAGCGTTCTTTTTGGCTTGCCGGTTCAACTTCCGGCAACTCTAGTTTCCCAAGCTCAATTCCAGAAGATAAGACTTCGCCAAAAAGCCCGATCTGCGAAGATTTAATCTGTTTTGAGGTATCCTGGATTCGCTTTAAGACAGTATCTATCCCCAAGAGAATTTGGTTTCGCTCTGCCATATTATCAAGAGCGCCCGACTGCGAGAGTGCCTCAAGTACCTTTTTGTTCAAAATCAACCTCTCGCCCGAACCCTCAACGTCGGTTTTGCATAGCCGGTCGACAAAATCTTCAAACGATTTATACGGCCCGTTCTTTTTTCTTTCTCTCACAATCACCCGCGCCGGCACCTCGCCAATATTTTTTATCGCCGCCAAGCCAAAGCGGATATTGCCCGTTTCTTTCACCACTCCAAAATCAACGAAGCTCTCGTTAACATCAGGCGGCAAAACCTTTATTCCCATTCTCTCACATTCGGCAATCTCAATCGCGATTCGGTCAATATCATTCAAATCAGAAGTTAGAAGAGCTGCCATAAAACACTCCGGAAAGTGAGCTTTGAGATAGGCGGTTTGATAAGCAATCATGGCGTAGCAGACAGCATGAGACTTGTTAAAACCGTATTGGGCAAAATCTTCAAGCATCGAGAAGACTTTTTCCGACTGACGGGTTGGGATGCCTCTCTTCAAGCAACCAGCGATAAACTTAGTTTTCATCTCCGCCATTAATTTGGCGATTTTCTTTCCCATTGCCTTTCGCAACGTATCTGCTTCACCACCGGTAAAGCCAGCCATATCTTTAGCGATTTGCATCACCTGCTCCTGGTAGACAGGGATGCCGTAAGTTACCTCAAGGGCAGTTTCAGTCTTGGGGTGAGGAAAAACCACTGCTTCCTTTTCATTCTTTCTGGCGATAAACGAATCAATAAACTGGATCGGACCGGGGCGATAGAGAGCCACCATTACCGCCACATCATCAACACTATTCGGCTTCAATTCTTTGACGTAACGCTTCATACCGCTCGACTCCAGCTGAAACACACCGGTAGTTTCAGCTCTTCCCAAAAGCTGAAAAGTTTTTCTATCATCTAAAGGTAAGCGATGAATATCAATCTTTTGTTTGTGGACTGCTTCGATTATTTCCAGAGCTCGTTCAATAATCGTCAGGTTAGCCAGCCCCAAAAAATCCATCTTCAAAAGTCCGAGCTCGGCGACCGGATACATTGAATACTGGGTGATCTGCTTGACCCCCTCTTTCTGGGCAAGCTGCAACGGAACAAAATCAGTTAACGGCGCCGGTGTGATAACAAAGGCACTGGCGTGCTGGCTGGCGTGGCGTACTGTCCCCTCAAGTTTCATTGCCATATCAAGAAGACGCTTCGTCCGTGGTTCTTTTTCATAAACATCTCTTAGCTCAACCGCGTCTCGAACGGACTTTTCGAGCGGTATATGCCTGCCCTGAACCGGAGGAGGAAGGATTTTTGCGATTGCGTCCACCTCAGCGTAAGGCATCCCCAGGGCCCGGCCGACATCGCGAACGGCGGCGCGAGCCGCCATCGTCCCAAAAGTAATTATGCCCGCCACCTTATCATCGCCGTATTTTGAAAGAACATGGCCCAAAACCTCGCTTCTTCGATGATCAGCAAAATCCATGTCGATGTCAGGCATTTCAATCCGATCGGGGTTCAGAAATCTCTCAAACAAGAGACCGTAGTGCAAAGGATCAATATCGGTAATGCCAATAAGATAGGAAACTAACGAGCCCGCCGCCGAGCCGCGGCCTGGTCCGACTAAGATCCCCTTTTCTTTTGCCCACCCAACAAAATCGGAAACGACCAAAAAATATCTGGCAAATCCCATATGAGTAATCGTCCCTAGCTCAAAGTCCAACCTTGTTTTTAATTCCTCTTTCTCCTTTTTTCCCAAGCCGTCATAGCGCTCCTTCATCCCCTGCTCACAAAGCTCGCGCAGATAGCCTTCAGCAGTTTTTCCCTTTGGAATTGGAAAGTTAGGCAACAGATTTTCCTCAAAAGCGATTTCCAAGTTGCACCGATCGGCGATTTTTCGTGTGTTCTCGAGCGCCTCTGGTACATTATGGAAAACCCGGCTTAACTCCTTTGGGTCGCGCAAAGAAAAATCGCCGTCATAGGTCATTCTTTTCGGGTCATCTACCGTTTTACCCGTCTGGACGCAGATCAAAACATCGTGGGCCTCGCGGTCGTCTTTATTTATATAATGAGTGTCATTCGTGACGATTAGCGGCGTATTTGTTTTTTTGGCCAATTTTATAATGGCATTGTTGGCGGTTCCCTGATCTCGAATTTCAGGGTGGTCTTGCAACTCAAGATAAAACGAATCTGCACCGAAAATTTCTCGGTATTCTTTAAGCGCCGCTTGGGCTTGTTTTGTGTCTTTTGACAAAAGATGTCTCGGGATCTCCCCGATTAAACAGCCCGAGCCGGCAATCAGCCCTTTCGAGTATTTTTTTAGCGTTTCCTTATCAACTCGGGGGCGGTAATAATATCCCTCAAGATGAGCAATCGAAGTCAGCTTCATCAAATTGCGATATCCTTCCGGGTTTTTTGCCCAAAGTGTCAGATGATAGGGGGTTGAATCAAGTTTTGAGACTTTATCAGCAAGGCCGCGCGGAGCGACATAGGTCTCCATTCCAATTATCGGTTTGATGTCGTTCTTCTTGCAATCCTTGTAAAATTCGACTGCGCCATACATTGCGCCGTGGTCAGTCAGAGCAAGTGCGGTCATCCCTAATTCTTTGGCACGCAAAACAAGAGCCTCTGGGGTGCCAAGACCATCCAAAAGCGAGTAGTGGCTATGCACATGCAGATGGACGAAATCTTCCGGTTTCATCTACCTCAAAGTACAGGGTTTACTGACAATTTTCAATTCTCATTTCTCAATTTTCAAAGAATTTCCAATAGGTCAATTTTTCAGGCGGAGCCTGATTCCGCTTAGCGGGACAATTTTAAAATCCTATAAAACGTCAAAGGGACCACCTCGGTTGCATCGTCACAACTTCGGCGGTCCCTGTATACGCTCATGAGCGGTTCTCCTTCCGCTTCGTGCGGCGCCTCTTTGGTGCACCCATTACCGGGACCTTCCTTCGCCGTTTCTTCCCCTCGCACTTGGCGCTATGGCACTGGTTTAATGCGAACGACTCTGTCGCCTCTTCAAGCTTCTTCTTTGCTGATTCAGAGGCCTCGGGGCACCTAGGATCGCGCCTCGCGTTCAGCACCCAGAGTTCATCCGCCTTCAGAAACACCATCACCATCGGCTCACCAGAGTTAGCGACCGTCCGTAGGGACTTGATGTACGCCTGTAACTCCTTGTCGTCACAGTGAGTCTCTGCGGGACCAAGCGCCCGCAGCACCCTAAGCGCAACTCCCGGCGTTACCAGCACCGCGTTTCTCCCTTCTGGAGCCTTGGCCACCAATGTGCTCGGTTTTTCCGTCGCCTCCGTTATACCAGATCCCGCAAGGGTTGACCAGATACAGGAACTTTGCTATCATTTCTATAGTTCCGCCCCCACAATAACGGGGTCGAGACAGGCCATCTCGGCTTGTTTTAGTGTTAATGTATTGGCTTCAAATTTTTAACTTTTAGTTTTTAGCTTTAAATTTAACCGAGTGTAACAAGGGAATATGGCTCATACAAAAGCAAAAGGCACAACTAAATTAGGTCGCGATTCAGAGAGCAAGCGCTTAGGCGTCAAAATTTATGGTGGATCACCAATCAAGTGCGGGCAAATTATTATTCGCCAAAGGGGTACTGCTTATCTACCGGGCGATGGAGTTAAAAGAGGTGGCGATGATACTCTTTACGCCATCAGAGATGGGATTGTAAATTTTAAAAAAACCAAATACACCAATTTCACGGGGAACAAAAAATTGAAACAGATAGTGTCGGTTGTCGAAGACACCAGCAAGGTAAAAGTGAAAAGTACAAAGGTAACAGCCGAGGCTCCAAAAAAATATCCGAAGCCGAGCGAGCCAATAGAAGCAGAGCAAGCATTACCAAAAAGAGAAATTATCAGGGGAGAAGAACCGCCGGTAATCCCTCCGCGCAAGGATTTGAGAAAATCCAAATCCCCCGTCAAGCATTCTCACAAAAAATAATTTTACGTTTTTAGTTTTACAATTTAAATTTGAAATATGGACTCAACGATAACTCATAACCACTTTCAGCTTAAAAAAAATGTCCCCGAGCTCCGTTCCGGAGACCGTGTTAAGGTTCACCAAAAAATTCAAGAGGGCGGCAAAACCAGAACCCAGATTTTCGAAGGGCTGGTTATCAAAACCCAACATGGCCGGGGTATCAATGGCACTTTTACGGTTCGTCGCATATCTTTGGGGGTTGGGGTTGAAAAGACTTTTCCCCTCCACATGCCGGCGATTACTAAAATCGAAAAGCTTAAATCAGCAAAAGTTAGGCGGGCTAAACTCTATTACGTCAGAGGTTTAATCGGCAAAAAAGCCAAGAGGCTAAAGAGAGAGAAAGAGAGCAAAGAGGTTTGGGAAGATATTGTCGTCGAAGGCGACAAGGCTGGTAGGCCAGCGGAGCTGGGGATGGCGGGGCCAAAGGAAGAAGCCGAAGCTCAAGAACAAGAAGCTGAAGAAAAAAGTGAAGATACGGCCGAAAAAGCTGATATAGATAAAAAAGAAAGCGATAAAGAAGAAGTTAATTTAGAAAAGCCAGAAAAAGAAACAAAAAAAGAGCCTAAAGACTCTACTAAATAACTGAACTCAGAAACGACTGGGCCGCGTTTCCGGGATCGCCTCACGGCGACCGGATATACGCGGCCCGGTTGAGTGCCCGATTCCTCTCGGACACGGGATCACCTCCTCGCCCATCTGCAGCGCGGGCCCAAAGATGACGGGCCGCGGCACAGCAAGGGGTATGGCCAAACACTGCCATCACCTCTTTCAGACATCAGGTGGCAGAGTCTCTACCAGCGCCTCGAAGAAGCGCCGCTTGAGCTCCGGGTCGACCTCGAGACTGATCGTTCCCCACAGAATCACTCCCCACTTGATCAGCCAGGTGACTGCCGCAAGTGGAGCAGAAAGGATGATCAGCCAGATCGGCCACCGTCTCGGAACCATGAGGAAAACGCCTTCCAGAGCCACAGCGTTAGCGGCGCGCACGCGCCCTATCGTGGCGCGCTGAGCCGCCCAGGCCACGAACGCGCAGAGAACCCAGACCACAAGCATCGCCAGCAAGGTTGTCCTCCCCTCTCACCGCTGAATGGCCTTGGCGACTAGCGACCCAAGGAGGTAGAGAGGCAAGCCGACGTAAACGATCACGTCGACCGCCAGCCACGTCCCGAAAACAACGGCTGCAGCCAGCACCATAACGTCCTCCTACCGCCCGACGCAGGCGCCACCGGGAGGCCACAACTCATCAGTTTGTGGCCGCGGGGGGGCGTTCGGGTCCCACCCACTCGGCACAGCGTTCGGGTCAGGGACAGGCTGATCATGCTCCGCCACCCACCTTAACCCCCAGACGGCACAACCGAGGATGCCGGAGACCGGCCAGAAGACGAAGATCACCCCCACCACCGTATCCTTCAGGCTTCCCTGCTTTGCCTCCTCGAACTCCTTGGCCCTCCCCAGTGTGAAAAGGCGCAGGATCTTAGGAGTAAGCCACGTGGCAACCCCCAAGTAAGCAAGGAGCATCAGCGTCCCTGCA
>JAOUGE010000017.1 GCA_029865605.1 Candidatus Berkelbacteria bacterium | reverse complement strand
ATAAGATAAGGTTCTTATCTGCCGTACCAACCGCTCAAGGAGGGACCAGGCATGGACTTTGACAGAATCGTCGATCGCTACAAGTGCTACGTTGTCTCTCGCTTCGGTCCCTCAAGACTGCTGGGGTCTGGGGCGATCACCGACGAACTGCTCTGGGAAGTCATGTCGAATCGGGAAGCGATGGATATTCTCGACGGCGACCCGGATAACTATGAGCTGATCGGAGACAGGGAGTTCGTGAGACTCAACGACCTCATCGGCGACGTGGATCTGGTCACACCATTCGAGGCGGACGTTTGTATCATGGCCTTACTTCTCCAATCAGTCGAAATGTGGGGCGGCATAGTGAAGAGGGCTGTAGATGTCTGCTGCGGAGACCTTGTCATGATGTCGTTTCTTCACAGCGAGGGACTGATAGGGCGTCAGCTCATCGGAGTGGAACCCAGCCGGGTGTATTTCGAGAAAGCCAAGACCTCTCTTCACTCGGGGGTAAATCTTGTGATGGGGTGGCCGACGGAGCTGCCGCTCAAGAACGCAACGTCTAACCTGACTCTGCTCGTCGACCTCATTCATCTCTGCCATGAGTGGCAGGGCGTGCTTAGAGAGGCAGTCCGCATTACGCGGAAGGGCGGGTTGATATTCATCGCGTTCTGCGATGGGTTAGGGCGGGTGGATGTTCGCGCGCATGACGTGGCCTACGTGCTTTCGCAACTAGGGGTGGATGTTGTCGGCTGTCGTGAAACAGATCGCGAGGAGGGAATACGTCGCAATGTGGTAGCAGCAATCAAGCGCAAACCGACTGGCATTGTCGTTGCCAGATAGCCGACGAACACCGAGAGGAGGCGTTCCGATGAAGCGCAATCAGACTAACCAGCCTAGTAGTCGCATGGTTGTTGTCGGAGCGCCCATCTTCGGCAACGATCCGTTCGAGTCATTCAGGGCTCCGGTTGGCCAGCAGGACCTGCACTGGAAGGTCTGGAACGAAACGAGGGACCACAGAGAATTGGGGGTGAGGCTGGGGACCGAGTATTACGCGGTCCTTCTGACCCTCAAACAGATGGGGGTTCGGTTCGAGATCGCATGGGCGCACGAAGACAAAATTCTCCCGGGCCTGAAGGAGAAGCTGGCCGAGGAGGGATTCCGATTCGTCGCAATGCCGGACGTCGACTATGAAGCAATCGCTTTCCCGAGGGATCTAGCCTTTTGTCTGGGTAACCTCGCGCTCTTCAACACGGATATGAAGCTGACGGTCCGGCTACCAGGGCGTATAGGGTCTCACCAGGTCATATCCTCGCCGTATGGTGAAGGCGGGAGGCTGTTGTCGAGGGGTCGGATTGGCTTGGTCGCTGACAGATTATGCCTAAGCCAAGCTGCCTATAAGAGCACCGGGGAACCTCCCGAGACCCAAGACCTGGAGAAATTGGGGATCAAGGTGGGGTTGCTCCCGCATCACATCATGTTCGAGATTGACCAGAGGGCAGATGTGCAGGGGTTTATCCCTGACGACCACCTTGACCGTACCAAGGCGTTGGTTGAGGACCGGAAGGGCAGACTCCACCTGCTAGCAGCCCCGGGAAACCCATCGGGCTTCCGACATCCGTGGAAGGACCCGGCTATCGGTGCTGATGAGGCACTGGAACTCTGCCAGAGGGCATGTAGAACGCTGGGTATCGAGGTACATGTTCCGAAAGCCATCTCGATCCCTGGCGTGTTGAATCTCCACCAGTTTCAAGATGGCCGGGTCATCATGACTGGTGGCGACGGTGAGGTCGCGGCTATGGTGGAGAGTCTGGTGGGGCGAAAGAACGTATATCAGACCCCGGTGCCGATTGCACTTTGGCCGGCTCAAGTGCATGGCGGCATCCGATGTCTAATCGGTGATCTGCCGATATGGATCAAGCGCTTGAGCGAGTACGTGAAAGGAGGATCAGGGCCGCCGACTTGAGTCCGCAAGGACTCGAGGAGGCGGCCTTCGTCGTTTTATTTAGAGAATTTTCCTATCAATTGGCCTTGGGCGAGAATATGTCTTTCCATTGCTTCTTCGAGCTCCCTACGTGAAAAGCCGCTTTTAAGCTCCAACGTTCTATCAAGAGCAAAGATTTTGAAGTAATATCGGTGCGTGCCGGAAGGTGGACAAGGGCCGTCGTATTTTGCTTCTCCCGAGGAATTTGCTCCGATAATCGCTCCTTCTGGAATTGAGTCTTCGCTAATTGTGGAAGTCGATGGATCGATGTTGGCCAGAAGAAAATGAGTCCAAAGTCCTGCCGGTGCATCAGGGTCATCAATAATTAAGGCCAAGCTTTTTGCTTCAGCTGGAATACCCTCGATTTTTAAATCCGGGCTAATATTTTCTCCCTTGCAGCTGTATTTTGCCGGGATTGCTCCTCCTTCTTGAAAAGCGGAGCTTGTGATTTCCATTGTTGTTTCGGTCACTGCAACCTCCTTTTTGCTAGTTTTGGCGATTATAAAATACGCGATAATGCTGATTAATATTAGAACAATAATTACGATTATTGCTTTTTTCATATATTCTCTCTTTTGCCGTAATTTTACGCCCGTCAAATATTAATTTCAATTATCCAGGTTGACATTTTGAGCTAAAAAGAGTAAATTGTGAGGATCCCGAAAGGAGGGATGCGAAATGAGGCGGGAGCAAAGGTACGTTAAGCAGGACGACCCCGCCGATCCGAACGTCCCTCTTACCTGGCTGTTCAAGAGAGACGATATCGTGGTCGGGCGGACACCGCCACAGCAACACGGGCAGTACAAGCAAATCGAGATTGCAGGTACGGGTGAGAGGTGGTTTGTCCACTGCTCGTTTGCAGGAGCGATTACTTTCCTGCTTGAGGTTCTCGGCGACAAGAACGTAGACATCGTCGAGGGGAAAGAAGGGACAATCCGCGTGCCGGATGATCTGGTCGGCTCTTGGGTAGGAGTGCATGGCTGCATCGCCGGCTTCCTCAAGAATATGCTGGGGATCGGGTACCTCAACGTTGTCGGCGTAGCCAACTGGCAGCGCCGCTAGGGGGCCGCGAGCTTACGCGGCCCCTTCGTCATTTTTTAGCTTGAGAACGCGAAGGTCTTTAAGGTCATTTTGCCGAGACTCGTCGGAACTTTTTGGCTATTTCATCAAGCGTGAGCTTTGTCTGCTCTTGCGTTTTGAGATTTTTTAAAGCGAGTTTTCCTGATTTCAGCTCATCCTCTCCGATGATTACTGCGAAATCGAAGTTTTCTTTTGATGCGTCAGAGAGCGCCTCGCCCAGACTCTTGGGATTAAGATTAATCGGTGCCGTTACACTTTTTAGCTCATTTTGGAGTTTTATCGCCTCGATCTTTTCTTTTTCCCCAAGCGGAATGATAGCTACCTTTTTGTTTGTGTCTTCGACTTTGACTTTTGCTTCCTCCATCAGCCGTTCGACACCCATTGAGTAGCCAAAAGCCGGAGTCTGCGGTCCGCCAAGTTCTTCAATTAGATTGTCGTAGCGCCCGCCGCCGCAGAGAGAATTCTGCCTGGCCGTATCTTCTCTGGTTGTAATTTCGAAAATGATACCGGTGTAGTAATCAAGCCCGCGAATTAGAGCTTCATCAATTTCAACATTGATTTTTAGGTCGGCGAGGCCCTCTTTGACCTCTTCTAAATATTTTCTTTCCTCTTCGGACAAAACAGAGATGACTGACGGAGCTGACCTTGCTGCGTCTTTGCAAGTTTCTATTTTGCAATCCAAAACGCGGAGCGGATTTTTAGCCGCCCGCCGTAGGCAATCTTTGCATAATCCAGTTGCTTTTGATTTTAGATAATCGGCTAAAACAGCGGCATATTTTTGGCGGGTTTCGGCGCTGCCGAGTGAGTTTATAATTACAGAGCAGCTTTCAATGCCAATTAACTTTAGAAATTGAACGGCGTTATTAATACCTAAAATGTCAATGCCAGGTTCGCTACGACCTAAAATCTCTAATCCTACTTGGCCAAACTGCCTAAATCTACCCTTCTGCGGCTTATCATAGCGGAAGATCTCGCCAGTATAATATAAAAGTATTGGTAATTTTTTGGCTCGCAAACCATTTTCGACCAAAGATCTTACCACTCCGGCGGTATACTCCGGTCTTAAAGAATATGTTTTGCCTGATTTTTTTTCTAAATCAAAAAGTTCCTTTTGAACAATGTCAGTCCCCTCTCCGACCGAGCGGACGAATAGTGAACGTTCTTCAAAGGCCGGTGTTTCAATACCTTCAAATCCCTGCCCATCACAAAAATCGGCAAATTTTCGATAAATGGCCTGCCTCAACTTGTAATCTTCGCCTGTAAAATCGCGCGTTCCGCGCGGCCTCTGGATCATAGTTCGATAATATCAGATTAAATGAAAAAAAGAAGATTTGTAATCGGCGGCTTATTTTTTAAGCCTCCGGCCGATTTTTCCAATCCGAGAGATTTTGCCGATGAACCCCTCGCTCGACGTGCGCATTTCCCGTCTGATATGGCTTCTGGCTACATGTGTTTTGACGAATTTTAGCCAGTCAGCTCTCGGCTTGGCCGACTTGCTGTTTAAAATTTCAACAATATCTCCGTTTTTAAGCAATGTGCTAAGGGGGGCAATTTTGCCGTTTATTTTTGCTCCGGTGCAGTGGTCTCCCAGCCAAGTATGAACATAATAAGCAAAATCAACCGGGGTTGAATCCATCGGCATATCCTTAACGTCGCCGTCTGGCGTGAAAACGAAAATTCTGTCTTGGAATAAATCAAGGTCAAATGAGCGCGCCAGCTCCTCCTTATCCATTCCTTTTTGCATATTCGTAAATTCTTTTACCCAGTTCAAACGGTCCTTGCTAACTATTGGGTGTTTATCGCCGTTTTTGTAAATCCAGTGAGCGGCAATTCCAAATTCGGCCTGGTGATGCATTTCATCCGTTCTTATTTGGAATTCAACGATTGCTCCTTTATCAGCAATGACAGTGGTATGAATTGAGCGATAGCCGTTAGGTTTAGGAAAAGCGATAAAGTCTCTAATGCGGCCGATTAAAGGCTTCCATTCCTTGTGGATAAGGCCCAGTGCTTTATAGCAATTCCCTTCTGTCTTTACAATTATTCTCAGAGCAACAAGGTCGTAGATTTTTGAATCGTCTCCTTCGTAGCGTTTGAGTTTTTTAAATAAGCTGTACCAGTGTTTGATCCGGTAATTAACCTCTGCCTCTAAGTGGTTCTGTTTGAGAATTCTTCTCACTTTCTCCGCCAGATTTTTGACTATCTTCTCTTGATATTTTATCCTTGGCTCGTATTTTTCCTTGAGTTTTTTAAAATCCTCTGGGTAAAGATAGGAAAAAGCGAGGTCATTCATCTGCCCATTTAGTTCTCCCATCCCTAACCGTTCGGCGATTGGGGCGAAAATTTCTAGCGCCTCACGAGCAAACCTTTCTCTCTTAGGTTCGGACAAGTATTTTAGTGTTTCGAGATTGTGCATTCTATCCGCCAGTTTGATAAGGACTACTCGTACGTCTTTGCTCATTGCTACCAGCATTTTTCTTAAGGTTTCTAGTTGGCGCTCGAGCTCGGGAATTTCTTCGGTTTTGACCCTTGAGAATGGAAACCAGCTCTTTTTAATCCTAATTTGGCTAAGTTTTGTAACGCCCTCAACTAGGGAAAGAACGTCATTACCAAATTCTCTTTTAATCCCGTCTCTTTTTAGATCCGTGTCTTCAAGCGAATCATGCAAAAGCCCGGCGATTATAGTATTTCTATCTAACTTTAGTTGACATAACTTTTTTGCAACGGAGAGCGGGTGGATATAATATGGCTCGCCGGAGTATCTTTTTTTATCACCATGAGCAATCTTCGCCACTGACTTTGCCTTCAGAATGCGATCCATGTCGGCCTTATCTAGATATTCCTGACAATCATGAATGAATTTGGACCTTAGTTCATCGAGTTGTAACTTTGCCGCTTTTGTAGTCAATTATGGTTCCCTTTTTTATTTTGCTCTTTAGAACGAGTTCAGCAATCGCATTTTCGAGCTCGTCGCTTATAAACCTTATGAGTGGTCTGGCGCCAAACATAGGATCAAAACTGCCCGAAGCGAGTCTTTCCGCTACTTTAGGGGCGAATTTTATTTCTAGTTTTGACTCGAGCAAGCGATTTCTGATTTCTTCAAGCTTAAGTCGAGCTATTTTTTCAAGATCATCTTTTGTCAGAGGATCAAAAACGATTATCTTATCAATCCGATTAATTAGCTCGGGCTTGAAAAACTCAAACAACTTATCGGAAATTATACCTTTTAGCTGCAGGGGGTTTTTTGATTCAGAAGTAGCCTCAAATCCTATTTTAGTGATTTGTCTATATTCATCAATACCTATATTTGAGGTCATAATAATAATTGTATTTTTGAAGTCGACTTCTCTGCCCTTAGCGTCGGTCAATTTTCCTTCGTCTAGAATTTGCAAGAGGACATTGAAAATATCGGGATGGGCTTTTTCAATTTCATCAAACAATATTACTGAATATGGGTTTTTACGTACAGATTCGGTTAATTTACCCGCATCTTCATAGCCGACATAGCCGGGCGGAGCGCCGGTTAGTCGAGCCAGATTATGCTTTTCCATAAACTCGCTCATATCAATTTTAATTAGCGCCTGCTCGCGTCCAAAGATGTGTTTGGCTAGCATTCTAGCAGCCTCGGTTTTTCCGACGCCGCTAGGCCCCAAGAAGATGAATGAGCCAATTGGCTTGGAGAGGGAAGACAGACCGCTTCTGGAGCGGCGCAGGCTTTTAGCCAGCTCCGAAATAGCCTCTTTTTGGCCAGCGATATGCTTTTCGAGCTCGGATTCTATCTTTAGGAATTTTTGAGCCTCGCCCTTGAGAATATCTCCAACGGGAATGTGGGTAATCTTGGCGACCAGCTTGGCAATATCGTCTTCGCTGACCGATTCGACGGGGGCAGACTTGATTTTCTTCAGTAACTCTAACTCTTTGCTTTTTAATTTTAATTCTTCTTGCTTGGCTCGGGCTGCCTCTTCAAACCTTTCTTCGCCGATTAGACTTTCCTTTTTGGTAATTATTCGATCAAGCCTGTCTCTAATTTCCGAAAGTTCGGACCTTGGGGAACCCGAGGACGCGGAGATTGACTTTGAGGACAGGGTCTCATCGAGAAGGTCGATCGCCTTGTCAGGCAGGAACCGATCATGAATATATTTTTTTGAAAGT
>JAOUGE010000003.1 GCA_029865605.1 Candidatus Berkelbacteria bacterium | reverse complement strand
GCTGCAGCTGTAGGGGTAATAATTTTGGCCTCCGCACCGATGGGTGTCGGCTGAGATCGGACTTGTTCGGGCGATTATTTCAAAAGGAGAAAGTTGAGAAAGCGTCCCTTCTCTGATATCAGCAACGACGTAAACTGTAGTTAGGGTCTGGCTGTCTTTTGTTGGGAAAACATTTGAAGCAGTCTTTTGTTCGCCCAAGATAGTGGCCGAAACGGTTATTGTGAAGTTTGCACTAGCAGTGAGACAGAGATTAGCCTCTTGTGTATTTGATGCCCCGGTTGCGTATTGGGATTGGACCCCTTCGGTTAGCGAAAATGTGTTTGAAAATTCGGCCTGATGTGTTGCCTGGTTGGTGATTTGAACGGCTACGGTTATTGGGGTGGTTGATTCTATATTCCTGTTGCCGACTACGAGTCTAGCCGGCGCGGTTCTCGAACCTTGGGTTGAGGGATACCATGCTTGAGGATATTGATAGTTTTGTGGCTGGTAAGAGGAGTTAGGCCAGGGATAACTAGGATTATATTGCGGATTGTATTGGGAGGAGCTTCCCGAATAGGGCTGATAGTAATTGCTCGAATTATAATTTTGTTGGTAGGTTTGTTGGTAGGGCTGATATGGATTTAAGACCGAATTGTTCCAACTCGCTTGATTCCAAGACTGAGGATAATTATTGTAATTGTTTGGTAGCTGACTAGCTCCCCAGTTGCTCCAATAATTTGATTGGTTCGGACTAGTTCTGCTAACTTCGGGTGTTCCGGGCAATGGCTCTAGTTCAATATTGAGGTCCATATAGCCAGCCTCGGATTTAACATTTATTGTTTTATGATAAATTTTGTAGCCGACTCTTTCCGCGACAATTGCCTGTTCTCCTTCTTTAATGCCTCCGATTATGTAGCCCCTTGAGGGCGGAGGGTCTGGTGTGGGCCCCTTGAAGGCATTGTCACCAATAGTTAGAAATACATTTCCGAGTAATCTGTCATTGTCTTTATTGGTAAGAACAAGTATTAACGAGACGGTTCCTTGCTCGCCGCTGACTGGGACTGGTACTGCTAGAGGACCGGCAGCACCCTCTGCTGGCTGTGCGTTGCTTTCGCCTTGATTTTGATTTTCGGAATTTTGGGCTAAGACGGGAACGGAAAGGAGAGCCAGCGTAATAGTTGCTAGTAGTAATGTTTTTATTCCAGATTTAAAATAATCTTTCATCTTCCTAGAAGTTAATTAGTGACTGGCTTCGCCCTAAAACATCCCACGGGATTTGGTTTTGCCAGGACTGCTGGTAACACCTGCTGCAATTAGGATCTGAGTAGAATAGTTGAGGGTTAGAAAGACAGCGGTTACATAAGCTAGAGTAGTTTGAAGACGGCAAAGATTGCCCGATACAACTGTTGCCGACTCCGATATTAATATCACTCCCTGTTAAGGCGGCAATGAGAGCAAAACCAGCAGGATAGACAACGTCCTTGGTCACAATTTCTCCCTTTGACGTCTGGGCCCCGAAAGCACCCCCGGCTGCCCCTAAGAGCATGGCCTCGAGCGGACTCATCCTGTCTGACCCGGAGCTTCCGCCAAAGATATTGAGATTAACTCCCCCGCAACGGTTAAGAATATTAGCTAATACTGCTTCAGCACCCGGGCCTGAAAGTGGGTTACCATTCTCATCAGTGAAGATCGTCTCGCCGGATTGGGAAATTTGGGGGGTTTTTTGACACAGCGGGGTATTAATCATTGCTCCTATTTGTCCCTCTGGCACCCAACCCAATCGAATACATTTGCTCGAATAAAGATATCGCCCCCCGCTCTTTTGAGCGAGATAAACATCGCCGAGGCTTGTGTCTTTGTCGGGTATTTTAGAAACCACTGCTTCAATTGAAGGGGGCTCTACCGAAGACGATTTAGCTAAAAGCGGAATACCGCCGATATAGCTTTCCTCGCCACCTTCAAGGTGGAAATACCCACTGCATGACGAAAATCCATTCTTTCTTATCGAAAGCTTGTATGACCCGTCTGGCAGATTTATGATCGTGAGGGCGCTTTTTGTTCCGTTATCAGGGATAATGCCGCTAATACGATACGACCTGATGTCTCGAAGGCGCCGTATTTGTCTTAATACGTCTTCGCTCATTGAATCCTTTTCACACTCGGTTTGGGTTACGACATTAGTATTGATTGGCCCGCCACCTGTTTCCGGGCTGTTACTTTCCCCCCGATCTCCTGTGGTGGTTTCGGCACCACTATTGCTTTGATTTTCTTGGCCTTCTGCAGTGGGGTCAGTGCCGCTATTGCTTTCGGCATAGGCAATCGGTGCTCCAAGGCCCGTGTTTTTAGAAGTTGTGGCGGCAGTTAAAAGGGTTATTTCAAAGCTCGCCCCGCCAACGGCTGTATAGTGAGTGAAGTTTTGTTTCCCCTGTCCGCTCAAAGTTATCTGAACGGGGTCCTCTTCAGCCACGGAATACCTGACTGCTTTGAAAGTAACCGAGTTATTGCCGGTTGGAAAATTGCTTCCGCCCCCCAGAAGGGGGATGGACAAAGCGGTTGGGGGGGAAGATGCAGCGCCGACCGCGGGTTGAGCCCCTTGGGTGGCAGCCTGTGTTAGGCTAGAGCTACAGGTGCCGTTTGGCGATCCCTCTTGGGGATTAGTACAAGTGAAAGTTATTGTTTGGTTGGAGCCTGGAATGACCGTTATCTCGTGGTAAAGGGCATCTTCTCTTAAAGTTTCATCTCCTACCGTTACATCGGCATAAAGGGTTTGGGTTAGTGCGCCCGCGCCCCACCCAAATACGTACTTGCCGCTTGAGTCAGTCGAGTGAGTCAGGTCGACACCTTGGCCTGGGGCTTTTAAGTTGACTCTGAATCCCGAGGCGGGTTTTCCGTTCATTGTTACGGCAACAGTTAGTGAAGTAGTCTGGCTGGATGCTCCGGTGGTTTGGGCGCCTGTCTGTCCAGTATCTCCCGTTGTGCCTGTTTGCGAGCCTGATGTAGTCTGCTGGCCGCACTTTGATGCGTCAGGCTCATTGAGCCGTGTTACTTCGCTGTCTGTTACGAATAAGTTTTGGTCAATCTCGGCTACCCAGATGTTTCTGCTTTCGTCTTTTGTTACCCAGATATATTGCTTGTCATTGTAATCGTATCTGATACACTTTCGATTCTGGCTCGTGCCAGATTGGGTTTGATCGGGAGGGCTAAAAACCCTTATCGTGCCATTATTAAGGTCTGCGTAGATTTCAATTGTTTTTGCGCTGTGGCAGAGGAAGCTTGCATTATCGTCAAGGACTGGTGTTCCATTGGGCTTGTGGATAACAGCATAATAGCGCTGGTTTAGGATTGTCGGGACGGTTGCTGTCGGGTTGCTCTGTTCCATTCTGACAATAGAAGTTAGTGTACTGCTAGGGTTCTCTTTTAATCTTTGGTAATTTACGGCGTTAAAAATGTGGACGTACCTGTAGGGTGTAACGTTCGGGTCTCTGGTAATTGAAGCGTTTAACGTGCATTTGTCATAGGTAAAAGTCGAAGCCGAAATCTGCTGCTTATAGATCCAATAGGCTGCGCCAGCAAGAGCGGCGATCCCAACTGTCAACCCTATTGCCAGAACAAGCTTTGTCTTATTAGTTAGCTTTTTAAACCAACTCACAACTTCCCTCCCTAGAGAGACACGATTTTAAATCTGAATATATTGTAACCGTTTTTTATCTGTCAAGCAATACTTCTCTCTGGTTTAATTTTTGCCAAGCTTCGATTTTTTTATGGTCTCCGGAAAGCAGAATTTTCGGGACAGTTTTTCCCTTAAATTCCTCAGGGCGGGTATATTGGGGGGATTCGACTATCCTTTTGCCTTCGAGCTTAGAGAAGCTTTCTGTTTTTGAAGACATATCCTTTCCTAGGACGCCTGGAATTAGCCTTGAAACCGAGTCAATAATAGACATTGCGGGGATCTCGCCTCCAGATAAAATATAATCTCCAATCGAGACGACCTCATCTGTATATTCCTTAATCCTTTCATCAAATCCCTCATAATGTCCGCAGACAATAGTTAGCTCGTCGAGAGAAGAAAATTTCTCGGCCGATTCCTGGTTGAATTTTTTGCCCTCTGGTGAAAGAAGAATAACCCTACTTCTTTTGACGGTTTTTTTTCGAGCCGATTCGATTGCAGGCCCCACTACGTCGACACGCAGTAACATGCCGAGTCCGCCGCCATAGGGTTTGTCATCAACCTGCTTATATGAGCCTATTCCGAAATCGCGCAGATTGATGGCTTCTATTTTTATTTTCTTGTTTTTGACTGCTCGGCCAATTATAGAATAGCCCTCAAGTCTTTTGATAAATTCTGGGAATAATGTGATGACTTTGAACTTCATGTTTAGTTTCTAGTATTCAGCTTATAGTTTAGGGCTGATAAATTCAAACCCTCGTTTTGTCAAAAAGCCGCGAGGCGCGGCTTTTTGACTGCTAACTGTAAGATGGTCGTTATTTGGTTTCTTATATCACACCGGTTGATTTTTCTTCAATCGGCATTATTTCTTCTGTCGCGCTTTCTTTTACCGCGGTTTTAGTTTCTTTAATGGCTGACACAGTTGGCTTTTCTGTCTTTGGCGCTTCGCTGCCTTCGGGTTCAATAATTTTCATATTTACCCTGGCATGTTCTTTAGCGCCTAATACTCTTAGGAGAGTGCGAATGCTTTTGGCCGTTCGACCCTCTTTGCCGATTATTTTTCCCATGTCTTCTGGGTCAACAGTGAGCTCAATCAAAACTCCCATCTCATCAACTCGCCTTTCTGTCTTAACCTTATTGGGGTTATCAACGATTTGTTTAACTACCATTTCGACAAACGCCTGATCTTTATATTCTGCCATTTTTCTCCTTTGTTAGCTTTCTTTGCTAGTTTTATTTTCTTCGCTTTCTTTTTCCGCAGATGTGTCTTCTGAAGATTCAGTTCCTTCAGCTTCTTCCTCGGCTGCTTCGCTTTCTTCACTCTCTTCGCTTTCCTTCTGAGGCGCTGCTGGCTTAGGATGTTTCTCTTCCTTCACCTTTTTGGACTTCGGTGAATTCGGTACATATTTTATATTTTTGTGGGAAACCTTCTCTTTTACTAGTAATTTTGCCAGCTGGTTTGATGGCTTGGCTCCGCACTTGACCCAATTCAAAATCTCCTCTTTTTTTAAAGAGGCTTCTTTTGTTTTGGGATCATACCAGCCGAGAACTTTTATAAATCCGGACTTGGATGATTTCGAACTCTCTGTTAAAACTATTCGGAAGAACGCCCTATTTCTTCGTCCTTGCCGTAAAAATCTGATTGTCAGCATTTCAATATTTCCTTCGATTTGGACTCTCAAATTTTAACAAACTTGGGGAAATCTGTCAATAAATTCCTGTAGCCGCGCTTGAACTCGTCAAGGCTCATTGGTTTTTTTCCCTCGGGCTGGATGACTTTTATCAATAGTTTTCCGTTATCTAATTTAGCCCGGTGGATAATAAGCCGTTTTCCGCTAACCGTTAAAAACGCTTTAGGCCAGCTGGCATAAGCTCTTATTTTATTGTAGGCACCCTGTGCCTTGTCTTGCGCTGTTATTTCTCCGTCGGATTTTTGAGTTCTTTTGGTGAAACTTGCTTTTTTCTCGTCTTGTCGTTTGCCCAAAAGCTTATTTTGCGAATATTTCTTTATAAGGCCTGGCAGTTCTGAAGACGCCTGCTTGAGGATTTTATTTTTTAAGGACAAATAATCTTCGCTTTCTTCCACGTCGACCTTGTCTTGATAGAGAATTTCTCCGGCGTCAATCGCTTGGTTGATTTTTATTATGCTGAAGCCGGTAGTTTTATCGTTCGCAATAATTGCACTTTGGATTGGAGTAGGCCCGCGGTATTTTGGCAAAAGAGAGGGATGTAAGTTGATAATCCCCAGCGGGAAAAGTTTGATAATTGTATCGGGAATTTTCTTGCCAAACGAGAAAGCAAAGCCAAGGCGAATACTTTCTCGTTTGGCAGCTTTTTTGATCAAGTTTGACGAAGATTTGTTGAATAAAACGACAGGGATTTTGCTTTTTTGTGCATTTAAGTGGGCATCGTTAGGGCGGATTTTTAGACCTCGGCCAGACGGCTTGGGTTCTTCTGTGATTAGCACCCTGCTAATAATGCCGTGTTTTTTTAGCTCTTCGGATAATGTCTTGAAAGCGTCATCTGAGGAAAAGAAAGCGATATTCATAGTAGGGGGACAGATGGATTTTTGTAGTCAGCGATTACTTTTCCATTGAGGTGGTCTATTTCGTGTTGGATTATTCTGGCTAAAAATCCCCGTGCTTTTAGTTTTCTCTTTTTACCTTTTTCGTCTAAGTATTCAAGCGAAATTTTTTTAGATCTGGGCACCTCAAATTGTTCATTTGGGCAGGAAAGACAGGCTTCTTTTTCAGTAAATAATCTTTTAGAAGAATCGATTATTTTTGGATTTATAAGCGTGATACGAGGAATGCTTCTGAGACTAGGGTCTTCTGCCTTTTGTTTTTCCGTTGGCTCATAACCGATGACCATGATTCTTCGGTGGATCCCAAGCTGGGTGGCGGCTAGCCCCAGAGCATCGCTTTTTTCTTTCACGCTCCAAAGAAAAGAGACGATCCCTTTAGTTTTGTTGTCGATTTTCTCTACTTCCGCTGCTTTGGTTTTTAGCTTCGGATCGGGTCTGGTAAGTATCTCTTCCACTAGACTATTTTATTTTTATATTGTGAAACTGCCGAGGCATATAAGTCTACCAACTCTCTAGTTAAAATGGAAGCCCTGAATTTTCTAGCGTTAATTCTCGCTTTAAGCGAGAAATCAAGACGCATTTTATCTTTTTTTAAGACCTCGGTTAACTTTCCGGAGAAATTTTCTAAATTAGCGTCGGTGACGAATCCGTCTTGGCTGTCAGAAATAAAGTCTTGCGCCCCCATTCCCTTAACTGCAACGACAGGGGTACCGGAAGCGAGAGATTCGGCAATGACCAAAGGCTGGGGATCGATCCGGCCGGGGTAAGCCAGAACATCGGCGATAGCATATATTTTATTGACTTGTTTTTTAGGGAGATATCCAGTAAAGGTAGTAAATTTGTTAAGCGGCAATTTCGCAACCGCCTTTTGAAAGTCGGGTAATTTCGTGCCCGAGCCGATTATCAGCAGATGGACATCGTCAATTGCTTTCCAGGCGGACCTAAAGGCACGGATTAAAAAGGTGATCTCATTTTCGTTTTCTATGGCGCCAACGTAAAGAACGAGCTTTCTTTCGTGGGGAATTTTAAATTTATTTCTTATTGCCTCCGGGGGATAAGAAATATAATCCTTGATAAAAACTCCCACCGGGACAACTTTGATGGGGGTTGTTATGTCGAAATCATTTAGATAATTTTTGGATGACTTGCTTAAAGCGACAATCTGATCACAAGCATTAGAATAATCGATCATTTCGACTAGGGCTTTTTTTACCCGCCTTGCTTTAACGATTTTCAATGAGTCTTTGTATTTTTCGACTTCCGGAAAGATTCGATAATTGGTGTTAACCAGCGGTACGTCTAGAGAGCTGGCCAGCTCTTTGGCATAGTAAAAAGGCCTAAAATAGAAATGGCTGTGGACGATATCTATTCCAAAATCTTTTAACTTTTTTAAATTAAGCCCGACTGTTGGCCAGAAACTCAAGTTATATTTTTCGAAAGGTTTAAAAAGCCCCGGCAAACGCGCAATGCCTCTCTCGCTGTGTTTCCAGAAGCGATATTTTGGGGCGATAACATAAACTGTATGCCCCAGCTTTTCGAGCGATAGCCTTAGGGTTTCAACAGACACGGCCGTGCCGTTCGGAACTGGTATATATGAGTCCGAGACAAAAAGTATTTTCATCAATTTTAGGATATCAGGTTCTTGACTTTTTGGGTAGAATATGGTATGGTATTTCGTTCAGTTAAGCTGGAATTTGACAAGTTGTGCCCGGCCAGGCTCACGCCGCGGGCTAGACTGTTTGAGGAGGCGCACCATGCGCACTCTGACCTTGGCCGTTGTCGTTGTCGTCATAGTGTCGGTCGTCGTGCCTGCTTCCTGCGGAGAAGTCTGGGGCGTTCCAGGCGACTGGATCCTCCGGAAGGACCAGGAGACTAACGAGATGCCTAAGCCGGGGGTCGACGGGGATCAACCCCCGGGCGCTGAGATCCTCGAAGTGGAGAAGACGGGGAGGTGGGACAAGGTCCGCCTCAACGAGGGGCAGATGTGCACTCCCGTCACTCCGGAGGCGCGGGCGTGTGTTCTGCACCCATCTGTCTTCGGGTGCAGCTTCCGGATCTATGACGCCACCCGCCCGGATCAGGTTGTGAAGGTCTGGGTGGATTGGTACCGGAAGGAGGCAGACGGTGAGCGGACCAAGCTCACTGCTGCTCCCGAAGGCTTTCGATTTGTTCTCGATGCCGGTGAGCCTCTCAGGGTAGTCGGCGATACGATCGAGGGCAGAGGCGCGGCCAATGTGGTCGCGCTCGTCTGGTCTATCAAGGACCCCACTCTCATGTGGACCGAGTCGATGAAGGTGGTCATCCGCGAGCGGCCCTAGCGGGCCAGCTCGCACACGGGGCGGCACGCGCGCAAGCGCGTGTCCGCCCCGCCCGACCTAGCTAAATTCCACCGGATCTACCTCAAAGTGAAAATCGGGATTTGTATTTTTCAAAAGAACTTTGTATTTTTGCCACTCTTTGTGGGGGAAGGTCAATAGCGTTTTTTGGGTAAATTTTCCTGCTCTTGCGTCTTGACCGTAAGGATAGGTGTTGGCCGTTATTTTAATTTTTGATAACACATCACGGCTGATTTTTTCGCAAATTTCGGGCGTTTGGCACTTGACTACCAGCATGACCGACTTACTAAAAGGGGGGAGCTTAAGCTTTGCTCTTTCTTCAATTTCTTCCTTTAAAAACGCCTTCCAATTGTTAGTGGTTAACTGCCTAGTAAAACGATCTTGTCCTAGACTTTCACCGAAAAGGTAGATTTTTTTTACCCCGGCCGAACTTAACCCCCAGATTTTCTGGAATAATTTTTCTCTGAAGTTTAGATAGGGGAAATTGGCCATCTCGATAAAGTAGGGGATTAAGGCAGTTTCGAAAATTGGATCGAGGCGGTCCAGCTCATTGATTGAGGTGACGGCAATATGAGATTTGGAAAATGCTTTTGGATTAGCCGTAATTAAGGCTTGAGGGAAAACCGCTTTTAGATCGTTTATTATTTTAGAATAGAGAAAGCCGGTTTTTTGAATATTTGCTCCCCCGCATTTTGAGCAAAGACTTTTTTTATAATTTTTTTTGCACTTAGTGCAGGAAAAGCTGTTCTCCTCAAAAAATGGGTTTTGGCAGTTAGGGCAGGTGATTTCGCTTTTGCAGTCGGAACATTGAAGCCTCGCCTGATTTTTCCAGGGGCCGATGACGCAGATTTTTGAGTTAGGCTTTAGACTCTTTATGTTTTGGGCATCTTTTAGGAAATTTTCCCAACCGTCACGGATTTCAAAGTCGAGCGCTGGTTTGGTTTCTTTTATCTTGAGCTCTCCTTTTGACAGAGCAACAAACGAGAGTATGTCAGGGGAGGATTCACCGATAATTAAATCAGCACCAAATATGCCGGCAAGAGTTCTGGCTACTTTGTAGGCGTTGTAATATGGCGCTTGATCCTCTTGGTAGGCAAAGCTGGTTGGCTCATCAATATAGGCTGACTTGAGCGAAACAAAAGGGAGTAATAATGAGTGCCTTGTTCCTATCACAGCAATATTATTTTTATCTGAAATTAAATCTTGCCAGATTTTCGCTTTTTGGTAGCTTTCAAGCTTGCTGTGCCAGGTGTAAACTTGAAGCTTAGGGTTTAATCTTTTTATGGCTCGGGAGGCTTCTTCAACCCTGTGGATTGTAGGAAACACGGCTAGATTTTGGCCTAACTGCATTTTCTGGCAAAAAAATAGTAGTCTTTGGGAAGCCTCGGCGATTAGCAGCATTTTCTCTTGTTTTTGTCGCCTAGCGTGTTTGGCCTCTGAGCCTATTTTATTTAAGTCGCGGATGTTTAATTTAGGGAGAAAAGAGAATATTGACTCGCTTAACGTCGATAAGTATTCATCGGAAATCAGATGCGCGAGTTTTAACTGATTTGGCGTAAGGGCAGGACCGGCAGATAAAACCCTAGATATTTTTTTTAAATTATAGGGGGATCTATCTTTAAAGCCCCAGACAAGGCCGATCGTTTTTTTCGTTCCCAACTCTATTTCAACCAGGGAGAATTTCTTGATTTTCATACCGCGGGGAATCTCGTAATCAAACGGCTTATCGAGTTTCGTTTTTCTTTTTAAATATATTTGAGCGATCATCTAAAAGTTTACAACCAACCTAAAGATTGCAAAAAAACCAGCCAAGTTCAATCTAGTTCTTTAGAGATTCTCGAGATGAGCTCTTTAATGCCTTCGCCTGTCGCAGCAGAAATAGCGAGATCGAATTTGAAGCCCTTTGGTTTCTGCTTGACGAGATCGGTTTTCGAAAGCACGACAAGCTCTTTTTTCTGGGTTAACTCTGGACTAAAGTTAGCGAGTTCTTTTCTAATCGTTAGATAATCAGTTTTGGGGTTTTTACTTGTACCGTCAACTAGGTGCAGTATTATTCTTGTTCTTGCGATATGTTTTAGAAACTTATGTCCCAATCCCTTTCCCTTTGAGGCCCCCTCGATAAGTCCTGGGATGTCGCAGGCGACGAACTGCTTGCCGGCGTAACCAGATACACCAAGACAGGGTTCAAGCGTTGTAAAGGGGTAGTCGGCAATCTTGGGCCTTGCCGATGAAATGGTTGAGATTAGGGTAGATTTACCTGCGTTAGGTAAACCAATTATCCCGACATCAGCAATAAGCTTTAGTTCCAGTTTCAGATCTAGTTGTTCACCCGGCGTTCCGGGACGGGCAAATCTCGGCGCTTGGTTAGTAGCGTTTTTGAAATGAACATTACCCCACCCTCCTCTTCCCCCCTTAGCAACAACGGTTTCTTCGCCTTTGCATTTAAGATCAGCGATTAGCTTTTGCTCTTTTAGGTCAAATACCGTCGTTCCGGGTGGGACCTTAAGGAACAAGTCCTCTCCCGATTTCCCTGTTCTTCGCGCCTTGGCTCCGTTTCGCCCGCTTTCCGCCTTGAATTCTTTTATCCTTAAGTAGTCGGAGAGAGTATGGATGTCCTCTGAACATTTTATTATTACATCACCGCCGTCACCGCCGTCACCGCCGTCAGGTCCACCGCGGGCAACATATTTTTCGTGCCTAAAAGATATGGCTCCATTACCGCCTCGGCCAGCTCTGACTTTGATTTTTGCTTCGTCAACTAACATATGGATCGAATCATAGGTTTTGAGTTAAGAATCGAGATTTTATGATGTTCTTATTTATTATCCTTTATTCTTAATTCTATATCCTGGTGTTATTTTTAGAATGGATTGACTGGTCGCCCGCCGACGATAAGTTCAAAGTGCAAGTGCGGACCAGTGGAGCGCCCGGTGTTTCCAGAATAAGCGATTGTTTGTCCCTGGCCAACTGTTTGGCCAACCCCGACGGTAAATGAAGATAGGTGGGCATATCTTGTTACCCGACCCCCGCCGTGATCAACTAGCATTTGGTTTCCGTACCCCCCGGACCAACCACCGCTTATTTGGATTACTCTCCGGAAGCAGCTGCGCGGACGGGCGTGCCGACATTGGCTCGGTAATCAATTCCGCTGTGTCCCCAGCTAAAGCCCCGGCTTATTCCATTGTGGCTAATAGGGACAATAAGGCCGCTTCTGTCGACCCCGGCATATCCGCCCGAGCTGTAAGAATATGAAGAAGCGGCGTAGGCGCGCCCCCGTTTTGCGAGCTGTTTTCTTAGCTCCTCCTGCCTTTTCTGCTCGGCGGCTTTTCTCTCGGCCTCCTCGGCGCGGTTTAGGGTTACCAGCCAGTCGCTTGATGTGACGGTGTCTGAAGAGGGAATTTTTAGAATCGTTCCCGGCTTTATTATTTTTGACTGTTCGGCTGGAATTTTATTTGCTTCGAGAATTGTGCCAACATGAAGGTCAAATTTTTGGGCGATTTGGGTTATCGTTTCGCCTTGCTTTACAGTATAGGTTGCCTCTACCCTTTGCGGCTCATTGATCTCTTTGCCGGCGTTTACAGAAAGCTGTTGAGATAGAGTATAGGTATCGTCTTTAAGCATGAGCGCCAAAGCAACTTCGTCGGGGTTTTCGTTAACTCCGCTGGTGTATAGGTCGAGAGATTCTGCTAACTCACCGGCTTTTTTCGGATCTAATGGATCGGTGAGCTGTCTCAGGCTGGAATAAGTTGATAGTTTGTAGCATATTCGGAGATCGAGGGGATTAAGACTATTAGAAAAAGAAGACCGATATTTATGATCAGCTTCTTTCCAATATTGTTGGTCGAAGCGGACCTAAATAAGAGCTTCTTCGCCTCTTTTAATATTTCGGAGATTGCTTCAAAGCTCTTTGTTAAGGGATTTTTTGTTTTTATGAGCCGTCTTTGTAAGAGGGGAGGCTCGGTTTGTTCAGTCATGTACGACTGCGAACCATTTTACTTGAATGACCTTATCTGTCAACCCCTCACACCTTATAGAACGGCTGCGAGAATGGATTTTGAAGAACCTTACGACTATATTTTTTTCTTGAGAGATCTTAGTCTTTCTTCAACTAAAACAAATTCTAGAATATCTTTCGGCTTCAACTTAACTGTTCCTAAATAGCTTATACCACATTCTTTTTTGTCTGTGACTTGGTTAACGGTTTGGGCGCCTATTTTAATACTCTCCGTTTTTAACTCGCCAATCGGCTGGCCATTTCTCGTTACGGTTATTTTTGTTCCTGGCGAGATTTTTCCTGATATAACTCTACCGCCGATGATTCCTCGGTTATGCTGTTTGAAAAATACCTTCACCACTTCAAGCTTACCCAAAACCGTTTCTACGATTTCTGGTTCCAGCATTCCCTCTAAAGCAGCAAAGATATCATCAATAAGTTCGTAAATTATTTCGTACTTTGAAATTTTTATCTTCTTCTCGTCGGCTAAGCGCATTACTTGTGGGGGGACAGAAGCTCTAAAAGCTAAAACGACAGCTAGGCTGGCTGAGGCAAGATTAATGTCGGATTCGGTTACGGCTCCAACCCCCTCGGAAATGACGGAGATTTTAACAAAATCGCTTGAAACTTCGGATAAACCGCTTTTTATAGCCTCGAGAGAACCCTTTGTGTCGGCTCGGATAATAAGCCTCAACTCTTTAATACCTTCCTCTTTGGCGACTTTTGAAACCTCGCCAAGACCAGTTCCTTTACTTGAAAGGGATTTTACCGAATTATCCCTTCTTGTCTTTTCAGCTATTTGGCGGGCTGCTTTTTCTGATTTAACCGATCTTATCTGGGAGCCTACTTTAGGCGGCTTTTTAAATCCAGCTACAAGGACAGGGTCGGAAGGATGGGCTGTTTGGGCTCTTTTTCCGCGCCAATCTTCGATAAATCTCACTTTCGCATATTCTCCTTCGCTAACTATGACGTCAGAGGGCTTGAGTGTTCCAGATTGGATGATTACGGTCGCAGTCGCGCCCTTACCGGACTGGACTTTAGATTCGATTACCATTCCGCGGGCGGGCCCATCGGTTGGTGCTTTAAGCTCTTCGAGATCGGCGGTTAGGATGACGGTTTCTAGAAGATCGTCTATATTCTTGCCTTCCTTGGCAGAAACCGGAACCATTGGTGTTTTGCCTCCCCACTCTTCTGGGATTAATTTTTGCTCGGACAGTTCTCTTTTTACTCGGTCGGGATCAGCTTCCGGTTTATCAATTTTGTTAATCGCGACAATGATAGGGACTTTAGCGGCTTTGGCGTGGCTTATTGCTTCAATTGTCTGGGGTTTTACACCTTCATCTGCGGCGACTACTAAAATTACAATATCGGTGATATTTGCCCCGTGGGCTCGCATAGCCGAGAAGGCCTCGTGCCCAGGGGTATCAATGAAAGTCATTTCTCGGTCGATTGTCTTTTTTCTTTCTTTCATTGATATTTTTGTCTTGTAGGCTCCAATATGTTGAGTGATTCCGCCCGACTCTGTCTCAATGACATTAGTTTTTCTAATTGCATCAAGAAGTTTTGTTTTGCCATGATCGACGTGGCCCATAACCGTTACAACGGGAGGTCTGTCGTAAGCCGTGTATTTTGAGCTTTCTTCGAGCTCAATATCAGTTTCATCTTTTTTGCGTTCGGCAGAAACTTCGTATTCATCGGCAACGATTGCTGCCGTGTCGAAATCGACGCTTTCGTTAATGGTCGCCAGAACCCCCATTTCCAGTAATTTTTTTACAATTAAAGCAGGAGAAGCTTCTAGCTCTTCGGCTAATAGCTTGACTGGAACGACTTCCGGCAGGCTAATTTTTTTCTTTTCTTGTGTTTGCGGCATTTTGGTCGTAGTATTTTACGTCAAGATCTTTTAGTTTTATTTCTCCCTTGTCGGCTTTCCCGAATTTGGCTTGGTCTGGAAATGCCACTTTAATCTCTTTGATTTCGGCCTGTTCTTCAACTGCGCTAACCGAAGCCAGTTTGTCGGAAAGGCCGAGTTTCATTAATCTTACGCCCTGTGTATCACGTCCGAGAAGCTTGGCTGATTTTAGCGGAATTCTAATTGCCTGTCCAGAGATAGAGACTAAAATCAGATCCTGTTTGGGGTTGTTAGTTATGAATGCCTCAACAACCTTACCGGTTTTCTGGGAAGTTTTGGATGTTCTGACCCCATAGCCCCCCCGCTTTTGGGTGGGGAAATGCTTAAGGATTTGCGTTCTCTTGCCTAATCCGTTTTCTAAAACCGTTACTACCTCAAATTGGCTGGCTTGGGGTTGGTCCTGGGAGAAGGTACCCATCGAAATGACTTCATCGGATGATTTAAGTCTTATACCGATTACGCCGGCGGCGGAGCGCCCCATCGGGCGTATTTCTTCCTCGGAGAAAATTATTCCCTGACCATCCCTTGTAACCATCATAACGTAGTCATTGCCGCATGTAATATCGATGAACCTTAATTCGTCTTTTTCTCGAAGTCTAACCGCAATTAACCCTGTCTTCCTGATATTAGAATAAGCGCCGATCCTGGTTCGTTTAACTACTCCGCCTTTTGTTCCCATCGTGAAATATTTATCAGCAATATTGGCGTTTTTTGGAATGATAAGCATTGCTGTTACATACTCATCGGGTTGAATCTGGATTAAGTTGACGATTGCTTGGCCGCGGGCTTGGCGGGATGAGGGGGGGATCTCGTGGATTTTGCTGGAAAAAACTTTACCTAAATTGGTGAAGAAATAAATATCGTCATGGGTTTTGGCTGATTGCATCTGTAATACCTTATCTTTCTCTTTAAGCGTTGTGCCGACTACCCCCTTTCCTCCGCGGCCCTGTTTTCGGTAAGCATCAACCGCCACTCGTTTAATGTAGTTGCCTTCGGTTAGCGTAACTACGACAGGTTCATTGGGAATTAAATCCTCGACTTTGAACTGCCCGATTTCTTCGGCGATTATTTTAGTTTGTCTTGGGCGACCAAATTTTTCTTTAATTTCATTAGTTTCATCTCTTATGATTTTAAGAATCTTCTCTTCTGAAGCTAAGATCGCGGTTAGCTCTTCAATAAGCTTTAATTTTTCCTTAAGTTCATTCTCGACTTTTTTTCTTTCAAGGGCAGCCAAAGCAGAAAGGCGCATATCCAATATCGCATTAGCTTGGATTTTGGTGAATTCGTATTTTTTGACTAGATTTGCGAGCGCCACCTCGCGGTTTTCCGACCCCTTGATAGTCTTAATTATTTCATCAATATGATCGAGGGCTTTTTTAAGTCCTTCGAGGATATGAGCCCTTTCTTTAGCTCTTTCGAGGTCAAACTGCGTTCTTCTTTTTACGACCTCGCGGCGATGGTTGATGAATTCAATTAAGATGCGGCGTATATTTAATATTCTCGGTTGAATTCTCTCAACCAGGGCAAGCATGTTAATGTGGTAAGAAATCTGCAGCGGAGTAAGGTCGTAGAGCCGATTTAAGACTTTTTTTGGGTAAGCCGTTGATTTGAGCTCAACGATGATGCTAACCGATTTGGTGCGATCGGACTCATCGCGAATATCGGCTATTCCTTCCAGTTTCTTTTCTTTAACAAGTTGAGCGATTTTCGTAATAAGGTCGGCTTTATTCACTTGGAAGGGGATAGAAGAAATATGTATTTTAAAGTTTTTTTTATCTTCTATTACTTCTGCTTCGCCACGGATGATGATTTTGCCGTGGCCGGTGGCAGAAGCATTCTTGATTCCCTCGACTCCAAAGATCGTACCAGCAGTTGGGAAATCAGGCCCCTTTATATACTGCATCAATTCTTCGACTGTCAGTTCCGGCTTTTCGATTAGCTGAATAATCCCATCGCATATTTCGCTTAGGTTGTGAGGCGGAATATTAGTTGCCATGCCGACGGCGATTCCCACTGTCCCATTGACGAGCAGGTTGGGGATTTTAGTCGGTAAAACAGTTGGCTCTTTGAGCGTATTATCGTAGTTAGAGCTAAAATCAACCGTATTTTTTTCAATGTCCTCAAGCATTTTTTCACCATAGCGTTCCAATTTTGCTTCGGTGTAGCGTGGAGCAGCGGCCCCGTCGCCGTCGATTGAGCCGAAATTGCCCTGTCCGTCAACCAAGGGGTGATTTATTCTGAAAGGCTGGGCCATTCCGACCAGTGTGTCGTAAACGGCCATATCGCCATGAGGGTGATATTTGCCGAGGACTTCACCAACGATCTTAGCAGATTTGGTGTATCTTGACCCCGACGAGAGTCCCATTTCACCCATGGCGTAAATGATGCGGCGATGAACCGGCTTAAGACCGTCCCTTACATCCGGGAGCGCCCGGGCGATAATAACACTCATCGCATAGTCAAGATAGGATTTCTCCATTTCCTCAACGATTGGACGGGGAATAATGGAGCTCGATTTGCCCTTCGTTTCTTTCGTGGAATCCTGTTTTGGGTTCTGGTTTTTTTGGTCTTTCATGGCTTTTATTGCTCTATTCTAGACATCTAGATTAACGACGCTTTTCGCTTTGGTTTGAATAAACCTTTTTCTTGGCGGAACTTCGTCTCCCATTAGAGTTGAAAATGTCTCATCGGCTAACTCAGCATTCTCGATTTTAACGTGAAGAAGAGTTCGACTTTCCGGATCCATAGTTGTTTCCCAAAGCTGATTCGGATTCATTTCCCCAAGACCCTTATACCTTTGAATCGTGTATTTGCTCTTTTGCTCCTCGATGCTGTGAACGATTGCATCTTTTTGCTCATCGGAATAGGCATATCGCTTGTCCTTGCCTGACTGAATCAGATAAAGCGGCGGCTGGGCAATATAAATATAACCCTTCTCGATGATTTCTTTGAAATGGCGGAAGAAAAAAGTTAAAAGAAGAGTTCTGATGTGAGAGCCATCAACGTCGGCGTCGGTCATAATAATTATCCTATGGTATCGAGTTTTTGAAACATCACATTCCTCGCCGATGCCAGCGCCGATAGCGACTATTAAAGCCTTAATCTCGTCGGAACTTAACATTCGGTCAAGTCTTGAGCGTTCGACATTTAGGATCTTTCCCTTGAGGGGTAAAATTGCTTGAAATCTTCGGTCGCGTCCCTGCTTTGACGAGCCGCCCGCGGAGTCTCCCTCGACGATGAATAACTCTGACTTGGAGGGGTCCCGTTCCGAACAATCAGCCAGCTTGCCGGGAAGAGTCATTCCTTCAAGTGCTCCGCGTCTGATTACCGTTTCCCGCGCGGCTCGCGCGGCTAGTCGAGCTCTGGCAGATAGAGCCACTTTTTCGATTAACCGTCTGGCGTCAGTGGGATGTTCCTCAAAATATTGGGATAGGCCTTGAGTTACGATTGATTCGACGATTCCTTTAATTTCTGGGTTACCAAGCTTTGCTTTAGTCTGGCCTTCAAATTGAGGCTGAGTTAATTTAATTGAGACTATAGCAATTAGGCCCTCTCGGACATCATCTCCGGTTAAGCCGCTTTCAAGGCCTTTAACGAGATCATTTTTTTTGGCGTAGTCATTTATTGCCCGAGTTAAGGCTGTTTTGAAGCCGGTTAAATGGGTTCCGCCTTCAATAGTGGCAATATTGTTCGCAAAGGTGTAGGTATGTTCGTTAAAGTCGTTAGTATAGGTCAAGGATACTTCGACAGAGTTGGTGCCGTTCTCTTTAAGGATATAGATTGGTGGATCGACTAAGGCTATTTTATTCTGGTTGATATGCTTTACAAAAGCGCTAATTCCGCCCTCAAAATAAAATGTTAGCTTATTTAATTTTTCCTCTCCCCGCCGATTATCGATAAGTGTTATCTTAGTTGCTCGAGTCAAGTAAGCTTGTTGCCGTGCCCTATCGGAAACTAGCTTCCAGCTAAATTCTCTTTCTTCGAAAATTTCTGGATCTGGAGAAAAAGTGATTATTGTACCGCTGTCTTGGGTTGGGCCGGTCTGCTCAACTTTTGAGGTTGGTTCACCGCGGCTATATTCCTGCTTATAAACTTTACCGTTTCGGTGGATCTCGGCTACTAGTTTGTTAGACAAGGCGTTGACAACCGATACCCCAACACCGTGAAGACCACCCGAAACTTTATAGCCACGGCCGCCAAATTTTCCTCCGGCATGAAGTTTGGTTAGAACAGTTTCAAGAGCTGAAGTCTTTGTTTGTTCGTGTATGTCGACAGGAATTCCCCGCCCGTTATCGGAAATTTTGACTTTGTATTGGGGCAGAAGCTCAACCGTAATTTTATTAGCGAATCCCGCCATTGCTTCATCTATGGCGTTGTCTAATACTTCCCAAACGAGATGATGCAGACCATCTAAACCAGTTCCCCCGATATACATACCTGGGCGGCGTCTAACCGGTTCTAACCCCTCAAGGACTGATATATCCTTAGCGGTGTAGGACTTTGTTTGCTCTTTTTTTTCTTCGTCTGTCATTTTATGCAATTATAAAGCACACCATTTTGGCTTGTGGATTCATTTTATCACAAATTAGTCGTTTTTACTATCCTGTTCGAGCCCGTTTATAAGTTGCTGGGCGCGCTGATAAGTCGCTAGCATATTTTTGGAAGTTGCTGCGATAGAATATTTTCTTGAGGATATAGAGGAGTTCTTTTTCATGCGCTCGAACTTTTCTTTGTTTGAGACTAGCTCGACAATTTTTGAGGCAAAGTCGTTAAGGTTTTCTTGAGCAATTAGGCCTGTCTTTCCCCTCTCGACAATATCGCGATAACCAACCGAATCTAGGGCGACAATAGGTAGTCCCGAGGCCATTGCTTCGATTCCTACCATCGGGTGAACCTCGGTTTTTGAAGCCGAAGCAAAAATATCAGCTCGTCTAAAGTAACCGGGGATTTTAGTGAAAGGGACTACACCGGTCATAGTCACATTTTTAGCGATTCCTAGATACTCGGATAATTTTTTGAATTCATCAAAAGCTGGTCCGCCGCCGACTATCAGAAGTCGGGTTTTTGGTGCCTCCCCAACGACTTTTTTAAAGGCTCGTATTACAAAGTCGATTTTTTTCTCATAGCAAACCCTGCCGACAAAAATGACGATTTTTTCGTCCTCCGGCAGCTGTTTTAGTTCTGGCGGGATAGCAATGTTTTTCTTTTGAATTTTTCTATTTCAACGCCGTTTGGGACTGTTTCGATAGGGGTTTCTGCGCCATAAGCCTTAATTTTCCTTTTAATGCTTTCTGACGGGGCAATTATTAATGTTGCTTGGTCGCAGAAGCTTTTTAAGTAGCCGTAGAGGACTTTTTTGGCCAGCTTCTTAGCAATTGGCACATAGGCAAGATATTGATCGTATTGGGTATGATGAGTAAAAAGTAACGGTTTTTTTTGCCCTCTGGCTATTTTTCTCGCCCTTTGGCCTAGCGTAAACGGGTGATGAGTATGAAGTATGTCAGCCTCTTCGGCGATCCGGCGGGCTTTTAGGGGAAAACTATAAACGAAATGATAGCCGGTTGAGCCAAGAGGGATGCTGGGACAGGGGATAATCCCCTCGTCTTTGAGGTTTTTTTTGCCATAATCAGGTGTGATTATAAACACTTGATGCCCGAGACTTTCAAGCCCTTTTTTTGTAGATTCGATGGAGTGAACCACGCCAGTGATTACGGGCTCGTAGCATTCAGTGAAGATGGCGATTTTCATTTTATAGTTTAAGGAATGACTTTGAGTTTTCCCCCTCATATAGAATCTTATCAAAAATGATCACCTTGAGCTTCTCGCTTAAGGTACCCGGCTGTTTTTGAAAAACCAAATTATAATCTTGGTTATCCTTAAGACTAAAGGGCAAAAGGTATTGGATTTCGGCAGTTTTTGTTTCTCCGGGCAAAGTTGAAAACCAAAAACCGAAAGTTGTTCTGCCCATCTCATCTGTTTTTTCGACCGTGTTAGTGATATCTTCCTCGCCAAGCTTTGCCGAAACTAGTTGTGACCCCAGGGGAGTGATTATTCTGGTGAAATTGCGATTTAGTATACCTGGCCAGCTATTTGCCATGTGTTCGCGCCTTATCTTTAAGAATGTGACATTGTCTTCTTCGGCTCTATCAATTCTGTATTCAATTGATTGAGAAACATTCAGGCTGGTCTTACCGCCGTTTAAGTTAGCATTGTTAATTGAGAGGTAGTCCTTGCTGTAAGGAGCTAATTTTCCGCTTATACCAAGTTTTTGACAGAGTTTTTCCCTTGCTGGGTCGGAAAAATAGCAGAGGATTCGTCCCTCTTCGAGCTGTTTTTTAGTGAATCTATAGAGAGTGAGGATAGGGATGTTTTTTGCTTTTTGGATTATTTGCGGGGAGATTTCCTTTAGAATCGTTTTTGGTTCATTGATTCGCTTGTTTTCCTCTGTTTGCCAATATTCAGTATCAATCTTTTGGGATAGGATTTGAGTAAAATTTTCACTGTTTATTTGAGTCCCATCGAGTGCGGTAACAGGCCCAGTTAATTTAAGAAGATCAATGACCGCTAAGGACGATATGGCAATAACGCCGGAATTTTCTAATTGCCAAGCCTGACCGAAATACCACTCAAGAGTTTTAGCTGCCTGCTCGAAATCAAAAGACCAGTTAGCATTAACGAAGCCAAGTGGATTTTCCGGCCAGGTTTCCTTCAGCGGCTTTGGCGGTTCGACATTTGTTTTTTCAAGTAGAGGATTTGTATTTTTGTAAACGTTTGTCTCAAAAAGGATCTGACTATTTTGGAGATTTTTTTCTATCTGCCAGATGGCGAAACTGCCCCAGAAACCGCCCGTTGGTCGCAGTTCGGCGCTGTTTTGAAAGCCAACCAAAATATTTTCGCTCTCGAGACTATATAATATTGAAAAGAAAGAAAATATCTTGGTGCTAGCCAGAGAAAGCGTGAAGGCGGCTAGAAAAATAAGTGAAGCAAAGAACCAAAACCAGCCCATCTTTATGCGGTTTTTTCGTATTTTAATTTTTGTCCGCACATCCTTGTAGCGAGGGCGTAATCTTCCTACTTTTTTCTTCTCAAAACTATCTAAATATGGCCCCTTCTTTGTTAAACCCTGAGTCCTTGGCGCATCTGCGATTTTTGCTTCGGGATTTTTAGATGGGGTGGCGTTTTCCTTTTTTGATATCCCATCGAGCATAATTTATCTAAGCTGAATTTTTAAGGAAAGCGTAGCCGACTGATAGAAATAGTCCTACGAGTACTCCGATAAGAGTATTGAGTAAAAGTGGCTTGGGCGTTGTAATTACGACCGGCGTACTTACGCTGGTGACGTATTTAGCTGCTTCTTTAGCGCTGTTTAGAGCTTCAGTTTTGTCTCTGAGTAGGCTGGCTGCGGTTTGGATTATTTTTTCGGCTTTTTGTGAGTCAGTCGAGGAGTAGCTGATATCAACAACGGAAGAAGTAGAGATCTTCTTTTTTGCTGTAAAGGTCTTGCTGATTTCTCTTAAGCTTCCCGAAGGCGCTTCGTAGCCAGCTTTGGTGAGTATCTCCGAAACGAACGATGGAGCAGAGAGCCAACCGATTATATTATCGGAAAGCGTCGTGGCCACTTGGGTGGCATAATAATTGTCATATAAATAATAAGGAACTTCTGCCTGTTTTGCCGTTTGTTCCCTGGTAATTTCGATACCTATTGTCGAGTTGTAGGTTGGTTCTTGTCTTAGCGTTACAAAGTATGCTGCTAAGCCAAGAATCGCCGCAACAACAATGATCATAATCAGATTTTTTTTTATGATTTGAACGTAGTCTTTAAGCTCCATCTAATCCTCGCTTTCTTTTTATTAACTTTAGTTTTAAATTTTATTTCTCTCGTTGACAGGTTTGATTTGTTTCACAAACGCTTTAAATTTTTTTATGAATTCTTGTTTTGAAAACCTCTTCGTGTTGTTAATAATTTTTTCTTTTTTAAGCGATAATTTTTCTAGTTTGAGAATGGCTTCCTTTAAGCTATCAACAGTTTGTTCGCTGAAGAGTACTCCGGTTTCTCCGTCTATTACTGATTCGGCTGCACCACCCTTAGCGTATGCGATTACCGGCGTTCCTACAGCCATTGCTTCAATAGGTACAATACCAAAATCTTCTTCGCCTGGAAATATCACCGCTCGTGCCTGAGAGTAATAGTTTGCCTTTTCCCTATCGCTTATTTTGCCAACGAACCTAACTTTAGCTCCTGCTATTTTTTTTAAGTTTCCTTCTTCGGGGCCGCTTCCGGCAACTATAAGCGGGATCCTGAGTTCATTAGCCGTTTTAATAGCAAGGTCGAACCTTTTGTATGGGATTAACCTTGAAATAGCGAAATAGAAGCTTTCCTTTTTTTTGGCGGCACTCCATCCTAGAGGATGTTTATCACCGGGATTTATTTCAACCGGAGGATAGATGACTAGCGATTTTCTTTTATAATAGGTAGCAATTCTCTCTCCAGTATAGCTGGAATTGCTGATAAAGTAGTCTACACCGGGATTGGTTTTCAAATCCCAAACCTTTAGTCTTCTTATGATATATTTCCCAAACGGGAGTTTCGCTAGGCGTTCGTCGATATCCGGTTGCCAGACATATCTCATTGGTGTGTGGCAGTAGCAGATATGAATTGAGCCAACCGGCTTCCTTATCCCCTTACCAAAGGCCGAAGAGCTCGAGATTATTAAATCGTATCCCCTTAGGTCCAAATGGCTAATTGCAGCCGGCAAGAAGGGCAAAAGCCACTGATGTTTTCTATTTAAACAAGGGATTTTCTGCAAGATACTTGTTTTGACTTTTCTTTTTTGAAACTCCGGAAAAAGGCTGCTGTTATAAACGGCTGTAAACAGATCGGCCTTCGGATAAATTTCAAGCAAAGCCTCAACCACCTTTTCCGCCCCGCCTCGCGATGTGAGCCACTCGGCAACAACAGCAATTTTTTTAGGTATCATCTCTTTGGTTTTTAATAAATAGGTGTTTTTTCTAGTCAGATTGGTGAGTATGGGTTTCGGCGTGTTCTTTTTGAGGTTTTATTTTGGCTCTGCTCCCCCGGCTTTGCTGGCCTAAGATTTTTGAGATAGCTTTAGTACGTTCCTCTTTTGCCAAAGACTGCCTTGGGGGTGTTGATAATGATGAAAAGATCGAGCCAGATGGACCAGTTCTCGAGATAAAATATATCAAGGTCGGCTTCCTCGTCAAAATTAAGGTCGCTGCGACCGGAAATTTGCGCTAGCCCGGTAATGCCGGGCTTTATCATTAGTAGTTTCCTCTGCTCTTTTGTATAATGTATTACTTCTTTAGGTTGGTGGGGACGGGGTCCGACTATGCTCATATTGCCTTTAATGACATTGAAGAACTGGGGAAGTTCGTCAAGGGACGTTTTTCTTAAAAATCTTCCTATCGGGGTAATTCTGGGGTCTCTGGCAATTTTGTAAACGGCGCTGCCTTTTTTGATATTCCTTTCGGCAATTAATTTATTTTCGAAGTTTTCGGCGCGCGAGCCACCATATTGCGGGCCAGTGCAGTGCTCCAGATACATCGTTCTGAATTTCAAGGTTATAAATTTTCCCCTGTTGCCGATCCTGGTATTTCGATAGATAACAGGTCCTCTAGATGTAGTTTTTACCAAAAGAGCAATTAACGTCATAAGTGGCGAAAGGATTATTATTGCTATGATTGAGCCGATAAAGTCAATAACTCTTTTATAGGCCGCTCCCCAACCATCGAGCGGGGTACCTTTAAACTCAATTATGGGGAGTCCGCCAAAGGCGTCAAAGCGCAGCGTTCTTGCCCCGACTTCGGCGTGGTTTGGAATGGCCTTGAATATAACACCTCTCTCTTGGCAAGTTCTCATGTATGAAAAAAGATCTTCATCTCTGACACCCTTGTCGGTTAAAATAGTTTCGCTGATACCGTTTTTTCTCAATATATTTTCAAGTTCGTCTGGTTTACCTAAGTATTCAAGGCCCTCGAACCCTTTTATATTATTTGTTTTTTCGTTTGATAGAATCCCAGCTGCTTCATAACCTAGCGAAGGCTTTACTTTTATTATTCCCAATAAGGATCGAGTTATTTTATCCGGCTGCCCAATAATCAAGAGCCGTTTTTTCTTAAGACCGAGGAGGTATAGGTTTGATTTGATCAGACTTAGGATTGACCTTTCGGCCGTGACCAAAACTATAGCCGAACCCCAAATGTAGAAGACAATTAGTCTTGAAAAAAAGTCGCTTCTGTTCAGAAAGACCCAGAGTACTACAGCCATTGTGCCTAGGCTTGCCCCGACAATAATTTGGCCGAATTCCTTGATGCCTTTTCTTTGGGGGTTGTATAGTCCGGCCAGAGAGAAGGCGACTAGCCAAACCGGTATCATATAAATAGCTAGCTTTATATATTGCTCGAATGGCCAAATATAAACTACAGGGGGAAAGGTCGCGTTGGAGCGCAGAAAATAACTCGCTACAAAAGCTAAAATTACCGCCAGAGCATCAAGCGGCAATAAAATGAAAGTAAAAACATTATCAACTCTTCTCATGAGCTTGTATGACTATATCATAAAGATTTTTGAATTGAAAGAAAAACCCCCCTCTAAATTACTGTGGGGGGGGTTTTTCCCAAAACGTTTATTTCTTTAGCCCTTTTTGAGCATGGGTAGACCCGTTCTCGGGTTTTCCATTACTTTGTATCCTGACGGGAGATCGCATGAATTTGGTCTCTCATTTCTTGCGAAGTAGTAAATAGTTTGTTTTCTTCCTCCCCTCAAAGTCACGTCTTTTGAGTGCAAGTAATATGTCTCACCGGTCTTATTTGACTTGACTGTGTGTGCCATTTTCGCCACCTCCTTTCTAATCTCGGTTTTATTTTACTTATACAATCTGATTATAAGGAGTGTTTATGGTTTGTCAAGCCCTTGCGCTTCTGGACTCGGATTTTTTTAAGGGTTTATTCCACCGATAGCTTTGCTGCTTATTTCGTTTTCTCCTTCTGGGGGTGGTGGGGGAGTGAGGGATTGGGGTCGTATTTTTAGTGAATATCGGAACACGGGGATCAAAAGAAGTAATCCATAGGCGATGTAGGTTTCCCAGTTCTTATAAATCGAGAGACTATTTTTCTCGAGTAAGAGATTAATGATCAGAAAATCTAGAATGGCAAACCAGACTGCTAAACCTAGCCCCCAAATGAGATTTTCTTTTAGTGATTTTGTTTTTAGCTTTGAGACTGACATGAAGTAGATTAAAACGGTCAAGATAATTACTAGCTGAACGATTGTCAGGTAAATATTAAACTCGTATCTTCCGCCCGAGATCGCAATTTCGCTAATAATAAATACCGCCACCCAGATAAAAAAAGCTTTTTTAGCCAGGTCTAAAACTAGAGCCATCTTGTCCCGCTTCAGGTAATCCGAGCCCCTTGCTAAACTGTCAGAAACGATTTGGATTTTCATTTCACTCCTTCCCTATATTAATTATGAGTAAACAATGTGTTTCTAATTTTTTCAAGAGGGTAACCAGAAATATATTTTATTCTGTGTTCTGAGCTTGGTCCGATTTTAGCAACTATCTTTAGGTGGAGTTTGGTCCCGTAGCCGAAGTGCTTATGAAGTTTGTATTTTTTCAGCTCATTTCTTCTGGATAAATCTTGCATTATTTGATCACGTGTGGTCTTAGCGATTATTGATGCGGCAGAGATTGTTGGGCAAAGCCGGTCCCCGAAAGTAATGCTTTTTTGAGGGATTCTCGTTGCCGGGAGACGATAATGGTCGATTATTAGGAAATCGGGTTTTTTTTCAAGTAAATCGATTGCTCGATGATATGCGATATATGTTGCGCTTTGAATTCCGAAGGCATTAATTTCTTCAACTGAGGACAAGCCGATCGACCAACAGATAGATTTTTCTTTTATTAGCCTAGAGAGAGCGGTACGTTCTTCGTTTTTAAGTTGCTTCGAGTCCTTAACGGCGACTTTGAACTTTACGGGTAAGATTACAGCAGCTGCTACAAGCGGACCGGCTAGAGCGCCTCGCCCAGCTTCATCGATTCCACATAATCTTGAATAACCTGACTTTCGGATAAGCCCTTCAATGTCCTGGGCTGGATTTAAGTCTTTTCTCAATGTGGTTTATAAAATTTTACCCCTTGTGGTAAGACCGTCTCTCAAGATGCTGGCTCTAGGCTTTGCCTTCGGACTACGATCTGTTTCTGACCTTGTCTTTGTTGCCTTGGTTTATTCGGGTTGGGTTGGCTCTGGTGGAACCGGTGGCACGTTGGTTGGCTCGCTTTCGTCTTCAGTCGCAATATCAGCATTGTCTGTTGTGCCATAGTTTGTACCCTGGCAACCAGACAATATGATTCCAACTGCTAAAACTGCAGCTATTAAGTAGATTTTTTTCACCTTCCTCCTTTCAAATACATTTTAGCATAAATTTAAGCTTCTAGTTCCGAAACCCTTTTTCGCAGAGCAATTGAATCTATGGCTAGGATAATAAGGATGATAACTATCATCAGCAGGCTTATTAGGTAGTATTTTTGAACCTTGCTCGTCCAGCTTTCGAGATTGATGAGCGTGTTATCAATGCCAATTTGTCTGTTTTGAATATCACTAAGCCTACTAGCCAAGTTTTTCAGACCTAGAGATTCTTGGACTGTTGAGTCGGACGTATTCGCTTCAGTTTGTTGGGCAGCCTGCGAGAGTTTTTCGTTGCTGGCGGTGGTGGCGCTTAGAGCAGGTTGCGGTGTTTGTGGTGCTGGATAATACTCAATTACCTCTGGGTAGAGGCCTTCGGGAGGATTCTCGATTATAGCCTGTGAGCTAGATGAGAAACCATCGGCTGTTGCATTTGCGCTCGCGCTATTTGCTGATGCACTGGCTGACGAAGAAGATGAACTGGCTTCCGCCCAGGCGCTAGTGCTACTTGTGGTCTCGGCGAAGCACTTAGAATAAGAGAAAACCGCGAGTCCGATGCTCAAAATTAATAAAATAGTCTTTCTCATACGAATATAACTTAGCAAGGGCTTTTTTTCTGTCAAGAATTCCATAAACGAAAAACCCCTGGCTTAGCCCAGAAAATAAATTATTAAAAGGATTAGGTTCGAAATAGTAAAAAGCTTGAGTAGCAGCTTTGTTGTTCGTGGTGTCGGTTGCAGGTAAAAAAGAAAATTGAAAATAAGATTTATGGCAAATGGAATTGCCAAAAACTTCACCCCTGCTAAAAGAGCATAAATTGCGCTAAGGGTTAAAATAACGGCGGATAGTTTCTGCCAGAGAAGAAATCCTTCTTGTTTAAAGAGTTTTTTTGTCCAGGTTCCCGTTGCGAGCAGGCTTGCCCTGATATATATAATAATTGCCAGTAACCATAGACTGAGTAGCGAGTATGTCATAGATATATTTTAGCCAAACAGGATAGAATTAGCAAAAAAGGGCCCTTTCGGGGCCCTTTTTTGATGGTTAAATCAGTTATTTTACTCTTTGCCTTATTCCTTTTCTTTCTTCTCTTCCTCGCCAGCTGGTTTTTCTTCTTCATCGCCCTCGTCATCCCCATCGTCGTCATCAGTACCGCCCGAACCCCAAGAAGCACCGCCTCCTACAGCAGGTTCCTCCTCTGTATCGGCTGCTGTATCAACTACACCAGTGGGCTCTTTATCGTCTTTTTCTTCTGTTGTTTCGTCCGTTGTTTCGTCTTTTTCTTCGTCCATTTTGATCACCTCCTCTCAAGCTACTTAACATAGCAAAATAATTATAGCAGTCTTGTTTAAGACAAAAAAGCTTTCTTGTCAACCCCCTTGGTTTTAAAAATCGCGAAGGCCCCGCTGCTTTTGCCTTCTGGCACTGCAGCGAGGCCTAGAACAGGAGGGGGAGGGTGGGGTTCGTACGGCGCCCGGCTTCGATCGAGGCGAGGACTTGTCGGGCAAGCCCTTGCGATTCGTCGAGGATGCCGTGGTAGCGCTCTTGCCACTCGGCGGGGACCCAGATGCTGCCAATGCGCAGGACGGCGACCAGAGCTCGGGTTTCGTGGGCATACTCTTCCTGCTTGTTGAGTTTGAAGCCGGCGACTGTTCGAATGTTGTGGCGCCGGTCAACGGCCTTAATCAGCAGCACCCACCAGTTGACATGTCCCTCGCGTATCAGCTGGGCGATATAGGTGTCCTCGACAGTCTTGGTCAGGGCAACCACCAGCCCGGCGGCTTCGGGGCCATAGAGTGTGCACAGATCTTCGGCTGTTTTGCCGAGGTCCTCCAAGTCGTCGTGATGGTAACCGGCGACGATCGGGTCGGCATCGGCGCCGAGCGCGATTAGGTCGTTGCCTACTGCGAGCGTGTGGGCCCAGGCCGGTGTGCCCGAGAGACGCGTGCGTGTGCCTTGCCAGGTGACAGCGGTGTGCATTGCTCTATGAATGAGTGCGATCTCATTCGAGGTGTAATGATCCAGGTGGAGTCGGAGGCTGTCTTCTAGCGCCCTAAGCGCTTCTTCGACCCGCTGGTCCATCGATTCACCTCCCTCTCAGGGAGCGTTTGGGACCCTTAAGGGCCCTGATACAAAAACGAGGCCGTGATGGCCTCTTGGATGAGAGATCTCTTTTGCAGCTTCTTGTGGTGTTTGAGGTTTCTCATCTTGTAATGATGATAATTACAAGACCGATGCTTGTCAACCCCCAGACTTTTAGAAAAGCGTTCTTATTTGGGTTTTAATATCTCGGCAATTTTGTTACCAAGTTCTTCGGCGGCGTCGGGGCCGCTGGCGGTAATGATTTGGCCATCGACTTCGACTAGACTTCCGGTGTGATTAGAGCCGGCTTTTTTAAGGACTTCGATAGCACTCGGGGTAGAAGTTACTTTTTTGCCGGAGAGGATTCCGGCGTTGGCCAGAATCGCTGGAGCGATGCAGATTGCTGCTGTCAGTTTTTTTGCATCGTAGAATTTTTTAGCTGCTGCCTTAAGGTCGGAATCATTAGTAAATTCTTGCATGCCCTGCCCGCCAATAAAAACTATTGCCTCATAATCATAAGGGCTTAAATCCATCACCTTGACTGTTGCTTTGGCTGTTCCACCCCCGACGCCCCTGATTTGATTGATCTCTTTTGAGGCAGTGATGACCTCGTGCCCATTTGACTCAAGGATTTCCTTCGGCTTGAAGTACTCTTCGTCACGAAAGTTCTCCGGTGCAATAACCATCACGATTTTTGCCATATGTCCTCCTCTTTCATTTTTTTCTTAGGAAGATTCGGTTAGATCCCTAGGCTTCCTTGAATAGCTTTTTGGTCAAAGGGTTTGGACGCTTTTCGGTAAGCGCAATATTCGCACCTTTCAGTAGACGAGGGTAGGGTGTCCGACATTAGACATTTTTTGATCTCGAAAACTGTTTTTTCAACCCAGGAGTCGTCTCCCTTATGGGAGATGATTTGCATTTCGAACTCAAGGACTCCATCGAATTTTTCCGGCGTTTTTTTCGCGTTGGCGAAAACGAAATAGCCGATATCCGAGACCTTGAAACCGTTTTGTCTGAATATCCATTGATAAAGCTCAATTTGTTTTTTATAAGTTTGTTTATATTCATCCTCTAGCGAGATTTCACGCGAAGTACTGGTTGACTTATAGTCGACTATATGGAGTTTACTCGTCGGATTTATCCAAACATCGTCAATTATTCCGCATATCTTCAAATTAGTTTGCTTGTGCAAAAAGTTTGCCCCCTCGAATTTTTTGATATCGTCCCGCCAAACCATAATATCGGGGTGATCGAAGGGGACAGCGTCAATCTTGAATTTTTTCATTAGTTCGTGTCTTTTTTTTGATTTTCTTAAAATGTCAAACTCTTTTTTCATCAGTTGATCAACAGCAACGTTTAGGGAAAAGCCGGGGAGCGGCGGCCGGTCAATTCCCAGCCGTCTATCCAAGTAAAAACACCTTGGGCATTTGAGGAAATTTTCAATTTTCCCCCGGCTTAGAGAGAATGGTTTTGAAGAAGTTGGGTCAAATAGATTGTATTTTCTGGGTGGGTTGTATGCCATATCCAAACAGACGATTAAGGTATATCCGAGCCGGTTTTATAATTTCTAAATTATTCTTTCTTTTCTTTTTCTTCTTCTATTTCGCGCAATTCGCGGTTAGTACAGTTACAGCTACAGCCGTCTTCGCATTTACAGCAGTGATAACACCTACTGGGGCGGCACGAACAGCACTCGCCCTCTTCCATTGGCATGCCGCATTTTTCGCACTTTTCCATAGACCTCCTTGTGTCTTTAAATTAGGATGTGTTTTTATTATTAGCGTTTTCAAGTTTTGACACAAGGGTCTATGTGGGGTAAATATTCGCGCAGGCTTTTGCGGTTTGAGAAAAAGCTTCTTCCAAATCTCCTCCTTCAAAATCAAGCTCTTTTTGAGCCAAAGAAGCCTTAAAATAGGTATTTCTTGTCTGGAGATTAACGAATTTGATTGGACTTAAGCCACCCTCTCTGCCTTGAAGCTTGTGTTTTATTAAAAGAGATAAAACGCCTATTTTTGCCATTATGTTCGGCAAGATGATAATTTTTTTTCTTATTCCCATCGCTTTCATTAGCCCGCTTAGCATTTCTTTCCAGGTGAGATTTTGGTCGCCAATTACGTACCGTTCCCCGGCTTTTCCATTTTTGATGGCGCCAACAACAGCCCGAGCAACCGTTTTAACCGAAACGCAGTTAGTACTGCCGCGGGTGTAAAAGACGTAGGGGGTCTTTTCAAGGTAGGAGAGTAGGGGACACCAAAGAGGTTTTTTGTCGGGTGCAGCACCGAAAATATAAGGAAACTCGAGGACCATTACTTCAAGCCCTTTGTTGCAAACTGATATTACTTCGCTTTCTTGAACGACTCGACTGCGAATATAGGGGTGATGGCGGTCGAGTTTCATTTCCGGCCAAACGCGGGCAAAGTAGGCAAAATAAGAGCTGAAAAGAACGCCCCTTTTGGCCCCGGCTTTTTGAGCAAGCTCAAAAAATCTTTTGGCCGATTTAACATTGGCGTCATAAAAAAACCGGTAAGCCGGCTTTTGGGGAGTGATGCGGTCATCCGCCCCTGCGGCAAAGACAACGGAATCATTGCCTTTGATAGCTTTGATTGTTTGCTGGTCGCTAATTTTATTTAGGTCGGAATAGGTTATTTTAACTCTCTCGGGTAATAGGCCTTTTTTGATCTCAGGGGGCAGAGTAATGATTGATACTTCGTAACCTTCTTTTAGAAATTCAAGAGTTGCGTGATAGCCGATAAACCCTGTTCCGCCGATGATTAAGACTTTTTTATTCATATTATCTTGAACTGTTTTTGACATAATTTTTTAAATTTGGCTCCGGACCTACGATTCGAACGTAGATTCACGGCTTCAAAGGCCGCTGTCCTGCCATTAGACGAGTCCGGAATACTAGATCAGTTTATCTTAAAGTTAGGGTTTTCTCAAGGATTTCTATTTATTTTCGAGGCGAGAGGCTTAACTTATTTCTCTCCGTCTGTTATATTTTAGTTCAAATGTTGAGGAATTTGGAAAAAATTAGAGAATATGTGGATAAGTCATTTGGCTCCAAGAAGCCTCATTTTGAGAGGACTGTTTATTGGCTGTTACAATTAAAACCTGATGCTGACGAGGCGATGCAAGCTGCGGCGTATGGTCATGACATTGGAAGGGCTTTCGCCCCTGATAGATTGCCCCTTTACGTTCGAGGAATGAAGATTGTTGATCCAAGATATGTGCGCAAGCACGAAGAGCTCTCCGGAAATAAAATTTACGAGTTTCTAATCAGCTGTGGCGCAGAAAAAAAGTTTGCGATGAGGGTTAAAAACATGGTTTCGCATCACGAATCAGGTGGTGACGAGGAATCAAATCTTATTAAGGATGCAGATAGTATAAGTTATTTTGAAAATAATGCCGGAATTCATTTGGGCTGGATCGAAAAGGGGATAGGGAAGGTTCAGGTAAGGGAAAAGTACGACTTTATGCTTGACAGGATTACACTCGAGAAAGCCCGCAGGATTGCGAGACCTTTTTATAAAAAGTGGGTTAGGACTCTGAACAGAGTTCGCTCGGCATAATTTTTATCTAAACGTATAAATATAGCAATTATCGCAAAAAACCTTTTCTGGCCGTTCTGGAGCATAGGTCGTTTTAAACCTTGTTTTGCACTCCCCGCTGTGCCTTAGGCACTCGCCTTCGCACATACAATCTCTTTCCCAGAGTTGGCGAGGGTTAAGAAGCGAAAATCTTCTCTTAAATCTCGCTTCGGGATGTTCGCGTGGAATGGGAATATTGTTTGCCATATAGTAGGAGAGCTCCCTTGGGATTATTCTGAACGGCCTGCCGGAGGTCTGACATCTGATTACACTTCGCAAAAGCTCGTCTCTTTTGAGAGAGAATTTTTTGTAGTCGGAGATGCTGTCGCAGGGTTCATAAAAAGGCCCTTTATATTTTGCCTTGTGGTCATTAAGCCAGTTCGCCCCGATTTTCTGAGCCTCTTGTTTAGTTTTAGGGAAATATATGCTAACCAGGGCTTCATTGTAAGCGAATGTAGAGTCGCCAAGTGGGAAATACTCCCCCCATTCTTTATTCTCGATCATATCGGCGATTATTCTACTGACCAATTCTTCATAATCTTCTTTTGAATACTCACTGTTTAAGACAAAATATTTCCTATTTTTCATTCCAGCACAGCCGAAAAGAAAATCACTGTCATAACAATCGCAGCAGTAGAGCAGATCTTTCGAAGTATAATTGATCGCTCCGAACATACATCTATAGGCAACATATCCGCTTAGAAGCTGGTAGCAAAGTTCGGCCCCAGCTCCCATATCGCAATCCATCGAGTCGCGCGGGGTTATGCCCTTGCTGTCGTAAACATAGATGCAGTTTTCACCGTCTTTGATCTCAAAGCAGTCCCGGCAATTTTTACAGTTTGTAAGATCGTTCCCTAAGCAATTCTCGCTTCTTCGGTTAGTATTTTCTTTGTGGGTGGCGCCTTTAATAAGTTCTAAGTATTCCGCCTTTAGTTTCTCTAGACTTTTATAGCTGCCGTTCCAGAGCTCGCTGACCTTTTTCAAATATTCCTCCTTTGGAAGCGGCTGGTTATAAAAATAGAAGTTTTTGTTGTTCAGGTTCGAGCTCATAAAACAGTTGTGGCAACCCTTGCAGGCAAATAAAAACATCGAATTGGAACAATTTTCGCAAAAATTTGCAAAATTGCAGTCGTAGCAGTTATGGCAGTTGATTGTCTCATAGCAGTTTTCGCACTCGTTTGAGTTAAGAAGGTCAACGACATCACGGCAATCAACGACCTTACGGCAATAAAGGCAATTTTCTCCTCTTGATGAAGTTGTCATATAGCAATTTTTCGAATCAACCAGAAAGGTGTTAAAGTCGCAATTAGTGCTTTTGATGATTGAGGCACAGACCTTGGGGACCTTGTTATAAAGTTTCTTAAATTGTTCAAAAAAAGAGCCGCTTTCGTATTTTGCACCATAGTCTTTTGCGTTCCATTTACCGCCCCACCAACATTCTTGACAAAAGACCGGGAATGGCTTTCCGGTTGAGTACATACTGACGACTCGTTTTGAGCAGAGGTCGCATTTCCGGCTGTAGAGATGTCTTTCGTTACGGCGAATGAGCCGATGAATCTCACGGCAGACCGGACACAGAGTCGGAGGGGGAATTTCGAAGGTTTTATTTGAGAACCGGGGGGAAATTTTTGAAAAAAACTTTAACTCATCATCTTCAATGACGAACCTGTTCTTGCACTGGCGGCAAGATTTTTCTAGTGGCATAAAGCTTACCAGAAAGTTTTTAAAACCATAGCAGGAACCGAAACAGAAATCAATATCGGAATTTGATCTTACTGGGGACTGTTGATAGTTAGTCTAAACCGTGCTATTCTTCTTTGATAAGATTAACTCAAAAGATGAAAAACCTACCGATAGTTTCAATTATTGGCAGACCCAATGTCGGCAAATCGACCCTTTTTAACAGATTAGTCGGTGAGCGTCGGGCAATCACCTCGCATAAGCCCGGAACAACCCGTGATCTGGTTGCTGAAAAAGTGGAATGGGAGGGGAAAGGCTTCATTTTGGTCGATACAGCCGGGTTTTTGACTGATTATTATGGCATTAGCGAGCAGGAGATTGAGAAGAAAGCCCAAGATCAAATTGACGCAGCTCTTGAAGGCTCCGACCTTGTTTTGTTTGTCGTTGATGCTAAGGAGGGGCTAACGGCTCGAGATATGCAGGTTGCTAAGAGGTTGAGGAAACTCTCCGATAAAATAATATTGGTTTTTAATAAAACGGATAATATGAGGGCGGAAGAGTTAGTTCGAGCCAGCAGGGACGTAGGATTTCGGCAAAAAATGGCTGTTTCAGCTATATCTGGCCGAAGAAGCGGTAATCTTCTCGATTTGATCACGAGTAGGCTGCCCCTAGCTGAGGTTGAAAAGAAGGCTCTTACCCGAGTTGCGATTGTCGGCCGTCCCAACGTTGGCAAATCGACTCTTTTTAATGCCTTGGTCGGATTTGAAAGAGCGATTGTTAGCGATATTCCGGGCACGACACGTGACAGCATAAAATATGAAGTAAGGCTTGGGAACAGGTCGCGATCTTTTGAATTCATAGATACCGCTGGTTTTAGGCGCAGAGGGAAGATTACTCCCGGAGTTGAGAAGTATAGCGTTTTAAGGTCTGTCGGAGCAATTATTTCAAGCGATGTAGTTTTAATTTTGGCCGATGCGTCTGAGGGCCTAACGAGGGGAGAGGCTCATTTGGCTCAGCTGGCTCTTCAGAATAACAAAAAAGTGGTTTTGGTATTAAATAAAATTGATCTTTTAAAAGAAAAGTCCGCTGATGAGATAGCTAACATTTCAAGGTTCGAGTTTTTGTCTCGCCTTCCTGCTGTTGCCATTTCGGCTAAATCTAAAGAGAATCTCAATCTTCTTGTAAGAGAGCTAATGAAGATCTAGGGTGTGTCGTAGTTGACCCGGGCAAAGATCCTTATGCTTGACGGCGGAAGCAGTCTGAACCAAATCCTTGAAACTATGTTTTGTTTTGGAATTGCGCCTATTTCGCGCGAATCTCTTGAGTGATTTCGGTTGTCACCTAAAACGTAATATTCTCCGGATTTTAGCGTGATCGGCGCTTGCGGGGACTTCAGATTAAGCAGAGTTGAAGAGTCAACATAGGATTCACTCAAGGCTTGGCTGTTAACAAAAACCTTACCATCTTTGATTTCGATTACATCTCCCGGCAGCCCGATTACTCTCTTGATATAGTTTATAGAGGGATTTTCTGGAGGGTGAAAAATAACAACATCGCCTCTAGCAGGGTCTTTTAGCCGATATAAGATTTTTTCTGTAATCAGATAATCGTTGTTTTTAAACATTGGCTCCATAGACTGACCCTCAACAATGAAGGGCTGGACGGCAAAAACCCTGATGGCGAAAGCGATAATAATGATTAAGGCAACCGTTTTAATAAAATCGATAAAACCAAAGAATAAGTTGACTAAAAAACTGCGCTTTTTAGTTTCTTCCGGCGTTTCCTTTTCTTGGGTAAATAATTCTTCTTCAGTCATTTTCCTCTAAAAAAGGATTATAGCAAAAGCTAAATAATTTTAAATGGTAGCTTCGATGACAAACTGATATTTTTATGATAAGCTTTTTTTGCTCGCAGCAACGATTGCAGCAACATACACACCAGTCAGCAGGAGGTGGCACACGATGCCACGCAGAGGAACAAAGGAGAAACGGCCGGAAGTAGTGTTCGAAGATGGTGTTCTCAAGGTTGGGGCCAAGTCGGATCCTAACAAGGTGGCTGGGGCCATTGCCGGCTGTATCAGGGAAAGCCGCCGGGCGGAGGTTCAGACCATCGGGGCGGGAGCGCTTAACCAGGCGGTCAAGGCGATCGCCATCGCGCGCGGCTATCTGTCCCCTGGAGGGCTGGACATCTGGTGTTACCCGGCGTTTGTCGATGTTCAAATCGGGGCTGCCGAACGCACCGCAATCCGGTTCTTCATTGAGCCGCGGGAGCCCTCGATGAGGGGCAGTGCCCCTGCTAAGGGATGAGCCCGACAGTATGGCTGCGAGCGAATCCAGGCGCCTCGACATCGAGGCGCCTGTTCATAATTAATGGTGCGTCTAAGTGGACTCGAACCACTGACCTCATCGATGTGAACGATGCGCTCTAACCAACTGAGCTATAGACGCAATTTTCATATGCTCTGGCTGTGGATTAGCTCCGGGTTCCAACCCCAAAACGCTTGAAGGTAAATCAAGCGTTCTACCGCCGAGCCCTGCCTGCCGGCAGGTACTGGTGCATATGTGATTATTCTACCCGAAAGCTTTTTAAATTAAATGGTTATTGACAAGAGTAACTTGACCGATATTATGGAGATAGTAAAGAAAGCAGAGAGAGCTACCTATGATCAGCCAAAAACTTTTAAAAAGTCTTAAGAAGGCAATAAAATTCGATATTAAGAGGTTGGAGGGGGAGGTAAAAGAATATCGTAAATTTAAGCATCTCGGAACAACTAACGAAGACAACGCTTTAGAATTCGAAGCTTTTGAGGAAAGTCTCTCTTTATCGAAGTTAGCCGAGAAGGAGTTGAAGGAGCTGAAGAAAGCACTGGAGAGGATAGAAGAAGGAAAATACGGAATTTGTAAGAAGTGTAGCGGGGTTATTGAGGCTGGCCGCCTTAAGGTTTATCCCGCTGCAACTACTTGTGCGACCCATGCAAAAGATAAGTAAAGCCCCGATTTTATTTGTAATAAGTTCACTGGCAGTTTTACTCGATCAGCTAACAAAGCTGATCTTTGTTGAAAAATTACCTAGCCTTGTGTTGTGCAACGCAGGCGTTGGGTTCGGGTTAAGCCCAGGGAGGTTCGATTCGATTTTATTAAGTTCATCGGTTTTGTTTTTGGTTTTTGGGGCTCTTCTTTATTTTTGGAAGCAAAACAAAAAGCAAGGCCCTATTTTACCTCTTGCTCTAGTTATGGGAGCCGCCCTGTCGAACTTGCTCGATCGTGTTTTCAGAGGGTGCGTTATTGATTATATTGACCTGAAGGTATGGCCGAGTTTTAATCTGGCTGACGTTCTGATTACTTTTGGTCTTGTATGGACTGTTTATGCTCTGTTCTCAAGGACGGACTCTTAAGCCCAATTTTAATAATAAGCTTTTCAAACTGGGCGGGATTATTCAAAGCTATCTGAGAGAGTTCTTTGCGGTTTAGGTTTGCGTTGCTTTTTCTTAAAGCCTCAATAAATTTTGAGTATTTAATACCCCGGGTTTTTAAAGCAGCGTTTAATCTTACTATCCAAAGAGATCTAAAATTCCTTTTTTTAACCTTTTTGCTTTTGTAGGTGTGGGCCTTCGCTTTTTCAACCGCCTGTTTTGCTTGCCTATAAACATTTTTACGTCCATGTCTAAAACCTTTGGCTTTTTGAATTAAGCTTTTGTGTCTTGCCCTGCTCGTCTTGCCTCTTTTTACTCTTGCCATGATTATTTACCGTAAGGTACTTGCGCCCTTATTTTTCTTTCGTCTGCTTTGGTCAATCCTGTTTTCCGCCCGGAATTTTTTTTTGTCCTCTTACTTTTTCTACTGCAGAGATGCTGGGAAACTGTTTTTCTCCTTAAAATTCGGCTCGTTCCAGTAATTTTCGCCACCCTTTTTCTAATTGATTTTTTCGTTTTTATCTTTGGCATTGTTTTCCTTGTTGTAAACTAATATGCAGGTGAATCTATTTCCTAACCTTACTGGGCTTTGCTCAAACTTCATTCCCGTAACCCCTTTTATCTTATTTATTTGTTCTAGTGCCCGCTCTGAATATATATTCTCCCGACCCTTCATCTTAACCGTTAGTCTTATTTTGTATCCTTCGCTTACAAATTTTTTTATTCGCTCTATTTTTGTGTTTATATCATGTTCGCCGGTCCGGGGAGTAAATCTGATTTCTTTAACTTCTCCAAAATGTCCTTTCGCCTTACTTTTTTGTTGCTTTTTTTCGGCTTCGTACATGTATTTACCGAAGTCAAGCATTTTGCAAACCGGAGGTGTTGCGTTGGGGCCGATTTCAACTAAGTCATAACCCTTTTCGAATGCCGCTTCGATCGCCTCCGAGGTTTTCTTTGCACCGAGGGATTTACCGTTTTCATCGATAAGAAGTACTTCGGCTTTAGAAATTCCGTAATTTTTTCTTACGAATGGTGACCTTGGACTTATTTTTGCTCCTTATACTCGTTTCTGTTGCGCTCTTGGTTGTCCTCTTCGAGAGATATATTATCACGTTTGGTAATAATGTTCAAGGCATTGGGCTTTCTATAAATATGGCAAGGCGTGTGACCGACGACGATTTTGTCTACAACGATAGGTAGATTTTCATCACTAACAGCCCTAATAATTTTTGCCTTAAAGATGCTTCGATCAGCTCTGAGGTTAGACTTTCCGAATAGCCAGTTAAAGGCTGTTTTTCCGAGGGAGGGTTCTTTTATAAATCTTTCAACGAGTATGTAAAGATTGTTTGAGACTTCAATTCTATCGATGATGGCATCTGCCCTCCAGTGATCGACTTCGAGCGTTACCCGGGTTGGTTTTTTACATTCGATTTTTGCGCTAGTTAAGAAGTAGAAGTTGGGTTCAACCAGACCAAGATCAAACCGGCTCAATTTACGGAATTTTAAGGTTTCACAGGCTTGTTCGGGTTTTTTAAATCCCCATTTTTCGAAGAGCATTGATTGTGAGTCGGTAGATATGATTCCGACGGCATAATGAAAATCTGGCTTAAGGTTCATCAATTGACTTATCACCCTATTAATATGAGAGTCATCCCCGACTGCGACGATAGTTGAGTACTGTTTCACAATTCCCATCGCCGCCAGTTCTTCTGGCGATCTGGCCGGAGACGCTTGAGTCATTTCCGAAACAATTCCAACCTCACGAGCTACATCTCTAATTCTTTCTATGTAAGATCGCTCATAGGATGTTTTTGCTGGCTCAAAGATGTAATAATACATCTAGTTACTATTTTTTTCTTTTTTCGCTCTCTTCCTCCTTGGCCTTGATCTCTTCACTTTCTCTTTCTTCGTCACTGTCTTCATCTTTCTCTTCGTCTTTCCTGCCGAAAATTAGATCGCTTGGTTCCGTTTCTTGTTCTTTTTTGGCCTCAGTTGATTTTTCCTTGAGACCCTCTTCTTCAGTCTCAAAAAATTCTTCTCCTTTTTCACCTTCAGCTCTTTTGTCCGGCATGCTGCACTCTCCGATAAAGACGGCTCCGGCGTGAATTAGCAGTTCGCTTGTATCAACATTTCCTTTAATTGTGCCTGTAGGATTTAGTTCTAAGCGGCTTTTGGCGGAAATTGTTCCGGCTACTTGGCCACTAATTACGACTTCGTTGGCATTGATCGGGCCTTTCACGTGGGCAGACTCTTCGATTATGACCCGTTGGTCTGATAAAATTTCCCCCTCAATTGAGCCGAAGATAGTTATATCGGAAGAGTCTTTGATTGTCCCGGTCAGATGAACGCTTGATCCTACGATAGTACCGACCTCCTGTTGTTTCATTTTTCCTCCCCAAATTATCTTTATATTTGATGTTCCGCTTGCACTGTAGCAAAATTGTGAAACTTTGCAAAAGCGTGGGTATTGATTTTTAATTGTTTTTTTGTTAATATTCGCCAAGAATTAGCAGTAATCGCCTTAGTTTATGAATAAGATTAGGATAACGGGAGCCAGAACTCACAACCTGAAAAATATTACCTTGGAGATCCCCAAGGAGAAGATCACTGTTGTCTCGGGGATTTCTGGGAGCGGTAAGTCGTCTTTAGCCTTTGATACAGTTTTTGCCGAGGGCCAAAGAAGGTATGTTGAGAACCTCTCTTCTTATGCTAAGCAGGTAATCGGCGTGATTGAAAGACCTGACGTTGATTCTATTGAAGGCATCCCCCCGGCTATTGCTATTGACCAGAGAAGTGTTTCTCGGTCGCCAAGGTCGACTGTTGGTACGCTGACAGAGATTTATGATTATTTGAGAATTCTTTTTGCTCGTTTTGGTAATATTCATTGCCCAAATTGTAAAAAAGAGCTTGTTCTTGGGTCTAGTCTTGAGAAAGTAGCTGAAACTGTCTATTCGAAAATTAAGGCGAACGGTTTTGAAAAAAAAGAAATTACTATTTATACAACGATTGTCAGGTCTGTTAAAGGCACCCACGAAGATCTTTTAAAGAAACTGGCGCGTTCTGCGTTTAGTAGGTTTAGAGTTGACGGCGAGGAATATGGTCGGCAGTATATTGAAAAAGTGGCCCTTGTCAGGTCGCAGGTGCACACAATTGAAGCCCAAGTTTTAAAAATTAGCATAGAGGGTAATTTAAAAAAGACTGAGCGAGCGGAGATCTTGAGGGCTTTGAAGAAGGGTTTTGAGCTCGGGGGGGATACTTTAGAGCTTGAAATAAACGGGCAGAAAGAGTTTGTTTCTAAACAACCGTCTTGTGCTAGTTGCTCGATCGTTTTTCCCGCAATTCAGCCTAGACTATTTTCATTTAATAGTCCTCATGGTGCCTGCCAGGTTTGTCAGGGGTTGGGTAGGGTTATGAAAATTAATCCCGACCTGGTTGTTCCGAATAAGAAACTGACCATTGCTGAGGGAGCAATTAGACCATGGGTTAGACTAGCTAATCAAAATGGGGCGCTGATGAGCTCTTTAAAGGAATTATCCAAAAAGATGAGTTTTTCAAACGACTTGCCAGTTGAGCAGCTTGGCGAGGACGTATTGAGGGCGATCCTTTATGGAACGAGTGACTTTGAAGGCGTCGTTAATAATCTAGAGAGAAAATATCGTGAAACCGACTCCGATTATCTTAGGCAGGAAATTGAACAATATATGGTCGAAAGTATTTGTGGAGAATGTGGCGGAAAAAGACTTAACTCTTTCGCCGGATCAGTTAAGGTTTTAGGGATGAATATTTGTGAGCTCTCTGATTTAGAAGTGCCAGCGCTTCTAAGCTTCGTTAGGCGCTTGATGGAAACTATGCCGAAAGAAGCTGCCAGCTTAATTCTAGAGGTTGAAAAGAGGTTGAAAAATCTTGAGATGATGGGCTTGGGGTATCTGGCATTATCGCGAGGCAGCGAGAGTCTTTCGGGGGGCGAGGCGCAAAGAATTAAGCTGGGAATTCAATTTGATTCCTTCTTGAGCGGAGCACTTTATGTTATGGACGAACCAACAATCAGCCTTCATAGTGCCGATACGGTTAAGCTTATTAAGGCGTTTGAGAAGTTGAAAAAGGAGGGCAATACTGTGGTTGTTGTTGAACACGACAGATCAGTCATTGAAAGCTCAGACTATATTATCGATATGGGACCGGGAGCTGGTAGGGAGGGCGGAACTATCGTTGCCCGGGGGACAACGAAAGAGATAAAAGCTAATCCGCTTTCAGTTACAGGGCAGTATCTCAGCGGGAGAAAAAAAATCGAGGTACCGAAGTCCCGACGGGAACCAGTTCTGGGTTATTTTGAAATAAAAGGTGCTAGGCATAATAATCTGAAGGATATTGATGTGAAAATCCCACTGGGGCTTTTTACTTGTGTGACTGGCGTTTCAGGGAGTGGCAAGTCCTCGCTTGTTTATGATGTAATAGCCAAGAAGTTTGCTGCGAAGCTGAATAGGTCACAAGAAATACCAGGAGAGTGCAATGATATTTTAGGAATCGAGGGTTTGGACAAAGCGATAAAAATCGATCAATCCCCGATCGGTCGTACTCCTCGCAGTAACCTGGCCACCTTTACCGGGCTTTTCACGCCAGTCCGAGAAATTTTTGCCTCCCAGCCTGATGCAAGCACCAGAAATTTTAATGCTAGTCAATTTAGCTTCAACCTTAAAGGAGGAAGATGTGAAAATTGTCGCGGTGACGGCTATATAAAGATAGAAATGTTTTTTATGGAAGATGTATATGTACTTTGCGAGGAGTGTTCTGGGAAGCGCTATAATCAAGAGACTTTAGCGGTTAAGTATAAAGGGAAATCTATTGCGGACGTTTTAGAAATGAGCGTGGATGAGGCGAGTGAATTCTTTTCTGACTGCCAGGAGGTGATGGATAAGATTGAGGTTTTGAGAAAGGTCGGTTTGGGCTATCTGCCGCTGGGGCAAAGCGCTACCTCTCTTTCTGGTGGGGAGGCGCAAAGAATTAAGCTGGCTACCGAGCTTTCGAGGCCGTCAACAGGTAAAACAATTTATATATTAGATGAACCGACAACTGGTCTTCATTTTGAGGATATCGGTAGGTTATTAAAAGTGTTGCAGGAATTGGTAGATCGCGGGAATACTGTTTTAGTTATTGAACATAATCTTGATGTGATTAAATCTGCTGACTGGATTATTGATATGGGACCCAGCGGTGGTAAGGAGGGGGGGAGAATAGTTGTTTCCGGCAGGCCGGAGGGCATTGCTAAATGCAAGGCGTCTCAAACCGGGCAGTTTTTAAAATTTCTTCTGTGACCTCTTGAAAAAAACCTAATTATTTGCTAGAATTGTTTAGCCTGACCATTTGAAGTAGTCGCCCCCGTCTGAGGCGGGGGAGGAAAGTCCGGGCACCGAAGAGTAGGGTATCCCGCGTAAGCGGGACGGGGGTGACCCCAGGGATAGTAGCACAGAGACTATACCGCTAACCTCGCTTATGCGGGGCAGCAAGGGTGAAAAGAGGTGGTGTAAGAGACCACAACTCAGTGTCGGAAGACATTGAGGGGCGAAACTCCTTCCTGGTGCAAGTCGGGTGGGCCCGCACATCATCATTAAAGCTACTCGCTTGATGTCCACGGGTCCCGACGCATTAGATAAATGACTACACAAACAGAACCCGGCTTATCAAATGGTCAGGCTTTTAAGTTTGGGGGGTTGACAATGATTTTATTTTAGTTAATATTAAGGCAATGATTGTGTAAAGGGAGATAAGAGCTAAGATAAAATAAGGTTAGTGGGACAAATCCTCGATTAAAATAGGAGGAGGTTGTTTCCTTACTTTTGTGAGGGGCATTTGTGTGTTGCAAAATACTAGAAGGTAAGTAATTTATGCCACAAAGTAGAGTTAATTTTTCTAAAGAATATCTTAAAGTTGCCCTACCGAATTTAATAGAAATTCAAAAGAATTCTTATAGTTGGCTTTTCGAGGAAGGCATAAGAGAGCTCTTGGAAGAAATCAGTCCAGTCGATGACTTTACCGGTGAATCGATGACGCTTGAGTTTGGCGAGTATTCGCTTGGCGAACCAAAGGTTGACGAACTGACTGCCAAGAATAAAAATCTGACCTATAAGGCGCCTTTGACTTGCGATGTGGTCCTTCACAGTAAGACAACCAACAAAAAAAAGGCTTCAAGGGTTTTTTTGGGAGATTTTCCAGTAATGACTGATCGGGGGACCTTTATAATCAATGGTATCGAAAGAGTGGTTGTCTCCCAGATTGTGAGATCTTACGGGGTGATTTTTGTTTCCAATGAGGTCGCCGGCCGCAAGTTTTTTGGAGCAAAACTTATCCCGAGCCGTGGTGCTTGGCTTGAGTTTGAAACATCAAATAAAGGAGTAATTAGCGTTAAGGTTGATAGAAAAAGAAAAATACCTGTGACTACATTTTTGAGGGCCTTAGGATTAGAATCAAATATAAAAATTCAAGACACCTTTTCGGACGTAGACGACGACATTGATCTAAAATATATCGAACAGACTCTCTCCAAAGACCCCTCTAAAGACAGGGAATCGGCCATGATTGAAGTTTACAAACGAATCAGGCCGGGAGATTTGGCTACCGCTGAAGCGGCCAAGATATTTTTAGACGCCTTATTTTTTAACCCAAAGAGGTACGATCTGGGTAAGGTTGGCAGGTATAAGTTAAATAGGAGGCTTGAGCTTAAAACAAAGGATGATATTTCCGGACGGGTGCTGAGGGTAGCGGACGTAATCGAGATCGTTAAGGAGATAATTAGACTTAATAATGATCCTACGGCAGAACCGGATGATATTGATCACTTGAAAAACCGGCGCGTCAGGTCAGTTGGCGAACTTGTCCAGTCGAGGCTTAGAGTCGGGTTTTTAAGGATGGAGAGAATTATCAAAGATAGGATGAGCATTGTCGAACCTGACAGCGCTACGCCTGCTCAGCTGGTTAATTCCCGCCCTATCGTGGCTGTTTTGCAAGAGTTTTTTGCCTCATCGCAGATGTCACAATTTATGAATCAAACGAACCCATTAAGCGAACTTGAGCATAAAAGAACTCTCTCGGCAACGGGTCCGGGCGGCCTGTCAAGAGAGAGGGCGGGTTTTGAGGTGAGAGATGTTCACCAGTCGCACTATGGAAGAATATGCCCGATTGAAACGCCCGAAGGTCCCAATATTGGCCTGGTAGGCTATCTGGCGTCATATGGGATAGTAAACGAGTATGGGTTTATTGAAACTCCGTATTTAGTAGTTGAGAAAAAACAGTCGAAGATGAGGGTAACCAAGAAAATAGTTTATCTTGATGCTTCGAGTGAGGAGAAAACGGTTATTGCTCCATCTTCAGCAGAAGTAGATAAAAATGGTTGTATCGTCGGCAGAAACATCCCGGTTAGAAAGTTTGGCCGTCCTTCAATTGAACCGGTTAACTCGATTCAGTATATGGATGTTTCGCCTCAGCAAATTGCTTCAATAACCACTGCCCTAATTCCTTTTATCGAACATGATGATGCGGTCAGGGCGAATATGGGATCCAATATGCAGAGGCAGGCAGTTCCTTTAGTTATAAATGAGTCTCCTTTGATCGGAACGGGCATGGAACAAGATGCGGCTTTGGCGTCTGGCCACGTTTTAACATCAAGTGTTGAGGGGGTTGTTGAGGAGGCTTGGGGCGATAGGGTTACGGTAAAAGATAAAAAAGGCAATCGTCATCAGCACAAACTTAATAAATTCGTCCGATCTAATCAGGCTACCTGTATTAACCAGAAAATTTTAGTGTCACAGGGGGAGAAAGTTAGCAGAGGTGAAATAATCGCCGATGGTCCCTCGACCGATCGCGGAGAGCTGTCTCTTGGAAGAAATGTTTTGGTTGCTTTTATGAGTTATCGTGGCGGGAATTATGAGGACGCTATTATCATTTCCGAGAGGTTGGTTAAGGATGATATTTTAACCTCCGTTCATATTGAAAAATATGCGATTGAGGTTAGGGACACTAAATTAGGACCAGAGCTTATAACCAGAGATATTCCTAATGTTGGAGAAGAGGCTCTAGCGAATTTAGACGAAGGTGGAATTGTCAGAATCGGCGCCGAAGTTGAGGCTGGTGAAATTTTGGTGGGTAAAATTTCTCCCAAGGGAGAAACCGAGCTGACTGTTGAAGAGAAGTTGTTGAGAGCGATTTTTGGTGAAAAGGCTAAGGATGTTAAGGATACTTCTTTGAGACTGCCTCACGGTGAAAAAGGAAAGGTAATAGAGGTTAAGTTGTTCTCCAAGGATGCTGGTGATGAATTACCGGAAGGTGTCTACCAGATGGTTGAAATATCTGTCGCCCAGCTTAGGAAAATATCGGTTGGGGACAAGCTGGCGGGGCGTCACGGTAATAAGGGGGTAATTTCGATGATACTGCCGCAAGAAGATATGCCCTATCTTAAAGACGGTACTCCTGTTGACATTATTTTAAATCCTCTCGGAGTCGTTTCGAGAATGAATTTGGGACAGATATTAGAAACGCACCTTGGGTTAGCAGCCCAGAAACTCGGCTATAAAGTTATTTCACCGATATTCGACGGGGTCAGAATTTCTAAGATTAAAGAGGAGCTTAAGAAAGCTGGGTTTGATCAGGACGGGAAAATGATTCTCTACGATGGTAAATCCGGAGAGCCTTTTGCTGAGAGAGTGAGTGTGGGCGTAATCTATATGCTAAAACTGGCTCATCTTGTCGATGATAAAATGCATGCTAGGTCGGTTGGGCCATACTCAATGGTTACTCAACAGCCGCTAGGAGGTAAGGCTCAGTTTGGCGGTCAACGTTTTGGGGAAATGGAAGTTTGGGCCTTAGAGGCATATGGCGCTGCTAATTCGTTGCAGGAAATGCTGACAATTAAGTCCGATGATGTTATCGGACGTTCTAGGGCGTACGAGGCGATTATAAAAGGTGAGGAAATAGAAAGGCCTTCGGTCCCAGCTTCTTTCAGTGTTTTGGTTAGAGAGCTTCAGAGTCTGGGTTTGTCCGTAGATATGATTTCGAGTGAGTCAGTTAGAAAAGAAGAAGATAAGGTTTCCGTAACTGGTGCTGCAACTATAAATCCAAAAGAGACCAAGGCGGACAAAAATTTAAAGGAGGAGAAACAAGACCGTGAATTAACGGAGATTTATGCTAATCAGGAAGAAAATCCGCCTGCAGAGAAGCCGATTGAGGAGAAAAATGGCAAATAATACCGAAGCTAAGCTTTATAAGGCCGGTAGGGAAAATATTCCTAGGGATTTTGAAAAGGTGAGGCTTTCTGTCGCGAGCCCTGAGGAGATTTTAAGTTGGTCTTATGGCGAAATCACGAAGCCGGAGACTATTAATTATCGGACACAAAAACCAGAAAGAGACGGACTTTTTGATGAAAAGGTGTTTGGCCCAGTTAAGGACTGGGAATGTTACTGCGGCAAGTATAAAAAAATAAGATATAAGGGAGTCATTTGTGATCGCTGCGGGGTTGAAGTCACCCGGAGCTCTGTTAGGCGCGAACGGATGGGACATATTGACTTAGTCGTGCCTGTGGTTCATGTTTGGTATTTGCGCGGCGGCGGTGGCATAATTGGGACTATTCTCGATATGTCTATTTCTGATATTGAGGCGGTAACTTATTTTGCTGCCTATGTAATTCTCGAAATTGACGAAAATCTGAAAAAGGAATCGATTGAGCAGCTACAGAAGGAGTATGAAGAAGCCAAGAAAGACCCCAAGATAAAATCGAATGAAATAGCGACACAGAAACTCGAGGCTGCCTATAAGCGATCGAAGCAAGAGATAGCCTCACTTGAGAGAAAAAAGGTCTTAAGCGAGCCAGAATTTAACGCAATATCTTTGAAATATGGTCAATTGATCAGGGTTGGGATAGGGGCCGAGGCGATTCTCGAACTTTTGAAGTCGGTTGATATAAGCGAAGAAATTAAAAATATTTCAACGAGACTGGAAACCCAAGTAACCGCGAATAGAAAGAAGCTTCTTAAGAGATTGAGGGTTTTTAATTCGATGAGACAAGCTGTCGTGCGACCGGAGTGGTTGGTCTTGGTGAGGGTACCTGTTATTCCCCCTGATTTGAGACCTATGGTTCAGCTTGACGGTGGCAGATTTGCCGCTTCCGATTTAAACGACCTTTATCGTAGGGTTTTGAATCGGAATAATCGCCTGAAAAAACTGATTGGGGCAGGAGCACCTGAAGTTATATGCAGAAACGAGAAAAGAATGCTCCAAGAGGCAGTTGATGCATTGATAGATAATTCGGCAAGACGAGGGAAGGCGGCGGTTACGGGAAATCAGAGAAAACTAAGGTCGCTTTCGGATATTCTCAGGGGGAAACAGGGCAGGTTTAGGCAAAACCTTCTAGGTAAAAGAGTAGATTATTCGGGTCGGAGCGTTATTGTAATAGGACCTGAATTGAAACTTAGCCAATGCGGTGTTCCGAAAGTAATGGCCCTAGAGTTATTTAAAACCTTTGTCATCTCAAGATTAATTAAAGACGGCCATGTTTATAATGTTAAAAACGCCACTAAGCTGATAGAAACGAAAGCCCCCGTAGTTTGGGACATTTTGGAAGAGATAACTTCTGAGCACCACGTTCTTTTAAACCGCGCGCCTACGCTTCACAGACTCGGGATTCAGGCCTTTCTGCCCGTTTTAATCGAAGGAAAAGCCATTCAGATTCATCCGCTTGTCTGCCAGGCTTTTAATGCCGACTTTGATGGAGACCAGATGGCTGTTCATGTTCCGCTTTCCTCGAAGGCGAGGGATGAATCAAAAGCAATAATGATGTCAACTAAAAACCTTCTAAAACCTGCTTCGGGAGAACCGATTGTGACTCCCCGCTTTGATATGGTTTTGGGAAGTTATTTTGTGACTAAAATTGTTGATGATTCTATTAAGCCCAAAGCATACTCAGGCAAGAACGAAGCGATTATGGCCTGGCAAACTGGAAATATTGATATAAATACGAAGATTATGGTAAAGATGGACGATCGCATAAAAGAAAGTGATTTTGAAAGCGAGAAGGAAAACGTTGCTATAACCTGTGTAGGAAGGATTCTATTCAATAATATCTTCCCGGATGACTTCGACTTCATTAATAAGCCCATCGACGCCAAAATGATGAAAAAAATAATCTCTGATATTTTTAAGAGACATGGGTCTGAAATGACTTCGGATGTTTTAGATAAGATAAAGGACTTAGGGTTTGAGCAAGCAACTCTCTCCGGTCTTTCAATTGGTATGGACGATATCGAGGTTCCCCAGTTAAAAGCGGATGTTATTTCATCTACTCAGAATAAGATTGATGAAATCGAAATGCAGTTAAGAAGAGGTCTTATAACCGCGGAAGAAAAAAGCGTAAGGGTTATTGATCTTTGGAACGAAGCTAGAAATAAAATTGAAAAGTCAATGGTAAGCGGCTTTTCTAGAGAAAATCCAGTTTACATGTATGTTGCCTCAGGAACAAGGGGATCAGTTGCTCAGCTTACTCAGATGGCAGGCATGAAAGGGTTGGTTGTTAACCCTGCGGGCGAGATAATTGAGATTCCCATTACTTCTAACTATAAGGGCGGGTTAAATGTGTTTGAATACTTTATTTCTTCTCATGGATCGAGGAAAGGAAGATCAGACACCTCCCTAAGGACTTCCGATGCTGGCTATCTTACTAGAAGGTTGGTTGATGTCGCGCAAGACGTGATTATTAGGGAAAAAGACTGTGGTACCAAGGAGGGGCTGAATATTAATAGAGGCGAGTCGGAAGCCTTTGGCGAGACATTTGCCGAAAGACTTGAAGGTAGAGTGACTGTTGGAGATGTCAGGTCGGGGAGGAAAATATTAGTCAAAGCTAATGGTGAAATAGGCAAGGAAAAAGCGCGGGAGATTGAAAATTCTGACGTAGAAACGGTTGTCGTACGTTCGGTTGCATTTTGTGATACTAAGTTTGGTACTTGTCAAATGTGTTATGGGATAGATTTGGGGACGGGCGCCATTGTTGAGCTGGGAGTTGCCGTCGGGATAATTGCCGCTCAAGCCATCGGAGAGCCCGGAACTCAGTTAACGATGAAGACATTTCACCTGGGGGGAGTTACCGGGGAAGACATAACGTCTGGATTACCAAGGGTTGAGGAGATTTTTGAGGCTCGTCGCCCTAAATACGAGGCGCCGATTAGCGAATTAGATGGAATAGTTAAGATCTACAAAACACAAGGGGCAGTATCAGTTGAAGTTATTTCTGACGAGCCTATGCGCGAGGAGCTGAATATTCCTCATGATTATCAACTGGCAGTTAAAGATGGAGATTTAGTCAAAGCGAAAAAGGCGATAGCCTTGTGTAAGGATAAAAAAGCGGTAAGAGCTAGCATAAACGGTGTTGCTAAGGTTTCTAAGAACAAAGTGGAAATACAGTCGAAAGATAAGGTTTCGGTTAAATATGACATTAGTCCGGTGATGATAGTTTCAGTTAAGGATGGTCAAAAAGTGAAAAAGGGCGAAATTCTTTCTGAAGGCCACCTTAATCTTTCCAGCTCGCTCCGGCTTCAAGGAAAAGAGGAGGTGATTAAATATATTATCCGTGAAACAAAAGCAATATATTCTTCGCAGGGCCAATCTATTAATGACAAGCACCTTGAAGTAATAGTCCGGCAGATGTTGTCAAAGCTAAAAGTTGTTGACGAGGGTTCAAGCGGCTTCGTTCCAGGGCAGATAATTGATCGCATCGAGTATGAAAAGGCACAAAAAGGGGTGGGTAAAAAGGGTCGAAAAGAACTTACAGTTGAGCCGATAGTTATGGGTATAACAAGGGTTGCTCTAAAAACCGAAAGTTTTCTGGCAGCAGCCTCGTTTCAGGAAACAACGAGTGTTTTGATTAATGCTGCAATTGACGGGTCCGAGGACAACCTAAGAGGCTTGAAAGAGAATGTGATTATTGGTAAACTAATTCCCGCTGGAACAGGGTTCAGAAAATAAATTAAAAAGTTTGACCGAAGGAAATATGCCTACAGTTAACCAGCTTCTAAAGAAGCGAAGAAAAAAACAGCTAAAAAAGAGTAAATCGCCTGCTTTGGCGAGGAATTTTAATTATCTAAAAAACAAACCCAAAATCGAAAAGAAGTCGAATCCTTTTAAAAGAGGCGTTTGCACAAAAGTAACTACAATGACGCCTAAAAAGCCTAATTCGGCCTTAAGAAAAATTGCTAAGGTGCGTTTGAGCAATGGCCAAGAGGTAACGGCTTATATACCAGGAATAGGCCATAATCTCCAGGAGCATTCGGTTGTCTTGATTAGGGGCGGACGGGTTAAGGATCTGCCGGGGGTTAGATACCATATCGTGAGGGGAAAGATTGATACTTTAGGTGTTGAGAGCAGAAAATCCAGTCGTTCAAAGTATGGTGTGGGCAAAGGCAAGGCGTAAGGATGAGAGGAAAATCAGGGTACAAAAGGAAAACGATTGAACCCGATAAGAGGTTCGTGTCTTCGGCATTGGCTAAATTTATCAATTATGTTATGGAAAGAGGGAAAAAATCGGTGGCCGAGAAGATCGTCTACTCATCGCTTGATGAAGCTTCGGCAAAGTTGAAGAAAGAGCCGCTCGATATTTTTAATCAAGTAATTATAGCTGTCGCGCCTTCCGTTGAAGTTCGTTCTAGAAGGATAGGCGGGGCAAATTATCAAATACCAATGGAGGTTAAAGAACCAAGAAGAACAGCGCTGGCTATGCGTTGGATAATCGAGGGCGCTAAGTCTAAGAAGGGTCTTCCCATGGCCAAAAAGCTAGCCGAGGAATATTGTGAGATTTTATCCGGCGCTAGTTATTCACTCAAGAAAAGAGCAGACACCCACAAGATGGCTGAGGCGAACCGCGCCTTCGCCCACTTCGCTCGATTAAGATGAATATTATTCGACTGAAGGGGTAATTTTAAATATGAGAGAATATCCGCTTGAGAAAACCAGGAATATAGGAATAATCGCCCATATAGATGCCGGTAAAACTACCGTGACCGAAAGGGTTCTTTTTTACACTGGGAAAAAACACAAAATTGGCGAAGTCCACGAGGGGAAGGCGGAGATGGATTGGATGGAACAAGAAAAAGAGCGGGGGATTACGATTACTTCAGCGGCTACAACTTGTTTTTGGACGCCTCGAGGGGATGAGAAAAACAAAAACCGAATAAATATAATTGACACACCGGGCCATGTTGATTTTACCGTAGAGGTTGAGCGGTCGCTTAGAGTGCTTGACGGTGGAGTGGTTGTTTTTGATGGTGTGGCCGGTGTTGAGCCCCAGTCGGAAACCGTCTGGCGCCAGGCGGAAAAATATCGCGTTCCGAGGGTTTGTTTTATTAATAAACTTGATCGAACTGGCGCGGATTTCTATAAATCTTACCAGTCAATTTTAGATCGGCTCGGTTCGAATGCTGTTCCTCTTCAGCTGCCGATTGGTATCGAAGAAAAATTCAGAGGTTTGGTAGACCTTGTTAGAATGACTGCCTTTGAGTATCAAGATGATTTGGGGCAGGTGATTAAAGAGGTTGAAATTCCCGCTGAACTTCTCGACGAGACGAAAAAATGGAAAAACAAACTTGACGAAAAGGTCGCTGAATGTTCAGAAACCCTTCTTAATAAATATCTGAATGAGGGTAAATTATCTGAAGACGAACTGCGCCAAGGCATAAGAGAAGCCACAATAAGTAACTCACTTGTACCAGTTTTATGCGGTTCCGCTTTAAAAAATAAAGGCGTCCAGCTTTTATTGGATGCTATCGTGGATTATCTCCCCAACCCTCTTGAAGTTCCTCCGGCCAAGGGGTTTAACCCAGACAACGACGAGGAAGTGGAAATTAAGACTTCAGACGATGAGCCATTTTGCGCCTTGGCATTCAAAATCGCCACAGACCCATACGTCGGGAGATTAAGTTTTATTAGGGTTTATTCCGGAATGCTCAAGGCCGGGTCTTATGTTATTAATACGACTAATGGTGAAAAAGAGAGGGTCGGTCGTATTTTAAGAATGCATGCTAACCACCGTGAGGACATCGAAGAAATTACCTCCGGAGACATTGCGGCTATCGTTGGTCTTAAGAATACGACCACAGGCGATACTCTTGCTATTCAGGGCTATAAAGTTAGGCTTGAAAGCATTATCTTTCCTGAACCGGTCATTGAAATTGCAATTGAACCAAAAACTAAAGTCGACCAGGCAAAGATGGGCCTGGCCTTGGGTAGATTAGCCGAAGAGGATCCAACTTTTAGGATAAAAACCGATCAGGAGTCAAACCAAACTCTAATTGCTGGCATGGGCGAATTGCATCTTGAGATTATAGTTGACCGGTTAAAAAGGGAGTTTAGCGTTGAGGCGAATGTCGGTGCTCCTCAGGTTGCCTATCGCGAAACGGTAATGAAAGGTACTAAAGCGGAGGGTAAGTTTATCCGACAAACCGGTGGGCGTGGTCAGTATGGACATGTTTTACTTGAGATTGCACCGCGTGAGAGGGGCCAGGGCAATGAATTTATCAATAAAATTTTCGGCGGAGCAATACCAAAAGAGTTCATACCCGCCGTGGAAGATGGCGTCACAAAAGCTTTGGGTAAGGGCGTAATCGCAGGCTACCCGGTCGTTGATATTTCCGTTACTTTATATGACGGCTCTTATCATGAAGTTGACTCGTCAGAGCTGGCATTCCAGATTGCCGGGTCAATGGCTGTCCAGGACGCGGTAAAATCGGCTGATCCGGTAGTACTCGAACCGATAATGAAGGTGGAGGTAGTCACCCCAGAAGAATTTATGGGCGATGTTTTGGGTGATTTAAATTCGAAGCGGGCTCAGATTGGTCAGGTTACAGACAGGGGTAACGCTAAAATAGTTCCCGCCGAAGTCTCTCTTGGTGAGATGTTCGGCTATGCCACGTCGTTGCGCTCTTTGACTCAAGGTAGAGCGAGTTACACGATGGAATTTTTGAAGTATGAGACCGTTCCTCATAATATTGCCGAATCGATTATAAGCAAAAGGGTCGGATCGAAAAGTCTAAGTTGACATTTTTAGCCTTTTAGGGTATAAATTTAGTGTAAAATAAGTGAAGTAAAGGAGAACGAGATGGCAGAAAAGTTCGAAAGGACAAAACCGCATATCAATGTGGGAACAATTGGTCATGTTGATCATGGCAAAACTACTTTAACGGCAGCTATTACTCAGATTTTAGCCAAGAAAAACCTGGCTGTGGCTAAGAAATTTGAGGACATAGATAATGCTCCCGAGGAGAAGGAAAGGGGAATCACAATCGCCACTTCCCACCAGGAGTATGAGTCGGAAAAAAGGCATTATGCTCATGTTGATTGTCCCGGTCATGCCGATTACGTAAAAAATATGATTACCGGGGCAGCCCAGATGGACGCGGCTATTTTAGTCGTTTCGGCTGCCGACGGCCCCATGCCTCAAACAAGAGAGCATATTCTCTTAGCTAGGCAGGTGGGGGTCCCAAGTGTAATTGTTTTTCTCAATAAGGTAGATCAAGTTACAGACAAGGAACTTCTAGATCTAGTTGAGATTGAAATAAGGGATTTACTGAAAAAATATAAGTTTCCCGGTGATGAAATTCCTATTATTAAGGGGTCGGCGCTTAAAGCGATGGAGGGCGACCCTGAGGCGGAAAAGGCAGTATTAGAGCTGGTTGAAGCTATGGACAGTTATATTCCGGAGCCGGAACGGGAAATCGATAAGCCATTACTGATGCCGATTGAGGACGTTTTCTCAATCAAAGGACGAGGGACGGTTGTAACTGGTCGTGTTGAAAGGGGAGTTGTAAAAGTAAACGAAGAAGTGGAAATTGTCGGTATAAAACCCACCAAGAAAGTTGTCGTGACCGGCGTTGAAATGTTCAGAAAACTTCTTGATGAAGGTCGCGCTGGTGATAATATCGGGGTTTTGCTGCGCGGTATAGAAAGAGAAGATGTTGAAAGAGGACAGGTTTTAGCCAAGCCGGGTTCTGTTACCCCTCACACTGAATTTGAGGGCGAAGTTTATATCTTAAGTAAAGACGAGGGTGGCCGCCACTCTCCGTTCACAAAGGGGTATAAACCGCAGTTTTACGTTAGAACAACCGATGTTACCGGGGAGATTACTGAAATTCCAGCAGGTGTTGAAATGGTGATGCCGGGTGATACTGCAAACTTGAAGGTGAAGTTGATCGTGCCTGTTGCCATGGAAGAAAAGATGAAATTCGCCATAAGAGAAGGCGGAAGAACTGTCGGAGCAGGTGTAGTCACAAAAGTTATCAAATAAAGCCGAATCTGTGTCCATTGAAAAATGCCCCAATCCAAAACAAATCAAATAATCAGAATAAAAATAAGGGGTTATGATTATAGGATTTTGGATCGAGCGGTAGCCAATATTGTTGAAACAGTCGAAAAGTCGGGGGCAAAAGTAACTGGACCGATTCCACTACCGACCGAAATTCAAAAGACGACTGTTTTGAAGTCCACCTTTGTTCACAAAGACAGCCGAGACCAGTTTGAGGTAAGGGTTCACAAGCGGGTAATTGACGTTTCGGACATAACAAACAGGACAATAGATCTGCTTATGAACCTAGAACTGCCGGCAGGGGTTGACATAGAAATAAAAACTTAAGCCAATCAGATTGCTCCCGCCCGAAATTATTCTGGCGGGATTATCTGGCTAGCTTAATTTAAAGCTTGCCCTGAATATTGTCCCGCCGTAGGCGGGGTAAATTCCGGGAGGAATTATGGTGTGTTTTGCCCAAAAGATGCAAATGACGCAAATATTCGATAAATCTGGAATGCAGAAAGCTGTAACTGTTTTAAAATTAAAAAAAACCCAGCTTTGTGGCAAAAGAAATGCGGAAAAAGATTCATATAATGCTGATATATTTGCTTGGGTAGACGAGAAATTTAAACCCCCTAGATCGCAAGAAAAGAGGTTTAAAATAGGTCCGGCAAGGATGATAAAAGAAGAAAGAAATAAAGCGGAATCAACAGACGAGCCGGGGAAAGAAGTCGGGATAAGCGATTTTAAGGTTGGCGAGAAAGTTTCGGTCGAGTCTGTGTCTAAGGGCAAGGGTTTTGCCGGGACTGTTAAAAGGCATGGTTTTACGACTGGCCCGAAGACACACGGATCGTGTAACTGGAGAAAACCAGGATCAATTGGCCCGACTTATCCTCAAAGAACAATTAAGGGAAGAAGGATGGCTGGTCATATGGGAGCCCGAAGATCTTCAGTCAAAAACTTGGAGATTGTCGCGATAAGAGAAAACGAAGGTGAAATTTGGGTTGCGGGTTCTGTTCCCGGAGCCAATAAATCCATTGTTGTAATCAGCAAATAAAATGGCAAAAATTGAGGTATTTAATAATCAGGGCAAAAAGATAAAAGACCAAGTTTTGAAACTTGATCTTGGCTTAGATGAATCTCTGGTTTCTCAGGTTTTGAGAGTTGAACAAGCCAATATTTTTAAAAAAAGCGGTAAAACTAAGACCAGGGCTGAGGTTTCGGGTGGGGGGAGAAAACCCTGGAGGCAGAAAGGAACTGGCCGCGCCAGGGCGGGCTCGATCAGGTCTCCGCTTTTTAGGGGGGGCGGCGTAAACTTTGGCCCAACGGGTGAAAGTAGAACGCTGAAAATCCCAATTAAAATGAAGCTGAAGGCCTATCTCGAGGTTTTAAGCTGGCAGGCTAAGAGAAAGAATATTTTGATATTGGATAGTATCGAGGTAAAGAGTGGAAAAACCAAAGACGCTGCCGTCTTGCTAGGTAAGATATCTAAAAGCGGTCGAAGCCTATTGGTTTTTTCTCTCCCTGAGTCTAAAGACCTTGCTCCCTGGAGGAACCTCCCGTTACTTGAGATGAAATCCTTCGGAGAGATTAATTTGATTGACTTAAGTAAAAACCTGAAACTTATTTTTACTTCAGAGGCGACAGGAGAATTAAAGAGAAGGTTCAAAGATGTATAAGATAAGGCCCCATATTACGGAAAAATCAGTGAATTTAGCCAAAGACGGGAAATATACCTTTGTCGTATCTAAAGAACTGGATAAGATCGGCCTTATAAAAATGCTCAAAAAAGTATTTAAAGTGAATCCGTTGAGCGTGAAGATTATTAATAAAAAGTCTGCGGTTCGGAAAACTGCCCGCAGGAAAGTGAAAGAAGCAGGGTTAAAAAAAGCTATTGTCGAATTAAAAAAGGGAGAGAAAATAACCGGGTTTGAAGTTTTGGATGAGAAGAGCAAGCAGCTAAAGGGAGAAAAGCAGGTTAAGAAATGAGCAAGAAGCTTAAAATCATAAAAAAAATTAGTTCGGGCTATATCGAGCAGAGCTTTGTTGATCGTTCCGCTCTTTATAAAGGGCAACCACATAAGGGGTTAACTTTAAGCATAACAAGGAAGTCGGGGCGGGACAAAACAGGTCAAATTACCGTGCGACACAGGGGGGGTGGTCAAAAAATAAAATATCGGGTGGTTTCAACCCTCGATCAAAATCTGAATAAAAAAGCAAAGGTTTTAAGACTTGAGTATGATCCTAATCGTACAGCTTTTATTGCTTTAGTGGAGCTTGAAGACAAGGAAAAACTTTATATTTTGGCGGTTGAGGGACTTAAAGTAAATGATGTGGTAATAGCCTCTGAAAAAGTAAAATCTGAGCCTGGTAATAGATCGGTTTTGAAAAGTCTGCCAATTGGGGCCCAGATCTGCGATATCCAAATTTATCCTGATTCTAAGAAATATATGGTTAGAGCAGCGGGCTCGTCAGCGACTCTCATGGCTGTTGATGGCGACTATGCCTTAATTAAACTTCCTTCGGGTGAATTAAGAAAAATTCATTCAAACTGCTATGCTACGATAGGTCGAGTTTCAAACCCGGATCATTCAAATATCAGAATAGGGAAAGCCGGCAGAAAAAGATTAATGGGAGTTCGCCCCACTGTGCGGGGCAAGGCGATGCACCCGGCAGCCCATCCTCACGGTGGCGGCGAGGGAGTAAATCCTATAGGTTTAAAGCATCCCAAAACGCCTTGGGGAAAGCCAGCGATGGGCCGAAGAACAAGAAGAAGGAAACGGTCGAATAAATTTATTGTGAAAAGGGCGAAGGAGAAATAATGGCTAGATCGCTCAAAAAAGGTCCATTCGTTGACGAACACTTACTGAAAAAGATTGCTAAAGCCGATAAGTCTACGCAGATAAGAACTTGGTCGAGAAGATCGACTATTATTCCTGAAATGGTGGGGTTGGCTTTTTTGGTTTATAACGGCAAAGAACACTTGCCTGTTAAGGTAATAGAAGAGATGGTTGGACATAAGCTTGGTGAATTTGCGCCGACAAGGAAATTCAGAAAGCATGGCGGAAGAATGGCCAGAGAGCAAGAAACCGCCGGACAGGCTCAGCCAATAATAAAAAGCGATGGAAAAAATAACAACAGTTAGCTTACGCGAACAGCCCGTTAGCCCGAAGAAGGCTCGTTTGGTTATTAACTTGGTTAGAGGGAAGGGTGCCGAGGACGCTTTGTCTTTACTGAGATTTACTAATAAAAAATCGGCTAAATTAGTTGAAAAGCTTTTAAAATCAGGCCTGGATGCTTGCAAGCAAAAAGACTATAAGGCGCAGGATCTCTACTTATGTGAGGCGGTATGCCAAGAAGGCAGAAGGCTAAAAAGGTTTATGGTCAGCGCAAGGGGTAGGTCAAGAGGCTTTACAAAAAGGCATTCTCATATTAAAATAAGTCTTTGCAAGGTTTCAGATCCCAAAGAGTTAGAGGAGAAAAAAGAAATTGTGGAGAAAAAGATAAAGGCAAAAAATGGGACAAAAAGTTAATCCTACAGCATATAGACTGGGGCTTTACGGCAACTGGAAAAGCAAGTGGTTCGCCAAGGGAAAAGATATGGCGAATTATGTCTTGGAGGATTATAAAATTCGCGAGCTGATTAAGCAGGTTTCAGGTCCCCAGGCCGGGATTTCAGAAATTATTATTGAAAGAGGAATCGGCGCGTTGACGATCTTTATATATTCGGCTCGTCCAGGTATCTTAATCGGCCGGTCTGGGAAACAACTGGAAAAACTACGCGAGGATTTAACTAAAATGCTGAAGAAAAAATTTAAACTTGAAATTGTTGAAATTAAAAAAGCGGATTCGAACGCACAGGTCGTAGCTCAAAATATCGGCATTCAAATCTCTAAGAGAATGCCCTTTAGACGTGTGGCGAAGCAAACTCTCCAGAAAGTAATAGCAACGGGAGTGGCTGGGGCGAGAATAACCATTTCCGGAAGGCTTGACGGGGCTGAAATCTCAAGAGATGAAACTTTTTCATCGGGTTCAATCCCTCTTACGACCCTAAGAAAAGATATTCAGTTTGCGACCTATCACGCTAAGACTACATACGGTGTTATCGGAATCAAGGTTTGGATTAATTGCGGCGATAAAATCATATAATGCTTATCCCAAGAAAATTAAAATATAGAAAGCATTTCCGCGGCAAGATGGGTGGCTTAGCTGTACGTGGAAGTAAAATTAGTTTTGGCAAATATGCGATTAAGTCACTAGAAGCTTCTTGGGTAACATCGAGACAGATTGAAGCGGCTAGAAGAGCAATTACGAGATTTTGCAAAAGAGGAGGAAAAATTTGGATTAGGGTATTTCCAGATAAAGTGGTGACAAAGACCTCGGATGAAGTCGGAATGGGTGGCGGCAAGGGTTCGCCGGATCATTTCGTAGCAGTAGTCAAGCCGGGAAAAATTATTTTTGAGATAGATGGCGTGGATAAAAATACCGCTTTTGAAGCTCTTGGCCTAGGTGCCAATAAGCTTCCGGTGAAAACAGCGATTGTTGAGAGGGAGTAGTTTTTTATGGCCCAAGTAAAAACTGATGAAATAAAAAAAATGAGTCCAAAAGACCTTCTGGCTTTACTTGATGAAACAGAGCGGAATATTTTAAAGGAAAGGGCAAAGATTGCTTCTTCCGGTAAAAAAAACTCGGATGAAATAAGAAAGCTGAAGCTTAAGATCGCTAGAATTAAAACTAAAATATCATCTAGGTAAAAAATGGCGTTAAATAAATTAGTCGGAAAAATTGATAAAGTTAATATTCAAACCGTTGTTATTGTGGATCGGAGCAAGCGGGATCCGATTTATCATAAATCGGTTAAGAGGCAAAAGAAATTTATAGCCGATAGCCGTGGTTTTGATTTGGCCGAGGGCGATAAGGTTGAGATTGTTGAGTGCCGCCCGGTTTCAAAGAAGAAAAGATGGAAGGTTAGCAAGGTATTAAAATGATCCAGGTTGGAACAAGAATAAAGTCGGCGGATAATACAGGAGCCAAAGAAGTGGGTTGTATTAGGATATTGGGCAGAGGAAGATCAACGCATGCCAGAATCGGGGACTTGATTGTTGTTTCAGTTAAATCTGCAACCCCCAGGGGCATGGTAAAGAAAAAAGAAATTCACCGAGCAGTGATTGTCAGACAAAAACACCCCTACCGGCGCCTAGATGGGTCAGTCATAAGATTTGATGATAATGCTGTGGTTATTATTAATCCTGATAAAACACCAAGGGGAACGCGAGTTTTTGGTCCAATAGCGCGGGAATTGAGAGAAAAAGGGTTTGGCAAAATAATTTCAATGGCAGGAGAGGCTTTGTAAATGGAGAAAATTAGAAAAGGAGATACAGTCGTCGTGGCTAAAGGAAGAGATAGAGGTAAGGTCGGTCCTGTTATTAAGGTTATTATATCATCCCAAAAGGCTCTTGTTGACGGTGTGAATATTTACAAAAAACAAATTAAGCCATCAAAGAAATATCCGCAAGGTGGAATTATCGATATGAGCCAGCCGATACCTGTTTCGAACCTGAGGATTATCTGTCCGAATTGCAAAAAAATGACAAAGGCCAGGTTCAAAAATCTCGGCAAAGAAAAGAGAAGGGTTTGTATCAACTGTAAAGAGATATTGGATGTCACAAATGTTAACGCAAAATAACAAAGTTAGAAAAGAAATCGCTAAGGAACTTGGATTAAATGTGTCTGAAGTGCCGAAAATTTATAAGGTTACATTAAATGTGGGAATCGGATCGCACAAGGATTCTAAGGAAGATTGCCAGAAAATTGAGTCAGAATTGGCTCTTATTTCTGGGCAGAAGCCTAGGTTTACTTGCGCTAAGAAATCTATATCGGGTTTCAAAACGCGGGAAGGTGAAAGAGTCGGCTACTCTGTCACTTTGAGAAACGGCAAAATGTGGGACTTTATTTCGAGGTTTATTAATATTGTTTTACCCAGACTTAGGGATTTTGACGGAATTTCAAGCAAGAACTTTGATAAATCTATGAATTTTACTTACCCTGTTCGTGAGCAAGCGATTTTTCCAGAAATCAACCCCAACGAGATAAAATTCAGCTGGGGGATGGCAATATCATTTAGCCTTAAGAATTCGAAAGATAAACAGATGGTCGAAAATTACTTAAAAAGATTAGGGTTTGTACTTAAATAATATGGCTAGAAAATCACTGATTGCCAAGGCAAAGCGAAAACCTAAATTTTCAACCCGTTTGGTTAGACGGTGCGGAAAGTGCGGACGTTCACGAGCCTATTTAAGAAAATATGGTCTTTGCCGCATTTGCTTTAGGGAGCTTGCCACCCGCGGTGAAATCCCCGGGATAACTAAATCATCATGGTAATATGAACGACACAATTTCCGACTTAATAAATAGGATAAATAATGCTAGGCTATCCGGAAAAGATAAGCTGGAAGTTCCCTTTTCTAATGTGAAGATGGCGATATTGGCAGTACTTCGGGAAGAAGGGTATATTTCTGGTTATAAAAAGGATTCGGGGAAAGCTGTTATTATGATTGGGGAAGCAAAAAGGGTGTTTAACAAAATCCGCCGGATAAGTTCGCCCGGTAGGAGAATTTACGCTAAGTCTAAAAATATTCCCAGACCCAAGGGTGGTTTTGGTGAGGTTATAGTTTCTACACCGAAAGGTATGCTAAGTGGCAAAAAAGCCAGAAAAATAGGCGTGGGCGGGGAATTAATCTGCGAGATATATTAAAAAGCGTAATCTATAGATAAAAAATGAGTAGAATAGGAAGAAAGGAAATACCGATACCCGAGGACGTTAAGGTTAAACTTAGCGACCACATTTTGGCTGTGAATGGCCCGCTGGGAAGTCTTGAGGTCAAAATTAGGGATGAAGTTCAGCTTCTTATTGAGGAGAATAGGATTATCATTAAACGCAAGGCCGATGACAAGCTTTCAAAATCACTTCATGGTTTAACCAGAGCCTTAGTTGCTAACGCTATTGAAGGCGTAGAAAAAGGGTATCAGAAAGACCTGGAAATAATTGGGGTTGGTTACAGGGCTAGCATTGAAGACGGAGTTTTAAAGCTTCGGGTCGGTTTTTCCCATGATGTTTCTGTCAGCCCCCCGGAAGGGATCGGGTTTGAGGTAGAAAAGAATGTTATTTCAGTTAGGGGGATTGATAAGCAGTTAGTCGGGCAAGTAGCAGCCGAGATTCGCGCTATTAAAAAACCCGAGCCATATAAAGGTAAGGGAATCAGGTATTTGGGTGAAAAAGTAATAAGAAAAGTCGGAAAGGCAGTAAAGGCTACGGCGACGGGAGCTTAGTTTATGAAAAAAGAAATTCTGGTTCACAGGTCATCTTCGGCAATTTATGCCCAGCTTAGAGATTCGAGCCGCGTTTTATTTTCTAAGAGATATTTGTATAAAACAGGCAAGAAACCAGTAGAGCAATCGTTTGAATTTGGTAAGGATTTTGCCGGTTTAGTTATGAAACTAAAAGCCAAAACCGTTTTATACAACCGAGGCAAAAGAAAATATCACGGTAATATTAAAGCATTCGCTGAAGGCTTGAGAGAAAGTGGATTGGAGTTTTAAAGATGGAAGAACGGAAAGATATTTTTACGGAAAAGGTAATTGAGCTGAACAGGGTAAGCCGGACTGTTAAGGGTGGGAAAAGAATTGGTTTTAGGGCGCTTGTTATTGTGGGCGATAAGTCTGGCAGAGCGGGTATCGGAATCGGAAAAGCCAATGATGTATCAGTTTCTATCCAAAAGGCGACGTCCCAGGCCAAAAGAAATTTGAAAAATATCAAAATCAATAAGGACGGCACTATCTCAAAAGAGGTTCTGTCTTCTTTTCACTCATCGAAGGTTTTGTTGAGGCCTGCTCCTGAAGGAACATCAATCATAGCCGGCGGTGTGGTCAGGGCTGTTGCTGAACTCGCCGGTATTAGAAATCTTGTTGCTAAGTCTTTGGGCTCGTCAAATAAAATAAATACAGCCAGAGCGACCCTAGAAGGTCTTTTAGAGGCAGGTTATGACTAATTTGAAAGTTGTCAAAACTGTTAAAAGAAGAAAGCGTCTTGGTCGTGGTACATCCAGTGGTAGGGGAAAGACTGCTGGTAGAGGAATGAGCGGGCAGAAATCAAGGGCAGGTAGAAGAACCGGTTTTTTCGAGGGCGGCCAAACAAGCATTGGGATGCGGTTACCGAAGGCAAAGGGCTTTAAGGCAAGAGGTGGTTCGGGTCAGTTAACACTGACTACGGACAAATTAAATAGTTGGTTTAAGGCGGGGAGCATAATAGGGGAAAAAGAAATTCTAGAAAAGCTTGACACTCAAAGCGCCAAGAAAATTAGAAAAATAAAAATTGTAAGAGGCCGAGAGGAATTTAAATCCTCTTTGAGGGAGGACGTTTTATTTAGTAAACCGCTTTCTTTTAAGGTGAAGAAAGCTGAGAATGAATAAAGCAATTGGTATTTTAAAAAGAATATTTCAGCTTAAAGATCTTCGCAACAGGATATTATTTACAGTTCTTCTAATAGTAATATTTCGTTTATTGGCTCATGTCCCCTTGCCTCACGTTAATGCTGCCGGGCTGGCTAGTTTTTTCGAAAATAATCAGATTTTAGGCCTTTTAGACCTTTTTTCTGGCGGTTCTGTAAGCCGTTTTTCAATTGTTATGCTCGGTGTCGGCCCATATATCACTGCCTCCATTGTAATTCAGCTTTTGACAGTTGCCGTGCCTTCTCTTGAGGAGCTCCAGAAAGAAGGCGAATATGGCCGCCAAAAGATAAATCAATACACTAGATATCTTTCCGTTCCTCTCGCCTTAGTTGAATCCTATGGATTAATAAGACTTTTACAGGGGCAGGGTGTAATTGAAGAGCTCGATCTAACGTCGCTTGGGTTAATTATGGTAGTGGCGACAGCTGGATCAGTTTTGTTAATGTGGCTAGGCGAAATAATAAGCGAGAATGGAATCGGCAACGGCGTCTCCCTTCTTATTGCTGTTGGAATTTTAGCTGGTATACCCTCTCAAGTATCGGCTACATCCCAAATCGTCAGCAATAAATTTTTAGTTGGTGGAGAGATATTAATCTTATCTGTTTTGATGGTAGCTTTTATTGTTTGGATGAATGAGGCTGAGCGTCGTGTTCCTGTCAGTTATGCCCGGAGGGTTCGAGCGGGGAGAACAGTTGGGTTGATTGATTCTTATCTTCCGATTAAAGCCAATGCGGCCGGGGTAATTCCAATAATTTTTGCCACCAGCCTCCTTGTTTTTCCGGGTGTGATATTGCAGTTTCTTCAGACCTCGAAGCTGGAAAATATAAAATCGTTTGCGGCTAATTTGAACAGTATTTTAACAAATGATATTTTTTACGGGGTATCCTTTTTTGTTCTTGTTTTCTTCTTCACATTCTTCTATACATCAATAATATTTCAACCTAAAAATATTGCCGAAAACCTTCAGAAACAAGGTGGCTTCGTGCCGGGAATACGTCCTGGTAACCAAACGGCTGAGTATCTATCTAGGGTAATATACAGGATTACGTTTGCTGGGGCGTTCTTTCTATCAATTGTTGCGGTTTTTCCATTCGCAATGCAAAGCTTAACTAATATTCAAACCCTGGCTATTGGCGGCACGGGGATTTTAATTATCGTTTCGGTAACCCTCGAAATGGTCAGATCGATGAAAGCACAGTTAGTTATGCGTTCTTACGAGGATATTTCTGCTTAAAAGATGATTTCAAGAAAGTCGAAAGAAGAAATAAAAACGATGACTAAAGCGGGGTCTATTGCTGAATTTGCCCTAAGGCAACTTACAAAAGAGATCAGGGCGGGCAGGACAACCATCGAACTTGAGAAAATTGCGAGAAGATTGATTTCTGCCAGGGGAGGCGAGCCCGCCTTCTTGGGATATAACGGTTTTCCGGCGGCGATTTGCGTTTCGACTAACGAAGAACTTGTTCATGGTATTCCTTCTGCAAAAAAGATAAAGGAAGGTGATGTTGTTGGTATTGATTTGGGCGTAAAATATGACGGATATTTTGCCGATACGGCCAAGACTGTCTTTGTTGGCAAACCATCCGGGGATGCTCTTAGGCTTATAAAAGGGACAAGAGAGGCCTTGCAGGAGGCTATAAGAGCTGTGAAACCCGGAGCAAAGATTGGTGATATCGAAAGTGTAATCGGGGAAACTTTAAAGAAATACGATTTAAGGCCCGTTTTAGCTCTTTCTGGTCATGGAATCGGGAAATCTATACATGAAAAACCGGTTATTATGTGTGATGGCAGGCAGTGTACTGGTGAAACCATTAAGGAAGGCATGGTTTTTGCGATTGAGCCTATGGCTACTTTAGGGAGCGGCGAGGTGGAAACGTCGGATGATGGCTGGACTGTGAAAACAAAGGATAGCTCAACTTCCGCCCACTTCGAACATACTGTTTTAGTTACAAGTACCGGTTCTCGGGTGTTGACAGATAGAATGTGAAATGTTATTCTTATTTTGTTATAAAGGCTTGAGTGAGTAGAGGTTGAATGCCGCAGGGTGAGATAATAGAGATTGAGGGAGAAGTTATTGAGGCATTACCAAATGCCTTATTTAAGATTAGGCTGAAAAGCGGCCAAGAAATTCTTGGCCACCTTTCCGGCAAAATGAGGATTAATTATATCAAGGTCGTTGCCGGAGACTGGGTAAAGTTAGAAATGACACCTTATGATTTAACCAAGGGAAGAATAGTAAAAAGACTAAATCACAATGAAAGTAAGAGCCTCGGTCAAAAGAATATGCAATAAATGTAAAATTATCCGCCGAAGGACAAAAAGCCTTAAGGTGCGGGTATATGTTAGTTGTGAGAATCCCAGACACAAACAAAGACAGGGATAAATATGATAAGAATTGCTGGCGTTATTATTCCGGAGGAAAAAAGAGCGGTAATTGCATTGATGCATATTTATGGCATTGGTAAAAGCACCGCTAAAAAGATTCTTGTTGACTCAGGCGTCTCGGCTGACGAAAAACTTAAAAATCTCCCCGAAAATAAAATCGAAATAATTAGAAATAATATAGAGAAGAAGTTAAAGGTTGAAGGTGATTTGAAGTTGGTCATCTCTCAAAATATCAGAAGGCTAAAAGATATTGGCTCTTATAGGGGGACTCGTCACATCAAAAATCTTCCTGTTCGCGGTCAAAGAACAAAAACTAATGCAAGAACGAAAAGAGGGAAAAAGGTGACTGTTGGATCGGGCAGGAAGAAAACTGCTGAAAAGACATAAGCCATGGCTAAAAAAACCAACACAAAGAAAAGAAAAACGGCTAGGGTTGTTGAGTCCGCCAGAATTTATATTAAATCTTCCTTTAATAACACGATGATTTCGGCAACGTCAGAGAGCGGAGAAACTCTTGCTTGGAGCTCGACTGGTAAAGCGGGGTTTAAGGGTACGAAAAAGTCAACGCCTTTTGCAGCGACTCAAGCGACGAGATTACTAATTGAAAGGCTAAGAGATTTTCAGGTAAAGCAGGTTAAAATTTTTGTCTCGGGGGTGTCCACCGGAAGGGACGCCGCCTTAAGGGCAATTGCTACGGCAGGAGTTAAAATAGTCTCAATTAAGGATATAACACCGGTACCGCACAATGGTTGTCGAGCCAAAAAACCCAGAAGGGTCTGATGAAATATACTGATAAATGTTCAATTTGCCGGAGAGTGGGAGAGAAGCTTTTTCTCAAAGGTGAAAAGTGTAATTTACCATCCTGTCCTTTCTTGAAGCGCAGTTACTCGCCGGGTGAATCCGGGCCTAGAAAAAGAGGGAAAAAGAGTTCAGACTATCTAATTCAGCTTATTGAAAAGCAGAAAGCAAGGGCAATTTATGGCGTAAGCGAGAGGCAGATGACAAACTATTTCGTATCTGCGCGGCGCGATCGGGGCAGGACGGGAGCCAAACTGTTTGAGCTGCTTGAAAAAAGGCTCGATAACATCGTATTCAGGGCTAAAATTGCTTCCTCCAGGAAACAGGCGAGACAGCTGGTTACTCATGGAGGCATAAAAATTAATGGAAAAACTGTTGATATTCCCTCTTATCAGACTGGGATAGACGATAAAATATCAGCCAGCAAGCCAAGTGATAAAAAAATAAGCCAAAAAGACTTACCCAGCTGGCTCAAATTGACAGCAGAGAGTGGCGTTGAAGTTATAGGACAGCCGGAAAAAGATAGCTTTTCCCAATTTAATGAGCAACTAATAATTGAATATTATTCAAGATAAAGAGGAGAATAAATGGAATATACATTACCCGATCTCAACTTGCTGGAGGTAAAATCGGCACTTTCAAAAGATGGGAGGACAGGGGTTTTTACTATTGAACCTCTTTCCCCAGGTTATGGTGTAACAGTCGGGAACACTTTAAGGAGAATATTACTTGCCTCTCTTGAGGGATTTGCGATTAAGTCAATCAAAATTAACGGCGTGGATCATGAATATTCTGTGATTAAGGGTGTGAAAGAAGACGTAGTTGATTTAGTCTTAAACTTGAAGGCCATGAGGTTAAAGCTTGTTGGAGCAGACGAAGCCAGCCTTAAGCTTGCAATTAAGGGCCCCAAAAAAGTGACGGCTGATGACTTTGGTAAAAATGCATCGGTTGAATTAACGGATAAATCCTACTACCTTTGCACGATTGAAAAAAGTGGGAAACTTGAGCTAGAAATTAATATCGATAAAGGCAGAGGCTATGTACCGATTGAAAAAAGGACTGAGGAAAAAGCGCCCATCGGAACGATTATGGTTGATAGCGTTTACACACCGGTAAAAAAGGTGCGATTCGATGTTGAAAATGCTCGAGTGGGAGGAATGACTAATTACAACAAATTGACGATTGAAATAACAACCGACGGCTCTGTTTCACCCGCCCAAGCCCTGCAAACGGCGGCTCAAATTATGAGTGAACATTTGCAAATAGTCATAACCGCCTGTGATCAACTCCCCGGGTTAAAAGTGAAAAAACAAAAAGGTAAAAAAACTAAATGAAACATTCAAAGTCGAGGTCGAATTCACAAAGATTACTACGGAATCAGCTCAGTAGCTTAATTATAAATGAAAGTATTATTACAACGCGAGATAAAGCTAGAACATTAAAACAGGAAGCGTCTAGAATGATTGAATTCCTGAAGAAAAGCAAATTCGAGGCAACTGATATTAGGAAGATAAAGCTGTTTCTCTATGCTGGTGCGCAAAAGAAAGCTGTTAATGAAGGGGGGGTCTTTACGGGTATTACTTCATATAAACTTGGATATAGGTCCGGAGACAGTGCTCCGCTGGAGAAAGTCATCCTTATAAAAAGTGAATCTAAACAACTGAAAGATAAAAAAGCAAAGAAAAATGAAGACAGTAAGGCTTGATGTTAAAAATATCCCCATCGGCAGAGCAGCCTCAGAAGCAGCTAAAATATTGCTTGGCAAAGACAGTGTCTCCTTCTCGGCAAATAAAGTCGTAGAAGTTGAGCTTGTTATTGAAAACATTGAAGACATTGCCCTTGATACCAAGAAGATTTCTAAAAAGGCTTATTTTAAACACAGCGGATATTTGGGAAATTTAAAAACTATTAAAGCACAGGATTTGATCGATAAAGATCCGAAGTCTTATTTTAAAGCAGTCGTTGCCGGAATGTTGCCTAATAACAGGCTAAAAAAACCCAGGCTTAAAAAAATTAAATTTAAAGGTAGCTGATGGAAAAATACTATTTTGGAATCGGCAGAAGGAAAACAGCGGTCGCCCAAGCAAGAATCAAAAAGGGAAGTGGCCTTATTGAAGTGAAGGGCGGTAAGATAGACGAAAAACATTTTGATGAGATCAAAAAGCCTTTTGATTTGCTCGATCAGTCTAAAAATTTTGACGTTACCCTTGTGTTAAAGGGCGGCGGTAAAATCTCTCAGAAAGAAGCTGCTATCTTAGGAATTGCCAGAGCACTGTCTAAGATAAACCAGGATTTCGAAAAAAATCTTAAAAAACAGGGCTTAATGACTAGAGACGCTAGAAAAAAGGAAAGAAAAAAACCCGGCCTAAAAAGAGCTCGTCGAGCTCCTCAATGGCAAAAAAGATAAGATAAATGGAAATCTCGCTAAGGAGAGAAAGACTAACTTCTTATTTAAAAAAAGCTTTGAGTAAGTTTTTTACTGAAAATGCTGATAAAACTGGATTGGTTTGTGTCTCTGAGGTAGTATTGTCTGAAGACTTGAGAAGAGCGAGTGTATTTATAGAATCTCTTGATGAAGATAAGGTTGATATGAATAGAATAAATCAGAATAGTAAGCTAGTAACAGAATATTTGAAAAATTTTTTTGAAACGAAGTTCCTTCCCAGAGTTTTTTTCATAGAAAAATGACAGAAAAATTTTTCATCGCAATTTCTATATTTTTAGTTTTGTTGGGAGTGGAATTAGTTATAATTTTTAATACAAGTCCCCTAAGCTCTTCGCCTGTAACAAAGGCGGGGTTTTTTTTATTTGGGGTAGGAGCCTTGTCAGCTTTGATTTTCTTTTTTACGCTTTTATACCAGTATATTTCTAAAAAAACCACTGATGGTCGCTTTATTAACACCGCTTTACGGAGATCTATCCTTACAGCAATTCTTATTGGTGGTATAGGTGCATTCTCGGCATTGAATGTGATCAATTTTATTAGTATTTTATCGTTTCTTTTAGCCCTGCTTTTAATTGAAATCTTTTTCTCAATGCAAGGGAGACACCCCAAGACATGAAAAAGACGATCATTTCTTTTTTGTTAGTTACTATTTTGGTTGGCATTGGTCTTCTTGCTAAATTTATATATTTTAGCGACGAAACCGGCCAAGTTCTAGGTTCATCCGTTAATTACTATAAAGAAAAAGTCGTGGTTCCCCAGAAGCCACCAGTTATGAAGGCTGGAGCAAAAGAACCTCAAATCCTTGCTGAATCAGCGGTTTTGATTTTAAACTCCAATAAATACGTACTCTACGATAAAAACTCGGGAACTAGAGTACCTATCGCCTCAATAACTAAGATTATGACCGCGCTTGTTAGCGCCGGTCTCTTTGGAGAAGACGAGGTTGTTGAAATAAAACCGGAGTATCTGAATGTAGAAGGCTCAAAAATCAATCTTCTTAGTGGTGAAAAAATAACTTACGGCAATCTTCTGTATGGATTACTGGTTAACTCGGGTAATGATGCTGCTAAAGCGATAGCTAACGCCAAGACAACAGAAGATGAATTCATATCGCTTATGAATCAAAAGGCCGAGGAAATTGGGCTTGTAGATACTAGATTTAAGGATCCAGCCGGCTTGAATGACAGCGGTTTTTCTACTGCTCGAGAGGTGACAATCCTTTTTTCTCAAGCGATAAAGAACGAAGGCATTTTAAAAAGAATAAAGACTGGGAAGATCGAAATTAAATCTGTTGACGAACAAATATCTCATCCTTTAGAAAACTCAAATAGATTAGTTAATGGTGAGATAGAGCTTGCAGGGGTTATCGGTGGGAAGACGGGATTTACGTATAGCGCCGGACATACTCTTGTATGTGCTGCCACAAGAAACGAGATTACTCTGGTCAGCGTGGTTTTAAAGACAAAGTATGACACCAAGGCAGCTAGTGCAGTCGAAACCCAAAAGCTTCTCGAGTGGGGATTTAATTCATTTGTTTTTTAATAGCTGAACTCCACTTGCCTAGTCGGTATATCTGACCCTACGATCAAAATTTGATGTTGACTTACGATCGTAAATTTTGCTACAGTGGTTTCACATTTTCTCACAACGGGGTCAAAATGAAATTAAGTCCACTTTATGAGCTGCTTGTTATTTTAGAAGAAAAGGGTTCTGTATCTCTTCGAGATTTTAAGCTATGGCCCTCTGGTACGTTTCGAGGTACAGTCGGGAAAATGGAATCCATGGGCTTGATAGTAAAAAAGAATATCGATGGCTTAGTGTTTTTCTCTCTCTCGGAAAAAGGGTTTAGCTACCTAAATAGGATTCTTGATGTGATTCATAATGGAGTGTCGCATTGGGACGGAAAGTGGAGGTTCGTAAGCTTCAGCATTCCAGAGAAGAAACGATTTATCAGGGATAAATTTAGAAGATATTTAGAATCTATCGGATTGAAGCCTTATCTTAATAGTCTTTGGGTGTCGCCAAAGGATTGCAAGAGCAATATCTCCAAAATAGCAGAGAGATTAGGTGTTAAAAATTATCTCATTTTAATCTGCGAGCAGACGGAATTAAATCAAGAATTAATAAAAATTTGGGACTTTGAAAAATTTAGGAAAATGTATGAGGAGTTCATTGATGAATCAGAAAACGTCATTACTCTAAAAGACAAACTAGAAGCGAAAAAAATGATTTTAAACTATGCCTTTATTCTGAATTCTGAACCAAACCTGCCGATTGAACTGATGCCTAATGATTGGCCCAGATTTCGCGCTAATATGCAGTACAAAAAACTACGCCGGATTATTGAATAGCTTTTCTAAAGCAGCTCTCGCTGCTCTTTCTTCTGATTCTGATTTAGATGCACCGTCGCCCGTTGCGACTAACTCGTCATTAACATAGACTCCGCTAGTAAAGCTTTTATTGTGATCCGGCCCTTGCTCTTGGTGTACTTTGTAGAATGGAGTGACTTTCATTTCCTCTTGGACTTTCTCTTGAAACTCACTTTTTGCGTCTAAATAAAGCTTTTCGTCAATTATCTTATCTAAAGTTGGAAGAAGGCTGTTTTCGATAAATTTTTTTGTCTGTTCATATCCTAGGTCGAGGTAAATCGCGCCTATTACTGCCTCAAGACAATTTGCGAGAATCAAATCTTTTGCCTTATCCGACCCCGCCTTTTCCCCGGCACTTAAGTAAATGTGATCTAGCAGCCTGAGCTTCCGCGCAATATAAGAGAGATTTTTTCCTCGAACTAAAGCAGAGCGAAGCGCAGTCAATTTCCCCTCCGGCATCTTAAATTTTTCATAAAGGTGCTCGGTAACGACTAATTCTAATACCGCATCTCCTAAAAATTCTAATCTTTCATTATTTTCTAGATTGAAATCCTTGTTTTCATTCAAATATGATCTGTGAACGAAGGCATTCCTAAAAAGATCCGGGTTTTTAAACTCGAGATTGAGTTTTTCCATTAAACTAGTTATTTTTTCTTCTTGTGGATTGGTCATTTATTCCTCTTTGTTAAACTTGGTACTTTCTCTATACACTGTTCCCAACACTCCATTAATAAATTTTGAGGAAGTTTCGGATCCAAATGTTTTCGCAACTTCAATCGCCTCGTTGATAACCACTTTTGGGGGAGTGTCAAAATTTTCTAACTCACAAATGCTCAAACGCAGAATATTCCTATCAACAATCGCGACCTGGTTGATCGGCCAGTCTTTAGCCACCTCTTCAATTTTCTTGTCAAGGTTCAGGTAGTTTTGGGCGGATTTTTTGACGAGATTTAACCCGAATTCTTCATTTTCACCTTCCTCTTTGTCGGGGCTGGAGATTTTTCTTATTTGGCGGGAATAATAATCGGGGGCGTTATCTATTTTGCCTCTAAAGTCAGCTTCGTAGAGCGCCTGAAAAGCAATCACTCGGGCATAATGCCTATTCATCTTTTAATTCTTTATCTATTTTCTTTTGCCGCGCAATTTCGTCTTGCAAAACAATAATCTTATTTTTCTTATAAAACCCGCAATTTGGACAAACGTGATGCGGCAAAACAGGTTCCTTGCAATTTGAGCATTTTATGAGGGTCTTTTCTTTCAGAGCATCATGTGACTGTCTCGCTCCGCTGCGGCTACGCGTAAGTCTTTTTTTGGGTTCAGCCATATATATTCTCCTAAAATTAAATTACGAAATTTACTATTTTTCCTTTGACAAATACCGCTTTCTTGTAACCATCTTTGAGTTCCTTTGATATTTTATCAATTTTTAATACTTTCTCAATCATATCTTTCTCGTTTAAATCAAAGTCATCTTTAATAACGAATTTTTTTCTCCCATTAATTTGGATGACGTAATTGTATTTTTGCTTCACGTCCTTTTCAGCTTTTGGCCACGTGCTTTCAAATAGAAATTTTTTGTTACGAAGTGACTGCCATAACTCCTCAGAAATATGGGGAGCGAAAGGATAGAGCAAGGTAAGAAAGATAGTTTTAATTTCGAATGAAATAGAATTCTTCTGGGTTAAGAGATTGTTGAACTCCATTAGTTTTGCGATCGCAGTATTCATGCTGAAAGATTCGATGTCCTTGCTTACACCAATAATAAGACTCTGTTTTTCCTCTTCCAAAAGGTTATCGTTGCCATTGGGCTTTGACATATTGTCCCAAACTTTATTTAAAAACCTCCAAACTCCTTTTAGGCCGTTTTTGTCCCACGCGATTGACTGGTCAAACGGCCCGATAAACATAGCATAAGTACGAGTCGTGTCAGCACCGTATTCTTTTACCATTTCGTCAGGACTAACAATATTGCCAAATGACTTTGACATTTTTCGGCTGTCATGGGCTAAAATTATTCCGTGGGGCACTCTTTTTTTATAGGGCTCACTTGTCGGAATGACGCCAATGTCGTATAAAAATTCATTCCAGAATCTAGAATATAGAAGATGAAGGGTTGTGTGTTCCATCCCACCCTCGTACAAATCAACGGGCATCCAGTATTTCAGTTTTTCTTTGTCAGCAAGCTCCTTGTCATTTCCGGGGTCGATATAGCGCAAAAAATACCAACTTGATCCGGCCCAATTCGGCATTGTGTCTGTTTCTCTTTTAGCCGGACCATTACACTTTGGGCACTTAGTATTTACCCAATCAGTTATCTTGGCAAGAGGAGACTCGCCTGTGTCGGTTGGTTCGTAATTTTTAACCTCAGGTAGCAAAACGGGAAGTTCATTTTCCGGCACCGGAACAACACTGCATTTTCCGCAATAAACAATCGGAATCGGTTCTCCCCAATAATGTTGCCTTGAAAAAATCCAGTCGCGGAGTTTATAATTTATTGCAAATTTTCCAGCTGATTTCTTTTCTAAATCTGTAACGATTTCTTTGGCAGCGTCGCTTGAACGTTTGCCATTATAATCACCTGAGTTTATGAGCACACCAGTCCCCGTATAAACATCGCCCTTATATTTTCCGCTTAATCTCGCAGCTTCTGTCAGTTCGGATTCTGGCTCAAGTTGTTTCCGGTTGAACAAATATTTTGGTTTAATTTTATAAAAAGCACAGGCTATTAATTCACTTGGTTGGATAACAGTAGAGACAGGTAAATTAAATTGCTTGGCGAATTCAAAGTCTCTCTGGTCATGTGCTGGCACCGCCATAATTGCACCTGTTCCATAGGAAGATAGAACATAATCAGCCACAAAAATAGGGATTTCTTCGTTGTTGACTGGATTAATCGCTCTGACTCCTTCTAATTTAATCCCCGTTTTTATTTTTGTGAGCTCCGTTCTTTCCAGATCGGATTTTGTCTTCGCTTTTTTTATATATCCTTCTACAGATTTGAAATTAGAAATCTTTTTCTTGAGATTTAAAATAATATCGTGCTCAGGCGCAATGACCATAAACGTTGCTCCAAAGAGCGTATCGGGACGAGTGGTAAAGACTCGAATCTTGTGCTTGGTATCCTTAACTGAGAAATCTATGTCCGCGCCATTAGAGCGACCTATCCAGCTCGTTTGCGAGGTTTTAACGCGCTCTGGAAAATCTAAATCTTTTAGGCCCTCAATCAGTTTATCGGCATATTTCGTAATGCGTAGCAGCCATTGGCTGACATTTTTTTTAGTTGTTTCACCACCGCAACGCTCGCACCTGCCGTCGATTATTTCTTCGTTAGCCAACCCGATTTTACAACTCAAGCACCAATTAATTGGTATGTCTTTTTTATAGGCTAAGCCATGTTTAAAAAGCTGTAAAAATATCCACTGTGTCCATTTATAGTATTTAGGATCAGTCGTATTAATCTCACGTGGCCAATCAAGAAAATAGCCAAGCATTTTTTCTTGGGCCTTCATCGAAGCGATGTTTTTTCTCGTTGCGTCGGCCGGATGGATTTTATTTTTAATTGCATAATTTTCTGTCGGCAGCCCAAACGCGTCCCATCCAATCGGGTTTAAAACATTGTATCCCTGCAGCCGTTTTTTGCGGGCAAATATATCGGTCGCGGTCTGACCGCGCAGATGCCCCATATGCAGGCCCTCGCCCGAGGGATAGGGGAATTCAAAGAGAGTATAAAACTTTTTCTTTTTAGAAAAATCTTTCGCCTGCCAAACAGAAGAATTTTTCTCCCATATTTTTTGCCACTTGGTCTCGATTTTGGATGGGTTGTATTTAGGCATTAATAATATCCTGAATATTTTTTATAAATTTTTTAATTTGCGGTTTATATTCTTTTACAAAAAATCTTAGGTCCTCTGTGAATATTTCGGGCGTTTCCGCGATTTCTTGTTCTAGTTCATCCAAAGAATATAGCAGAGTTCCTTTTGATTCTCTATCTACGGTCTTAATTGCCCCCTTGTAAATTCCAAAGAAGAGATGGACCATATTTGCGATGTTGATTTTCTCGTCACTTATGTCTTTGGGCAAAATGAATAATTTTGTGTCAATATGCTTTGTTACCGCGACCGTTATCAAATATTCCTTAAGCAAAATTAATGTTTTGACGAAATCTTTCTCTGTGAGCAAGTTAATCGAGGGAACCTGCAGTTCCTGAACCGTTTCGACCATGACCGTATATTCGGCGGTGTCACCATACTGTAGGTGTCCTCCGATAGACTTGTCTAAAAGGCCAGGGTTATGAGCTTTCGTATTGCTTCGTTTTTGGATATAAACTTCACCCTCCCCGTTAAATAGAATAATATCTACAATCCCGACGGCTTTTGTCGGCTTACCGGTTTTCTTAAATTTTGCTATCTGCCCACTATAAAACTTATCCCTTTCCATAGGGAGCGCTTCATCGGGATCGTTTATTTTGTAAGTTGTGACTATTTCACTCATATTTTTTGGTGGACCCGACTGGATTTGCCATCGAGTCCTCGCTTGCTAGCTCGGCTCTCCGGCCGGCCTCGGCGCCGTCGCGCCTCCGGCTTCAAATCCATCTGCCCCCAAATAAACTTGCATCAGGCAACTTGTTGCCTGCCGCCAGTTTCTGGTGGACCCGACTGGATTTGAACCAGCGACCCTCTGCATGCCATGCAGATGCTCTACCGCTGAGCTACGGGCCCATTTGTTTATTCTAACAGATATAACGGCTTTCTTCAAGAACAAATCTAAAGATCAATGATTGACTCTTTGAATAAACCGTTGCTTTCAACAGCCATTAATTTGAGGCAGCTTTCAGCAACGTTAGCTAAGGCAAGGTTCTGTTTTATTTTAGTTATTTTTTTTGAACTAACTACAATAAAGGGAACGGGATTTTTTGTGTGCTCTGTGTATGGATAGCCAGTAGAGGGATCAACCATTTGTTCAATATTGCCGTGATCAGCCGTGATGATAAGCGGCACGTCGCGATCCACGCAAACGTCCGCGATCTCCTTAATTTTTTTGTCCAAAAACTCGACCGCCTTAACCGCGGCGTCAAAATTGCCGGTATGACCAACCATGTCACCGTTGGCAAAATTGCAAACGATAAAATTATGCCTTTTGAATTTTATATTTTTTATTAAGCTGTTCTTTATCTCCTCGGCTGACATCTCGGGTTTTTCAGCGTAACTTAAAACATTAGGCGAGGGAATAATCATCCTTTCTTCTTGTGGGTAGGGTTGTTCCACATTACCATTGAAGAAATAGGTGACATGAGCATATTTTTCAGTCTCGGCAATATGAAATTGAGCCAGCTTTTTTTCAGAAATAAATTTTGCCAGGGTGTGTTCAACCTGAAGAGCTGGAAAGGCGGTTTTTGCCGTAACGCCCAGCTCCTTTTCGATTCCATATGGTATAAAAGAAATAAATTCAAGATTATTAACTCTCTTGGCCTCAAATTCTTTAAAGTTTTTATCAAGAAGCGCTTTTGTCAGCTGACGCGTTCTATCAGACCTAAAATTAAAAAATATGACTGTATCACCATCCTTAACCGCCCCGTCTGTCCCCTCAACGACAAAAGGGATAATAAACTCATCACTTTCCCCCCGCTTATAAGCATTTGAGATCCCAGATAAAGCTGATTTTTCCTTATTACCCGTTCTCTCTACTATTGCCCGATAAACTTTTTCCGTCCTTGACCACTCTCCTCGTCTATCTAAATAAAACCTGCCGGCAACTGTTGCAATTTGACCAATTTGTAATTTATTTGTCAGGCTGTTTATTTGATTAGCAAATTCTATGCTGCTATAAGGCTCAGTATCTCTTCCGTCAGTAAAGGCGTGGATATAAACTTTTTTGGCACCATTATCTTTGCACATTTTTAAAAGAGCAAAAAGGTGGATTATATGAGAATGAATTCCACCATCTGAAATTATTCCCATTAAATGAACTGCAGAGTCACCTTGGCTCGCTCTCTTTATTGCCTCCAAGAGGGTTTTATTTTTGTAGAAACTGCCGTCAACCACAGTATCATTAATCCTAGAAATGTCCTGCCTGACAACCGAACCCGCGCCCAAATTCATATGTCCTACTTCAGAATTACCGACTTCCTCTCCGGGTAATCCAACAGCCTCGCCGGAAGCCAAAATAAGAGTATTCGGAAATTTACGAAGAAGTTTATCGTAGTTGGGTGTTTGAGCGATGGTAATAGCGTTACCTCCCCAGGGCCTGGCATAACCCCATCCGTCCAAAATTAACAACACGACAGACTTAATATTCATTTTCTAAGTTAATGATTGGCGCAAATCCATCCCAGTCATTTCCGCAGATGGTTCCAGCCCCATGTGGGCTAAGACGGTTGGCGCAACATCGCCCAAAACTCCGATGGGTGGTGATAAAATAAAATCCTCAAAATTCATATATTGTCCGCTTCCTCCGGGAGAAGCCATTAGGAAAAAGACGGGGTTGAGTGTGTGCTCCTTATTGGGCTTCTTACTTTTTAGATCAATCATTTCATCACAATTTCCATGATCCGCGGTTAGAAAAACCGTGTAATTAGCTTCGTGCAGTTTAGGAACAAGTTGAGATAGACAAAAATCTATGACATCAACCGTTTTTACTGTTGCCTCAAGATTTCCTGAATGTCCGACCATATCGCCATTAGCATAATTAATAACAATAAAATTATAACCTTTGGCGAGATTCAAAATGACATCTTTTGTTATCTCCGCTGCTCGCATCTGTAAATATAGATCATGAGATTTAACCTTCGTACTTTTATATAATTTATTTTCCTGTCCCGGATAGGGATCTTTAACGCCTCCCGCAAAAAAATATGTTACATGAGCGAATTTTTCTGTTTCGGCAATATGATACTGCTTTAAATTCCCTTGAGAAATTAACTGGGGAAGAGGATTGGTCAGGGGGTTAGTCTCTGTATCGTTCAATTCAATGTTTGAAAAAATCACTTTTACTCCGAGATTGTCATCATAAGTAGTCATTGTAATGAAGTTGGGACAAATCTGTCGCTTTTGAATTTCTTTAAGGGCGGGGTCGACGAATGCCCTGGTTAGCTGAATGGCTCTGTCTGATCTATAGTTGGCAAAAATAAAAACATCTTTAGCCAGATCGGTTTTTAGTCCGCTGTTTATAGTTGCCGGAGAGATGAATTCATCTGTCTCGTTTCTCCCATAAGCCAGCTTTATTGCTTCCTCTGCGCTGGAAGCAGTTATTTCGCCTTTTTGAAGAATAGCATTATAAGCTTTTTGGATTCTATCCCAGTTTTTGTCCCGATCCATTGCAAAATATCTTCCGGAAAGTGAACCGATAATAACTTTTTCTGACAGAATCTTTTTTATCTCATTTAGATATTTTTCTATCGACTTTTCAGCCACATCGCGTCCATCGGCTATTAAATGAAGGACTATTTTACCGATTACCCTCTCTTTGAATAGATCAACTAAAGCAATTATGTGATTTATCTGACAATGAACGGCTCCGTCCGAGGCTAAACCGATAATGTGCAGATTGGAAGAGTTCGCCTTGAGGGTATTGGTGATGTCCTGGATAATCTGTTTATCTTTAATCTTATTTTCAGATATCGATTTGTCTATTTGGGGCAAATCCTGTAAAACAACCCTTCCCAAACCAATATTTGTATGCCCAACCTCGGAATTACCAACCTCGCCCCAGGGAAGTCCGGCTTCCTGTCCAGAGGCCTTTAAAAGTGCCTTAGGGTATCTAGATACGAGATCTCTAGTAAACTGGTTTTTTGCCAGAAGCACTGCGTTACCTTCCTTTTCCGGCGAGATCGCATATCCGTCTAAGATTATTAGGGCGCAATTCTTCATTTACCCTTATTCTTTAGCTCTTCTTCAATTCTAACCAGTCGGTTATATTTTGAGACCCTTTCTCCTCTTGAAGGCGCGCCTAGTTTTGCATAATCCGCCGCTATACCCACGGCAAAATCGGAAATAAACGAATCTTCGGTTTCTCCGCTACGATGAGAAACAACTAGTTTATAGTTACTAGATTTAGCGAGCTTAACAAAATCAATGACTTCCGTTATAGTTCCTATTTGGTTGGGTTTAACAATGGCAGCGTTGGCAATATTTTTTGCAACTCCTTCTTGGAATCTGCTCACACTAGAAGAAAAAACATCATCACCAACAATTAATATTCTATTTCCATAAGTTTTTGTCACATCGGCCCAAGCCTCAAGATCGTCTTCGGCAACCGGGTCCTCAAAACTTATGACCGGGTAGCTTGAGGCTATTTTTTCCAGTGGTAGCTCGTTTGGCACAGCCCCAGCGAAATCAAGAGCGATCTTTAATTGTCCTGTTTCCTGAAGAAGCCTCAGAGCATCTTCGTCTGACGGCAATGAAGGAGCAAAGCCACCCTCGTGACCCACCGCGCTTCCCAGGCCTCGATTTTTGAGAATTTTTTTCAGATTATGAAATAATTCCGAAGCCAACCTATAATTATCAAAGAAGATTTCTTTTTCCGGGACGACTAAGAACTCTTGGATTATCAGATTATTATCAGCGTGTTTAGCTCCCTCAATAAAATTAAACATTGGCAGAGGAATTTTGGCTTCCTTTGTTTCAGAAAGTCCTTGAATATATCGATACAAAGGAATCCCCTTAGAAATTGCTCCGGCACGACAGGCTGCCATCGAGATAGCCAAAAGAGCATTTGCGCCCATTTTGCTTTTATGGGGAGTGCCGTCGAGACCAGCCAGCGTTTCGTCAATGGATTTCTGGTTTGTAACATCAACCCCAACCAGAGATGGCCCAAGAGTATTTTTAATATTCTCAACAGCTTTCAGAACTCCCATCCCGCCAAACCTTTGGGGATCTTTATCTCTTACTTCAACCGCTTCATAAGAACCAATAGACGCTCCACTTGGAACTGATGAAATCGTTCTAATATGTCCATCCGTCTCGAGTTCAACCTCAACGGTCGGGTCACCTCTTGAATCCAAAATCTCCCGTGCAACTATCTTAATTATTTTTTGCATTTCCCCTCCTAACTGGTGAAAAGTCTGATTATTTTTTCAAATTTCTTATTTCCTCGAAGCTAATATTTTTGCTTTCCTCCACCGCAGGCTGGTCAAAAGCATCCACCCCCCTTAACAGAGCGCTATAATACGCTATCATATGCCAAAAACCAACCAGCATTCCGACTGACTTTTCCGTGACTCTTTCAACTTCTATTATAACATTTGGAACGCCAAGCTGACTAGCGCATTGCTGCGTTCCGATAAATTCAGCCAGAACCCCCCCCTGAGCACTTAAGCTATCTATCACTGAAAGCGTACTTGATTTATAAGGCAAGTCGCTTAGAGAATCAGGGATATTGATGTTATGGTCTTTTTCTGTATCTTTTGCTACGATAAAGAGTCCAACCGTATTCTTTTTCCCTCCGAAAAATCTTTGACTGGTGTGATGTTGGCACTCCGGTCCAGCCGAACAATAAAATGTCTGGCCCTTACCATCCTTACAAACCGATTCGTGCATTAGCTGAACTATCAGGTTTTCAAACTGGACGAGACGGGTTGAATATATTGGCACGAAAACTTCCTGATAACCCTTCTTTTCAAGCTCAAATAAATATTTTGAGAGCGTATAGGCCTCCTTCTTCAGCGAATAACCCGAAGAGATACCTTCTTGAATCTTTTTTGCGTTTATCCCGCAAAGAATAGCGGGAACAAACGCAGCCGAGGTTCCGCCAGAAAATCTCCCACCGACCGGCGGATGGGCAGTAACCGGCCATTTCATTTTTTTAGCAATCTGTGAGAGGATACCCTCGTTTGGATTTGTCACGGCCAGGACCTTGTAGCCAGCAAGTGAAAACAAAGCCTCAAGCATCCCCATCGTATTACCCGACTTAGAAACAGCAACGACAATTGTACTTTTTTTATCAAACCTTGAGATAACATCGTCTATAAAGTCTGGCTCCATCGTCCAGACAGTAGCCGATTTTATCTTGGGTTTAAGAGCTCCATAATAGGCATCAAAAGAAGTAATTGCGCCACCATTGCCAACTAAAATCACGTTTTTCACCCACCTATAGTCTGCTAATCGAAGTTCTAGTTGGCCGACATCCTCTTTGTAAGTAAAGGCTTCGGGCCATTCTGAGGGTGGATTTTCCAAATTGCTTATACTTATTTCTAGCATCTCTCTCCTTTCGTTCTTTTTTATTTAGCAAATCTAGTGGTGGACTGGGAGGGGCTCGAACCCTCTACCTCCGCAATGCGAATGCGGTGTTCTACCCGGTGAACTACCAGCCCGCAGGATTGGCTTCAACATACCGGCCGAGTCCTACCTGCCACCTACCTGATGCCAGTCAAGACAGGCGGGTATAGACCGATATTTTATGACTTTATATTACCTTTACAGGCCATTAATCTCAAGTTATTATTATAAAGCATGCTTCTTACCCTTTCTGATAAATCAAAAAAAATAATCATTGAAAGATCAGTCTCTGCCTTAGAAAGAGGCGGTATTGTTGTTTATCCATCAGATACGGTTTATGGAATAGCGGTTGATGCGTCCAACCCAGGAGCGGTTAAAAAACTGGATTTATTAAAAAATCGAAAACTAGATCACAAGTATTCGCTTAATTTTTCTAACCTGGAAATGATAAAAAAATTTCGTCAACTTGAAAAATTCCAGGAACAGATAATCGCTAAATATCTTCCCGGGCCCTACACATTTATCCTGGACGATAACCTTTCAATCAGAATCCCCCAGAACTCAATAATAACCGAAATAGTTAGTGCTTTCGGCAGGCCGGCAACTGGCACCAGTGCCAATCTAACGGGAAAACCGCCGGCAACAACCCTAAAAAATCTTGCCCCCAAGATTTATCTCGCTGCTGACATCATCATCGATGATCCTGGTTTTAAGCCTCAAAAACCCTCGACCGTAGTCGATATCAGACAAAAAGAATCTAAAATAATTCGCCTCGGCAAGCTTTCATATCCTTAAATAATTTGGTAAAATAAGCGTTGATTTTAGAAGATTTGGCTATGTTTAAAACGGGGCAAGTGGCGGAACTGGTATACGCGTAGGTCTCAAAAACCTATGGTCGCAAGACCTTGTGGGTTCGACTCCCACCTTGCCCACCAGAGTATCTTGGCGGCAAAGGCGATCGAAGAGCGCAACGCGACGGCGCAAGCCGTGCATAGAGGCGAAAACAGCAGTTTTCGACCGGAAGGCGACTTCCACCTTGCCCACCAAGTAGTTTTTTAGAAGAAAATAGGCTAGAGTAAAATCAGTAACATGGAAAAGGTCCTAGAGGTTGAATTCGAATCGTTTGAAACAAGCGTTCCTGAAATTCTAGAGAAATCAGGCCTTGCCAGCTTGATCGCGAATCAAAAAAGAATAATTATAAAACCTAATCTGACGATTGATAAAAAACCGCCCTGTACTACGCCCGTTGAACTCGTCGAGGAGGTAATCAAATTCTGTAAAAATATTATCCCCGAAGCCAAGATAATTATTGTCGAGGGCGCGGGGGGTTGTGACACACAGCTTGCCTTTAAAAAACTTAGTTATAATGAACTAGCCGAAAAATATCAGATAAAATTAACCGATTTAAACCGCGAAAAAAGAGTGAAAAGGGCCGACGAGAGAGCAAAAGCAATTAAGGAAGTTATGCTGCCAGAGATTATTTTTAGCGGTTTTTTCATTAATTTACCGGTTCTAAAGGAACACCACGAAGCCATTCTAACTTGCGCCGCTAAAAATCTGTTCGGCATTTACCTGAATGAATCTAAGCCCCCCGGAATAACATCGGATTATTGGAGTAAGAATGAACTTCACAGTAAATATGGGGTGATGAAAGCAATCTGGGATTTAAATTTGTACCGTCCAAGCGATTTCGTTTTGGTTGACGCATCGATAGGACAAAAGGGGAGCGAGGTTTACGGAGAGCCCTGCAAAACCCCGATCAAAAAACTTTTTGCTGGATATAATAATTTTGAAGTTGACCGCTATTGCGCTCCATATTTAGGAATCGATCCTAATAAGGTCGAGTATTTAACTTACCAATAATAGCCGCGTGATGCGGCTTTTTGGTTGTGCCCAGTCCCGCCGAGGCGGGACTGGGCACAGAGACGCTAGGGGTCGTAGGCTACTACCGTTCTTACTGGTCTTGGCAGAAGCCCACAGCCTCTTCCATCAACAATCCTATGGCCATATGCACTACACAACGGAGTCGCGATCGATGCCGGCGTTCCTTGTCTGCGCCGAGCGCAGAGTCGAACTTGCGCAGAAGCGCAGCCTGGCGGAACGGCGTGCTGTTCACGGCACGGCCCCTCATGAAGCTCTTCCCACTCCTTTGCGTCGTCTCGCACATCGCGTAGCTCCTCAGGCACTGTCTCCCCTCCCTTCCCGAGAAGCCTGGTTACGCGCCGGGCCAGCCCAAACCGCAACCAGCCCGACAAGGGCAACCAACGCCAAGGTTGTTGTGGCCGCCCCCAGCCAGAAACGGTCAACATACAGCTGGAGATTGGCAGGGGCACCAACGACGCTTACCACGACCCACGTCAACCCAGCCACCGCTATGTATCCGATCGTTGCTGCGATTCGTGCTGCCATCTTTTGCTCATCCCTTCCTGTGAAGTTGCTGCTGCCCCTCAAGGGCGTCCTAGCGTAACAAAAATATAGCAAAAAGTCAACGGCCAAGCAAAGCCCTAATGCTAAATCAAGTTGGCTAAGCAACAAGATTAAGGTATATTTTAGCTATGAGAAAAACGGCGACTGAAATCGTCAAAAAGCTCCAGGATAACGGCTACGAAGCCTATTTTGCCGGCGGAGCAGTTAGAGATCTCCTTTTGAGAAAAGAGCCAAAGGACATTGACATAGCCACATCGGCTCCCCCAGAACAAATCGAGAAAATTTTTAGCAAAACCACTCCGGTCGGACGACGGTTCGGGATTATTACCGTTATCTTAAACGACGAGGCATTCGAAGTCGCTACTTTCCGCAGCGAAAGCGATTACAAAGATAACCGAAGACCAAGTAAAATAACTTTCTCTTCCGCTAAAGAAGATGCGATACGGCGCGATTTCACTATTAATGGCCTTTTTTTAAATCCGACGAATAACCAGATTATAGATTATGTCGGCGGCCAGGAAGATATCAAGAAAAAGACGATTCGCTTTATAGGGTCGGCAAAGGAAAGAATCGAAGAAGACCACTTAAGACTGGTAAGAGCAATCCGGCTCAAAACCACTCTCGGCTTTCAATATGCACCGGAAACATTCGAGGCAGTGAGGAACTGTGCTAGCCTAATCAAAGAAGTCTCTGCTGAAAGAATCAGGGATGAGCTCAATTTAATTTTGAAATCTCCAAATCGCCACCAAGGTTTTATCGAACTTTCGGAAAGCAACCTTTTAAAGTTTATTATTCCCAAGCTTGATGAGATGAAAGGCGTGCCTCAACCGGATGTTTTCCACAAAGAGGGAGATGTTTTTGTCCACACTTATCTTGCCCTTAAATCTCTGCCTGACGACTCTCCATCATACTTAGCTTGGGCGGTTATGCTTCATGATATTGCCAAACCGAAAACTCTAATCAAAGAAAAAAGAATAATTTTTCACGATCACGCCCAAGAATCAGCAAAACTCGCGAGAGAAATTTTGGGGAGACTCAAATTCCCAAAATTTGAAACCTACGACATCTGCTGGCTAATAGAAAATCATATGAGAATTGCTGATATTGAAAAAATGCGCCCCAATAAGGCCCTTGAGTTTGTGCTTGACCCCAAGTTCAGCGACCTTATTAAACTAGCTGAAGCAGATGCTAAAGGAACTTATCCGATAAGAGATGAATTCGTTGCCAACTTAAAAAAATATGTTGAGAGAGCAACCAAGTTTAAAGAAAACAAACAACACTTAAAAGAAATAAGGATTCTAACTGGCGACGACCTGATAAAAATAGGAATTGAGCCCGGAGAACGCTTCAAGAAAATATTAGACGAGATTGATTCAATGAAGGTGGAAGGCAAGCTTAAAACAAAGGAAGAAGCCATCGCCTACATCACTAAAAAACTCAAAGATGAAAATTGAAGAAGAGGACTTAATCAGACTTTTCGACAACGAAGACCAAGGTCTCTCGCCTAATAATAAATGGGAAAAATTTGAGGAAGAACCAAAAAAACACTTAAAGATGAAAAGGGTCGGGCACATCACAGATAAAGCCGAAATAAGAAATATCAGAAAAGTGATCAAGAAAATTCCTGAAAGGAGGCCAAAAAAGAAAGGGGGAGGAACGGCCCAAGTATTTTTGAAAACTACAATGTATGCCGGATTCACCGGATTCGCGATCTTTTTGAGTTTGAATTTCCCGGCCTACAAGGATCAGATTAAATGGTCATACTATGCCGACTATTTAGGAAAAACGCTGCCCAAAACTGAAAAAACTGTCACCGCTGAGCCGAAACCTTCAGCTCAAACTTCTATTGAAACGGTTTCTGTTCCCGAGGAGCTGCCGGTGGTTCAACAACCAACCCCCAAACCAACCCCAGCGCCGGTTTTACCGGACAAACCAGAAGGCAATTTCATCAAAATCGAGAGGATAGGCGTTGATGCGCCGATCGTTTGGGAAGTCGAAGAGTCTCAGATTATCCAAAAATTACTGGAGGGGGTTGTCCACTACAAAGGGACGTCTCTCCCGGGCGAGGGAGGCAATATTTTTTTGGTGGGACATTCTTCTAACTATTATTGGGCTAGAAGCGAATATAACCATGTTTTCTCACTTCTAAATAAATTAATGAGCGGAGACAGGATCGAACTGCATCGCGGGAGAACAAGTTATTTTTATCAAGTAGTCGAAACAAAGGTCGTCTCGCCCAAGGACGTCAGTGTTTTGAGTTCTTTAAATAAAGAGACTCTGACCCTTATGACTTGCTGGCCGTTAGGGACAAATTTAAAGCGATTAATAGTTCAAGCGGAGTTCAATCACGCAGAGTAGGCCTGCTTGTAGGCCTCTCTTATAACTTCAAGCGTTTGTCTTGCTGATTTTTCCCAGCTAAATTCCGAGGCGCGCCTTAATCCCTTTTGAGTTAAATCGTTTCTGGTTTTAATATCCTTTATCGCTAGAAATAAGTTGTGAGAAAGGTTTTTTATATCCCCAGGGTCGGAAAGCAAAGCCGCGCCGGACGCAATCTCGGGAATTGACGAGGTGTTTGAGGCAACCACCGGCACCCCCGAAGCCATTGTTTCAATAATTGGCATCCCAAAACCCTCAAATCGGCTGGGAAAGGCAAAAACCGAGGCGTGCCTGGTCAGCTCGCTTACCGTATCATCTTCAACATATCCAAGCTCAACAACGTCTTTCTTGATCTCATCTTCTAGGTTTTCAACCTCTGATTTTATTTCTTCATACTGGTAGCCCGGCCTTCCCGCTAAAACAAGCTTATGCTTAATCAACGGGTCCTTTCGCAGCAGCCCATAAGCTTTAATCAGATTTTTTACATTCTTTTTCGCTTCAATCCGACCGATAAAAAAAATAAATGGTTTAAGCGCTTCTACCCCTTGAGACGCCGTTTCCCCCTTTTTAAGGGGATAATATTTTTCTTTCGTGTATCCGTGATAAATAACCCTTATCTTATCGGCCTTAGCGTTATAGAACTTAATTATATCTTTCTTCGTTGCCTCCGATATAGCAATAATTCTGGTTGCATGCTTTACAGCAAATCTCATGCAAAAATCATGGTAGTAGCGTTCGAGAGGGGTATACAGTTCGGGAAAATGTCTAAACCCTACATCGTGAAGCGTCGTGACAACACACCGGCCATGATATAGAGGGATGGTGTGAGCCGGAATAAACAAAACATCGGGCGGGTTTCTTAAGATTTCACACGAGAGCCTAAATTGGCTCCAGAGCCTGGGGAATGACATAACCTTGCTCTGAATATTTCCCGTAACTTTTAAGTACTCGATCGGTGTTCTCGAATAAAGGCGATACTTAAAATCATCATTTTCAACGATAGCTTTTATAATCTCATAAGAATAATATTCTGTGCCCGTACGCTGGGCGACATTGCTTCTTGAGGCATCTATACCCAAGAGATTTTTTGAGTTTTTTACCTTATTTTCCATATTAACGAGTCGGCAAATTCTTCAAAGTTTTCCAAGACCAACCCGATCCCCTTAATTACGCACATATCAGGCTCTTCAGCCATTTGGCAAGGAACGCCCGTTACTTTCGTCAAAAGCTCATCAAAATTAGCTAACTTCGCCGCTCCGCCGGAAATAACGATCCCTTTATCCATAACGTCGCTCGATAATTCGGGTGGTGTTTTTTGCAAAACTTGCTTAACGGATAAAATTATTTCGTTTAGAACCGGCTTTATCGCTACAGCGATATCATTAGTGTGAATCATCACGCTCTCAGGCAATCCGGTTATAATATTACTTCCCGATACCTCCTCTTTTTCTTCTTTCTTTCTTGAAGTCGCAGAGCCGATGCCTGTTTTTATAGATTCGGCCGTTTGTTCCCCGATCATCAGAGAATATTTCTTTCTGATATGTTCGATTATTGCCTCATCAAATTTTTTTCCGCCAAAACGAGTCGAGGAAGAAGCGACAATATCGCCCAAAGAAATAACGGCGACTTCAGTCTTACCGCCGCCGACATCAATAATCATGTTCCCGACAGAAGAAGAAACATCTATTCCAGCCCCTATTGCCGCTGCTAAAGGAGATTTAATCAAATAAACTCTTCTCGCCCCCAAGCTCTCGACTGCATCAAAAACCGCTTTTTTCTCAGTCGAAGTAGCGCCTACGGGAACATTTATAACAATATCCGGCTTAATCAGTCGAAACCGCCCCAAAACCTTATCAAGATAAATCTGAAGCATCTGTCTGGTAGAACGGTAGCTGGCAATCACGCCATTCAACAAGGTATAAGAAGCGGCTATTGCCTCTGGAGTTCTCCCCAACATCTGCTTTGCTTCCGTGCCCACCGAAATCACTCTTTGGTTTGAAACGTTAAGCGCAACAACATTTGGCTCGTCAATAATCACGCCCCTTTTAGGCGTGAATATTCTGATTCGTGTCGTGCCGAGATCTATACCAATTCTTTTAGCCATCAGTTTCTCTTTCGATATCAGCCCCCAAGTTCCTTAGTTTTTCTTCCACTTTTTCATATCCTCTATCAATTATTTCTGCTCCCTGAATTACTGTTTCGCCCTCGGCAATTAAAGCAGCGATCAACAGCGTTATCCCGGCCCTTAAGTCAAGAGATTCAATTTTGGTTGAGCGAAGACGGCAGGGCCCTTCAATCTGGGCACGGTGAACATCAATTATTTTAACTCTAACCCCCATTTTTTCAAGCTGGTTTAAATATTGAAGTCTTCCTTCATACATCTTCTCATTAATATTTGATATTCCGTTTGCCTTGGCGGCAATTAAAGAAATGGGCGATTGAAGGTCGGTTGGGAAGCCCGGATATGGGGCAGTTTCAACATCTATTGGTCTGAAAGAACCGGTTTTTAAAATTTTGAGTGTATCTGCTTCTACCTGATAGTTAGCACCCGCTTCACCCAATTTTTTCAAGAAAGCCTCGTGAAAATCTTTCTGAAAAGGCCGTATTTCTCCTTCTCCTCCGGTGACGAGAAGGGCGATAGCGAAGGTTGCCGCCTCAATTCTGTCCGGCATTATTTCGACTTCGCTAAGAGACAAATCAGCGCTACCTTCAATAGAGATTGCTCTTTCTGACTCAAAATCCACCTTGGCGCCACTTTTCCTGACCGCCTCGATTAATCCAATTATTTCCGGTTCAATGGCGCAATTTTCAACAGTCACTTTTCCAGGTTTGCCCGCTAAATAGAGAATCATGTTTTCCGTAACAGTAACGCTTCTTTCTTTGAGTCTAACCCGCTCTTTTTTCGGCGCCTCAAGGCTCAATTTAATTTTGTCCTTCTCCGTTGAGATCTCCGCCCCAAGCTGGGAGAAGGCATTGAGATGGGTATCGATTGACCTTGCGCCAATCAAGCAACCGCCGGGACACAGGGTCTCGACCTCACCAAACCTCGATAATAACGGGCCGACCAAAATAATCGAGGCTCTGAGCTGGGCAGCTAGTGGAGATTTAATATCCCCGGATGAAATAGCCGCTGAGTTAATCTGCAGAGTATGCTCATCTAAACTAAAGCTAGCGCCTAGAGATTTAAGGATTTCAAGCTGGGTCAACACATCCCGAATAATAGGCGTATTTTTAATAGTCAGCTCGCCTCTAAGAATTATTGAAAGAGCAATTATTTTAAGCGCCTCGTTTTTAGCCCCCGAGATTTCCACCCTTCCTCTAAGACTTTTGCCCCCTCGGATAATAAACTTATTCATCATTTTTTCTTTTTATGTATAATTTAGCTTGAAATGAGTAATTTATCAATCAACAAAAAAGTCTTTAAAGTCCTCAACTGGAGCTTATTGACGATTTTTTTCGCTGTTGCCGCTTTTCTCGTTGTTTGTTACGCTGCGGGCTACAATATCAATATCAAAACCAGAAAAATATCGCCAACTGCTCTGATTGATGTTTCTTGCGATGAAGAAGGAGCTCAAATATATTTAGACGAAGAGTTAGTGGGGGGGAAAAACTTTACCCAAAAAAACTTGGAGCCAAAACAATACAACCTAAAAATAACAAAAGATGGTTATTACGATTGGGAGAAATCGTTTGATCTTAAGCCGGCCGAAGCAAAGAAATTTTCCTCAATTGTTCTCTTCAAAAAAGAGCCCAAAATAGAGAACTATAACGTGGGGCTAACACCAGCCCTAATCGGAAAAATTGCTGATACCCAGAACCTATCAGTTTCGGGGGGAGAGATTTTTTCTTCAGACGGTCTTGTCACCCGATTTATGTCCGAAGTATTCGGACCATCTTGGTACCCAAATACCAAAATAATTGCTTTTACACAGGATAACCGGTTAAAACTTATAGAAACAGACGGAACAAATATTGTTGACCTGCTCGAAAAACAATCTCAAACGCCAGTTATATTTGCAAACTCCGGACATTCAGTAATATATGAAAGCGCGGGGCAAGTTTATCGCGCCACTATAAGATGAGTAAATACTCGGTTCTAAATGTCTTGATCTCTGACGCTAGCCGCGAGGATATTTTAGCAATGATTAAAAAAGCTATCGATGAAGACGAGAAGCTGCAAATTGCGACGGTTAATAATGAATTTGTGGTCGAAGCTCAAAAAAACTCAAAATTCAGAACCATTTTAAACAATTCACTCTCTATAGCTGACAGCACTGGTATTGTTTGGGCGGTAAAACATTTACACAAGAAAACCATCGCTAGAATCCCCGGGGCTGATTTGGTTTGGAATATTTTCAATTTGAGCTCGCTCAACAAATACCGGATATATCTGCTCGGTGGTAAAAAGGACACCGCCGACCTAGCGAAGCAAAAAATAATTAAGAGGATTCGCGGGGTTCACATTGTCGGATCTATTGATGGAGTCGAAATAAATCCCGAAGAACATAATAGCGAACTCTTAAGACAGATAAATCAATCAAAACCGGATATCGTCCTTGTCGCCCTAGGAGCTCCAAAGCAAGAGCTGTGGATTTCAAATAACCAATATAAAATAGATGCCAATGTCTTTATCGGCATCGGGGGCACCTTCGACTTTATTTCAGGCAAAATTAGGCGTGCCCCTAGATTTTTAAGGGAAATCGGACTTGAGTGGCTCTACCGTTTAGTCGTGGAGCCTAGGCGCTACAAGAGAATCTTCAAAGCAGTTTTTATTTTCCCCTGGCTCGTGTTAACACGCGGGAAACAAATACTCTCTTGACTTTTTTTCGCTTTTTCTATAGCATTAAACAAAAGCGGCAAAGGGTGCCGCTTAAGTTGTTAAATAAGAGAGCCAGGTAGTAGAAATTTGATAAATGCTCGAGGTACTGCATTTAAATAGCTACTAAAAAAAATAGCAAGCAATTAGTAAAAAATAAAATTATGCAAAGCAGTGTTTTTTCGAAGAAAAAAACGATCAAATTTACACTACCTGGGAGGTAATCATGCAGATCGCAGAATTTATGACCGCCATCAAGCAACTAGCTGACGAAAAGGGCCTTTCGGAAGAAACTATTCTTGATGCGGTTGAATCCGCTCTAGCCGCCGCTTATCGAAAAGATTATGGTAAATCAGGACAAGTTATCAAAGCCAAGCTTGATGTATCTAATAACAGTCTTAAAATTTGGCGAGCCTTAAATGTCATTGCTGACGACGAGGAAATCACCAATAGCGAGGCGCAAATATCGGAAACAGAGGCTAAAAAAATTAAAAAAAAGATCTCCGTCGGAGACCAAATTGAATTTCCCCTTGAAACCAAATCGGATTTCGGCCGTGTCGCCGCTCAAACGGCCAAGCAGGTAATTATTCAAAAACTAAGAGAAGCGGAAAGAAAACTCCTTTATGAAGAATTCAAGAACAAAGAAAAGAAGATTGTTGCGGCCAGCGTCCAACGAGTCGAGGGACCAAACGTAATCGTCGACTTGGGCAAAATTAACGGAATTATGTTGCCCCAAGATCAAATCCCGGGTGAAAGATATTACACCGGCCAAAGGGTTAAAGTGTGGGTTAGCGAAGTTGATGAAACAAGCCGCGGGCCGAGGATTCTAGTCTCGCGTTCAGCGGTTGATTTTATCAAAGAACTGTTTGTACAGGAAGTGCCGGAGCTTGAATCGGGTTCGATTGAAATCACTGAAATCGCCCGCGAGCCGGGCTCGAGGACAAAAATTGCTGTTTCAACCAACGATGAAAACCTCGATCCTGTTGGTTCAATCGTCGGACAGAGAGGGACTAGAGTCCAGTCAGTTTTAGCTGAAATTCCAAACGAAAAAATAGACATAATTTTGTACGACAAAGATCCGGAAGCATTCGTCACCAACGCTCTCTCGCCAGCAAAAATAGATAAAATAAAGTTCAATAAGAAGCAAAAAAGCGCTAAAATTTGGGTACCAGAGGATCAGCTTTCACTGGCAATCGGTAAGGGCGGGCAAAACGTTCGCTTAGCTAGTAAAATCAGCGGTTGGACAATCGACATTGTTAAAGAAGGAGAAGAAAGGGCTAAAAAACCAAGAACCAAAGACGTTAAGGAGGAGAAGGCCGAGGAAAAAACCGATCAAATCAAAAAAGAAGTGAAAAAAAGCCCGCCAAAAAAGAGGGCAAAGCGTAATAAATGACGGACAATATCTTCGATAAGTTTACATCAAATGCCCAATCAGTACTCAAAGAAGCCCAAAGGCTTGCCGAAAAAGACGAATCACAAATAACTACGGAGTACCTTCTGCTCGCGATAATCAATATCCCGGGAACGCTTTCCCACGATATTTTGAGGGAATATTCCGTAAACTACGACCAAATAAAATTAGTCCAAAGCTTATCGCCGGCCACCCCCAGCAAAGACAATCTTTCCGACCATTCCAGAGAAGTACTTAAGCTTTCGTTTCGGCTCGCCTCAAACTTCGGTCATTTCAATGTTGATGTTGAACATGTCCTAATTGCTCTTCTATCAAGCAGAGAATTCGGATGCTATAAAACTATCCAGAAGATCGGTATCAACCCGGAACAGATTCGCCGACAGCTGGAAACAATCTTTAACGATCTGGCAGAAATGGATCAGATGATCAAGAACCAGCCGATGCCGCCAAGATTTCCCCCTCAACTTGACCAGCAAGCGGCTCCTGAACCTTTTGAGACACCCGTTTTCAGACAAGAACCGTTTGCTCCGGTTCGAGAGATGAATCCGACAGCCGTTAAGCAAAAAGTTCTTGAATATTTTGCCACCAATATCGTCGAAAAAGCTAAGAAAAAAGAACTCGACCCAATCATCGGACGCGAGAACGAAATAAGCAGAGCGATCCAAATCCTTCTTCGTAAAAGAAAGAACAATCCGGTCTTCATCGGCGATCCCGGAGTGGGCAAGACCGCCATCGTCGAAGGCCTGGCTCAGAAAATAGCTGACGGCAATGTTCCGGAGAGACTAAAAAAACGGAAAATTTATCAGCTTGATATGGGCCTTCTGGTCGCTGGCACTATGTATCGCGGCCAATTCGAGGACCGCTTAAAAAAAGTTTTATCTGAAGTCAAGGAGGATAAGAGCATTATTCTCTTTATAGACGAGGTCCATTCTATCGTTGGCACCGGCTCGGCTGAAGGCTCTATGGACGCTGCCAATATCCTAAAGCCTGCTCTATCCAAAGGTGAAATACGCTTAATCGGCGCCACGACTTTTGACGACTATAGAAAGTTTATCGAGAAAGACAGTGCTCTCGAGCGTAGATTACAACCGATTGTAGTCAGCGAACCCACAGTTGAGGAAACAATTGATATCCTGCGCGGCATCAAGTCGGTTTACGAAGACCATCATCAAATAAAAGTTGAAGAAGCGGCTCTTATCGGTGCGGCAACACTTTCAAAAAAATA
>JAOUGE010000002.1 GCA_029865605.1 Candidatus Berkelbacteria bacterium | reverse complement strand
CGCCCCGTCAAAATTAAAAGAATAATCTGTTTCTTTGTCCGACTTGAGCTTCTCAGTATGTTCCGGCCGCAAAGTAGTCAGGATAAGAGCTTCTACTTCTTCAGAAGCGAGAACTTTTTCGCCCTCCACTTTGTGGAGTTTGTCATCAACTCTTACTATCGGTTCCATGTTGGCCATAAGATGAAGATCGCTCGAGCGGCCAGCAATAGCTTTTTTCAAAATTGACTTGACTCTTTCAAGTTTATCCACCTTCCCCTCCTTCTCTAACATCTGTTGTCACTCGAAAAACTTCATCAACTGATGTTAATCCTTTCACGGCCTTTATAAGTCCGTCCTGTCTCATAGTAATCATACCCTCTTTGACGGCTTGGGTAAATATTTCGTTTTCTGATCTCTTGCTAATAACAAGATTGGCTATCTCGTCTGACATCGGAAGAACTTCGAAAATTCCTATCCTACCCTTAAAGCCGTTCTTACAATTGTCACACCCCCGGCCTTTATAAAACTTAATTTGGTGTCCTAAATTAATCTTCTCAAACTCTTTCTTCGTCTCAAAGACGACCGACTGGGGAACCTCGGTCTCTTGTTTACAATTCGGGCAAAGCTTTCTTACAAGGCGCTGGCCGATAACAGCGTTTGTGGCTGAAGTTATAAGAAACGGTTCGACTCCCAGATTGTAAAGTCTAGGCAAGGCCCCAGCTGCCGTGTTTGTATGAAGTGTCGACAAAACAAGGTGGCCCGTTAAAGCCGCTTGGGTAGCCAGCTCAGCTGTATCTTTGTCTCGAATCTCACCGACCATAATTATATTGGGATCCTGGCGTAAGATGCTACGCAAGCCATCGGCAAAACCGAAACCGATTTGGGGCTTAATTTGAACTTGATTAATACCTTGAATTTCATATTCCACCGGATCCTCCAAAGTCACAATATTCACTTCCGGGTGGTTAAGCTGAAAGATAATTGAGTAAAGAGTGGTTGATTTACCCGAACCAGTCGGACCAGTAGAGAGAATTACCCCGTATGGCTTCGACATAGCCTCAATTACCCGATCGTAGGTGGGACCGTCTAGACCCAAATCCTCAAGCTTTTCGAGCTCTTTTGTCTTAGACAAAAGTCTCATTACAATCTTCTCTCCAAAAACAGTTGGCAGAGTAGCTACTCTAATATCTGTCAATGCGTCTTTCACCTTCACGTCAAAACGGCCATCCTGCGGAACTCTCTGCTCGTCGATTTTCATCTTGCCGAGGATTTTTATCCTGGCAACGATACTAGAAGTCATCTCCGCCGGAAGCATTAGAACATCGCTCAGCTCACCATCAACCCGATACCTAACCCTAACCATCTTCTCAAATGGTTCAACGTGGATATCGCTTGCTCTTTCGGCCGTTGCCATCATTATCACACCAGCCATAAGCTGAGGGATATTATCAGCATTGGCATAAGCCTTTAGGTCGGAAGTCGTAACTTTTTCCTTCGAGAGAAATTTGACCAAATCCGGTTCTTCCATTGACTCAATCTTTGCTTTTGTCTCTTGACTTTCACCCCCTTCGCCCTTAGGCTGACCAGCTTGTTCCTTCTCAGCGCCAGACGGAGCCAGAGATGCCCTTTTTGCTTCGACTTCCATCCTTTTTTGCTCACTCAATTTCTCAAGCACCACCCTATAATTTGCAAGCACATTTTCAATCTGGCCTAAATCAGCTTTAAAAACCCTGAAGGTGATATCCGTCTTTTTTTCTATTGACTCTAGCACTTCCAAGAGTTTCGGCTCGCTGGGAAAAGCAGCGGCCAGGTCAAAATCCTTCTCACCCCTTGATTTAAAAACCACGACCTTTAGTTTCTCGCAAAGTTCATACGGAAGTTTCCGAAGAGCTTCCGGAGAAATACTAAGGTCTGAAAGATCAATAGAGTCGGGAGAAACTGTGGCCTGCTTAACCCGAGACTCGACTTCAGAAATATTTCTAGCCACGCCTGCCAAGGCGCTCTTCTGGGCATAGCTCCTGGCTAATCTTTCCAAAGCCGATTTAGAGGTAATATTGAGCTCGATTTTAACCCCCAGCTTTCTTTCAAGCGACCTCAAGGCGGCTTCGTTTACCGAACCGATTTTTTCCGCAGAAGTCAAAGCCACCTGTAAAACCTTTGCCTTTTGGTCAAAATCAAAAGGAATAAATCCAAACCTTTTTGCCAGCTGGCTGTCTATTAATCTTAATGCTTTAGGATCAAGGCTTTCCAGCCTAACATAAGGGACCTCCACGGCGGAAGCCAGAGCCTCTGCCAAAGGCTCGTCAGGTATATCACCCCTTGAGGACAAAAACTGGTAGACTTCCTCGGCAGATTTACCTTTGCTTTTAACTTCAGCCAGATCTTCTTTCCGGATAATCTTTTTTTGCAAAAGCAAACTCAAGAAACTTGAATAAGCCCTTTCCCTTGTAAAAGTTGATCTCGTCGCAGTAGGAGCCATCTAATATGATCCAAACGGGTTGTCCCTGCCAATCTCATCCGCGCTAACTACAACCGGCAAGTTTCCAAAATTCTCCAAACCGGTAGTTTTCTGCTTGAGTTCACTTAAATCTGCGTTCGTTAGTGTCTTTGCTTCTTCCGGCTTCTCAACCTCAGCCGGCCGTGACAAAAACAAAACGAGTGACAGAATAACTGCTACCCCCAGCACTACCCCAACTAATCCAGCTAAAAACCTACTGCCCATTATCTACTCCTTGAACTTTCTCTACGCCCTCTCCCTCGGCTGCTTTAGCACCCTCCCCTGCCAAACTAGATTCCTCTTTCAAATAAGGAAATAGCAAATTGAAAGTTGCATCAACTGCTCCCTCTGTCGAGATAAGATTGTAGTCCACAATCTTTATCGGCCGGAGACTTTTCTCTGTATTTGAGAGAAAACCCATTACTTGTTCATAAGAACCAAGTACGGTTGCACTGATACTTATATTGCCAGTTTCACCCTCGGCGGCTGAAATAGCCTCAATTACAACTCCCGAGTTTGAAGCATTAGCATTAACTTGTACTAACGCTTCGGCAATATCCTTATCAACCGGCACAGCAATTCCCAAAATCTCCATATCCCGACGAGCGGTTTTTATCAGCTGAATAGCATTTCTTAGGGCCGCAACCTTATTTTTACCTGCTTCTAACTCTGCTTCCTTTGCCGCTACATTATTCGACAGCTCTTTCATCTCGGAAATCCGAGGAACAACCAAAAATATCACAATGGCAAGAGAAGCCAGCAGAGCTAGAACGCTGATTAACATTAATCTCTGAAGTGGATTTTCCTCTTTTGCCATGGTTTACAAATTAGTTTGCGCCGATGCAGTAGCCGTTGCCTGGGGCTTGGCCCCATTTATTTTGTATAAACTCATATCGAGTTTGATAGTTAAGCTATAATCGATCTTCTTAGTCTCCGCATTTACGCTGACCCCAGTAAGCTGAACATCCTGCGCTCCTTTCATCTTTTTATAAACCGAAACTGTCTTAGCAAGATCCTCAAAGCTATCTACCGTTCCGGTAATAGCTGCTGTATCCTTTTGGAAGCTGAACTGGCCCCAGAGAGATTTTTTGTACAAGTTAGACTTTAGGTCATTAATCAACGAGGCATACTTTACCCTCTCGGTTAAAGCGCTGGTTAGGGTTTCAATCTGCCCCAAAACACTAGCAACCTCCTTTTCCTCGCTCTCAAGCTCTTTTAGCGGACCTGTAACCTCATTTTGGATCTGCTCCTCAAGGTTAGAGATCTTTGCTTCCTTCGATTTCATTAAAGCGAAGACGGCAATCATCGAAACGATACAGGCAAGAAAAAGGCCGATGATAAAATAAGCCGCCGCTTCTTCTTTTGATCCGGCTTTTTTCGTGGCGCTACCAATTTCTTCTTCCGTCTCCTTAACCTGAGGAGAAACTTGAGCAGACTGGTCCTCTAAGACCATTTCCCTCCTTGCAAACTACATATCAAACTGATTATAACAAAGGCAAGAAAAGACTGTCAACAAACAAAAATCTCAATAAACAATTCCGGCAATATTTTCGAATCCGATCGGTGGAGAATTTAATACCTTTGCGTCGTTGAAGATAGCTACGGCATAAAGCTTTGTTCCTCGGTTGCGCCGGCCAAATGTAATCTTATTGGCAACAATTGAGCCGTGAACCTCAACCGCCGAGGCCAGGGGGTCTTCAACGAAAATGACTTCGCCTCCTGGATTTGGAGCAGGCTTTCCCGGAACAAAAATTATTCCCCTAAAATAGGTGGCGGTCTTGCTTATTTCGACCTGTCCGCCGTTAATCACCATCAGGCCAAGCATTGAACCGGAACTAAAATCGCTCAAGTTAGTTTCGAGGATCACCTTTGGCACCCGACCAGTTATACCAGCGAAGTCAATTATCAATGTCCCTTTCCCCTGAAAAGCGGTTTTGATAGTTATATCCGCATTCGGCTTAATGTACCAAACCCGTCCGCTTGGCCAGCGTCCGGAAGCAAGGGTACCGGCCGGCTGGCAATTATCATTGTCGAGATAAAAGTTACCGCTTACAGCAGCTAAACGACTCCTTACAAAAGAAGTATTATTATCTGGGTCGGAGTCAAAATCATCAAAAGCGCAGGTTACATCGGGGCGGGGTTGCGATATTAAACCAGTTATTTTATTTTGCATAACCCGGTTTTTATCCAGCAGGTTGCTATTCCAAAAAGTGACAGAGTTTTTGTCAATCTGATAGTTATAAAAAGCCGCTTTAGAGTTTAGATCCTCTTGGCTCGCGTAGTCCTCGCCGGAAACCGTGACCCCGCTGCCTGATGCGCCCGAGCCGATATCCAGACTCTTTTCTTTTATGCCACCACTGCTGAAGATATTGCCGAAAAGATAATAAGCCGGGTTATAGAAAAGGTGGCTTGAATCGTAAGCTAAGGTATTGGCGCCGGTTTTATTTGTCATTGTAACCGGAAGGAAAAGAATCGAGCCCCCGCGGCTGTGATAGCCAGCGCCCTTTGAATAGATATAACTGACCGAATTACCGACATACTGGCCGGTTAAAGAGATAGCGCCAACTGTGTTAATTACTGAAGTAAAGTCGTTAATTTCAAATATCGGCGGGGATGCCCCAAAATTCGTCGTGCCGCTATAATTAAGCGCTTGAAATGGAAAACCCCTTACCATCATAAAATTGGCAGTGGTTTCGGCCGATTTTTCAAAGCCAAAAATCGTCCGATAGGCGGTAGCCCTCACCTGAACAAGTCTATTCTTAGCTTTATCTTTCTCGTCAACCGCATCCGGCACCTGAAACTTATAGCAGATAAAGACATCACTTTGGGGAATAGGGACACTGTTCCAAGTCAAGCTATGAGAAAGAACAGCTGGAGTAGGAAAGGCCGCGCTGGCCCTAGTAGAACCGGCAATGCCGCATTGAGCCATAGTAATCTCGGCAATGCCAATAGCGTCTTTGGGGAAGAAGTCAACCAACTTGATTGAAGTATAATCGGCTAGATTGCGATTGAGCTTAAGCCGTACTGCTACCCAATCACCGGGCTCAAAAGTTGCCTGTTCGTCACCTGTTGTGCTGTTATCATTGTTAAATAAAAATAACTTTTTCTGAAGAAAAACATTTCGTTCTCTGGGCGCTGGGAAAAACTTGGCAATCGACGCCGGTGGGGGGATCATTGCCAGGGCAGAATCAAAAAACCCGAGCAAAAAAAGCCCGAAAACGATGACTGAAATTTTAACTAGACTGCCTAATTTCATCAGGGTCAACCCCCTCAAACGGGTTATACATTGGATAAGCTTCATTTACATCAAATTCATAACTAGTTCTCCCTTCGGCCCTAGCTTTCTCAATCGCGTCAAGCCGTAATTTCAGGGTCAGAATTCGGCTCGAATGGGTCGGATTAAACTCGTCCTTTAATTCGCTCTGGTAACCAAAGAGCGAAAAAACCAGAAAAGCTAGCCCTCCAGCGAAGACTACCAGTGGGAGAAAATTCAATCTTTTAATGGCGGTTAAATTAACCAATCTTTAACCTCCTTATGGCGAGCCGACCGAGCCGCTAATTTTCCAACCTTTAGGCCAACTGTGAAAACCAACAGACTCATTTGTGGCCAAGCCACTTCTTGCTTTATGGGCAGCATAACCGCCATAAAGACCAGCTTGGTAAGCGTACCAATGATCGTTATAAAACAAAGCCACTTCGTCTCCTGTAAAAGTACACTGGGTGACGGAGTTATCACTTTTTCCAACATTATCCCCACTGGCAAAAACGTTAATAAAAGTCTCACTTGCGTTCCCTGGTTCAAGGTAATTATCTGATTGATGCCATTGGTTATCAGGAACCGACCAAGTTTCCGTAAAACAGGTCTCGCCAGTTGAACAGTTTGCGTCTGTATCGCCAAACGAGCCCGTAACTAACCACTCGGACGGACCAAGAATCATGCATTTATACGTACCATCTATCTCTTTACCAAAATTTCTCAAAACTCGCCATTTCGTAACCTCATATTTTTCCTCATACTGATTGGCATAGGCAATTGCCCTACTCTTATCATAAGAAATCGATAGTCCGACCAGAAACATTAAAACCCCAGCTGTCAAAAGAACCGCACCTAAATTAATTTTTTTCATATCTCCTCCATTTTAAGATTAACTCTAAATTTTATAACTATACTTAAAATAATTCTTTCCCTTATAAAGGTTAATATCATTTTTGCCCTCGATGGTGATCTTGCCCGACACCGCCGTTGTCTGGCCGGTATAAACATAACTGCCGCGCTCAAATCTGTAATTAATTGTTCCGGAAACATGAGACGGCACTGCGTCCTCTATCTTATAGTCGGTGCGAGAATTGCTCGGCTCTTCGACTGTCAGACGGACAAACACCGCCCCCCCTGCCTCAAAGGTCGCCTTATAATTAGTATAAGAGCCCGAATCAAAAGTCTCCTTGATGACCGAGGGACTATTCTGGCCGATTTCAACAACAGGGTCGCTCATCACATCAGTTGCCGAACCCTGCCGGTACCTGGTATAGGAATAAATAAAATAGACCCCGCCCAGCACCAGCACTACTAGAGCAAGATAAGAAAATATTTTTCTTGGGCTCTTATTCTCCGACTGTATACTCATAATCTATATAATTAACACCGTTCCTTAATCCATCTTTAAGGGTCATAGTAACGACCTTCATATTACCGACATCCGCAGACGTCCACCCAAGAGCGCCCTGCGTCCCGCCAGCCAAAGTATATTTATTAGTAGGAGTAACTGTGATACTGCCACTAATTCGGCTCACTTCCTCAACCAGCGAAACCACTTCAGTTGTATTCCCCGTAGCTAGAACTCCTAGTCTAACAAAAACCTTTTCCCCGGCTTGGAAGTTAAAATCTTTTGCTGCTTCACCTCGAGAACTGTTAGTGTAAGCAATCCTTTCAATTGTGTTCTTTTTAGTCAGCCCCGTAAAAAACGCGTCCGGGGCTTCATGGGCAATTCTCACCGTTCCGTTTGTGCCACACCGGCTAGTCACCCCGGTCGGGCAGCGGCGGCTAGCACGTATATCCGAACTGGCGCTATTAACTTCGTCCTGGAGCGTAGACCGAGAACCCTCAGTCGGTACGGCAAACCTTATCCGCCCGCCGCCGCCGCCATCCCCTCCGGCAAAATCGGGGACATTACCAAGGCTTAACGAGCTAGCGCCTTCGGCAAAAATCCCTCCTCTTGGGCTATCATCATATATATCCCAATTACCAATCACCAGCTCTACCGCCGCCTTTATTTGGATCGCTCCTCCTGCGCCGCCGCCGCCGTAGCTTTGGCAGCCAGTCGTACAGTTGCGATTGCCTCCGCCAATCCACGAATCAGGCAGATCATATCCACTGTAGTTTAAATGCAAACCGTTGCCTAAAGTGCCATCAGCAATTATCTTTGCCGAACCTACAAGTTTCATCGATCTGGCCCAAATTTTAACTTGTCCTCCACCGTTCCCGCCTACTCTAATATCGCTTGTGTCCGAATTATAAAAACCCAATCCTCCACCTGAGCCGGGGATCAGGGGGTTTGACGCCTCGCCGTAGTCTTTACCTCCCACTGACTTTAGACCCTCATTTACCGTCAGGTTATGGCCGCCGCCGACCCCGCCATGGCCGCCGCCGGCAGATTGTTGGTTTGAACCGGCATAGTAACCTTGACCGCCCCCCGGGCCAAAACCGCTCGACGAAGGAGCGCCAGTTACCCCATAAGCCGACTCATAAAATTTGCGATAGTGCCATCTTCCCCCAGAATAACCCTTACCCGTTAAATCTATCTTCCCCTCGTTCAGAATTTCTAGTGTTTCAGCTTCGATTTCAAGCGGCACCAGATTTCTTAATGCGTTAAGAACCACCAGCGAATAAAAAGCGCCCCAATAGCTTTTGTAATCAAAACTGCCGGTGTCTCTTGCTTGTTTAAGGGGAAGATAACCCAAGGGATTTGTGTAGCCAATATTATCACCCGAATGGTAACTGCTAAAATCAAACTGAAAATAATGATTTGTTGCCGCTGCTGTTGCCACACCCTTTTCATCAGAATAAGCTCGATTAATCGGGTAAATATCCTCCATATTGTCAGAAGAATTTGTGCTCAAATAACCGCTTGAGGTATAGCTTCGATAGGCTTGGCCGGAGGCAGTTAAACTCTTGGGGAAGTACGCTTTAGCCGAGAAGAGGTTATAGCTCGAAACGTGAACCATCGAGGTAGCGTTGGTAAAATCAAAAAAGACGTCTGTTGAGTCGGGGCTAGCTCCTTGGGGGTCTTTATCCAATCCCACAACATCCGCCCCGCTGCCGCCAACATAAAAAGAAAGATCAAGCTGGGAGGCGGTTCCGTCCCTGTCTTTAATCATTGTTGAAGTATTCAGGTCATTAAACTCCGCGTCCTCATCACAGTCAGCCGGTAATCCTGTGTCCGACATACAATATTTTAAGCGGAAAGAAGCAGCGTTATTCGTGCCATAGGTCACATTGGCTTGGGCAAAAAACAACTCAATTTGATAATTTTTGGTTTGGTCGAGTGAGACATAGTTGCTTGTTACTTTGTTCGCCGGCCAGCCGGCTGCTATGGCCGCGGCGCTGGATTTAGAAGCGCGCACCCAACTATAAGCGTTACCCGAACCACAGCCAAGAGGATCGTTCAAACAGGTCTCGGTATTTATTCTAAAAAGTACCGCATCATCGGCATCGGTAATCTTAAATTTATAATGTTTTGTTGCAGCCGGGTCAAAGAGTCCTTCGGCATGAAATGCCCAGGAGCGGCTGACAAAACCATAATAGTCAAGACTTCTTGTGTTCTTTCGGTAAATACCGGCCGGGCTTTGGGTTAAGGTCCCACCATTACCAATCGTCAACTTCTTAAAATAATGATAGCCATCAATTGTAACATCGGCATTCTTAATAACAACATCGGAATAGTCATAGGTGAAATTTTTAGCCGAAATATAGGTCCCATTTGGGATTGTGATGGCTTCGGCCCCGATATCCTTGTGGCTAAAAATCGAGATTGAAACCAAAAGTGCTAAGGCGATAACCAAAGCTAAAATCCGACCAAGTCTCTTCTTTATTAAAGAAGTGACGCTTTTTACATCCAAAAACTCCTCCTCTGGACAGATTGCAGTAAAAGGCTGACTAATTTAAGGCTATCAAATTAGAATTTGCTGTCAAACAGAAATATCAACTAAACAAGAATGGGGCGGACCTATGTAGGTCCGCCCCATCGAGTACTAGAGGTCGAGGTGGCTATTGCCCCTTGACCAAGACCGTGACAGAGAAGACTCCTACTTTCGCCGTCAGAGGGTACCACTCACCCCGCTGACGGATCCGAAACTGGACCGTCCTCCCTGTGGACGAGCCGACGAACTTCAGCTTCGCTTGGTCAGCCGTCCACATCGGCGTAGGCGAGTTAGCGTAGCTTCCCACCATCCTAGCTCGCAAGGTCAGGATGCCGCTCTGCGTAGTCCAGAAGTACCGCGCACCGTGCTGGGTGCCCGTAGACCACGCAGAGGCGCTCCCTACGATCTTCAGCCGCGCCCCGGCGGGATTCAGCGGCGCAGTCTGGCCAGGTCGCGGCCAGAGGCCATCCACTTTGACCCAGACGCTCTGCGTCCGGCCGCCATACCTCACGCGCACCTGGTTCCACAGCTCCCCTCCGTCCTTAGGGTAGAGGAAGTTGCGGTTCAGCGTCCTGGGGGGTTGATGCATAGCGTTGATCCCGACCCGAGCGTAGGGGTCGAGAGGAGCAGTCCAGACCGGCAGGTTAGTGACGGTCCCGCCGCTCCAGGTGCAGCAGATAGGTCGGGACTCCCCCATCTTCATTGGGTAATAGTCACGGCCGGTCCCAGTGTCGTGCTTCAGCGCCCGGCCCCCCGTCAGCCAGAGCTTCAACGGGCTAGCCGCCGCGGCCACCTCCGGGAGAGGGAGCTCCAAAGCCGCCTGGGGATCGAACGGCTCGTCCAAGACCAGGTCGCCCGGCTCGTCCGCCGGGACGAACTCCCCATTCTCAGAGGCGGCGGCGAAGCCGCCACCAGACATCTCGTTGACTCCGGGGCCGGATCCGCATCCGGCCAGAACGACGAACGCCGTCAACATCAGAACGACCAGAGCGTACCGTCCCATCGTCCGACCTCCGCATATCGTCCGAGCTTTGCGCCCGAACTGCCCGCCTGCCGGCGGGCATAGATTTTGAAACTAGCGCTTAAAGCGCTTCGCGGTCAAGTCATCACTCCTTAACCGTCGGCAAAAACTATACCATAAATATCTTAAAAAGTCAATACTCAATACGAGAAAGGGGCGGGCCTACACAGGCCCGCCCCTTTGAGAACGAAAACGCTAGTTCACATTCCCGCTGATCCCCACCGTGACAGCATACCCCCCGATCTCCGCCGTCAACGGCCAGAACCGCCCATACTGCAGGTCCTTGATCTCGAACTTGACCTTCCAGCCCCTGGACAAGCCGACAAACTCTAGGCGAGATTGCTCGGCTGTCCACTGCGGTGGGGAGGCGCCAGGGTAGTCTCCCACGATTTGGGCACCGATCTCCAAGACCCCGGTCTGTTCCGTCCAGTAGTTGCTACTACCATAGGCCAGCGAGGTCGACCAGACTGAGGGATCGCCCACCACTTCAAGCCGAGCGCCACTAGCATTGAGTGGAGCAGTCATCTTCGGCGGCGACCAATCCGTGGGGTCTCCCTTCACCCATACCTCCTTGCTCTGGCCGCCGTACTCCACCCGGACTCGGTTCCAGCCCTCCTCATACACCGTCCCCATCAAGAGGAGGTTTCCCCCCAGCGTTTCAGGGGGCAGGCGCATCGCGTTGAAGCGAGCCGTAACAGGTTTGACCCGGGGGTTATCCGATGTGATCGTCCACACCGGAGCACCCGAGACCGGCCCACCGGCCCAGGTACACTTGAGGGGCCTGGACTCACCTTCCAGCATCGGGTAGTACATTCGGCCGCCCCCCGACGTCGGCGGCCCGCCACCAGTGAGAGAGAGTTGGAGATCACCACCTCCGCCGTTTCCGGGGCCGGATCCTCCGCATCCGGCCAAGACGACGAAAGTCAGCAACATCAGAACAGCTGGGCCGATCCGTCCCATCGTTCCGACCTCCGCATATCGTCCGAGCTTTGAGCCCGAACTGCCCGCCTGCCGGCGGGCATGGATTTTGAAACTAGCGCTAAAAGCGCCGCGCGGTCAAGCTATTGCTCCTTAACCGTCGGCATTAACTTACTCCAAATCCCCCCCATAAGTCAAGGTTAGTGGGTTATTATTGCTTTTCTCAAGATCAAATACTCGTTGTTACCTTTTCTTCCTCGAAGCCGCTCTCTTCTCTCTGGCTTTCCTCGTTCTGTATCGAGAAACGATAAACCAACCAGCAACCAGAATAACGATGACTTCCACAATCAGAATCAGCCAGAAAATCCAGGGCTCGAGTGTCCCTTTATAGAAATAAGACAAGATCGCAGCCACCGCTCCGGCAACGATAGGAGTCCTGATGCCTGTTCTCGAGCCGAGTGGAATAAGCAGGCTCGCTATTGCCACAGCTGGCACAATCAGAAGCAACGGCCAGGACTTGCCCGTCTCCTTCTCTTCTCCCGCCCCCTTTACTTCCCCCTCCGGGCTCGGCGAAGCCAAAGCTGAGGGCGCAGGTGAAACGATAGCGGGCAAAGGAGCAAAAGCGAGATAGCCACCGCCAATTGCATCAACAGTTGGGCTAGCAACCGCCACTGGCGAAGGTGAAGGAGATGACACCGGAGTCGGCTCCGCCTCCTGCGAGCCAAAAACTAAATCGAAAGATACTCCCTTATTTTGATAGGCATTATCCGCCGCTGTATCGAATTCCGCTTTCAGTGTTATTGCCGCCGAAGCACCGGGAGCAATGCTCGAAACGACCGTCTTGCTGACAGTGGGAATTTCCGAGAGTTCCTTAATCGACATCTTCCAGACTTCCCCGCCGACCGGCTCAAGATAAACCTTATCGGCCAAATCACCGGAAACATTATCGGTCGCCAAAGCAAAGGAATGAGCGACCGAGCCATCGTTAGTCACCGTGATGTCTTTGTTGAAGGTTGCACCAGGAGCAATATTAACTTCGTTGAAAATCGGCCCGCTCCCGGTATAAGTTATTGTCAACGGCCCAGCCGACAAGCTGTCAGCCTGTGCTTTAAGGGCAAAATTAGCCATGCCGACCAAACCCAGACAAACAGAGATAGCAACAAGCAGATTACCAAGCTTTTTACTATTTCTTCTAACCATTCTTTTTTTTGCCATTTTATCCTCCTGGTGTTGGATTAGTCTGATCTATCCAATCTGAAGCGCTGTTGGTATCTACTGAATGGTTAGATCGCTCGGCTGAGTGGCCCTGAGTAAAAACAGCCACAGACGGAGAGAAGGCATAGGTGTCTGTTCCCCAGCTCACGGCGTCTTTTTCAGAAGGCGTCGGATTAAACAAAACTACCCTGTCGCCAGTGTTTGCCAGTCCATTAAATAACTCCAACCCGCCGACAATTATTATTTCGGCACTTGACGGCTCGGACCAGTAGTTCCAAGTGCTGGCATTGGAGGATATCAGGGCATATTCCCCGGGATTCAAAATATGATTCTCGTGAATTGTTTCGCTCGAGTTGTTATCCCACAAGATCCAGCCTTTCAGATTAACAGAACCCGAACCAGCATTATATATTTCGATCCACTCGTCATCGGCAGTGCCGTGATTCGCATCCGGATTATAGTAAACCTCTGTGATAAGAATATTAGCAGCACCCGGTGACGGTAAGGGCAACGGGGTTGGTGACCAGATTGCCGCAGTAAATGAATTGTTCACCGAGGTCTCGCGATCAGTAAAATATGCCCCCGTCGCTACTACACCAATCAAAATGACCGCTGCGCAAACGAACAAAACCTTTATATAGTTTACATATTTATTCATTCCTACTCCTTACACTTATATAAATTTCTATATAACATTATTTTGTTTTGATTTTTCTAAGACTCTTTTTACCCTCACCTTTTGCCTTCCGCTTCTCTATGATCTTTTTGGCCTCCGACTTCAGTTTTTTTACTTCTTCATAAATAATTATCGTTGCTGGAATAATGATAATTAGGACCAAGCCAGGTAAGGTTTTGATGTAACCGACAACATAGCCGATTATTGCGATAGAAAACAGCACCTTGCCGATAACCCTATCGCTCGGTATAGGCTGCTCGTCTACATTCTCGTTTGCATCACCTTTTGTCCGGAAATATATCAACCCGTTCTCATCGATCACCGATTCAATTCGATGGGTAATGGACTCCTTCTTCGATTTTGCGTTTATCGGAAGGAATGTAATAACGTCACCCTTTTGGTACATCAACTGTGGCTTGACTATCACTGCGCTCCCAGTTGAGATAGTCGATTCCATCGATCCGGACATCACAGCATAAATTTTAAAATTATTTTTTATAGGCAGAAGTGATGCAGCAATTATAAGTCCCACCAATATCAGAAAAACAAAGATGGCATTAGCCAAAACTAGCCAAATAGCTTTAGCGTTCAATTTTCTACCACTTTTGTCAGATTTTTTAGCGGCCACTGTAAACTCCTCTTCGCCCCGACAAACAGTATTTGTCGGGGCTCGAGAAGCTCAAGAACTTATTGTCCTGTAGTCTGGGCTAGCTCAAAGGTTATATCGAGTTGCATCGAATCACCTTGGGCCAAGTCATCGTTAGGTGTTGACCACCAGTCCAGAAGAGCAACGATTTTAGTCGAGGAGCCAGCATTAATTGGCTCGTTCAAATCGAAGCTTGCCGGTAAGTTTGCCACTTTGTCGTTATAGAATACAGTGTCACCAACTGAAATCCAACCATCTCCGTTTCTATCAACGAAAAGACGAAGGTTGACCACATCGCCAAGTTCACCCTGACCGACTCCCGGATTATCGCAGGTTATATCTCCAGCTACAGTTTCAGGATCGACACAGCCGTTTTCTGTATCTGTAACCGCAATACTCTCAAGATCCAGATAGCCATTGATCGTTCCGACATTTGCAAGAGTATACGAGCCTTTTGGTTGATTACCTGGCCTCATATTTGTGACATTGAATTTTACAACGTTGGTATTTCCCCCGTCAATATTCAAGTCAAGCGATCCAGCAGAAAAGGTGTTACCGATTGACGTTTCGGTGTCGCTGAAGTACGCTCCGGTAGCACCGACAGCAATGGCCGCAACAGCCAGAATCGTGATTAAGCTTTTTGCGATTCTTAACATATTTTCTCCTTTCCCGCCCTCCATGGTGGAGCGGGAATTACTCAACTCTCAAAACGTCGACCTCGCTTTGTATTTTATTTTGTCAAATAAAAAACGCGCCTGAATGCCTTCACAGTCGGAAATTTGGCGCGCATCAAAACTGACATTTATTCTCTCCTTATCCCCCTTTTTTACAAGATGACTGTAGAGGGTAAAGAAGAAATTGTCAAGTAGATCCTAAATCTCCTCTCCCCGCAAATAATCAAGCCAGAGCTGCCAGTTGGGCTTATTACTTTGAGGAGATACCGCCTCGGGCTTGCTGGTTGGGCTGGCAGTCGCCTCCTCCAGAACTTCAACTTTAACCACCTTCTCGCCTGGCAACTTAAGCCCCAGTTTTTTCCTCGCTTCAAGCTCCTGAAAGGTCCCTGTCTTGTAATAAGCAATCAAGGCCTCAAGCTTCCCTCTTTCCTGATCCAGAACATTTATTTCCGTTTTGAGTTCCCTAATCTTCTGGTTAACTTTAAAATTATAATAAATCGCTTGGTACAAAACGAATACCACATAGCCGATTGCCGCCAAGATTAAAATAGGAAAAATGAAATTCTTCAATTTCCCCCAGAAAGAATCGCGGCCGATTAAATTTTCTAGATTGTCTGCCACGAGGCAATTATAGCACAAGAGAACGTTTTCCCCCTATGGTATGACGGATCTACCAGCGAGTCGGCGGCCGAGAAGGAGGCTCTTCCTCGTCCAGAGGTTCTTTATCTACTTTATCTGGTGGAGTGGATTTCTTCCTCTGGGCTTGAATCAGGGCGTCCAATCCTCCCTTCTGGCCCAGTTTGGATTCCAAATCGCCAATCTTTGCGGTTCTCGTTTGATTTGCAGCCTGAAGAGCCCAGCCATAGCCATAATAGCCGGCAGTCGCCAAAGCACTCGCTAGAACAATTATTGCTAAAAGGATTATCCAAGCACTCCAGTTAATCCCTGTTGCCTTGGCATCTTCGCTCGATAAAATCTGCCCCTCTTTCGCCACCTCTTGCGGCGGTAGTTTACAGGTTTCACCAGCACATTGAGCAGCGGCTACATCTACTACCACCTCCTCCGCCCTCGCTACCTTAATCGGCTCCTGCGCGATGACCGGCTTAGCAGTTACCTCAAAGGTAGCTACCCTAACCCTTAAGGCATTGCCTGCCAAATCATATACGGTGATAAAAGCATCGTGAGAGCCGATTCCCAACTCGTCCGAGCTAATTTCAAATCGCCAGTTGCCCGCCTGGTCAGCTACGGTTGTCCAAACCAAAGGTTCAGAAAAAATCTCCAGCTTTACTCCAGCTCCAGGCTCGCTCGTTCCTTCAAAAATTATCTTACTCCCTTGCTCTATCTTACCCCCATCAGGGCCTGTCGTAAGAGAAAGATATGGCGCAATTGTATCAACTATAAATACTGAAGCCACTACCGTTGTATTGCCGGCTAAATCAGTCGCCTCTACGATGAGTGTGTGCTCGCCATCGCCCAGACCAGTAATCGGCGAACCATTCGCCAAAGCAAGCGGGGCTCCGTCAAGAGTCAAATCTACCACCGCCGTCGGATCATCAACCAAATAGTCGAGCAAAACTTGATTCTGGTTATAGTTTTTCCCTTCGACCGGGGAAGCTATAGCTACCATCGGTGCGTTTGCATCGATAGTAAAATCTACATCAGCCGAAGAAACGGGATCACTCGTATTTCCCGCCAAATCGCTAATAATCACATTTTCGATCTGAATGGGAACGATCTGATCAGGATCGCCAGGGGCAACAATATATTGTCCAATAAAACTGCCCGGGGCGCTTACTACCCAGCTTAATTCACGTCCGTTATATGAGCCAAAAACAGAATCAATATCATTGGTTGAGTCAGGAGAAACGTCAAGAGTAAATTCAGCTGTATCCCCAATCTTTAACACTCCACCGAGCGGAGAAGGAGCGATCGTCCCGACTGGCAAAGTATAATCAGCAATGACTTTAAGACTACCCTCCACCGGAGAACCCGTTTCGCCTGGTAGAAATGTCTTTTTTACAGATAAAACGTGTTCTCCCCCAGATACTTGTGCTTGCAGACCAGAAAATGACATCGTGCCCGACAAAAATTCAATGTAACCCGGCTCCTCTGTTGAAGAGCCAAAAATCGGCAAAGGAAATGGATCGTCATCAATTAACAGTTCAGTTTCCTTAACGATTGTGTAATCAGGAAGATAAGCAAGAGCCCGAAAAGATAAGTTTGTTGAGTTAAGATACCCATCTGTGACATTTCCGCCTCGAGGTTGAAAAGACAATTCAAAGATGGCTTCAGCTTTTGAAATCAAGGGATTACCAAAAACCGTAATTGTCCCCCCAACCAATATTGCCAAAAATACGCTCAATGCCTTCTTCATTGTTAGTCTTCCTCCATCAAATAACTTATATACCTTCTTATATAACAAATGGCCTCGCATTCAATCTGATTTGGGCGAGGCCATAGCGTTTGCCATAGCTTGCAGGGCAAGAGTAACAAAGGAAAATTTGATGTCAAGGCCAGACAGATGCCGAACAAAAAGCCGCCCCGATATGCTCGGGGCGGCTCCCTCCTATATATATTACATTACAACCTCCTTACCTGTTAGTAGTTAATTCACGCTCGTATACTGATAGCGGTTTACCAAAAAGCTGAACATAAACCCTAGAAAACTGTCCGTCAACTTCACCTTCAACCTCGGCAAAGCCAAAATCGGTAAAATTGTCCGAAAGGATATTTTTAAGGTGAGTCGGGCTTTTCTCCCAGGCCTCCTGGGCATCATAAACATTGCTAAAGTCAATCGCTAGATTCTCCCCGGCAAAGCGATAAGAATAAGAAGTATCTTCAATAAAACTCCAAGCGGTTTTTCCTTTGGGGGAGGAATGTTCAAAATAGTCGTTATCAATAATATCGTTTGCCTTTAACCTAGCCGCCTGGGCAAGTTTCTCGTTCCAAACAAGAGAACTGTGATCAGATTTAGACCTTAAATCATTGACTAAAGCTAGATCTTGATATGCGGCTTCAGATAAGGTTGCAGCAGTAACTTTTTCTTTTTGAAAACCTACAGTAAATAATCCGATTAATGTCAGGTTAATTGAGGTTAGAACTGTTATGATTAGATATTTGTTTTTCATTTCCCCTCTAAGTTCACGCTCGTGCCATTACATATCTAATATAACATCTTATATATATTTTGTCAAGGCCTAACTTTTGTCAGGCCGCAGACCCTTGCAGATTTCGCTCCTGTAAGTAGAGGACGAAGTCCCTTTTACCGGAAGAAATTCTGGCGGGGTGAAGCCCCCTCCTCTAACCTTAAATTCTATATAACAATCTATATATAAAAATAATCCGCCGGTCGCGCTCCGGCTTTCGAATCCTGTGCCAACCAAAAAAATGGCTTACGCCATTCTGGTCGGCCCGACAGGATTCGAACCTGTGACATACGCCTTATAAGAGCGCCGCTCTACCGCTGAGCTACGGGCCGGTAGTAAACCTTATACATCTTACCTCATTTACCTCTTGAAATGCAAGATAATTTCAGCGAAAATAAAAATGCATAAGATAAAATGGCAGAAGAAATAAAAAAGGCGAAGATTGTAGAAACGATCAAGAATACTGCCAAAAGGTTTAGATTTGGCAAGTATTTTTTGGCGGCTTTTTTGTGTTTACTAGGAGTTCTCATCCTATTCTATGGAGGCTTCGCCTACGCCTATAAAGATAAATCCCTACCATTTATAAAGGTAGACGGAGAGGACTTAGGAGGGCTTAATAAGGGGCAAATAATCTCAAAGCTCCAAGAAATTTTTATTGAAAAAAACAACCAGAAGATTGAAATCGAGTTCGAAGGCGAAAAAATCTCGAAATCATACATTGAACTCGGCGTCACGATTGATTACGTCCAAAGCCCAGGTAAGATCTTAAACTTCGGTAAGCTGGCCGGAATATTTCCCTCCCCCGCCTACCTGCGCCAGACGACCGACAAAGAAATTTATGCCTTACCAGTTAAGCTCTGGATAAAAGCGCCCGAGAAAACATTTCTCGAACTATTTCCTAGCAAAAAAGCCGATCCGGAGAACCCAAAATTAAAGCTCGAAAACGACGAGGTAAAAATAGAAGATGAAAAGGCCGGCTATGCCATAAATTACACTCGACTAAAAAACGGAATTGAAGGGTGCTTTCTGCTCGGATGCAGCGGAAAACTTTACGGGGAAAAATATCCAACAAAAAGTAATATCGTCACTTCTGACCTAGTGCCATTTCTAGATGCAATAAAAGAAGTTTCACGATCGAGAATTTTATTATCCTACTCCTACAGGAGGACTTATCTTGAGAGAGAGAATATACTTGAACTTATTGACGTTGAAAGGACGGTCTTAAACCAAAAACTTACTTTTGGTGATCAGTCAATTGAAGATTATTTGAAAGAACTCTCAAAAAAAATCAACCAGCGAGCACGACCAAAACAGATTTCAACCTATGATGGCTCTCTCGTATCCGAAGGTCGTGAGGGGTTAAAAGTTGATGAGAAAAAAAGCAAAGAGATTCTAGTCAACGCTCTTAATAATAAGGAAACGAAAGCAACCCTTGAGGTAACCACTTCGGAAATAGAAACGGAATACGTTGCACCAGGGTTCACCCCCGGCAAATATCCGGGAAGATACATCGAGATAAATCTCTCTGAACAGATGCTTTATCAGTTTGAGGGATCGAACATGGTCGGCAGTCATAAGGTTTCAACCGGGAAATGGTCTATGCCGACCCCGATCGGAGAGTATGCTATCAATAACAAAGATCCCCGGGCATATTCACAGAAATATGGCCTGTATATGCCCTATTGGATGTCTTTTATCGGCAGTGATTATGGAATTCATGAACTACCTGAATGGCCAAGCGGGGCCAAGGAAGGCGAAAGCCACCTGGGCACTCCAGTTTCTCATGGCTGCGTGCGACTAGGACGTGGCAGCGCTGAAACAGTGTATAATTGGGCAGATATCGGAACACCGGTTTATATTCACAGGTAATTATCAATCATGGCCCTAGAAAAACAATGCCGACAATGTAAAACCAAATTCGCCGTCACCGCCGACGATTTAATATTTTACAAAAAAATATCCCCTACTTTCGCGGGTAAGACCTACGAGATGCCAGCGCCGACGTTGTGCCCAGATTGCCGGCAGCAGATCCGTTTTGCTTTTAGAAACGTGGTGAAACTCTATAAAAGAAAGTGTGATTTGTGCCAGAAAGACATAATCACAGTCTATTCGCCAGATAAAAAAGTAACTGTTTATTGCCAGCAATGCTGGTGGTCAGACAAATGGGAGCCGCTAAAATACGGGCGCGACTTCGATCCCTTAAAGCCGTTTTTCCAACAATTCGCTGAGTTAAAGACCGCTGTTCCAAAGGCGGCCCTTATGAATGTAAAATCGGAAAACTCCGAATATACCAACTTGGCCGACGGAAACAGAGACTGCTATCTGCTTTTTTTAGCCGGAAATAACGAGAGCGTCTATTACGGCTACTACGTTGATAATTGTAAATCGTGCGTTGATCTCACCTTCGGCGCATTTAGCGAACTTTGTTACGAAGGAATAAACCTTGGCAAATGCTATAACATCAATTGGTCGATAAACTGCGGAAATTGTCGAGATTCGTATTTTATAGAAGATTGCAACAGTTGTGCTGACTGCATCCTATGCAGCTGCCTGTACAGAAAAAGATATTGCTATAAAAATCAACAACTTGAAAAAGACGAATACGAAAAAGTAAAAAAAGAATTTTTAGCCGGACTTGAGACAAAGATAGATGAATATAGAAAAGAATTCAGAGAAATAATAATTTCTCGCCCCAAGAAATTCTCCCAAATGCTGCGGAGCGAAAATTGTTCAGGAGAGGATATTTTCGATTCTAAAAACTGCCAGAGATGTTTTATGATGACGAATTGCGAGGACTGCAAATTCTGCTACGGGATGTTTTCGACCAAGGACTCCTATGATGTATCCGGTTTCGGCAATACCGGCGAACTGCTGTATCAAGGAACAAACATCGGCCTTGGAACAACCAGAAGTTCGTTTATCTCTTTTGCCTATCAATTATCCAACTCGTTCTACTGTGATCACTGCTACTACTGCGACAGTCTCTTTGGTTGCGTCGGAGTCAAAAACCATAAAAAACACTGCATTTTAAACAAGCAATACTCCGAAGAAGAATACAAGGCAACGGTTGCGAAAATAATTGGGCGGATGCAGAAAGATGAGGAGTGGGGAGAGTGGTTTTCAAATAATGTTAGCGCTTTTGGGTATAACGAGACGATCGCTAACGATTATTATCCCTTGAGTAAGGAAGAGGCACAGAAACTTGGATTTGGGTGGCAAGATGACGACTTCTCCCTGAAATTTGACGGCACGCCCTACGAGCCGAAAGCAATTGTTGAATATGCAAAAAGCGAGAAATTGCGACAGGAGCTATTAGACGGAGTTTTAAAGTGCAAAGTTAGCGGCAGACCGTATAAAATTACACCTCAAGAGCTGCATTTTTATATTAGAAATAAGATACCTATTCCGCAGAAACACTTTGAAACTCGGTTCACCGAGAGATTCAATTTAATAAACCATATAAAATTATTCCATCGTCAGTGCGATTGCGAAGAAACAGACCATGACCACGAAGGCAGATGTAAGACGGAATTCGAAACTTCATATCCTCCTGAAAAACCAGAAAAAGTGTATTGTGAAAAGTGCTATTGGGATGAAGAGAAATGATTGATAAAACCTGCAAACAATGCCACCAAAAGTTCGTCGTTGAAGATGACGACCTAGCCTTTTACAAAAAAATCTCCCCGACATTTGCCGGCAAGACTTTTGAAATTCCGCCGCCGACACTGTGTCCTGAGTGTCGATTGATAAGAAGAATGAATTGGCGAAACGAAAGAAAGTTTTATAAAAATGAGTGCTCAATCTGCAAAAGAGAGATAATTTCCGTGTATTCTCCCGACAAAAAACCAAAGGCTTTATGCAAGGATTGTTTTTGGTCAGATAAGTGGAACCAGCATGAAAGCGAGCGGAATTATGATATTAACAGATCTTTTTTTGAGCAATTCGATGACCTATTGCATAGCACCTACCTTCTGACCCTTTTTGCAACAAACTGTGAAAATAGTGAATTTGTAAATCAGGAAATGAACAGCAGCAATTGTTATTTATGTACTGGAGGAAACGACAACAGAAATTGTTTCCATTGTAATAGCTGTATCCACGGAAATGACATGACAGATTGTTTTGGTGTCGGCTATTCAGATAAAGTTCATAATAGTGTCTTCTCTGTAGGATGCTTTGATAGTCAATATTTGTTCAATTGCCATATGTGCAATGATTGTTTATTCTGCAATGACTGCGTTGGATGCAACTCTTGTTTTAGCTCAACAAACCTGCGTTATAAAAAATACTATTTTTTTAACGAAGAACTAAAAAAAGAAGAGTATCTTAAAAGGGTTAAAGAATATACCGATAGCTATGAGGGGGTAATGCGAGCTCAAGCAATGTCTAAAAAAAATAAACTCAGATATCCCTTTAAGTATGTTACTGTGATTTCTTGCCAAGGTGATTGTACGGGAGATATAATGCTTAATTCCAAGGATGTTAAGGACAGTTATTATTGTTACAAAACCGAGAACGCTCGTTATGTTTATATGATTGATAGTATGAAAGAGATTATGGATGCCCTCTCAATTGGCCGAGGCGAACTTATTTATGAGGGCGCATCTTCTACAAAATTATATAATTCAGCATTTATGACTTCTTGTGATTCAGTCAGAAATTCATATTATTGTTATAACTGTACTAACAGCAATGATTTGTTTGGATGTGTAAGTTTAAATCGCAAAAAATATTGTATTTTGAACAAGCAATATTCCGAGGAGGAATACAAGATAAAGGTTGCCCGAATTATCGAACAAATGTCAAAACAGGGTGAATGGGGAGAATTTTTTCCGACCGCTATCTCACCATTTTGCTACAATGAATCAAACGCTTTCGAGCACTTTCCAATTAAAAAAGATAAGGCAAAAAGACTTGACCTAAAATGGCAAGACAAGGATTACTCCACAAAAAATGCTGGGCCTTATTATAAGCCGAAGGATATAAAAGAATATGATATAGAATACAACCCCGATGCGAATGATGAAATAGAAAAATGCATTAAAGGTATAATCAAGTGCGAAGTTTCTGGGAAACCATTTAAGATAATCCCGCGAGAATTAGCTCAATATATCGAAAATAAACTCCAAATACCGAGAAAACATCCTGATGTAAGATACAAAGAGCGACTGGATATGTTCAATAAAATGAATTTATATCACCGCCAGTGCATGTGTGAAGAAACAGAGCATGGACATTCTAGTCGTTGCCCAAATGAATTTGAAACCACCTACGCCCCCGACCGACCAGAGAAAGTATATTGCGAGAGCTGTTATCAGAAAGCAGTTATATGAGTATGAATAAGACCTGTAAACAGTGCGATCAGAAATTCGTCGTTGAGGACGAGGATTTAGAGTTCTATAAAAAAATCTCCCCTACTTTTGCGGGTAAAACCTACGAAATTCCTCCGCCGACACTGTGTCCAAAATGTAGAGACCAAAGGCGAATGGTTTGGGAAGCATCTACCAATCTATACAAACGAAAGTGTGATAAAACGCAAGAAAATATTATTAGCATCTACTCTCCGGACAAACCATACAAAGTCTGGAAAAATATTGAAATATGGAAAGACGACTGGGATCCGCTAAAATATGGCTGCGATTTTGATTCAAAACGAGATTTTTTCTCCCAATTCGAAAGTTTATTCAGACAAGTTCCAAAACTCGCAACCCTCTCCACAATTGTCGAAAACTGCGAATATTGCCAAGAAGTTTGGCACCTAAAGGATTCTTATTTGTGTTTTATCGCTGGATATGCCGAAAGCTGCTATTACTCGAATGAAATTCTTAGGGTGAAAGATTGCGTAGACTGCTTCTATGTTAGGAATTGCGAGAATTGCTACTTTTGTACTGACTGTGACAAGTGTAATTCATCCACCTTTTTGGAGCATTGTGAGAACTGCACTGAATCCCATTTCTCGTACGATTGCAAGGGGTGCAACAATGTCTTGCTATGCACGAACCTACGAAACAAGCAGTACTACATCAAAAACAAAAAGTATACAAAAGAAAAATATTTTGAAGAATTTAAAAAAATAAATCTGTCCAGCCGTTCTATCCAAAGGAACCTGATAAATGAACTTAAAAGGATCAAACTAGGTGTCATTAGAAAATCCGACAACAATAAGAAATCAGAGGGATGCACTGGTGATTATTTAGTCGAATGCAAAAACTGCAAGGATTCATATAATTCTTATAAGTGCGAGGGTTGCAAAAAAATTTATAATATCGATAGCGATGCAAAAGATTGCCAGGATTTAAATATATCTGCTGAAATGCAGCTCTGTTATGAGGGAGAAAGCATTGCTGGATACAAGCACTTGTTTTGCACTTGGGCTACATACGGAGACAACAACCTGTATTGTAATCACTGCGAATATTGTTCGCGTTGCTTCGGCTGTGTCGGTCTTCGCCATAAACAATATTGCATTTTAAATAAACAATACTCTAAACAAGAATATGAGAAGTTAACGGGTCAGATAATTGAGAAAATGCAAAAAGACGGCGAATGGGGAGAGTTTTTCCCTGTTTCAATAAGTCCCTTTGGCTATAACGAGACAGTGGCTATGGACTACTTTCCTCTTGAAAAAGAGGGGGCTCTAAAGCTTGATGCTAAGTGGCAGGATAAAGATTATGGCATTAAGTACAACGGACCATTTTATGAGCCAAAAGATGATATTGATGAATACATCGAAAATGAAAATGAAAGAGAAAAACTGCTTGCTGGGATACTAAAGTGTGAGATATCAAATAAACCATTTAAAATTATGCCGCAAGAGTTAGCATATTATCTTAAAAATAAAATACCTATTCCAACCAAACACTATAATATTAGATACAAAGAACGTTTTGCCTTACGCAACCCCCGTAAACTCTGGCATAGAAAATGTATGAACCAAGGTTGCAAAAACGAATTTGAAACGACCTATGCACCGGATAGACCAGAGAAAGTTTACTGCGAAGATTGCTATCAGAAAAGTGTAATATAACATTTTATATAGAAAAAGCCCCGCGATGGGGCTTTTTCTATTACTTGAAAGCGAGTTTACTTTTTTATCGCTTTTTTGCTTGCTTCGACTTTCTTGGTCGCAACTTTAATTTTCTTTGGTTTCCTCTCTTCTATCTTGGGGATTCTCACTTTGAGTGTTCCGTCGGTAACCTCCGCCTCCGCTTTATCGGCCCGGACATGGCTTGGTAAGCCGATTACCCTGGAGAAAGAACCGTATGAACTCTCCATATGATAGTAGTTTTCCCTCTTTACCTCTTGAGAGTGCTTCCTCTCCCCCTTGATGATAACCTTATCATCTTCAATCTCGACATCAATATCTTCCTCTTTAACTCCAGGAACATCGGCCTCAATAACCATTTCTTTATCCGTTTCACGAATTGAAATGGCCGGATGGAAGATGCCGCTAGACGCTCTCGCGGGAGACATCGGCTCTTCGAAAAACCTGTCAATGTTTTCCCGAAGACTCATCATCTCTCGCCACGGCGACCAAGGCATAAGATCTCTTGTCATATTATCTCCCTTCTTTTCATTAATTATTTCATCGACCAGAGACTCAAATTGATTAAAATTTTCTCTAAAAATAAACTCAACTGGAAGCTCGAAAAATTTGGCGATTTTCAAAGCCAGCATAACCGAAGGAATGCATCTTCCCGATTCAAGCGAAATGATAGACTGTCTCGAGATCCCCAGCTTTTCCGCCAACTCCCCTTGAGTCAAATCGGCCTTTTCCCTATAACCCTTGAGATATGTCGAAATCGGCTCTTTCATAGCCCAATTGTAAAGTACGCTTTACACTATGTCAAGAGCTATTCCCTACTCCAACTTTGAGGTCTTTAGGCGCTGAAACTTATCTATTTTTAGCTCAATATCCAAAACTACAGTTTTGCGCAGTACCCGCGGATTCGATTCAACTAATTCTCCAACTGCTCGAGCCACATCCTCCGGCTGCAAAATTTTCTCAATCTCATCGCGTTTCAAAAGATGCTTGTTATTAGTAAGCGAAGTGTCAACTGAAGCGGGGCAAACTGCTGTAATCCTTATTTTTGTTCCCCGCAATTCTTCATAAATAGATTCGGTTAGCCCAATCACCCCAAATTTGCTGGCGCAATAAGCCGCCTTACCCGCTCGTCCCCTAAGTCCGGACATCGAAGCGATGTTAATAATATACCCGCCCTGTCTCTGCCATTTCATTATCGGAATAGTATGCTTGCAGACCAAGAAAACGCTGCTTAGATTCACCTCGATAATCTTGCGCCAATCACTAACCTTGGTCAGCTCCGCCGCTTCAAGAATATAAATACCTTGAGAATTTATGACCGCATCCAAAGTACCAAAATTATCTTGGGTAAAGCTGATCGCTCGCTTGATGTCAGCTTCTTTGGTCACATCAACCGGAACGTAATGGTCACAAGTTTCAGGTTTTGGCCCGCGGCGGTCGGCAACAACAATTTTATAATCGAGATCTTTAAGTTCCTCGGCAATTGCCGTGCCAATGCCTCCCGAACCACCAAAAACCAGTGCGCCCTTCAATTTTGCCCCTCTTTTATCTTCTAGACAATTTTACCAGCCCCTAGATTGATTTGCCAGCAACCCTCAACCTACCCACACCCCCCTTGCCAAAAGCAGTAAAAGCTGAATATTATTAATTGTCTAAGAAATAGAGGAGGAATATGGATTATTCAGAAATTCACCAGCTAATAACAAAAGCCGGCAGAAAGCTGAAATTACCCGAAGACATTATTGACCAAATGCTTGAGCCCGAAAGAACGATCGAGGTCAGCTTTCCCGTCAAAATGAAAACCGGAAAATTCAAAGTCTTCAAAGGATATCGAGTCCAACATCTAGGAGTGCGCGGTCCCTATAAGGGTGGGGTAAGATACCACGAAGAGGTTGACATTAATGAGGTTAAAGTCTTGGCAGCGCTGATGAGTTTAAAAACCGCCTTAATTAATATCCCCTTTGGCGGAGCGAAGGGTGCAGTCAAGGTCAATCCTTCGAAATTAACTGAAAATGAATTAAAGAGTCTAACTCATAGATTCGCAATTGCGATTGCCGATTTTATCGGCGAGAAAAAAGATATCCCCGCGCCAGACATCAACACCAACCCGCAAATAATGAGCTGGTTCAAGGAGGCCTACGAAAAGCATACCGGCAAAAAAGAGCCGGGAGTAATCACCGGCAAGCTGGTTAAATCCGGTGGCATCAAAATAAGAGATGAAGCAACAGGACTCGGCGGAGCGGCAGTGACAGAAGAAATCGCTCGAGGATGTTTTAAAAAGGCGAATTCGGAGATCTCGATTGCTATCCAAGGATTCGGCAATGTTGGGGCCCATATTGCCCATCATCTTTACCATATGGGATTCAAAATTACGGGCATTGCTGATATCGACGGTGGGACGGTTCACGAAGATGGCCTAGATTATTACCAAACCGCTCGCGAAAGCAAAAGGGGCAAAAAAATTCCCGAGCTCTGCTTCTGCCAGATCCACGGGCCGTCAACAGACTGCCATAAAATCGCAGCCGACAAAATTCTCGAATCAAAGGTAGATATCCTAATCCCGGCCGCAATCGGCAACGTCATAACTCGTAAAAACGCTCACAAGATTAAGGCTAAAATAATAGTTGAGATGGCCAACCGACCAATTGACCAAGATGCAGAAGCTATCTTGAACAAAAAAGGTGTTGTAGTTGTCCCCGACATTCTAGCCAACGCCGGCGGAGTTTTAGCTAGTTACTTTGAATGGCAGGAAAATGTTTCCGGCAAGAAACTCTCGTATAAGCAGGCCAAGAAGAAATTGATCGATCAAATGAAAAAAGCCTGCCAAGACGTCCAGCAAGAATCTAGAGAGAAAAAAATAACGATGCGAGAGGCGGCCTATCTAATTGCGATCCAAAGAATAGCCACGGCAATCATTAAAAGACCTAAAGAGTAAAAATAGAATAGATCGTAGCAAGTCCGGCAATTACCATAATGACTGTTGCCGCCCAGCCAACAATTTTCGTTGCTGGGCCACTGACCCATTGATTCATAACTTTTCGATTAGAGCTTAGCAAAACAATCAAGACCAAAACGACCGGTGCGACAAGGCCGTTGGCCACTGCCGAGTAAATAAGCGCTTTAATCGGGTCAAGACCTACAAAATTAAGGAGAAGCCCGATCACAATCGAGAGAATAATTACTCCGTAAAAACCGGAGGCCTGCTTCAATTTATAGCTTAGTCCTTCCTTCCAGCCGAAACTTTCGGCAATTGCATATGATGCCGAGCCAGCCAAAATCGGAATGCCTAAAAGCCCTACCCCGATGATGCCAACGGCGAAGAGTAAATACGAATAATCCCCTGCTAGCGGCCGAAGCGCTTCGGCCGCCTGGGCAGCTGTTTGAATATTGGTCAGCCCACTAGCATTAAGAGTTGCTGCGCAAGCAGTGATAATAAAAAACATCGCTAAATTGGAAAGGAACATCCCCGACCAAACATCGATTCTCATATCACTGATATGCTTTTTTTTCAAATCATGCTGCCTTTCAGAAATCTTTGTTTTTCCCTGCATTATCTTCTCTTCAATTTCCTGCGATGTTTGCCAGAAAAAAAGATACGGCGAAATAGTCGTCCCTAAAATGGCGCAAATCAATATGATTTGATCTCGTGAAAAATCAAGGTGGGGTGTGACAACACTCAGACCCACATCGCGCCAATTTAATCCCCTAATCATCAGGGTCGAGAGCACATATGAAAAAAGAACCAGGGCCAACCATTTTAAATATTTAGCATAGTTGCGATAGGAACTAAAAACCTGTAACCCCAAGATGAGCACAGCAAAAGCGATTACGATTAAGGTAAAGCTAAGGGTGGGAAAAAACAGTCTGACCGCCGCTGCCAAAGCGCCAAAATCCGCCCCAATATTGAAGGTATTTGCGATAAAAAGAAGAATTGTTGTCGTATAAAGAACCCATTTGGGGAAATAATGCTTTATGTTAGCCGCCAAACCGCGGCCCGTCACCAAGCCAATTCTGGCACACATCTCCTGAACTACCGCCATCAGAGGAAAACTAAAGGCCGCTAGCCAGGCTAAAGAATATCCGTAGCGCGCACCAGTCTGGGAATAAGTAGCAATTCCCGACGGATCGTCATCGGCCGCGCCGGTTGAAAGACCGGGGCCTAATATTTCCCAGTACTCCTTCGCTTTTTTAACCGACTCTTGCTTGATGACTGTCCTGCCAACAGTTTCAGTTGCCTCAATTGTCTCTTCAACGGCTATTGCTGGTACACTAGCTAATTTCTCCAAAACTTTCCTACTCGGCTTTTTCTTTGCTTCTTCCATTTTTCTCCCTCTTGATTTATTATAGCAATTGGAATAGGAAAAACTAAAAGAAAGGCAATATGAAAAAAACCCAAGAGAATTTGCTAAAGGCGTTTGCCGGAGAATCGCAGGCAAGGAATAAATATAATTTCTTTGCCATCAAGGCTAGAGACGAAGGTTTTGAGGGAATCGCCAGGATATTTGAGGAAACTGCCGGGAATGAAATGGAGCATGCCGAAAGAGAACTGGAATTTGTTGAAAAAGGCGCAAAAACGGCCGCGGATGTCGCTCATGACCCCGTTTCAACAACTGCTGAAAATCTAAAAGCCGCCATTGCCGGCGAGGACTACGAAACAACGGAGATGTATCCAAGTTTTGAAAAAATCGCCCGCGAAGAGGGAGAAGATGAAATCGCCGACATCTTCAAAGAAATCGGAGAGGTGGAAGAAAAACACCGTGACCGCTATAAAGATATTTTAAAAAACGTTGAAGCGGGAACGGTCTTCAAGCGCGATCAAGAGATTGAATGGAAATGTCTAAACTGCGGTTACGTTCATAAGGGAAAAGAAGCACCGGAAAAATGCCCCGCCTGCGCGAAACCTCAAAGCTGGTACGAACCAAGATGTAAGAACTGGTAAAACTAACTTATTTCTTATCCGAAAAAGCAATGGCAAAGGCGATAACGCCAACGATGATTTTGGCGACGGCGTACCAATCAGCCGAACAGCTCCAAAAACTTTCCGGTCTCATTGCTGCGATCCCCATTAAAATAAGCAATATCGATACTATTTTTAATGCGGTCTTAGACATGCAACTCCTTTCGGGAGAAACCCTAAATTCTTAACTTTAAAAAATATAATCTCAAAATTTAAAAATTGCAAACTAATATGTTACAAAAGTTTCTAGCCGATCGGCGATTTCTTTTTCCGTGACTTGCTGAAGATCCGAAGGCGCTGCCGACCAGGTTTTATAGCCAAAAACATACTGGCTGTTTCGTTTAATTTCAACTGAGCCAGTAAGTTTTTCACTTACTTTATCAATCGGATAGACCAAAATCGAAAGTGGTACAGCTCGTCCCGAACTGCTCGGCAGAACAAAGTCGAGTTGGATTTCAGCCGATTGATCAGAGGGGGCCGTAGCCTTCTCTACGGAGTAGTCCTTCCAAACTTCACTCAAAGTAATCTTGAATTTGTAAATACTATTTTCATAAACCAACGAACTAGTTTGGGGAGAAGAGCTTTTACTGACCGATGCTATAGGCGTGCTAACGGCAGAAGCTGTACTACTGTTAATCTGAACTCCCTCGAGCGAGTTACAGCTGTCGCATTCTTTTTGCCCCCTGCTAATCAAATACAACACCACAGCTGCTGCCAGAGCTGCAACCAAAATAATTATCAGGGCAATTCTAAGTTTTCTTTTCATAACTCAATTACACAATACCAAAAAAATCATCCTTGGTATAATTAAACTATGGCAAATCTCTCAAAGGCCCCTCGGCTTAAGTATCTTATCGGGCCAAGCATAATTTTGCTTGGGCTTGGGCTCGGGTCGGGCGAAATAATCCTCTGGCCATACTTAACTTCAAAGTTCGGCCTTGGTATCATTTGGGCAGCAGTTTTGGGCATCACCGCCCAATTTTTTATGAACATGGAGATTGAGCGCTACAGCTTGGCCTGGGGCGAAAGCATCTTTATCGGCTTTTCTCGATATTTCCGCCTGGCGCCCTATTGGTTCATATTTTCAACATTTATTGCTTGGATTTGGCCAGGAATTATTGCATCAAGCGCCAAACTTTTCGCCCAGGTTTTCGGCATTGCCCACTTTGAGTACCTGGCAATCATTTTTCTTCTTTTAATCGGTGCCATCCTAACCCTTGGTCCTCGCCTCTACAAGACAGTTGAAACCTTTCAAAAAGTGATTGTATCGGTAGGAATTCCCTTGCTTTTTATTATTGCCTGCCTTATAGCGACAAAATCAGACCTTAGAGCTCTGGGGCTTGGCCTCATGGGTGTTGGCGATGGTTTCATTTTTATCCCCAAAGACTTGCCGCTTCTAACCTTTCTAGGAGCATTAGCTTACGCCGGTGCCGGCGGTAATCTCAATTTAGCCCAATCTCTCTATATTAAAGAAAAGGGCTACGGCATGTGCGCCGGCGCAAAAGGCATCACCAGCGTCCTGACCAGAAAAAGCGAGAAAATATCGCTTAAGGGCGAAAGATTTAGCCTAACTGATCAAAACATCAGCAACTTCCGGCTCTGGTGGAAAGCGGTCAATATAGAGCACGGCTTAGTTTTTCTTCTAGCCGGAGCCTTTACAATAATCTTGCTTGCCTTAATTGCCTATTCAACAACCAGCGGGTCCGACACTAGCCAGGGGATAGATTTTATCCTTTACGAGTCAAAAATCCTTGGCGGAATACTCGGGAGTACTTTGGGGGTTCTCTTCATCCTCATCGCAGCGGTAATGCTTTTTGCAACCCAGTTTACAGTGCTCGATTCAACTTCAAGAATTATGAGCGAGAACTTCGTTATTTTAAAAACAGAGGCAAATCTCTCCAAGGTTTATTACACGATTTTATGGCTCCAGATAATCGCTGGAATAATCGTTTTCCTCTCGGGCTATTCCGACCCGTTCACCCTGGTCATCACCAGCGCTGTAATTAACGCCGTGGCGATGTTTGTTCACATAGGAGCAACCTATCTTCTAAACCGAAAAGCCCTGCCTCATCAAATTGAGACAAGCACCCTTCGCAAAGTGATTATTTTTCTTATCTGGCTTTTCTTCGGCCTGCTGAGCTTTTATACGATTTGGTCGTATTTATTTAAGTAACCTAAAACCCTTTATACTCCCAGAGAACTTTATCGCCGGTTTTTGTTTCTTGCTTATCGCAGGCGACTTCACCAGGCTTATCATTAACCGAATAGAGCCAGAACTCCTTGTCAGTTGCTTTAAGTCCATTAATTGAATTAACTAGCATACCCATCGAACCTTCGCTTGCTTCAACTTGATATTTTGCCTGCAAGAGGTCACAAACTGTCTTGCCGTCCTCCCCCTGATACTCAATTGTCTTCTCCTGAGCAACACTAGACTGCTCTACACTGCTTGTTTCCGTTTTCCTTGCGCAACCAGCAAGCCCCAAAATCCCTACCCCTAACACTAAAATCAATATAACTTTATATATAACACTATTTTTTATCCTCATGTGTCTCCTTTTGTTTTAATAACAAAAACATGGCGCAAAGCCATGTTTGACCTTGCCCTCGACCGAGGCACCACCTCCGCCAAGAGGCGGACTGCGGTTTTACCACATATTGGTTTTCTGACTCCCTTCGCGCAAGCCTCGGGGCAAGCTCAAAGGATTACAGTAGCGGGACTGTGGAGGAATCCAACCTCACTTCCCACCCCACCATAGGCGGGGCTGCACATGTGGTTTAGTTTTTAATGAACCAATTCGTAATATTTCAAAACAAACAAGATATGTCAAATTTTGACAAATAAATAAATTCCTGAAAAAATAGATACAGAGTTAATTTTAATAATATGAGGGTGAACCCACACTTCTGTTTTAATAAGATGTGGGGAATGGAGGGGAAATGGCAGATAGAATAAAGCCCGACCCAGGCAAAGCGGGCTCGAAAGTTACTAAGATAATTATTACGATTGTGCTTACGGCCCTGGCCGTAGCCGGACTCTTCTTACTAAGATCCTACCTCTTGAGCAAAGGTATCGAAATCTTAGCCGATGTTTCGGCCCAGGAACGGGTTTTAAAATTTAAAAGGGTTTCAAAGGGTCATTTTGCTCAGGATACTTTAACTGGTGTCGTCCGCTCCGGCGACAAGATCGTGCTATCTTCACAAAGAGAAAGAGGAACGATTGAAGGAAGGGCCGATTTAAGCCAGCTCTCCCTTCTTACTAAAGTGAAGATTGGCGTGAGAAGGCCCTATCCTAACGCGTCGCGGATAAACCTAGAAGTAAACGTTTCAAGAGACGGAAAAACATGGAGCCCTACCTATAGCTCCAACCGAACCGACACGGTCGAACTTGCTTCAAGACTGGGCACAAGAAAATACAAATATATAAAATATAAAATCACCCTAATCGCGGATAATTCCAACCAATCCCCCCAATTGCTCAATCTCGGGGTTTGGGGAAGGGTTACAGCAGTCGCGACCGTTACGCCCTCCGCTATAGTTACAGCTACGGGCTCGGTCGGAGCACCGCCGGTTCCTCCCGGCCCAGGCGAAAGCGGAACACCGCCAGTTCCACCCGAACCCGGCGACAGCGGAACACCGCCAGTTCCACCCGGACCCGGCGACAGCGGAACACCAATAATTCCAGAGCTAACTTCAACACCGACCGTTTCACCAACCGAATCCTTAGAACCTGAAGAAACGCCGACTGCCACAGGGACTCAAGTTACAACGGCGAATATCTTCGCTTCGCCAGACGGTAACTTGCTTGTTTCGGGCATCAAATCAGGCCCCTCGTTCATAGTTCTTATCGTTCTAGTCGCTACAATTGGTGGGTTTATCGTTTACCGAATCGCCAAATCCTAATCGCTACCAGATGAAAGTCACGATTAAAATCTTAAAGTCGATCATTGCTTTAGCGTTGGTAAGCTACGGAGCTTATATTGCCCTAAATGCTCCAACACTCTTAAAGCTCTTCAAAGCTAAGTTCAACCCCGTTTCAGCGGAGGAATCAACGTCTCAAGCAATAGACAAAGCAACTTCAATATCGTACAAACCGCAGGTAGACCAGCTCGCCCAACTTCGATCAGAGCTAGCCAAGCAGTTCAAAAACGATTGGCTTTATTATCCGGCCTTGAATATTAAGGCTCCAGTTGAGTGGAACGTTCTTAAATCCAATGTCCACCGGCTTATGCCTGACAGCCTTATTCACCTCGATGGCACAGCAACCCCCGACGCCAACGGCGATGTTCTAATCGCTGGACACAGTTCCTATTACTGGTGGAGCAAGGGGAGCTACAAAAGCGTCTTTGCTCCGCTTATCAGAGCCAAGGAGGGCGACGACATCACGATCCGAAGAAAAGACGTCACTTACTTCTACAAGGTTAAAAAGATCTACCAGGTCGCAGGCAACGACGGGATAAATATTAATTTCGGAGGACAAAATCCGAAAGTCCTTCACCTTATGACCTGCGTTCCAATCGGAACCAGCTGGAGAAGATTAATCGTCGAAGCCGACCTCGTAAAAGCTATTTAGGACTTAGCTTAGTTTTTCTGCGAGTTCTCAAAGCAGAACTTTCTTTAAGTCTTAATTTCAGATCGGCTATCACATTCATATAGTTGATGAAGGCTTCATAGGGAGTTTCATAAGGATTAAAATATTTGTGGACATCGCCGTCGGCAAACCACTTCGTGCACATATAATAGAAGTGATCCGAAGTCTGCAGACGCCGCCAATCTTCAATTAACCTCTCATCGCCACTTAAAAGAATCTTCTTTTCCAGACCATAAAGCTTCTTCATCGCATCAGCCTGCATTGGATTGGAAAGCCAAGCAGAAAGATCTCTTTCAATATCGGCCCAAGAAGTAAAATCGGGAACATCGAGCTCCCCTCTATGCTCATAGCGCTCAATTGCCTCACTTGGTGTGACAAAGTCGTTATCAGGATGTTTTAAAAGCTCGCGAGGCAAGGTCCTTAAAAATTCAAAAATTCCTGTATCTTCCCAATGGTGCTCGCCAAATGTCTCAAAATCCATAAAAAGATTAACTACCTCGCCGGTTCCATTGACCTGCGACACCCAATCGGCAAATTTACTCGAGTTAAGCGGAAATTCCTCCCAATGACGGTTTGAAAACCGAAAAGCAATATCATCGGAAAGCTTATAGTTTCGAAGAAGCAACTTAAGATTAGGATTATCCTTAGCCGAATAGATATAATTGGGACTCCGCCAGCCTAAAACATGGTCAGCTCCCTCAAGAAGCATCCCCGAATAACCCATTTTTGCTATCTCTTGCGAGAGATCATTACAATAAATTAGCTCGGTATTGCGAAAAACTTTTGGTTTAACAGCAAATACAGAATCTATTTTCCTCTGGTGATGCTCAACTTGTCGGCGAAATTCATCCTTAGAGTGGATAAAGGCGAGAGAATGATAGTAAGTTTCATTTAAAAGCTCGACTCGCCCGGTTGCCACCAGGCGTTTGAACGAATCAATTACTTCAGGCAGATGCTCCTCAAGCTGCTCCAGAAGCGTCCCTGAAATCGAAAAGCTAATTTTAAACTCAGGATGTTTTTTAAGTAGCTCGTAAAGCAGGGCGGTCGTAGGCAGATAAGCTTTCCTGGCAACTTTCTCTAAAATCTTTTTGTTATCAAGCCGCTCATTATGACTATCTTTGAAATAATCCCTGTCGCTCCCAACATCAAAAACAGTATATTTCTTAACCCGATGTGGTTGATGAACTTGAAAATAAAAACAGACTGAAGACATACTATAAATGTAAAATGTAAAAAGTAAAAAGTAAAATTAGGTATTCGTGCAAATACATTATTACACTACATAACTAGCTTAGCAATTATGGATAGTGCGGCCTCACTTCGAACTTGCAAAACTCCGATACACCCCGATACACTTAAGGGCGGCTTTTCTCCAGTTATTCTTTTTCGCCTCGGCTTCGCCATAATTTTTGAGACAGCGGCGAAGCGAGGGGTGGGTTAAGATAGCATTAATCTTATTGGCAATCTCATCAGTGTCCCAAAAGTCAACCTTGAGGGCGTGGTTAACCGTTTCGGCAACGCCTGATTGTTTTGAGATTATAACCGGAGTTTTATAGGACAAAGCTTCAAGAGCAACAATTCCGAAAGGTTCCGATACAGAAGGCATAACATAAAGATCGGCAGTGCGGTACATCCGGCTTAAATCCTCATTTTTAACATAACCCGTAAAAAGAACTCTGTCTGAAATCCCCATTTGGGCTGCTTCTTCAATCACCTGCCTTTCCATGTCCCCAGTTCCGACCATAATAAATAGCACCTTAGGATAAACTCTGAGAACTTTTTGAGCAGCTTTTAAAAACCAATCCGGACCTTTTTGCAAAGTCATTCGCCCTAAAAATAGAACTACGCGATAGCCAGTTTTCTTAAATGCTTCAAGGCTTGCCTTTCCTTTGCGATCAAGAGAGGTTAGGCCGTTATGAACCACCTCAATTTTATCTGCGCTAATACCGTAGTATTTAATAATTTTTCTCTTGGTAAAATCACTCACAACGATTATCTTGTCAGCTGCCTCCAGGCCCCTTTTCTCAATCTCATAAATTCTCGCGTCAACACATTCACCACCGCAGCGATCAAACTCGGTCGCATGAACATGAACTATTAACGGTTTGCCCGTCGCTCTCTTCGCTTCAACTCCAGCGGGAAAAGAAAGCCAATCATGAGCGTGGATAATATCGAATTTTTCGCTTTTGGCAATCTTCACTGCTCTTCTGCCGTACCCCTCGACTTCACTGACCAGCTCCTGCGAATATCTTTCTTTTTCGCTTTCCGTCAGATCATCTTTTGAGAGCTTTGAACTGATGTATGGATGCAGCTTAGTTTTAACAGATTTAACCCTCAAATTCCCTTGGTCGGCAAAGAGCAGTTTAAGAAACGGGATTTTGATTGCCTGGGTCTGGGGCAAAACAAAAGTAACTTTGACACCAAACTGGGTAAGAGATCGAGCCAGCTCAAAGCAGGCCACCCCCAAGCCACCACTATTAAATGGGGGCAATTCCCAGCCAAACATCAAAACCTTCTCCCCTACAACAGGAGAACTATTTTTCGGCATTTTCCCCAATGACCTCCTCTTAAACTGCCCGAATGCTTGCCGAAAAACGCGGCTGAATACTTCTCCAAATTTCGCCACTAAATAGCTTTCCTCCTTTTATTTAGACTTATCTGTAACTGTAAAAAAGAACCTCAAGGGGCACTTAAGCTAAGTCTAACACTATCTATTTGTCAACACAACAATGCTCCTTGGAGGCAAAGTCAGCATCCTCCCCTCAACCAAATCTCCTCTCTCTGAAAAGGAAATATCCAAAGAGGTATCGATCACTTTGAACCATTTTCTATCTCCAACCTCGGGAATTTCAAAATCTAAAGGTTGAAAATCCATATTCATCACCACGTGAATATCCTGATTATCAGATTTACCCCCAATTGTAAAAGACAAAACCCGGCTTGAGGGATCACTCCAGCCAGGGTTATAAAGATGGCAACCGTGAAAAGCGATATCGGGAAGCCCTCTGGGATTGACCTCGCCGGTGAAGAAGCTATTCTCGCAAAACTCTTCGTGGTTTTTACGAAAACCTATCAGCTTTTTGACAAATCCCAAAAGAGAGGCATGAATGCGAACATTATCCCAATTAAGCCAGCTGATCTCACTATCCTGGCAGTAAGTGTTATTATTGCCAAGTTGAGTTCTTCTTATCTCATCCCCCATCGAAATCATCGGCGTGCCTCGGGAAAGCATCAAAATCGTAAAGAAGTTCTTTATTTGTTTTAACCTCGTTTGCTCAATTGCTTTGTCGTCAGTCGCCCCTTCAGCCCCATAGTTATAGCTTAAGTTTTCATTGATTCCGTCGCTATTATCAAAACCGTTATCCTGATTATGTTTCTCAGCGTACGAAACAAGATCGTTAATTGTCAGGCCGTCATGACAAGCAACAAAATTAATGCTATTCGCCGGCAGCCTTCCCGCCGGTTGATATAGGTCGGGGCTACCAGCGATCCTTTCGGCCACCGCCCCAACCATCCCCGGGTCACCCCGAACAAAGCGCCTCACATCGTCACGGAAGTGGCCATTCCATTCCGAATATCTGTAGCCGGGAAAATATCCCACCTGATAGAGGCCAGCGGCATCCCAAGCCTCGGCAATAACTTTCGTTCCCGAGAGAATTTTAGAGAGTTCAATATTCCAAAGAACTGGTGGATAGGCAATCGGATTCCCATCTTCACCACGAGACAAAATCGAGGCTTCATCAAAACGAAAACCGTCAACATGCATTTCTCTCACCCAAAATTCAAGGCAATCAATGATGAATTTGCTCACAATCGGATGATTGCATCTAAAAGTATTGCCGCAACCCGAGAAGTTCATATAAAAGTTTCTATCCTGCGGGCTAAGCAAATAGTAAACGGGGTTGTCAAAACCCCTAAAACTGATGGTTGGGCCATGCTCATCGCCTTCTCCGCTGTAGCCAAAGACAACGTCAAGGATCACCTCAATACCCGCCTTGTGAAAAGCCTTGACCATATCGCGAAATTCTTTTGTGTGCGTGCCTTCATTAGGTGAAACACAGTACGAGCTCTCCGGCGCAAAATATCCGATTGTGCCATACCCCCAGTAATTTTTCAGCAATTTACTCTTATCTGGAGAGAGATGATATTCCGAAGAGTCAAAATCCATGACCGGCATTAGTTCGACTGCGGTTACTCCAAGGTCTTTGAGATAAGGGATTTTTTCAATTAAACCTTTGAATTTCCCGGGGTGCGAAGCCTTCGAAGTCGGTGATTTAGTAAACCCGCCAACATGAAGCTCGTAAATAACAGTTTTGCTCATCGGTAACTTTAGTGGTTTATCCCCCTCCCAATCATAAACAGACGTGTCGATCACAACCGAGCGCATCGATTTCGCCATATTGTCACCTACAACACAAGCAGCTTGGCGATCCCAAAGCTCATTAGTATTTCCCCTGGCATATGGGTCAATCAGCACTTTATCTTGGTCAAACCTAAAACCATGCTCTGCAGGATCTCTTTCGCCATCAACCCTAAAAGCATAAACCGCCCCAAGTTTAAGACCCTTGACATAAATGTGCCAGAAATGGAAGCTGTTATTCTTTTTAGGGTCGAGTACAAAAACTTGAGCCGGCTCTGGATCATCATGCCGGGAAAAAAGCAAAAGCTCAACAGAGCTGGCGTGCTCCGAAAAAACAGAAAAATTTACCCCATTTTCATCCGGAGTCGCACCCAAAGGATGGGGACGACCCGAAAGACACCCATAAGTTTCTTTCTTCATTTCCCCTCTATGTTCATTTTAGAGCCAGAGAGACAATTTTGCAAAAGATGGTTTTTCGTTCTGGTATGATAATGATATGAGCCAGCATGATATTTGGTTTGAGAACTTTCGAAAAAGTAAGACCCAGGCTTTATTTGAGCGTAACCCGGTTGCCTATTTTTGCACCGAATTTGGTATAAACAACCAATTCCCAATTGCCGGCGGACTTGGAGTGCTCGCCGGGGATATCGTTAAAGAGGCATTTGATCAAAAATTTCCAATGGTAGGGGTTGGTCTATTTTACTATCACGGTTACAAATCAGCCGTAACAGATAACCACCAAACACTTTCCCCCGAGCAGATGGGACTAAAACCAGCAATAGGGTCAGACGGAGAAAGGATTAAAATAGCTGTTTCGGTCAATAGCAAGGAAGTGGTAGTAAAAGGCTGGGTCTATGATTCAGAGACCGTACCTGTTTATTTTCTAGACACCAATGTTGAAGAAAATGAGCCGGAATACAGCCGGATTTCAGACTACCTATACAGCGGCGACCAAGACGTCCGCATCATGCAAGAAATCATTTTGGGAATCGGCGGAGTCAAATTCCTTGAAGCAGCCGGATACCAACCCTCGATCTACCATATGAATGACAGCTATGGAGCCTTTCTTGCCTATCAGGTAGCCCAAAATATTGCAAAGAACGAAAAAATCGAGTTTAGGAATGCAATGCAAAAAGCGGTCAGGCAAATTGCCTACACTAACCACACTTTGGTCGCAGTCGGCAATGATGCCTTTCCGGTCGAACTGGTCGAAACCCATCTTAACAATTACGCCAGACAAAACGGTCTTAATCTCCAAGATCTGATACTCTACGGGCACGTACCCGGAGAGAAAAGCTTTTCCATGACCTTACTTGCTCTTAAAAGCTCGGGGGCGACTAACTGCGTCAGCCAGCTTCACAGTCGCGAGGCCAAAGAACTCTGGCCGGAATTTAAAATCGGGGCTGTCACCAACGGAATTCATCTTAAAACCTGGGACAAGATAGGCCCCGGAAAAAATGCCTTCGAGGCACATCAAAAAAACAAGCAGATACTTTTAGATAGAATCAACTCCCAAACAGGCGGAAAGTGGGAGCAAAACGAGCTAGTGCTATGCTGGGCAAAAAGAATTGTGTCTTATAAAAGACCTCTTGCTTTATTTGAAAAAATTAGAGAGCTGGTTCCGATTGTAAATAATCCGAACCAACCACTAAGAATTATTATCGCCGGTGTTCCTCATCACGCTGATTCTGCCGGAATCCAGATGGTTAATGAAATAAAAAGATTGGCCGGGGCCGAACTAAGGGAACACCTTGTCTACATCGACAACTACTCATTAGATGTGGCAAAACATTTGGTTTCTGGAGCAGACGTCTGGCTTAACACACCCATGGTTGGATGGGAAGCCTGCGGCACTTCGACAATGAAGGCAGCCCTTAACGGAACTTTGCTTATCTCGACAAAAGACGGCTGGCTGGCTGAAGTGGGACTAGAAAAAATCGGCTGGACTTTATCATCCGAAAACATCGGCGATGACATCATTGAAACTTTAAAAAACAAAGTCGTGCCTTTATACTACAACTCCGGCCGAGGCAAGCCCTCAGATGAATGGTTTAAGAAAATGGATTCAGCGAGAGTCCTGGTTAGCGATGAATTTAGCGCTTCAAGAATGCTTAAAGAATACATCGAAAAGCTTTACTTGAGATCTTTTGGCCCCTAAAACAGCAAGTCCTTGCCAGCCTCTTTTCAGCGTACCATTCTTTTGAAAGCCCAGATAGAACTTGCCGATGTCACAACCAAAATCAAAAACGCTACAAGGTAAGAAACGGCTACTTGGTGCCAGTCCACTCCTTGGGTCATAATCCCCCTTACGCCTTCCAGAATATAAGTAAGGGGGTTAATTGTTACAGCTACTTTATACCAACCAGTCAGCAACTCCTTAGGAAGCTGCGCTGTTGTGATAAAGGTTAGAGGAAAAGTAAAAATAAATGAGGTCTGAAGCACCCTTGGGTTTTTGGTTAAAGCGGCGAGGGTCAAGCCAATGCCCGACCAACCCATCCCGAAAATTATAACCAAACCGAAGATAAGCAGAATTCCCACTATCCCGCCTTTAAGAGGCGCGCCAAACAAGAAAAGTAAAATCAGCATAACGATAGATTGAGCCAGAGCCCTCAGGCCCATTGCTACTATTCTTGGCAAGAGTATGGCCAAGCGTGGAATAGGCGCCAAAAGAAGCTTCTCAAAGTATCCGCTAGTGATATCCAACATTAGCTCGAAACCGGCATCACCCGAGGTAAAAAAGACCGCCATAAGCAGCGCGACCGGAGAATAAAAAGCCAGGTAACTCGAGCCCCCAAAGCCAGGCAGATTGCTGATATTGGTAAAGGCATAAGAGTAAACGATAAAGAAAAAAAGCGGCATAAAAAAGCTCGGTAGGATCGCGATTAAAGGCCTTATGGCCTGCTTGATTGCCCTGATAAATAGATAGCTAAATGTCCTGAAAAAAGATTGTTTCATTTAATGCCTCGGCCGCTGTCGCATTCTTACGTACGGATCAATTCCTTTACCCGCTTCCTCGCCCTCAAATCTCTCGCCAGCATATTTGAGAAAGACATCTTCAAGAGAGGGAGAGTGCAAATTAAAATTAACGATTTCAACCTTCACTTTGTCCAGCGCGCTTATAATGGCTGGCAGGAGATTATCCTCCTCGGCAATTTCAATTTCTAATCCCCCAGGCACTAGCCTGCAATTCAACTTCTTAAACTTTTCACAGATTAAATCGAAGGCCTTTTTCCTGTCCTTATCGCTTAACTCGAGATTAATAAAGGAACAGCCTATTTTTCGTTTCAGCTCTTTGGGTGTGTCCCTGACAACGATTTTCCCGTGATTTATAATTGCCAAATCACGGGTAAGATAGTCAGCTTCCTCCATATAGTGAGTGGTGAGAAAAATCGTTGTTCCCCCCTTATTTAAGTCTTGAAGATATTTCCATATAACCCGACGGCCGGAGGGGTCCAACCCCTCTGTCGGTTCATCCAAAAATAATATTTTGGGGTTGTGCATGAGAGCAGTCGCTACATCAAGCCGGCGGCGCATTCCGCCTGAATAGTGCTGAACATAACGATCAGCCGCCTTCTCTAAATGAAACATTTCCAGTAGCTCTCGAGCACGGTCCTTTGCTTGAAGCACCGTCAGACCGTAAAGGTTACCGATCAAAATCAGGTTCTCCCAAGCCGTAGCCAAATCATCAAGCCCGACAGACTGCATCGCAAACCCAATTGACTTTCTGACAGCGTCTGGCTCTTTGACGACGTCATAACCGTTAACTTTAACCTTGCCGCTTGTCGGCTGACTTAAAGTCGCCAAAACCCGCATCGTCGTCGTTTTGCCAGCACCGTTTGGGCCCAAAAAGCCAAAAAATTGACCCTGCTGCACTGAAAACGAAACATCATCAACCGCCCTCACGCCACCCTTGAAAGTTTTGACTAGATTTTTTACTTCAATAATATTTTTCATTTTGCCTAAAGTAGTTTAGCAGACAAATAAAGTTGACGCCAGAGCTAAGCTCAATTAAAATAAAGATAAGTAAAAATAAGGGAGGGATAAATGTTAATGTTATTAGCGCAAGCCGAAGGTGCACTCGAGGGAGCTGTTGACGCAGCGCCCGAAGCAACAATATCTATTGATTGGGGGCAACTTGAGGGCGCGGCAGAAGCTGCTGGTTTAGGGCTTGGAGTTCTGGCTGGCGGGTTTATTATCTTCTGGATAATCGCAGGCATTATTGGACTGGCATTTCTCATCTGGTGGATTGTACTCATGGTTGACCTTGTCAACCGAGACTTTCCCCAAAGAGGGACTTATCTTATCCTGATGATCCTGTCGTTCTTCCTCGGTTTCATCTGGCTAATGGATTTAATCTACTACTTCGGCGTCGTTAAAAAAGGCATTGGGACCAAGAAAGCCAGCGCCCCTGCTGAAACAGAAGCCCCCGCTCAAACCCAAGAAAAAACCGAGCCCAAAAAAGAATAGTAGCTCAAGATTTGCTACAAAAAACCAGGGATAACGAAAGGAGTCTATGAAAAGAATTTTGATTGGTGTCTTAGCAGCCTTGGGGGTTTATGCCCTAACTGGCTTCGCCATAGCCGCCCCCCAAAATAACCAGAATCAGAACGAATACACCGAAAGGGTTAGAGCAAACTGCGCAAATGTTGAGGGTAAGATCGAATCTAGGCTTTCTGCCTTCGAAACGATTCAAAACGCCCACATGAACGTATACCGCAATATGAAGGAAAGGCTGACCAAATTTGCCTCAAGAATTAAAAGCAAAGGTTATGACACAACAAAGCTAGAGGCAGATTTGGCAAAGCTTGACGGCATGATTACTGAATTCTCCGAGGCTCACAACCGATACATGAATGCCCTAAGAGAAATGAAGGGTTATCCCTGCAGCAAACCCGAGGATTTTAAAGATAAACTAGCTGAAGTTAAAAACCAGCTGAAGTTTGCCCACCAAGAAGCAGCTGAAATCAGAGCCTTCATTGGAACAACCATCAAAGAGGATCTCAAGGCCCTAAAGCAGCAAAATCCGGGGGCAGTTTCCAATTCAACTAAAACCGCGTCGCCAAGTTCCGGCGAATAAGGAGGAATATGGAAGAGCAAAAACCAACTGAGGAACCAAAAACCGAAGTAAAGCCGGAAATTAAGACCGAAAAGCCCCAGCATACACCGTTATTGGTTGTTCTGGTCGCAGTCCTTGTTCTAGCCGTTATCGGTCTCTTTCTGGCCCTAAAGTATGCTCCCGTGTCGGAAGAGGCAAGTTCACCGGTCTCAATAAGCCCAACCTCTACTTCGACTGTTACTTCCCCAGGGGCAATTTCGATTTCAACCGAAATTGAATCCGAGATAAATGCTCTCGACAGCTCAATTGCCACAATCTCAAATGATGATTATTCCGAAGACCAGCTTTCAGACGGTCAGTTAGGAATCGAGTAAGAATAAAATCGGTTTAAAAAGATCTAGCAAGAGTCACAACAAGAAGTATTCCTATTGAGTTCAACAAAAAGGTTATTGCTACAAATTGCCATGTTTTCACTTTTGATAACCCCATCACAGCAACGCCCATCTCGTCAGGTAAAGGCAGGGCAATGATCAAAGCACCTAGAAGCGGGATTAGCCAAGAGAAATAGGGTGTCCTAAATACCCCACCAATAAAACCTCTCTTTACTCCTCTAAAGAGCTCTGACAGTTCCTGAAAGACCCTATCCTTCAAAAACCTAAAAATAAAATAATCACCTAAAACCGCGCCAAGACCAGCAAAAAGAGCAACCAAAACCGGGTTGAAATTTTCCGCCAATTCAAAAAGAACTGCAGTCGCCGGGGCAACGGTAAAAATAGAAACAAAAAAGACGCCCGAGATAAAACTACCTAAATAACCAAAATTGCCTGCCGATTTAAGCAGGCTGACCACTGCTGGCGAGCGCAAGAGCAGAAAAAAACTAAGCAGGCCCAAAGCAAGAAAGAGGGTATTTTTATAGTGCCAATTTCTCCACTTTCCAACAATTTCATCTTTCATTTCCTACCTCCCACAAACCAATCTTAGCAAACCAACCCCTATTTTTGAACACAACCCCCTTCGGATTAGTTTGTTTTGTGATATTATTAAAATAAATAAAGGAGGGAAGATGGATCCACAAACACCTGACCCAATCAAGCCGAAGGGCAAGAAAGGGACTTTGGTTACGTTAATTGTTGTGCTGGGTATTCTTGTTATCGGCAGCGGGGTGCTGGGCTATCTATACTACAAAAGCCGAGGCGAAAAGGATAACCTGGCCAACCAAAATAAATCGCTCCTTGAACAGCTAAGCAGTGCCTCGGTAAGTCCCTCGCCCGCCGCAACCAGCACCGAACTCCAGTCATTAAAAAACAGGGTTTCTGCTTTGGAAAAAGAAAAGAGTAATCTCGAGGGACAGGTTAACTCCTATAAATCAAAAATAAAGAAAGCCCAAGCTTATAATGAATTCTATAAGTTCCTAAACTCTGTCATTGAGACTCACGGCGGTTACACCGGTTGGACCGACGCAGAATTTGAAACCGGTAAACAAAAAGCCGAGGCTACCGGCGATGCCTCTTTTGTTTCAACTATCAACTGGGCTTGGTACGAAACAAGCATACCGCCTTACGACCGAGTTCTACGAGTTCAAAAAGAGATCGTTGACGGAATTGAAAACGCCCTAAAATAAAGAGGCGGAACTAGTCGGCCTGAGAGTTACTCACTTTTCGACGAAACTAGAAGCGAAGCGGTTTTTTCGTTCTCCTCATAAGTGAAGATCAAATCGTAGCTTCCCTTCGACATATCAATGTAGTTAACGCCCTCCGCGGTTGAGGTAGTTGCTTCCTCCCAGCCAGCCGCTTTGAGATCGCTCACATACTTGTCGTAAGCACCGCTCTGGACATTCTCCAAAGTTATACTCCAGTTTCCCTTGCCGTCACTCGTTGTTTTGGCAGTCGCTTTAACTGTTCCATAAGTAAATTCAGGAACATCGCTTGGCAGATCAGTTGGCCATTTGGCACCCTCTGAGAACTCAAGAGAACCGCCCTCGCCCGAGTAAGTTACCTTGCTGGCGCTTACATCAACTTCGCCGCCAGTTAACCCACCAATAAGCCCTTCGGCCGTTTTTTCGGCTAGGTAACGGCTGATGAGATATCCTCCGATTCCTAACACCGCTAACACCACAACCACGATAATAATTATGGTCGTAGCACTTTTGCCCTTCTTGGGCGCATTCGGGGCACTTGGCGTGCTTGGCGCCGCAGGCGTCGCAGGCGCAGTTTGTGTCTGCTCTGGCATTCTCCCTCCTATTTGCTTATTAGCTAGCATTTATTTGTCTTTATTTTACCAAAAAACCATCCCAGGAATGAAGTCCCGTTCTACTTTTTAATCTATTCCGCTCCCGCTCCAGTTTCCGGCAAGATTTGAGATGAAGGAATATTAGCGACAGCAAAATTGGAAGCTTTCGTAGTCTGGAAAGTGCAATATCCCTCGTTGATAGTGCAATCCGATACTTCTATGCCTTCAGTCGTCCAATCCCCTGTGCCGGATATTGAACGGCGAACGCTTAAAGTCCTGCCGTTTAAACTCGTGCCGACATAGATTTTAATCTCAACTGATTTGCTAAAATTAAGACCCAGATTGGGGATACCAAGTTCGGCAGCGCCAAAGACCTCAGAGCCGCTTGGGAGACCAGTCAGAGCAGAAGTCAGCTTCGCTTGCGCCAGGAGCTTTGAGATATCAATTTCATTACCAGTGGCCGGAGAAATTCTAGTGTCATCAGGAATAGTGATAACTATATTGCCCCCGTTATTGGGAATCTCAAAGACGACTTTGCGATACACATCAAGATACGGCGGCTTGGTGATATCGTAGTTATAATCATCTTCCCCGCCAAGCATTTTCTCCTCATCAAACATTGTTTCGGGGTCGGAAATATATGAGGGTAGAGGAACAATAAAACTTCCCTGTTTAAGATAAGCGGTAAACTGGGAAGGCAAAAATGAACTCTGGCCCAATTCAACATCTGCAAAAGTAGACGCATCAATAAAAAGCCCCGACAAATTAGAGGCGGTAGCCCATGGATTAAAATTAATATGGTCCGATACCGTCGCGTTTGCGGCGCTGCCAGTCGTGAAATTAGTTGGCCCATCAGCGCTCCCCCACCAGTTAGCCCAAGCGAGAATACTCCCCGTAGGATTGGTTAAACCCGCATTTGTAAATCCAACCGTCGGATAGGTATCGTCCCTCGCCTGATTAAACTTGTTAAAAAGGATTATAAAATCTTCGTCCCAGCCATCGGCGACATCATCATTGTCCAAGCCGTCACCGAGCAAAATCGCGTACTGATTATCAAGTGTTGGAGAATTATTAAAAGTATTATACATAAAATATATGTCATCGAGTTTAGCTGTGGTAGCAGCATCTCCAATCTCATCAAAAATTACGAATCCTTGGGAATTGCTAAAAGTGTTATAGAGAAATATGATGTGTTTGATACCGTTACCTACAATCCCGTTAGCTAATTGAAAAAGCGCCCCGGATTGATTTATGCTGTTATGATAAAAGGAAAGGTCAAAAAAACTATAGCCAAATTCATTAGGCAGTCCAAAGCCCAAATCAAAATCAATCGACCCGCCAGTGTCGACCTGAAACCAGAAAGCATTGGCATTCACCGGTCCATTAAAGACGTTGAAATTAATGCCTGCCGGGGCGACTAACTTCGCAAGCGGACCGACATATATCGCCGAATCGGCCTCCTCAAAATCAAAGCGGTTATATTCAATAACTGGGTATTTGACCTCGCCATTTAGCCAGATAGCGCTAACCTGTGCCGCGGGGAAGGTAGTATCAATATGAAAGCCAGAAAGATGGATCTCGTTAGCATCAAACAAAAACACCGTGCCTATGTCGCCCCCGACAGTCAGATCAGGCCCATCCACTTCGCCGGTCTCATATAGATCAAATGCCGGGGTTATCTCGTCTGATTTATAGCCGATAATACTAAGGGGCTTATCGACTATAATCGGAGCTACAACTGAATACGAACCGGCTTTAACAGCAATCGTATCGCCTTCTGCCGCAGTAGAAATTGCCGTTAAGATATTACCGCAGGCATTGGCCCAGCTCGAGCAGTCCCCAGCCCCGCCCTCTTTCACAAACCACATATTTGCCGCTTCGGCTCTATCAGCACCTTTAAAACCAAAAAGAACGGCTTGGGAGATCAAAAATAAAACTAAAACGAGTTTTGAAACCTTGCGCCAAAGCGCTTTTTTCGGGCTCATTCCCCTCCTAAAAATCAGCAAGTCTAGCCTTTATCTCAATTATAATACTTTTATTGCTACATGCAAATCTCGGTTTTTTATTTATGCGCTTCGTAAACTTGTCCGGACATCCAGTCCATAAACTTTTTTCGATGTTTATCTATAGACCACCCCGAATTTCTGAACTCGTTTGTATGTTCGTTCCTATATTGCTCACAAGTAGCTTTGCTGGCTTTATTATTGGGAACATTAAAAAGTAAATTGTAGTCTTCGATAAATTTAGCCTGATTATCTTTCGTGTTCACAAGAGCATCATACCATATTTTTGCTAAAGAGCGAGACTCATCATTCAAATTGGCTCCGGTGGCTGGACTCGAACCAGCAACCTAGTGCTTAACAGGCACCCGCTCTGCCATTGAGCTACACCGGAATCTTATTACTTTCAAAGAACTGTTCAAATTCTACCTTTAAAACCGAGAAAAATCAACCGAACCCTTGAAATAAAGAGGAAAAATAATATCCTAAAAATATGAGGAAGGCAATGAAAAATACCAACGATGGTTTTCACGAATTGGGGGCTGGCGTTCGAAAAACACCGGATTTAGACCCGAGGCCGCAGATCATTAAAGACACTGGATTTGAGTTTGACTGGGACGACAAAAAAGTCTGGGAATTACCGATCGAAGCGGAAGATATGCCCATTGACGAGCTAGTTTGGCATCTAGAAATTCCAGTTTGGGAGCAAGAGGGCACGGACGATTGGAATTTAACTCCTGCGCAAACGCTAAAAAACCCAGAAAAAGAACCGTCGCATTTCAAAAAAATCATTGAATCAGATATGCAATATCCAATTGATATAATGCGGAACAAAGGTAAGTGGACATTGCTAGACGGATACCACCGCCTCGCTCGCGCACACCAGCTCAGGCATAAAACGGTTAAAGTCCGAAAAATTTCGAGAGATTATATTCCACAAATAACCACAAAAATGTGGAAAAATTATAGGGCTCAAACGGAAAAAATATGACTGGTTGAATTTTTGAACTAACAGGTTTATACTTGAGGCGATTTCAAGAAATTTTTTTTAGGATAAAACAATGAGAAGGGAAACAGTAATTTTTGGGATATCCGCGACGTCTTCAAACCCGATCGTGCCGAGCTATATTTCTAAAAGCCCAATTCTTAAAGAGAAAATCGAGTACATTGTTCTAGGTGGAAATATAAACGATTTTACGCTTAGAGTATATAGGCAGAGTAGTAGTACCATTGGTAAGCTTAGTTGCGATAACTATAGAATTAAAAATTTTCAAGCAATTGGCAGGGTCAAAAAAGACAAAGACATAAAGTATCCCCAAAAACCGATTCCCCAAGGGGCAATACTCTATTCCATCCTTGGTCATAAAGTATTTTCGATGAAACAACTCAACAAAAAAGAACTTGGTTTGATCAAGAGAATCATGTTAAAAAGAAGGATCATATGACTGGGCCATGCAAAAAATCCACAAAATATCCCGTCCTAACTTTGACCGACGAGCAATTTATTTTTTCGGATGGGAAAAAATATACTAAAATTTCTTGATTAAACTTTATGAAAAAAATATCTGAAGACAATATTCTCGACAGAATATATAAAATTGAAACCAATTACGTAAAAGAACTGCGTGAGTTCAAGGCTTATATAAATAATACCGGCGACGATCTGTCAGTAATCCTAAAATCCCACCTTTTTGTCGAGATTTTGATAAACAGAATTATTTTATTGGTAATACCCCATCCGAAAAGAATCGAGGACCAGAGATTTTCAGAAAAAATTAAGTTATTGTCAGACCTCGATTATTTTCCCCACGGCTGGGAATTATACGAAAAGCTCAACGCATTAAACAAAATACGCAATGGCTTTGCGCATAATTATAAAAATGAAATCGATAGGAAACACCTCGAAACATTATCTGGTTGCCTCAAAAAAACCCTCAGCCCGATAGAAAGATTCAAAATCGGTTCGGAGATATTAATGAACAGTCTGCTATTCACGATTGAACTATGTACCTTGTTCCCATTTATTCAATCATGCTCAATAAACGCCAAATTATTTCGTCGCGATCCCGGATTTACCCCAGAGATGATCTCCCAGTATCCCCAAGAATTACTCGATTGCTTTTACAAACACAAATACAGTTAAAAACCTTATGACCATCTTCATCTTTCACGGCATAAAGAGAATATGGTTTCTGCTACTGGCATTGGCCCATTGTGTATCCCTTGGAGTACATTTTTGTGCCACGAAGTTCTAAAAATCCACTTGCGTCAAACTGGGAACAATATTCGCATACATTCGTAAAAGTGCTCGACAGGGTTGCCTCTTGACCATTATCATAGACATATCTAATTACACCACAAACTCTTTCCGGGGGCTGGCTTGGACATAGCGATTCGTCGAGATTATACTCATATGTCGTGCAAGAGGCAGCTCCAACTGTACCTTCCCCGCTTGATTCAACCGTAGCTGTTGACCGACTAGACGCGCTTGATCCAACCGATACAGTCGCACTCTGCCCAGAAGCCGCAGCCGATGACGCCTCGGCAGTCGGCGTTTTAGTTGCTGTCGTCCCCGCTCCTGAATCAGAACTTCTATTCAAATAAACAAATACCAGCACACCCGAAACAGCCAAAACCGCAACTGCAAGCACAATAACAGCTATTTTATACCCCACGAGACCTTTCGGCGCGCTCCCCGGCACTCTATTCTCTTCCATCTTCCCCCTTCTGTCTAGTTTTATATTTATAATACTCCTTTTCCCGTTCAGCCAGCAAGCCACATTCTCTAAAACAGCGCCAAGAACAATTCAGAAAGAAAGGGTAAAAATCTATCTTTCTTTGGTATAATGGTTAAAACAAGGAGGAAAAATGGCAGACGAAAATCAACCGGTGCCGCCAGAGCAAGCGGCGCCCCAAGACGCAAAAAGCCCCGCCCCACCGGCCAGCCCCGACGAGTCAAAGCGGGCGGGCGGGCCCGACGAGTCTAAGCAGTCAGGCGGGACTGCCCCACCAGCAGGCGGACCTGCCTCGCCGAGAGGCGGGTCGAAAACACTAATAGTCCTTATCGTAGTCGCTTTGGTGTTGGCCGTTGCAGCAGCAGGATACTTCTACTGGCAAACCACCCAAACCAGCGAGGAGAGCGAAGCAACCTCAACTAGCACGGCCAGTGCAGTCGCTTCGCCTTCTATTACAAGAACAGCCACAGTTAGTCCTACTGCCTCAACTCAACCCACCGCCACAGAAGAGCAACCGATTGTCGTAACAAGGCCTGTAGCCAAACAACTTGTCACCAGCCCGGTTGTCATCACAGGATCTGCAATCGCTTTCGAGAACACCATTTACGCCCGCATCAAAGATTCAAACGGCCAAATCCTGGGTAACGTCACAATCACTACCGAAGCATCAGACGTCGGTCTTCCGGGCAAATACTCTGCTTCACTAACTTTCTCTTCGCCAACCACGGACACCGGAACAATTGAGGTATACGAGACCGACGCCGCAACCGGAGAAGACAAAAACACCGTTACAATCCAGGTAAGGTTCAAATAACAGCTAAAGGATGGACCAAGCATTTCTAATTGAATTTGGTTTGGTTTTGGTGGTTGCGACTGGGCTTGGCATAATTGCCAGAGCCCTTCGCCAGCCGCTAATTCTCGCTTATCTCGCCGCCGGGGTTATCATCGGCCCATTTGTCTTTAGCCTAGTTGAAAATAGTGAGCTGATCGAAAGCTTTGCCTCGATTGGGATTATCTTTCTCCTATATCTCATCGGGCTCGAACTAAACCCACGCAAGCTAATTGAGGTTGGAAAATCCGCCCTGGTTATCGGGATAGCCCAAATCGTGATTTCAGGCATAGTTTATTATCTTGCCGCCAAAGCAATTGGACTAACTAATACTGGGGCCATCTATCTGGGAGCGGCTTTCGCCTTTTCTTCAACAGCAATTATTATTACTCTTTTATCAAACAGAAATGATCTCGAAAGCTTACACGGCAAGATTTTAATCGGCGTGCTTCTAATTCAAGATTTTGTCGCCATTCTTCTCCTTGCCCTTTCCTCCGGCTTTAGTGCATCACTCCAAAACCTAACACCGCTTCAAATCACTTTCCAAACCCTGATTAAAGCAATCATTCTCTTCGCTTTGACTTACCTCGTTGCCCGCTATGTCCTACCCCCCGTCTTCCATCGCATCGCCAGGAACCAGGAGCTACTCTTTCTTTCAGGATTAGCTTGGTGTTTCTTATTAGCCATTATCGCTTTAGCGCTAGGGTTCTCGGCCGAAATTGGGGCTTTCCTGGCCGGTATCTCCCTTGCCCCCCTGCCCTACAGTGCTCACGTAGCAGCAAAAACCAAACCGCTTCGGGACTTCTTTATTATGGTTTTCTTCATTTATCTTGGCACTACCCTCGCCTTTGATAATTTCCTCACCCAAATAGGCCCAGCCCTAATATTCTCCTTGCTTATCCTGATCGTCAACCCAATTATAGTAATAATAGTGATGTCGGCTTTGGGCTTTAGAAGAAGAACCAGCTTTATTACCGGAATTACCCTTACCCAGATCAGCGAATTTTCTTTCATTGTTGCAATACTTGGAGCGAAGCTTGAAATCCTGCCCCAAAGCGCTGTTTCTCTCGTTTCCCTCGTCGCCATCATCACCGTCTTTGTCTCAACCTATCTCATTTCTCACTCCGACAGAATCTATGCCGCTCTGAGACCATACCTAGGCTTTATCCGGTCTAGCAAAAAAGACGGATTAATGCTGAATCTACCCGAGGAGCTCAAAAATCACACAATTCTAGTCGGCTGCAACAGAATCGGTTCGGTAATACTTGAAACCCTGAAGAAGGAAAATCGCGATGTCGTCGTCGTTGATGTCGACCCGCGTAAAATGAAGGAACTAGTCGAAAAAAATCAGCCCTGTATATACGGTGACGCAGTCGATCACGATATTGCCGAGGAGCTATCTGTTGAGAAGGCCAAAATGCTAATCTCCACAATTGATAAATTTGAAGAGGATAAACTATTAGTTAAAACCTATAAAAAATTGAATAGGGATTTGCAGATTATTGTCTGCGCTAATTCTACCCAAGATGCATTAGAGCTTTATAAGGACGGGGTCGATTTGGTCATAATTCCCACTCTCGTTTCTGGCGAATATGCCTCGCACGTTTTAAGAAAAGTTTTTGAGGGCGATGAGAGCCTGAAGAACTTAAAACTGAAAGAAATTAAGGAACTAAAAGAGCCGGCGAGGGCCTAATTTTACCCGAGATAATCTTTTAGTCTTCCCGAGGACTCATGTTTTTTGAGCTTTTGCAGCGCTTTTGCTTCAATTTGACGAATTCTCTCTCGAGTTACGCCAAATTCTTTCCCTACTTCTTCAAGAGTATGAGTCCTCCCACTTTCCAGGCCGAAGCGCATTTTTAATATCTTCTGCTCCCGAGGAGACAAAAATTCCAAAAAAATGTCCAGATCGCCCTTCATCATCGAGCGGATAGTCGCTTCTTCCGGCGAGAGAGAGTCTTTATCTTCAATAAAATCTCCGAGTTTTGAGTCCTCCTCCTCACCAACAGGCGATTCAAGCGAAACCGTTTCTTGGGAGATTTTCATTATGTGTTCTACTTTATCGGGCGTTACGCCCATCTCTTTTGCCACCTCACTAACTATCGGCTCACGGCCGAGCTCTTGGACCAATTGACGTTGAACCCTGATCATTTTGTTAATCGTCTCTACCATATGCACCGGAATTCTAATCGTTCGGGCATGGTCAGCAATAGCCCTCGTTATCGCCTGGCGAATCCACCAAGTAGCATAAGTCGAAAACTTATAACCTTTTCTAAAATCAAATTTTTCGACCGCCCGCAGGAGACCAGTATTGCCTTCTTGAATCAGATCCAAAAGCGATAGTCCCCGGCCAATGTACTTTTTGGCAATTGACACAACAAGGCGCAGGTTGGCTTCGGCCAGCTTTTTCTTGGCGACTTTATCCCCGGCAACAATTCTCTTGGCGAGGCGCATTTCTTCATCAGCAGTTAAAAGCGAAACCTTGCCTATTTCACGAAGATACATCCTAACCGAATCGTCCGAAATTTCAGAAAGCTCACCGGCTTTGGCCGGCTCTTCTTTGCCCTCCTCCAGAAATGATTCAATATCAAGAAGCCTAGTTTTCTCGACTACCTGTATGCCTTTCTCAAAAAAAGTTGCGTAAAGCTGATCCAGGAGAGGAATATTCCTTTCCGGTTCGGGAATCGCCTGTAAAATCTCGTGCTCGGTGACAAAACTGTGAAGGTCGCCCTTGGTAATTAGTTTCTCAAGTTCTGGGGTGAGTCTTTCCCGCTTGTCAACCGGCATTTTAATTGCCCGCTTAGCCATAGTTTAGCTTTCAGCTGACAGCTATTAGCCGTCAGCGCCACTTTTTAGTTTTTCTTGCAACTCCTTAAGTAATTCTTTGACTTTGTCTAGATCTCCAGTACTTTCCGCTTCGGCGATTCTACTAGCAAAACTCTCTTTTGTCAACTCTAAACTATCGCTCTCAAGTCTCCTTTTTATCGCCACAAACTCGATCTCTACCGCTTGGGGATTTTCAGCAAACCTTTGGTCCCAGACAAGCGCCGAGGAGGTAATCTTTTCTTTCATTCCACGCGGCAACCCTCCCAATAACCCCAAAAGGCACTCCTTAGCTTTGCTTTTATCATAACAGGCCAGAGCGGCTTCGTAAATTTTTTTATAATCAGGATTTTTGAGCTTTACCTTTCTGCTTAAACCCAGTTTTTCCGCTGCGCCGGGGAAATTAATAACAAAGGAAAGATAGTCGGCTTCAAAATCGGGCTTCGCTGATTGTTTTTGATCTGATTTTAAGGATGCGGGAGCCTTCGCTTCTTCCAAAGCCTTCTCTACCGAAATTCGGGGAACTCCGACAGCGGCAGACAAATACTCAACATAATGGGCCCTTTCTATCTCATCTTGCATTCTTTTAATCATCGGCAGCGCTTCCCTAACAAGGATTTTTTTATCAGTCGCCTCCATCTTATGGGCGGCCAATTTTCTTTGAGTTCTTTCGACTAGCCACTCGACCGGCGGCAAGGCACCGTCAACAGCTTTAGCAAGAGCTTTTTTGTTTTTTTCAACCATTTCCCCGATATCCTTATAACCGGAAAGGATTGTAAGGCGTGGCTCAAGTGCCTCCTCATAAGCAAGTTCTACAGCTGCTTTGGCCGCTTTTTCCCCAGCCTCATCTTCGTCAAACGCGAAAATAATATTAGGCGTGTAGCGAGAAAGTGCCTTCAGATGCTCCCGGGTTACTGCCGTTCCTGAAGTTGCCACCGCCTCATATAAACCAGCCTCAAAAGCCGCGGCAACATCCATTTGGCCCTCCACAACGATCACTCTTTTTACGCTTCTAATCGCGTCTTTGGCGATATTTATCCCGTAAAGCGCTTTTGATTTGTGAAAAACAGGCGTTTCGGGGGTATTCAGATATTTTGGATGAGCTGATACACCTTTAGGCAATTCTTTTTCAAAAATCCGACCGGAAAAGCCAACTACCTGACCTAAGACACCGATTATTGGAAAAATTATGCGGTAGCGAAAGCGCTCAGGATGACCGGCCAGAGCTATTTCCTGGTAGGAAAAACCGTATTTTTTAAAGTATTTTTCGAGCTCATTGACCGGCGAGGCATAGCCCAATTTTAGTTTTTCAATCGTCTCTAAACTTAAGCCTCGACCTTCGAGATAAGCTAGGGCTTTCTTCCCCGCCTTAGAGTGCAAGACCACCTTATAATATTTGGCCGCTAACAGGTTTATTTTAAAGATACGATCGCGCCTAGATTTCTCCCTATCCACCTCTTCTTTGGGCCGAAAACTGACCTGAACCCCCACTCTCTCGCCCAAAATCCGCAACGCTTCCGAAAATTCAAGACCCTCCATCTTCATAAAAAATGAAATTACGTCCCCCGATTCATTGCAGCCGAAACATTTAAAGGATTGGCGCTCGGGCGAAACCATAAATGAAGGGGCTTTTTCGCCGTGGAAAGGGCATAAGGCGCTGTAATTGATGCCGACTTTTTTTAACTGCAAATACGCCTTGATAAAATCAACGATATCGATACGTTTTTTTATCTCTTCGGTGTGATCCATGAACTTAGTTCAACACCAGAAATCAGAAAAGTCAAATTAAACCAAAACTAATAGCGCGTACATCACCGAGCCGGAAATCAGCCCCACGGTAAAGTTATCATCAATGCCAAAGATTGAAAGGGGTTCAACTAGGGCAGCGGTCAACGCGCCAATAGATAGAATCCAAAATGGCAATGGAGTAAAAAGCGAGAAAATAAACCCCGCCAAAAGCGAAAAAATAAAATAAGCTGTCGTGCCTTCAAGCGTTTTGGTGACAAACCTGGTTTTGCCAAAGATAAGTCCGAAAACTTTTGCCATTAAATCGCCAAATATCAAAAACAGCGCTGCCACCGAGGCAATATTGCCCGGAAAGACCAAATACAAAATAAATACCGCCGTTAAAAACAAGGTCATTGAGGAAAACTTAGCTTTCTCTTTCTCCTTAAAAAATCCCTTCAATTTAGCAAAAAATAAAAAGTTGACACGCCCGATTAAAAGCCGCAAGAGGTCTAAAATAATAAAAAACAAGGCGATCACGCCAACAAAATAAAGCAAAATATTATGCGAGACAAAAAATGAAATCACTACAAAAAGTGCCGCGAGAGGCCTCGCGATCGAGCGCCAATTGAATATCTGCCTTGATACCTGCTCAGGAATATTTAACGTCGCCTTGCCCTTAGCTAGATTAAAAACCTGAATAGAAAAATGGAAAGCAAAGATAATGGCCAGATAAATAGGAACGGTTTTAAGCGGTAGGACAAGAAAAACCAAAGCAATTGCCGCGGGCAGTGTAACCAGGCCGACAATATTTCCTCGTCTTGAAATAAAATAAACGCCAAGAGCCAATACACCCAAAACAACCAATGCTAAAAGGGTATCAAGAGCTAAATTATAGATTTTACCGGTGATTATCTGATAAAAACTATAGAACAAAAGCCCCATGGCCGTGGCCGCACCCTGGCCGCCGCGAAAGCCCAAATAAAAGGGAAAAATATGACCAACAACCGCAAGAAGCCCCGTCAAATAGGCAAGCCAGTCGGGTGCCCCAAGTAATATGGCAATATAAAGCGCCAGTACCCCCTTAGAAAGATCAAAAATAGCCGTGATCACGGCCGGAGCAAGCCCTAAAACGCGTTTAGTATTAGTCGCCCCCAAATTTCCGTCGCCATATTCGCGTAAATCAATATGGCGCAAAACTCTTCCCAAAAAATATGAGGGACTGATTGAGCCCAATATATAACCCGCAATCGGGGCAAGATATATCATTTTAATATCTGATTCGGTACAGCCCTTCGTCAACAACAACCTTAATCAGCTGGCTGAAAAATGATGGGTTGATTATGTATATAATCGCAAAACAAGAGGCAAAAATGACAACCGCCAGCCATTTCGTGTATTTGCCATAAGTCCTAAAGAAAAGAACAATCGATAAGACGGCAATAATAACCGGGGTTATGACTTTGATATCCCCAAGTGGCACCAGATAACCGCCGACATATTTCTCGCCTTGGCCGAGATAGCCCGCCAAATCAAAATTCACCTTCGCAAATATCAAAACGAGTTCGGCGATTATAAGAAGCAAGATCCCTATTGATGACCAGCGGGTTGACTTCCCCTCTGTGCGATAAACCTCATAAGCCACAGCCGGTAAAACTAAAATGGTCGGGATAAGCGGATTTTTAAGGTAAAAGCCCAAAACGACTCCAATCACAGCAACAATTGAAAGAACGATGCAAATCGGGGTCGCATATTGAGTTGGCTTTGGCATTTTACCCCCTAAAAATTAAATTTACTCTACCAAAATATTTTTGCTAGCAAAATCTTGACCGCCTTACTTCTTCGCTACCCTTACAATCGCCCAAGCGATAAAGCCTGCGCCAAGACCAGCAAGCAGTCCGCCAGGAACCAGGCCCGGGTCAATTAAAAGCGCGACACCTAACCCCAGGAGCAATCCGCCCGGGATGAAAAGCGCTCCATAGTCTTTTTCTTCCTTTGGCTCACTCGCCATAATGCCTCTTGTCAAAACCATTATTGTGGCGCATATTTTCAAAACGTCCCATTAAACCAAAAGGTCTAAAATGAATTTCCTAAATCACTTCCCGTCTGTGGCAATTCGCTGGCGACCGAAACTTGTGACGATCTATTTGCAACTAGCACATTATAAGTAACTTGTGCCATGTTATTCTGATTATCATAAGCAACAACCCCAACCCTATATGAACCGTCAGCAAGGCCGGTGGTGTCCCACTCGTAGTCATATGCAGGATTGTTGTAATCTTCAGATCGAAAACTATCATCAATGAAAAATTCTACTTTTTTCACACCGCTCTTGGCATCTTCAGCATAAGTTTCTATGTGGTAAGACCCAGAGATAACTTGGCCCTCACTAAGATTGACACTATTAATTATGGGAGGGGCAGAATCTATTGAATACTTTGACAAAAATATATCGTAACCTCCGTTGCTAGTATGGTTTTCCGTCCCTGTCCCAGGATCAAAATCAGCCGTTTCCATAAAATAACCCCCGATATAAAAAGTTCCGGAACTATTGATCGCTGTTGCATAGGCAATATCAGTGTCAATTCCACCAAAATTATACATTCCTCCATAGCTTCCATCCGCTTCAATCCTCACTAAGTATGCGTCATACCATGCTACGGCAGTATGATTATCAGTACCTGCAGTGGGGTCAAAATCCGCTGTTCCTTGATATCCTCCAACTAAATACATATTTCCGTGAGAGTCAATCTCTGCTTTATAGCAATAGTCGCCTTCCGTTCCGCCAAAAGTGTAAGCAAAGTTGAATGAATCATCGGAATTAATTTTTATCAAATAGAAATCTGCGCTGCCACTGCTGGTATGATTTTCTGTTCCCGCTGTCGGATCAAGGTCGGCGGTGCCAAAAAAACCACCAGTAATATAAATGTTGTCAGATGAATCAAGAACAATACTGGAGCTGCCGTCTGCGCTACTACCGCCAAAAGAATAGCTGTATCCATAAGTTCCATCGGAATTAATTTTAGTGTAAAATCCATCACGATTTCCATTGCTAGTATGATTATCAATTCCGGCAGTGGGGTTCAAATCAATATTGAAACCAGTAAAATATCCTGAAATATAAACATTATTAGATGAATCACAGTCAACAGCACTGCCGCCATCAAAATTGAGACCACCAATCGTATAGGCATATCCGTAGGTTTGGTCGGAATTAATTTTCAATAAAAACGAATCGTTTTCACCATTGCTCGCATGATTGTCAGTTCCGCCTGTGGGGTTAAAATCTACTGTATCGTAAAAATAACCGGAGATATAAATATTATTTAATGAGTCGAGTGTTATTTCAGAAGGCTCATCTAAGCTATTTCCACCCACAGTATAGGTGTATCCGTATGTAGCATCTGAATTGATTTTTGTTAAAAATATGTCCTGCCCCCCATTGCTTGCATGATTATCCGTCCCGCCGGTGGGGTTAAAATCTACTGTCAGTGAAAATTGCCCCGTTATATATACATTGTCAGAGTCATCAACTGCTATGCCCATGCCATCATCCTTGCCGGTATTTCCAATTGAATAAGTATAACCATAGCTTCCGTTTGAGTTAATTTTTGTTAAAAAGATATCTCTATCACCAGCAGAGGTATGACTATCAATTCCACCTGTGGGGTTAAAATCTACCGTGCCTTTAAAATATCCCACAAAATACACATTTCCAGATGAATCTATAACAATATCTCGGATTTCTTCGTCCTGAGTCCCACCAATTGAATAAGTCCAATCATAGTAAATATCAATAGAAGCATTGACAAAAAACGGGTAAAAAATTATTAACAACCCTGACAAAATACTAAACAAATTTAAAGCGGTTTTTTTCACAGTCATTTTATCCTTTTGCTCACTCCCATATTATCATTCGCTCTCGCAGCACTCAAGTTAATCTTATGCCTTTCAAGTTCCATTCCCGCACAGGCTGCGTCTACCCCTCAGTCGACACAACATATGCTGGCGGAGAGAGTGGGATTCGAACCCACGGCGCAGTTTCCCGCGCACAGACTTTCCAGGTCTGCCAGTTAAACCGCTCCTGCATCTCTCCGTCTGGTTAAATATTAGCAAATCAGGTTAAGAATATCTATAAAACCACAAAGGGCGTCCTTCGACTACGCTCAGGACGCCCCTGTATGCCACCACATCGCAGCTCGATCAGGTCTCGGCGAACTCAACAGCGAGGGTGAACTCCTCAATCGTACAGACTTCGAGTTCACCAACCCGAGCGGCACCCCTGAACTTCAGAATACCAACACCGGGTTTTCCGCGAAGAGACACGACCTCGAGGACCAGCTGGTCGCCCGGGATTACGCCATCCCCGCGGTAGCGAACCTTCTCGACGGCCGAGATATTCCCACGCACCGGCTTCCGGCCGTCAAACTCACTATTCACAGCCAGAATGCCACCAAGCTGATACAGCGCCTCCTGTTGAAGAACACCCGGCAGGACCGGCGTTTCCGGCCAGTGACCCTGCGCCCAGGGCTCGTTGGCCGTGACGTTCTTGAGTCCAACCACCCGCTTGCCCGGCTCCAGCTCGACAACACGATCTACGAGAAGGAACGGGAAGCGGTGAGGCAAGATCGCCACGATGTCAGCTGCCATGAGCGGCAATTTGATCGCTTTTGCCCTCGGTGCCACTTGGGTTCACCTCCCTCGGCACCAGTTTCAGACAGCAAGAGGGGCCGGGTCAATACAGACCCCGGCCCCTGTGTACGACACCACCCCCTAGCGGTGGCCGTTGACACGACGGCCTGTGCAGGGCTGGCGGCGAGAGCCGCCATTGCTCTTGCGGCTCTCCTTCCGCTTCTTCCTGCGTCGCCGCCGGTTCTCCTCCCGAAGTTCTTCCTTCGTGAGGCTACCCGGCGAGTGATCCTCGCCGCCGGCCAACGACTCAACGATAGGGCTGTCCGTCATGCCAGATCCCTCCCTCGCGTTGTCCCCGCCCGCCCGAGGGCGGATCGGGGTTGAAGCCATGCTAGCGGTGCGCCCAGCGGACAGCTTCCTCCGCATCACTCCCGGGTAAGAGATCGCCCGAGTAGTGCAGAGCCAGCTGCCGTAGAGCGCGACGTCGCTCGAACCGAGGGTTGTCGGCGTTTCGCTCGCAAGCGAGCTCATACGCCTTAACCCCCTCCGGCGGCAGACCGTAGTAGACAGCCTCCCAGTGGAACGCTGCATGCTGGTCTGCTTTCCGCTCCTGCCGTGCTTCGCGCCGCTCATTCCACCCTGCAACGAGCAGAACAAAAAGCGCAAAAGCAACAGCAACCAGAGCTTCAAGTCGCGTCGGCTTCATCTGTTGCTTCATCCTTTCTGTGTGCCCCTCCTTCGCGTAAAGCTACGGAGGGCAGGTGCGAGTGTGGTGCGATAGCGGCGCTCAAGCGCCACCTTACGTCAATGTACAAACGCTTCGCCTCAAGTACTTCAGAGGCGAAACACTGGACTATACTACAGCTTAACCCGAAAGTCAAGCCGTAGTAGCCCTTATTTTAAAAAAAAAGAGCTCAAAAAGCAACCCTTGTCCTTTGCCCTACAATAAGCTTTTCAGCTCGTGAGTTCGTTTGAAATCTTCGGCTTCTTCAATAATTTTTCGCATTGCAACTAATGCCTCAACCGGATGCTTGCCAACTGCTGTTTCATCAGAGAGCATCACCGCGCTCGCCCCGTCTATCACCGCGTTGGCTACATCCAAAATCTCCGCCCTCGTCGGGCGCTGGGCCACAACCATCGAGCCGAGCATATCGGTAGCAACAATCGATGGTTTTCCCGCATTTCGAGCTCGTCTTATCGCCCGCTTTTGAATAACCGGTAGTTTCCAAAACGGAATTTCAATGCCCAAATCGCCCCGGGCAATCATCACCGCATCAGCCGCCTCGACAATATCGTGATAATTATGAATTGCCTGAGGCCGCTCAATCTTGGCGATTATTTTAACCGAGTCCTTAATATGTTTTTTAAGCTCCCGTATATCGTCCGCGCCCTCAACAAACGAGAGCGCTATCCACTCAACTCTCATCTCAAGACCATGCTTTATATCCTCGAGATCCTTTTGAGTTAGAGCGGCCTTACTTTCAGTAGATGGCAAATTAACGCCTTTGCCGGTAAAAATATGCCCCGAGGTCAAAGCGCGGCAAACAACCCGTAGCTCTTCTATCTTTTTAACCTCAAGTTCAATCAACCCCCTATCCATTAAAATCTTATCAGAGCGCTTTAAGTCCAAACCGATATCGTTTTCAATCGGAATTTCGCCTCGGCGGAGCTCGGCCTTTGCGTCAAAAACCAGAACGACCTTATGACCAGCAATGATTGTCCGCCCCTCATGAGCCAATGTACCCACCCTTACTCTTGGCCCTTGCAGATCTTGAATAATCTCCACCTTGCGCCGCTCCGCCTTAGCAAATTTCCTAATTGTTTTTGCCCATTGTTCAAACTCCGATAGGTGCCCGTGAGAGAAATTAAAACGAGCAAAATCCATTCCCTCTTTGACCAATTTGCGTAAAGTCGAGTCCTTGGAAGTTGCCGGCCCGATAGTACATACGATTTTCGTTCTTCTATCTGGAAGTTTTGGTTTAAAAAATCTGGCAATCATAAGTCAAAATTATCAGAAGAAGAAGCAGAAGTCAAAACTTTTTTAACCGCTTTTTTTGCTTCATCAAGCGAGAAACCCCGGCGCAAAAGAAAGCCCATCGAGCGCTGATATAATTTTTCTTTAGAAAGTCCGCCGCTTCGCTTGAGATAAGATTTGAGCGCCGTTTCGGCCAGAGTGCCTGTATCCTCTAGTTCCTCATCAAGAGCAAGCTGGGCCGTCCCCTTATCAACGCCGTGCTTTGTCAGCTCAAGCAAAAGTCGGTAACGTCCCTTGGGTTTTAAGGACTTGCTTGCCTTAATATATGAAAGGGAATACTCTTTATCGTCAAGCAGCCGGAGCTGTTTGAGTTTGTCTACGGTTTTCAGGATCTCGCTTTTATCAAATCCCTTCCGAGAGAGCTTTTCTTCGATTTCCCTCTGGGTTCTTGCTCTTCGCCCAATTAACCAGAGAGCATAATTAAGAATCTTCTTTTGATTCCTCTTGAAAGCGAGCTTTGATTTCATCAACCAGTTTCTCCAATAATTTCGGGTTCTTATCGAGATAGCCCCTGGCGGATTCTCTACCCTGGCCCAGCTTATCCGTTTCCGCACCCAGCTTTTTGGGCTCAGCCAAAGTCAGCCAGGCTCCAGCTTTCAAAACAAGCCCGTATTTCATCCCGAGATCGATGGCCTCCCCAGATTGCGAGAGACCCGTCGAGTACATTAGCTCAAATTCGGCCATCCTGAAAGGCGGAGCAACTTTGTTTTTGACTACTTTGACCCTGATTCGATTGCCGATCACCTCATCGGCGCGCTTGATTTGCTCAACCCGCCTGGTGTCAAGCCGAACCGACGAGTAAAACTTAAGCGCCATTCCGCCGGTTGTCGTTTCCGGATTGCCAAACATAACCCCGATCTTCATTCTAATCTGGTTAATAAAGATAACTGCCGTTTTTGATTTCGAAACAGTACCGGTGATCTTGCGCAGAGCCTGGCTCATCAATCTTGCCTGAACCCCGACCATCGCATCCCCCATCTCTCCTTCAATTTCCGCTCGCGGCACAAGCGCTGCAACCGAATCAATGACAATTGCATCAAGGGCGTTTGAACGAATTAAAGTTTCAGTGATCTCCAGCGCCTGCTCGCCGGTATCCGGCTGGGAAATAAGCAGACCATCGGTGTCTACACCAAGTTTTGTGGCATAATCAGGGTCAAAAGCGTGCTCGGCATCAACAAAAGCGCACATCCCTCCGCTTTTCTGAGCTTGGGCAACAATCGATAAAGCAAGAGTGGTTTTGCCTGACGCTTCGGGACCAAAAATCTCAATTATCCGACCACGCGGTACGCCACCCACACCAAGAGCCAAATCCAAAGAAAGCGAGCCGGTTGGAATAACCCCGACATTCATACTCTTAGTTTGGCCCATTTTCATGATCGCTCCGGCGCCAAACTGCTTTTCAATGACAGAAATTGCCGCCTCAAGGGCGCGCTTCTTGCCTGAACTTATGCTTGTATCAGTTTTCAGTTTTCTCCCCTCAATTTTCGTTTTTCTCGCCATTGAGCCTCCCGCCCCCAATCACATTTTATTGATTTGCCTCGTACAATATTTTTAACACTTTAGTTGATTCTTTGCCAAGACGGCTTTTCGACTTAATCTCATAAAAATTTACGCCGAGAGTTAATTCAACCGCTTGGGAAAAATGCCCCGCATCGTCAACACTAACAAGTTGATTATTAATTTCAACTATAGCCGTTGATGAAGTATTGCCTTCAATCACAATATCTTTCTGAGTTACCACCTCGGTTTGGGGAAAAGTAACCTCAAGCTGGGGCGCCCGCGAGAATTTTTCGACTGAATAAATAATATAGCCGACGATCAAAACCACTACGGCAATAGCAGCAATCCCAAGAACCAACCTGGGAGTGATAATTAAGCGATTAACAACCAGCTTTTCCCTTTGAGATTTTAAAGGAAAGGCGCGGGGCGTATGGCCAAATTCGCGCTTAAATTCCTCAGCTATCTTCCGGCTATCAAGGCCCAAGAAATCGCTGTAACGGCGGACAAAACCTAAAACATAAATAAAGCTGGGAAACTGTTTCCAGTGATCCGCTTCTATTGCCTCAAGATATTTGGCTCTTACTTTAGTCGCCTCTTCAACTTGTTCGATTGATAGTCTCTTCTTTCGACGAGCCTCCTTAAGGCGTCTGCCAACCGTCTTTTGTGTTTCTATCTTTTTGTGCCTAAAAGCCACTAGACTCCTTCAGAAGAAAATTTTTGTCTGCCCCGACTGCCGTCAGGCAGGCGGCAGACAGACTAAACTCAAAATACAGAAAAATCAGAAAATATAAAGCGATTCTCTTAGCGGTATCTTCCGAACCGAGGGCGATCTTCTCCCTCTTCCTCGAAACGCTCCCTGTCGTAGTTCCTTTTATCTATTGAACCGACTAAAATATCTCTCGGTTTTGCTCCCCGTCCCGGCCCGATGATGCCTTCTTCCTCCATAAGATCAAGCAGTCTTGCCGCTCGAGCATAACCGACCTCGAGCCTTCTTTGCAAAAAGGATGCTGACGCCCTCCCCGAATCGACAACAAGATTTTTTGCCTCTTCAAGAAGAGGGTCAGAGCCGCTGGAAAACCCTCCCGCCGTGCCTGTGCCGCGGCTTTTTATACCAGCGACCTCATGATATTCAGTAATGGAATTGTCATAAACTGCCGAACCGTGACGCTTGAGAAAATCAGTTACATTTTTAACATCATGCTCGGAGATAAATGCCCCCTGAACGCGTTTGGGCTTATTATATTCGCCACCCAAGAAAAGCATGTCGCCATTGCCTAGAAGCTTTTCTGCTCCTGCTTGATCGATAATAACACGTGAGTCAACTTGACTGGCGACGGCAAAAGCTACCCGCGAAGTAATATTGGCTTTAATCAAACCAGTTAAAACGTCAACGCTTGGCCTCTGGGTAGCAATAACCAGATGGATACCGGTTGCCCTGGCAAGCTGTGCCAGCCGGACAATCGCCGCTTCGACTTCATTGGCCGCCTGGGCCATAAGGTCAGCCAGCTCGTCAATAACAATGACAATATAAGGCAATTCTTGAGAGCGCCCTTCGCCACCTTGGTTTGAATTACCGTTTTTGCCATTATAAGACTCGATGTCTCTCGAGCCAACTTGCTCAAAAAGCTTAAACCTTCTGTCCATTTCCGCGATTGCCCAGCGCAAAAGATTAACCGTTTTCTCCACCTCAACTACCACCGGGGTCAAAAGATGGGGAATTCCGTTGTATGAGGTAAATTCAACCCTCTTTGGGTCAACCAGAAGAACTCTCAAATCCTTCGGCGAATTCTGAAAAAGAAGAGATAAAAGGACCGAATTTAACCCGACGGATTTACCTGAACCTGTCGCCCCAGCAACTAGCATATGGGGCATTTTTTTCAAATCAGCTAAAATAACATGGCCCGAAACATCAAGACCAAGGGGAAGAGTCAGATTTGACGATCTCTTTTTGAAAGTTTCCGATTCCAGCAAATCGCGCAGAGCAACACGGGCCACCACCTTATTTGGTACTTCAATCCCCACTGCCGACTTACCCGGAATCGGCGCCTCAATCCTGACTGGGTGAGCCGCCAAAGTCAAAGCCAAATCATCGGAGCGCGAAACAATATTATTTATCTTCACCCCTTCAGCTGGTTTAAGCTCGTATTGAGTAACCGTCGGACCGACATTAATCGTCCCGGGTGAAGCATCAATTCCAAAATCAGCCAAGCACTTAATAATTATCTCGGCATTTTTGGCTAAATTACCCGGCTGAGCTTTGCCAGTTGACTCCTCGAGAAGTTCAGTTGAAGGAAATTCCCAGGTCCCGTCAGGCGTTGTCATAACCGGAACTCCCTCTTCACGCTTCTTCCTATCATCACCCATACCGATTCGGCGTCGAACCGTCCTAAAAACAGAAACTCCCCCCTCCCTCACATTCAAGCCGGTATACCCCTGTTCTGCTTTCATCCGGGCGCTTTTGATAAAACTAACGATTGAAAAATTGAAGGTAAAAATGAGAGCCGCTAGGCAAAGCCCCAGGAAAATAACGATTGCCAAAAACTGGCCGGTGAGCGACTGAACAGCACTAAAAAGCGAGTTGCCAACAACGCCTCCGGATGAGCCAAAGGGAGCGATCAGAGCTGAAAATAAAACCAGAAAAATTAGTGAACCCCAAAGAATTGCTTTGGAGCGGCGCATAAAATCGGGAGCTAAAACATAAATTGCCGAAAAGCCGATCCAAAAAGTTACGACATAGGCAGTGGCACCGAAAAACGATTTTATCTGAGAAAACAAGGTAGCGCCGAGCTTGCCGGCAGCGTTAAACTCGGCCAAGATCAAAATTATGGCCACGATCGCAAGGATCACGCCAAAAATCTCCCTCGTTAGTTCGGGATTTATTGACTCAAAAACATTAGGGTTCTTGGGTTTACGCCCACGCTTTGCCATCTACTATATTTTAGCAAAAAGATAAGAGTCCGTTAAGAGCCTTATACTTCAATAATCACTGGTATCACCATAGGACGTCTTTTGGTTTCGTTAAACAAAAACTCACCCATATCTTCGCGAAGTGTAGTTTTGATATAGCTCCAGTCAGCCGGTTTGCCCTGCAACGTGTGGCGGCGGAAAATATTTTTGATCTCCTGGCGGGCTCGATGAATCAAATCTTCGGCGGCGCGCATATAAACGAAGCCGCGCGAGATAATGTCAGGCGAAGTTACAATTTGCGAGGTCTTGTGATCAATCGTCAAAATGACGACAAAGATACCGCCCTCGGCCATTGCCTGACGGTCGCGAAGCACGATATTACCGACATCGCCAACTCCCAGCCCGTCCACCAAAACAAAAGAGGTCGGGACTTTGATCTTAAGGATCTCGCATTTCGTTGGAGTAAATTCAACCACCTCGCCATTGTCGATGACGATCAGGTTTTCCTCCTCCATCCCAAGCGACTTAGCCAAATCAGCATTGGCTTGGCGCATATAGCGATTGCCGTGAATAGGAAAGACATACTTTGAATTAAAGAGCCGCATCATCGTTTTCAGCTCTTCCTGATGAGCGTGACCGGAAGTGTGAATGTCCATCTGTTTGTAATCGATCACTTTGGCGCCGGCGCGAAGAAGATTATCGTAGACTTCAACTACTTGGCGCTCGTTGCCCGGAATAATCGAGCTCGACAAAATTACCGTGTCGCCTCTGCGAATTTTGAAGAATTTATGCTCCCCGCGGCTCATTCGAGTCAAAGCAGAAGCATCCTCGCCCTGCGTGCCGGTTGACAAAATAATCAGCTTGTCATCAGGCAATCTTGAACCCTGCTGAGCGGTTACGATAAGTCCCTCCGGAACCTTGAGATAGCCAAGCTTCGAGGCAACTTCAATAGTGGAGAGCATCGAACGGCCGGTTACAGTCAGCTTGCGGTTAATCTCGGCCGTTACATCAACAATCTGCTGAATTCTGGAAATCAAAGTTGAAAAGGAAGCAATAAAAACGCGGCCACGAGACTTAGCAAAAATCTCCCTTAAGTTATTTTTGATCTCACTCTCCGAAATAGCATAACCAGCATTTCTTGCCCCAGTTGAGTCAATCATCAAAACTAAAACGCCGTTTTTGCCAATTTCGGCGATCCGCCCTAGATCAATCACCGGTTCATTAATCGGAGTTAAATCAAATTTAAAGTCAGCCGTATTTACTACCTTGCCAATCGGAGTTTCAATCACCAACCCAACCGTGTCAGGAATATTGTGATTTACTCTAAAAAAGCTGACTTTAAAAACCCCCAGCTGCAGCACGTCCTTTTCAGGATTTACCACAACCGTTTTAACCCGATCCTTAAGACCAAACTCTTCAAGCTTTTCTTTCAAAATGCCGAGCGAAAGATTAGTCCCATAAATGGTCGGGCTGCCAAGCTTTTCGATTATATAGGGAATTGCGCCGATATGGTCCATGTGGCCATGAGTCAGAACTATCCCCTTAATCCTTTTTTTGTTCTCTTGCAAGTATGATACGTCCGGGATAACATAGTCAACTCCAGGCATATCATCGGTCGGGAAGCTAAAACCGGCATCAACTACCAATATATCATTGCCAAATTCCAAAAAGGACATATTCCGGCCGACTTCTTCAAGACCACCGAGATGAGAGAGTTTTAGCGTTTTAGAGGCCTTAAATGTCACCATCTTTTGAGCAGGAGCACCGGCAGAAAATTTAACATTACCTCCATTGCGATTTCTTAATCGATCGGCCCGATTAGTTTGACTGTGACTTCTGTTTCGCGAACCACTAAAACCATTTCCCGACCCGCCTCGATTCTGGTACCCGCTTCGCCCGTCTTGGCGCATCGAGGCGAATCGATCCGATGCGCCCCGGCGAAAATTGGGACGAAAATCCTCTAAAGAAGCATGATAGACCGCTTGTTTCGCTTGGCCATTATTTTTATTATTTTCCATCTCTTATATTTTTCCTTTCTTAAGAGTTCAAATTATTGACAATTTACAATCTCACAATTGAGCAATTGTCTAGTTGGTTAATCATTTAATTTTCTTCAATGCTATTTTTATTTTTTTAAAGTCTTCAAAAAGGGTTTTCCGATACGAACCATTGTAAAGCGCAACTGCGGGGTGATAAAGAGCCATAAAATGTTGATTGCTTTTTTTAAAACATCTCCCGTGAACGGAAGATATCGGCCCGATAGTTGGCAAGAACCGTCCCAAAGAGTGTCTCCCCAGGCAGACGATTAATTTCGGTTTGATTATTTCGATCTGGCGTAAAAGATACGGCCAACAGGCCTCTACTTCTTCAGGCTTCGGGTCACGATTGCCGGGCGGTCGGTGTTTGACAATATTAGCGATATAAACATCAGCTCTTTTTAAACCAATTGATTCAAGGAGTTCGTCCAGAAGCTTACCCGCCGAGCCGACAAAGGGTAAGCCCTGCTCGTCCTCCTTCTCCCCCGGCCCCTCGCCAACAAATATGACTTCGCAATTAACACTTCCGCTGCCCGGCACGGGGTTTTTTGCAAATTTATAAAGGGGGCATTTCTGGCAAGCCTTAACTTCATCAGCCAAAAGCGAAATACTTTCGTCTTTATCCAAATTAAAACCTTTAGAGAACCCTTAACTCTACTTTCAGGTTAACATAAACCTTAGCTTTTGTCAACAGCCTTATCCTCGCCGTTTACTTTCTTTATTGAAAGGGCAACGCGGCCGCGCTCGCTGTCAATATTCACAACTTTGACTTTAACACGTTGTCCAACCTTCAGTTCGTCTGACACCTTTTCAATCCGACGGTTAGCAATCTCCGAGATATGAACCATTCCATCTTTCCCGGGTAAAGTTTCAACGATTGCCCCGATTTCCTTACCAGTATTTCTATCTTTCAAAATTGATTTGACCTCGCCTTCGTAAATCTGGCCTAGCTCAACTGACGCAGTTTGGGCCTTGACTAAATCTTCAGCGATTTTGGCGGCATTAGCGTCAGCCGAAGAGATCAAAACCGTCCCGTCATCTTCAATATCAACTGAAACCAGCTCTTTGCCTCCGGCTTGAGCTATAATGCCTTGAACATTCTTCCCACCGGGGCCAATTAACTCCCCTATCTTAGTCGGGTCAATCGTGACTTTAATAATCCGTGGAGCATAAGGCGAAAGCTCACCTCTCGGAGCGGCAATGGCGGCTTCGATAACATCAAGGATTTTGAGACGGGCAATTTTAGCTTTGGCAAGAGTATCTTTTATCATTTCCTGCGACAACCCGTCAATCTTTACATCAAGCTGAATCGCGGTTATTCCGTCACGGGTCCCGGCAATCTTGAAATCCATATCACCGCCGAAGTCTTCAACCCCCTGAAGATCGGTCAAAACTGCAAACTTATACTTTTCATCCTCGCCCAGACCCTCAACGCCCGATCCCTCCTGGTCTTTAGGCTGGCAGACCATACCCATCGCGATCCCGGCAACCGGTTTTTTAAGCGGCACTCCCGCATCCATCAAAGCCAGCGTGGAGCCGCAAGTAGCAGCCATTGACGAGGATCCGTTTGACGATAAAATTTCCGAAACCAACCTGACCGTGTAGGGAAAGTCATCGCGACTTGGTATTACCGGCAGCAATGCCTTTTCCGCCAAAGCACCGTGGCCAATTTCCCTTCTGGAAGCAGAACCCATCCTCTTTACTTCACCAGTTGAATAGGGCGGGAAATTATAAAAATGCATGTAGCGCTTGGTTGTTTCCGTTTCCATAGTGTCGATAAACTGCTCCATCCCCGGAGAAGCCAGTGTAGCAACGGTCAAGCATTGGGTCTGCCCGCGGGTAAAAAGCCCCGAGCCATGAGTACGCGGAAGATAATCTACTTTAGCAGTAATCTCTCTCAGCTCATCGATTTTTCTCCCATCAGGCCGAATTCCATCTGAAAGGATTGTTTTTCTTACCTCCTTTTCTAAGAATTTGGAAAAAACCTCCTCAAGATCGGATTGCTTGTATTTTCCTTCAAACGTGGCCAGAACCTCTTCTTTTAATGCCTCTGTGTCGGCTTCTTTTTCTTCCTTCTCTGTTTTAGCCATAATCTCATGAAGCCGCCCTCCGATATGCTCCTGAACATTATTCTGAATCTCCAAACTGTGATCTTCGGTTGAGAGCTTAGTTTCGCTGACATATGGTGCCTGTACTTCAATGGTTTGAGCAATATACGGTTTAGCAAACTCAATTGCCTCGATCACTTTTTCTTCTGTAGCCCCCCTAGCTGCCGACTCAATCATTAGAACTCGGTCTTGAGTACCACAGATGACAAGATCAAGTTCGCTTTCTGCCATCTCTGACTTGGTCGGGTTTACTTTAAACTCACCGCCGATTAATCCTACCCGCACTACTCCAACCGGACCGGCAAATGGCGCCATCGATTGGCTTGTCGCCGCTGAAGCAGCAATAATTGCCAGAATATCCGGATCCGATTCTTTATCATAAGACAAAACCGTTATGACAATCTGGGTTTCATGTCTAAAATACTTAGGGAAAAGAGGTCTGATAGGCCTATCAACCAGCCGAGAAGTTAAAACCGCCTCCTCCGATGGACGACCCTCTCTTTTTATGAAGCGGCTGCCTGAGATCTTGCCAGAAGCGTAAAACCTCTCTTCATAGTCAACCGAAAGCGGCATATAATCCACTTCGGCTGGTTCTTTGCCTACAACACAAGTAGCCAGGACAGTCGTTTCACCCATCTGGGCAACAACCGCTCCATCAGCCTGTCCGGCTAATTCTCCCGAACTTAACTTTAGCGTTTTTCCCGCTATCTCAATAGAATTTTCCTTCATTTTACTCCCCCTAGAGTCCTCGGATCCAGAGCTTGGTGTCCGCAATCTTTTTGGGACGCCAATTCTCTAAATCCGAAGCTCATTTATTCTTTTGTTTCCTTCTCAGGCTTCTCCACCGGAGGCTCAGCCCGATCGATTGATTTTCTAAGTTTCAAACCGGCCACTAACTTCTCATACTCTGCCAGATCGGTCTTTTTAACATAATTTAGCAGCCGGCGTCTCTTTCCTACCATTATAAGCAGACCTCGCCTCGAATCAAAGTCGTGCGGGTGGGATTTAAGGTGCCCAGATAAAACATCTATTTTTTCAGAAAAGTTCTTGATTTGAAAATCAACTGAACCAGTATCTCGACCTCGTCCAGCCGACTTTTTAGGGGCACCCTTTTGTGGCTTGGGGACATTTTCTTTCTTCGGTCTTTTCGGTTTTTCAATCTTAGCAGAACTCCCCTTAGGGGTCTTTTTCTGAACCTTTACTGCTTTTTTTTCTTTTCTTGCGAGTTTTGGCATGTTTTTATCTAACAAATTCACTACAGGTATTTTTACCACAAATTAAGATTTTTCGCAACAAGAAAGATTACCATTTGGTCTTTACTCTTTCCCCCAACTGTTTCGGTTCATCCTCGCCAGAAGGCGGCTCTTCTTTCCCAATTTGCTCAGCTTTAATCTCTTCTTTCTTAGCCTCAGGTTCAGTTACCGTTGCCCCAGCATCGCTTGATAAAAGTGGGCCTGAGAAAGCCTCTGAAACCTTACTCGGAGTTTCGGCCGCTTCGGTTTTCCCAGCTTTTTCATCTTTTACAGGCGTCGGTTCGGACATCGGTTTTTCCTTCACCTCACCTCGTGCTTCAACCTCATCTTTCGAAGCTGGCGATAAGGTTTCCTTCTTGGTTCCACTTAACTTATCCTTAAAATTTCTGACCTTGCTTAAAATGCCTTCGATATTGGAAGAAAGCGGACCCTCCATCCGAAAAGCGGCTGCTCCCTCGTGCCCCCCGCCGCCGAAACTTTCAGCAACCTGGGCGACGTTAAAAGTTTTCGAGATGGACCTCAGAGAGCCATGGGTTTGTCCCTCCCTTTCCGAAAGGAGCAAAACGAAATCAACTTCAGTCGCTGATTTCAAAAGTTCATCAATTACACCAGAGAGAGCACTTTCATCGGCGCCGGCCGAGATATAATCACCTTTAGTTACTGAAGACCAAAGAAACTTATGTTCTTTATCTTCGCTGACATTTGACAGGACAATCCCCCAAAGCCTTAAGGTACGCAACGATTTTGTTTTATAAAGATTTTTAATAATCTCTTGCTGGCGGGCGCCGGCAGCAACAAGCTGGGCGGCAACCGTCAAAGACTTGGGGGTGGTATTAATATTCTGAAAGCTAGACGTGTCGTAAATTAAACCTGTTAGCAAGGCAGTCGCTACATCCTCATCCAAAAGCTTTACCTCGCGGCTCAATGCTTCAATCAAAGATACCAAGATCTCGGAGGTCGAGGTAGCAACAAGCTCCACCCAATTTATCTTGCCGAACCTTTCATTTGAAGGGTGGTGGTCGATATTAATAACCGGTATTTCATAAAAAATGTCGGCTGGCTGGGCAAGTTTCCCCAGTCTTTCCAAATTAGGGGTATCAAGAGCGATGATAAGATCGAACTTTACCCCCGACTCGGTAACGCTCACATCTTCAGTTTTTAGTTTGCCAGAAGATGGGGTAACAACTATATCAATTTTCTTACCTTCTGCATCTTTCTTATAGCCTATTTTTTCAATTTTTGTCTCGGCTGTTTTAACCGAAATAATCAGATCTCTCGATACATCAATTTCATTCTCTATTTCGGCTATCTTGGGTAGAAAGGAAAACGTTTCCGCCGAAGCGTCCGGGCAAGCAATCGTAACCTTCTTGTCCAGCTTCTCTAGAGAAATCTTTAAAGCCAGAAGCGATCCCAAAGCATCCCCGTCAGGGTTCTTGTGCGTAACAGCTAAAATAGAACCCGCATCGCGGATTAATTCGACAGCTTGTTGTTTAGGAGAAGATTCTAGCATCAATATTTTTCAGCCCCAAATTTTTAAGGGAGAGTTTTTAAAAGTAGCAAACCCGCGATGTATTGTCAACAAGGAAGGAATAAGATAAAGTGATAGGTAATAAACAACAAATCAAAATTTAGATATTATTTTGACCGGAGGTCATCGTGCCAATAATCAAGTCCGCTATTAAGGCCTTGAAGCAGTCTCGCAAAAAAAGAGCCCACAATTTACTAAAGAAGAGAGCCCTCAAGGCGGCAGTCAAAAAAACAAAAACAGCCAAGCAGCTGCCAAAGGCTCAAAGTACAATTGATAAAATTGCTAAAACGGGCTATATTCACAAGAACAAAGCCGCGCGGCTGAAATCACGTCTAGCCAAGAGAGTAGCAAGTAGCAAGCCTGCCTGACGGTAGGCAGGTAGCCAGCATTCGGTGTCTTAATACTTGATACAAGCTACTAAATACTAGATACTATTCTTATGACCAAAGGAGGATTGATCTACGCTTTAAATATTGCCTTTGAGCTGGGCAAGTGGGCTTTTGTCATTATCATAGTCGGTACTTTTATTCACTACTTTGTTATTACCCTATTCGTTATCTCCGGCTCTTCAATGGAACCCGAATTTCATAATGGCCAAATCGTTCTTGTCTCAAGAATCGGGCTTTTCACCGGAAAATATAGAAGGGGCGACCCAATGGTCATCAAGTTCCCCGGCGACCCAGAACACAAAAAATATATAAAGAGGCTTGTCGGCCTACCCCTTGAAAAGATTGAGATAAAAAACAATCAGGTTTTCATCAACGACACCAAAATAACCGAGGCTTACGTAAAACCAGTAGGAGAAGAACACCTCCCCTATTTCTATGAGTTTGAAGAATGGGAAGAAGAAGCCCAAAAGCTCCACCAACGAAACAAAGTCCTAATCAAACCCGACCTTGTCTCCAAGCTCGATAAAGATGATTATTTCTTAATGGGTGACAATCGGGAAAACTCAAACGACTCTCGCAAATGGTACCCTGCTTCAAAATCGGACATGATCGGACCGGTCAGATTTATTCTAGGTCAAATTGTTTCAAATGGGATGTGCTTCAGCAACGGAATTTGCTTGCCTTCATTCAGTTTCAAGGACTGGGGGCCGGTAGTCAATCCATATTACAGCGAAACTGGAGACCCAAGCAAAACAAACGTTGAGTTTTAACTACCGAGCTAATCATTAAACTAAGGGGGTAGGCAGCCCCGCTCCGTTAAGCGGGGCTGCCTGTGCGCTTCAGGACGAGGTCACTTCAGCCCTGCCAGCCAAAGAAGCCCTCCTTCGGCTGGCAGGGGCACGACTTGACTGTCTGGGACAGAGCATTGCAGATCGGCCTGACTCCCTCGAATGCCTCGGCTATTCCCTCTCTCCCAAGGACCTTCTGCCACTGGTCAAGCCAGTACCTGCCCGAAAGGCGCTGCTGCAAGCGCTCGACCTCCTCCCCTGCCAGCTTCAGCCCGACCTGCGTGAGCTCGATGGTCAGCTCAGTCGAAGCACTCGCAGGCAGAGGATTATCCTGATAGGCAGAGGCCTGCTCCAGCGCCACTTGAAGCGCGAGTTGAAGGCGCCGGCAGATGCGCTCGGGATAGAACTCGTCCCCCTGGCGCCCGGCCATTCCACCGAGGTCGCTGACCCCGACCACCCACCAGCCGCAGAACCGCTCGTCGGCCTTGACCTGACCGGCATCAAAGCCGAGCAGCTCGCCAGCGAGCAGGATCTGCTCAAGGTGAGGGCAGGCCGCGACCCGTGTCAGGATATGCGACGGCGGAGTATCGGGTTCTCGGGCGAGAAGCATCGGGTGATCCGCCAGGTCGGGAACGTTCGCCTCCTGCCACTGCTTCCACGACCCTTGAAATCGTGTCTTGTGATTCTCAAAGAGCAATGGCTTCCTCCTTTCCTCCTGAAGCAATTACTTTGTAGCAAATTTAAAAAGGGCAGTAAACCCCGTTAGAGAAAACAGTTTTCCGGCTATTTCACCATCGGTTCGCTGGAGAGATTGAGTTCTTCGCTGATAAAATTTATCACCGGCCAAAAACTTTTAACAAAACCTTCTATACCGCCGGGAAGCTTGACATGATCATACCAGTCCGGCTTGACAAAATTAGTTTTGACAAAACGCGCCGCCCAGTCCGCCTCGCAATTTAAGGCAAAGGCATAGGGCAGGTACTGATCAAAAAGCTCGCTCCAGCCCCTAATCTCTTTGTCTTCAATCATATAGTTTCTAAACTTAAGCCACTGGTTACGAGCAGCCTTACCTTTGGCGGTAAAAGCAGTGATCAAAGGAGAAACTCTAACAATTAATACCCCCAAAATAATCAGGGAGAGCCAGAAGAAAAGAGCAAATTTTGGGTCCGGACCAAAAAGGGCAAAAAACCCATAGCCGAAAAACCCAAGGAAGAAAATCAAGATTCCGAGCATGCGATAACGCAAGTGAAGTTTCGCCGGCAAATCTTCAAAATAGCCGAGGTCTTTACCCTCCCAATATAAAGCCAAATAGACAGCTGCTATCTTCCTGGAAAAAAGATGTCTGGCAAGCCTTGCTTGAACATCCACAGCACCAGCTTTAGATTGCTTAGGCAAAAAAATCTTCTCGATAAGGATTTTTTCCCACGGCTTAAGTTCTGATAACTGCTTCTGGGTTAATGAGCGGCGATAAATTACAAAATCATTGCCTTGGTTGAAAATTTCAATATAACCCCTTGTCGCCAAATCAACCAACATTGCCATCAGCGTCCTTGCTCCTACCCGGCCATAAACCAAAACATTAACTAGAGCCGGCGAAATCAAACTGGGAGCATATTCCATTTTCCCTTCAGTTTCAAGGTTGCCGAAAAGCTTAAAATCGGACTTATAAAGAATATAAAGCAAAATAATAAGCGCTATCGGAGGTAAAACCAAACCGCCGGCAAGCCAAATTAATCCCGAAACTTTTCCGAGCGTTCCCCTCAGTCTTTCGGCTGCGGGCAGTTCAAGATAACCTTCAGGAAATTGAGCAACGATCGTCACTGTAGCCGAATTGCTAATATCGGAAGCCCGATAAACAACTTTCTTCCCGCTTTCATCTAAGTAGGCCCCATCGGAACGAGCACCATGAACAGCAATAATTTCCGGCTCCGAATAAAGCTTGGTAATTTTTTGAGGCAAGTTTAAAACAACCTCCGCCTCAACATAGGTTTCGTCGGGCTGATTAAGAATAATATACCTAAACTCATCCTGATCGGAACGAGGTTGTACTCCTTCTTTTATCTTTTTATCATCAATCAAAATAGAACCGTCTTTCTGCAAATCCATTTCAAGGTAAAAATATCCTGTCTCAAAGGATTGGTTAAGATTATCTTCAACGGAGGCCGAAACTGACGGCAGCCTTGTCTCTTTTACTAAGTACCAACCTCCGAAACTCAAAGCTAAAACCAGGGTGAAAAACAAAAACTTGCGATAGTATATTCCTATTCTCACCTTTTCTCCAAACCTAACCTTGTACTAATCCGAGCCTCATCACTAAATCTTTAAGACCCTCGTCTGGTTCTATTTTACCAGTCTTAATCTTCTCATCAATTAAGACTACTGCCTCATAGGCAATAGATAGATCTTCCCAACTTAATTTCCTCGAAACCGAGGCGAGTTTCGCCACCTGAAAGGGAGCAAGCCCTGTCGCTTGAGATATAGCGAAGTTATTGTTTGTCTTCTCTTGGGCATCTTTTATTTGAGCCACTGCCCTAAGCTGGTAATTAATAAGAGATAGAATCCTAAGCGGTGGTTCTCCAATTCTTATAAGATTAATCAGCTCGCCAAGAGCTTCTTTGCCCCTGTGACGAGCCAGATGATCAATCAGCAAAAAAGCATTAGCCGAAACCGACTCATAAACCAATTCCTGAATATCTTTTTCGCTGATTGAGTCCGTTCCCTTACAGCTTGTCAGCTTTTCTATCTCACTCGACAGCCGCCAGAGATCCCCGCCAACATAACTGGCTAGCATTCGCGCGGCAGAAGCTTCAATTTTTCCGCTTCTGCGGCGTACCTCCTCCTTGGCAAATCCGACTTGATCCTCAAAGCTCAACTCAGGAAATCTTTGAATTTTATAACCTAGTAAGGCTTTAAACAACCCCAAACGCTTGTCTGGCTCGTTGTATTCAACAAAAACAACGACACTCGATTCAGGGATTTTCGGCAAAAAAGCCTTTATTCTATTGAGTGTTTCTTTACTTTGATTTTTAAACAGCCCCTCAATAATTACTAAGCGGCTGGAGGACAAAAGCGGCACCGCTTGCGTCGAGCGAACAAAGTCCTCAAAAGTCAATTGCTCTCCCACAAGACTAGTAATATTTAAGTCCCCGCCAACCGTGCCGATATACTTGTTCTTCAGCTCTTTTAACTTGCGCGATATTAAAAAGGTATTGGGGCCGTAGAAAAATAAAACCATAGGTTTTACAATTTTTAATTACTAATTTTCAATGTTTCAACGAAAAATGAAAATTTCAAAACAGTTGCTGCTGATTTCCGGCAACTCTTTTAGACTTCGGCATTCTTTTGATAAGCGACATAAACCGATATTTCTCCAAAAACTCGCGTAACTTGTCTTCGTCAAAATCATGTGTTTTTGCCTCAGAGAGATTAAAGGGAAACTCAACATCAGTTTTTATTATGGCAAGTTCCCTCGATAACATTGCCATCTTTTTATTTTGAATCAAAAGTCCAGCCGTTCTTTCTTTAACTTTGAATTCTGAATTGTCCTTTTCACTTTCAAGATATTCATAGATTTTCTCGATTGTTCCAAATTCTTTTATCAGCTCGATTGCTGTTTTCGAGCCGATCCCATAAACGCCCGGAATATTATCTGACGAGTCACCGGAGAGGGCTTTGTAGTCAGGCACCTGGCCGGGAGAAATGCCCAATTTACCCCGAACAGCTGAGGGGTCATAAAGAGTTTCCTTGGTTTTACCCATCGCCGGCATCGCCACCTTTGTGCGAGAATCAACCAGTTGCAGGGTATCCTGATCACCAGTTATTATAATCACTTCCCCTTCGCCCAAATCTCCATTTATCTTCCTCGCCAAAGTGCCAATAATATCGTCCGCCTCGTAACCTTCCTTAGTCAAAAGCGGGATCTCAGCGGTTTTCAAAAATTCCCAAACGTCAGGAATTTGATCGTAAAATTCCTGCGGCGGCTTAATACGCTTAGCCTTATACTCTTTAAAAAGCTCGTCGCGAAAAGTAGGCCCCTTAACATCAAACGCAACCGCTAAATACTCTGGTTCGTACTTTTCGATCGCCGAAAATAAAATCGAAATAAATCCGTAGATAGCATTGACTAAACGCCCGCCGCTTTCAAAGCGCGGCATAGCATGATAAGAGCGGTGTAAAATCGCATTGCCGTCAATTAAAACAAAAGTCCCTTTTTTCATGAGCTCATTGTAGCACAGAGAAAATTAAATATTAAAGATTGTAGGCTTTTCGAAGAAAAGGGGTGGCGTGGCCAAAATCAGGATGATAGTGCAAAATTTAAAGAGAATCAATTCTTTTTTATTTCTAATTTATCATTTTCCATTGGCCACACCACCCCTCCGCCTCGGCGGAGCCTAATAATTTTTACTTTTTAATATGGAAATTTGACATCAGCCAAATTTCACATTACGATTTGACCGAAACTAAGCTAGGCCGGCAAAAGCCAGGCTCGGTTTAGTGACCCCGCCTGCGGCGGGGCACCTTGACAAGGAGGGAAGGAGGAATGTCAAAACTACCACCAATCCAGTCGTTCCGAGACGTGATGGGCATCATCAGGGACATGAAAGACCTCGAGAGGGTCCGCGAGTTCCTGCTTGACAGGCTTAGCAACCGAGACGACTTCTGGCCCTCGCTTCTGGTTAGGCCGCGACTGCGCCGAGCCCTTGAGTACATCTTCTGGAGAGCCATCCCCGACCTAGAAGCGAGAAGGGCTCTCGCTGACAACGTCCAAGCGAGAGCAGCTACGATGGGTGTGCTTAAGGAACTAGCCAGGGGGCTGCTCTGCTCAGTCGAGACCTTCAGCCGAGACACTCAACGCGAAAGGATCTGTGAACTGACCGGCAAGATCGGCGACCTTGCCGCTGGGCTCAAGGATCTTCACGAAGGCGTACCGACACAGGCTTTCAACGCTCTTGTCTCAACCGCCGAATTCTTTGGAGGGATCTTCACTTCGGTAAGAGTGCCGATCGGGGAACCAGAAAGACCACCCAACTCCAACCGGAGGCGGCAACGAGGAAACAGGAGACCGAGAGAAAACGGGAAGGCCCCTTGGTACGTCAACGATAGTCACAACAACGGCCCCTTAAGGGCTCCTGACCCGACAGGCGCGAAGGGAGGTGAACGAGCTGACAGTAACGGAACTGCTCGAGGAGTGCCCAACAGCCGACGAACTGATCAGACGTATTGAGTTGTTAAGCACCGAGTCACCTAAGGAATTCGCAGCCCTCATCGGCGGTAGCTTCCTCTCCGACTTCGCTCGGGGAGTAGCTTCCCACCTGGTCTCTGCAACCTCGACAAGCGATGACGAAGGCAGAGGGAGACAGAAAGTAGCCGCACTGCAAGTCCTCTCCTTCGCCAACAGCAACAGCCATAACCTCGAAGCGGCAATATCGCATTACTGCGAACTACAGGACCTCGAGGAAGCCCCGCCCTTTCTCTTGCTGGTTGAGCAGGCACTCCGGCCCGCGGCGACAATCTGGGCCGAACAGAGCCAGGCGAAGCCAGGTCGTCCAAGGAGTGAAGCTCGGACAGCCACCCAAGCTCCCCAAGCAGCTCCTGCCAAAGCCGCTAAAACAAGCACTGCTGCAGAGGAGCACAGAGAGCTTCAGGCCGAGGAGCCTTCAGAGGCTCGCTGGCACGCCATCACTGCCTTTCTCCCTGGCCCCTACTTCGACCACGAGGTCGAAGGGATCGAACGAGACATCCGCCAACTCCACGCGTGGACGAAACAGTTCCCACCTGGCTCCTACCCGGTCGGTGAGCTTTCGGCAGAGAAAGCAACTGGAAGGCGTGCTGGCGTAAAGGTCAGATTCCCAGCGATCGTCATCTCTGGCTCGACAGAGCGCTTCTTCTGGTGGCCTCCGAAAGTCCAGGAGTTTGCCGGATTTGAGGCGCTTCAAGTCGAGACCGCTGAACGCTGGTTCGGCCAAAGGGTAGCGCGAGTAGTCTGCTGCCCAGAGGGCAAAAGGCTCTACCCATATGCCCCGGGCGACCAGTACGACCCAACCAGAAGCACCCAAGCCCTCTTCACCGTCCGCTCTCTTATCCCGTTCGGTGGGACCCCCCAAGACGAACAGGGCGATGTCATCCTCCAGCTTGGATACGTCTCCGTTGACGTCATCCTCCAACTTGGCAACGAAGGCACCAGGCTTAGCCCTCCCCACTTCCTCATCCAGCAGCATCACATTGCTCAGGCCGAGGAAGATCTCCTTGTCCTGCGGACCAAGATCATTCGAATGGACAGGTTCACAAAGGACGAGAAGACAGGAAGATTAAGCCTCCCTCGGATGCCGCACGAGATGCGGATCTTCCGACCAGCGATCGAAGCTGCTCTCGCTAAGTCAAGGCACCCCGAGGACCGGGAAACTGCCTTCTGCTGTTGCGAGAAAGACGAGCGACGACGCACCCGGCGCCGGACCCGGCGCCGTTCCAAGTGACCGCCGATGTGCTAACCACAGCCATCGGCGGTCACCAATTTACAAACGATACCTTGATTTTTTAAAAAATAAAATGTACTGTTTTCTTCTTGGCTTGCCCTCTGGACTCCAAAGGGCTAAGCTGGGGACGGATCGACACCGGACCTTGACACCGCTCAGAAAGGAGAGGCTGATGGACGACAAGCATTGGACCGATCAGTTTGGTGCAGCCATTGACAGTCTTGGCCTCTCCGTTGAGGAGGCCGACACCATCATCAGCAAGCAGTGGTGGATGCGACTGCAACGACCCCACAAGGAGCACCTGCTACAACTGGCAGCTAGAGAAGTTCGAGGGGAAATCCGCCCGGAACTCCCTACAGGGCTGAAGTCCTTGCTTGAGGAGCCAGAGGAGCAACGAGCTAAGGCGATAGAGTGCGCCATGAGGATCTTCAAGGAGCTAGTCGCTGCTACTGCCGTTTGCATCCTCGCCAGGGAAGCAGGCGGCACCACGCCGCCGAACTAGCCTCATAACCAGAAAGGGAGGGGCCGCCGATGAGCAAGCCCAACCGTCTTCGGCTATTGGTAGACCAGCTAGGCCTCTCCGTTTCCGATGCGGACAGGCTGATCCGCACAGACATCTGGAGGAGGCTTAGCCCCGACCTAAAGCAAGTCTTTCTCGATCTAGCCACTGCTCACCTCCAGCAAGACATCAGGCGAAACGACCCGGGCCACAACAAGGGCTGGGTCTTAATCGCCCCCCTGCCCCCGAAGCAGCAAGACCACATCCTCACCGAGGTGAGGAATCACCTCCGCCGCCTCATCGCCCAGGACGCCGAAAGGCTCCTCACGGAGCTCCTAAGCGCCTTGAGCAAGAAGCGAAAGCACTGACCCCGCCAAGTGCGGGAGAAAGGAATGAGGCCTGTGGCCAGCACCGACCCCAATGCCCCCACCCAACCGGATGCCGAGGCTACCGAACCAGAGGGCAAACGCAGGAAGCGCGAGCGCAAGCCGAAGGAGCCGAGGCCACGGCGCGAGCGCGACCCCGAAGCGGCAACGAACGTCGCCAAGGCAGTTCCGGTCATCGCCCTGGTAGTCGCTTTCCTGATCCTCGCAGGGATCGGAATCACCACTCATCAGATGATCTTCCTGATGGGCGCCATCTGTGCCCTCGGGGCCGCGGTCCTTCTCGGCATCGCGACGCAGGAGCGCCACTGGCCGGTCATCGGGATCGGCGGCATGGTACTCATCGCGATCGTCGGGATCGGGATCGGCATGATGATGGCGCAGTGGTAACCGCCCTCGGTCAACTTCCATCCCATAGCACTCAGCTAGCTTTCTATGAAGCCTCCGCCGAGTGCCCCTCCAGGCCTGCGCCCCCTCCCCACTGTTTCCTCGGGGAAGGCGCAGGCCTAGTTTCGTTTTTAGGACCTTAATTTCGCAGTAAACTTTTTTTCTAGAGCACTAATAATTTTTTTAATTTCCCCGTCTGCTTCTTTATCAGAAAGAGTTCTATCCTCTGCTTGCAGATAGATATGAAAAGCAACCGATTTTTTGCCTTTACCAAAACGCTCGTCAATAAATTCATCAAACGGCTCTACTAAAATTGCCTTATTAGATGACGCCAGAATCTCTTTTTTTATTTCCTCAAGAGTGATTTTCGCATCAACAACAAATGCTAAGTCGCGGCTAACTGAAGGAAAACTAGAAACGGAACGATATTTTATCTCCCGCTGAAGAACCTCTATTTCCAGCTTGCCAAATTTCGTCTGCGGCAAAATCTGCCCCAAATCAACCTCCGCAATTGAAACAGAGGGTTTCTTAATTTTGAAGCGTTTTAGCTCGTCGCGAGGAATTTCAAAAATACTGAACTCATCCTTCTCAAATCCAAATTTCTTCGCCAATTCTTGGGTAATCTCAGCTACTTTCCTTCCTTTACCCGCCGTCGCGATAGCCAAATTAGTCTTCTCCTGAGTTTTAGAAAAAACATTTCCAATTTCAAAAAATTCAATATTATCAAACGACGGGTTGCGAGCAATCGATTTCAAAAGTCCCGGCACAAGCGAAGGTCTTAAATAGCGATTCTCTTCCTGCACCGGATTAGCAACCTCAAGTAAATCCTCCGTTTTGAGCTTCGCCGCTTTAATATCCGCCCCGGAGAGAAAAGTATAATTTAGCGCCTCGGTCAATCCGAGAGAAACTAGAAAATCTTTGATTGCCTCTTTTTTGTGCCAATCGCTCTCCCCAGATTTGGTTTCCGCCTCTGGCGGTTTTCCGGCCTTTATTTTTTCAATTCCGTCAATACGAGCGACTTCTTCCGCCAAATCCTGCCACGAAGTTATGTCATGGCGCCAGCTCGGAATTCTTGCCTGCCCACTTTCAACTTCAAAACCTAAGGCCGCCAAAATATTATCGACTCTATCTCTACTGTATTCCCTGCCAACTAACTGATTAATTTTTTGATATTCGACCGTCTGATGGCCAGCCACTGACAGTTTTCCCGCTTTCACTATTCCTTTCAGAATCCGTCCTCCAGCCATCTCCTGAATCATTTTCGCCGCTTTATCTAGAGCATATTCGACCCCCACATCATCAACTCCGCGCTCAAAACGATAGCTAGCCTCCGTAACCAATCCTAGAAGCTTAGCTGTTTTACGAATTGACTTGCGGTCAAAAACAGCCGCCTCGATAACCACGTCCGCTGTCTCATCATCAATTTCAGAATTTTTCAGCCCCATTACTCCAGCAATCGCAACCGGTCTCTTCTCGCCAGCTATTACCATCATTCCCTCAACCAGTTCTCTTGCTTCCCCGTCAAGGGTCACGACTTCTTCGTTCTTCTCCAAATCACGAACAACGATTTTACTTCCCTCTAGCTTTCTTAAATCAAAAGCATGCAAAGGATGCCCCAGATCAAATAAGATATAGTTGGTCGCATCGACAATATTGTTAATGGGGTTCACGCCGAGCAAAGCGAGGCGCTTTACCAACCAATCCGGCGAAGGAGCGATTTTGACGCCTTTAACCACTCTAGCCAAATAAAGCGGGCAATTGACCGACTTAAGCTGAACTGTGATTTCTTTTTCAGCCAGGTCCTTTATTTCGGGCAGTTTCAGTTTTGGTTTTTCGATTTTCTTCAGCTCCAATGCCGCCAAATCGCGCGCCAGGCCAAAATGCGAAAGTAAATCTCCCCGATTTGGGGTAACTTCGGCGTCTAAGACTACCTCTCCCTGAAGACTAGCCGCAACTGGACAGCCAAGTCCTAAACTTCCTTCCAAAGCCTTGATGCCACTGTGGTCTTTGCCTATCCCCATCTCCCTTTCGGAAAGGATCATTCCAGGGGACCCAACACCGCGAATGGTCGCCTTTTCGACTTTCCCTCCCCGAATCTTTGCTCCAGGGCGAGCATAAGCCACACACTGGCCCGGCTCGATGTTCGGCGCGCCGCAAACAACTGTTATCTCCTCTTTGCCGGTTGTGATTTTAGCCAATTTCAGCCGATCAGCATTAGGATGGGGTATAACTTCTAAGACCCTTGCGGTAACAACGTTTTCGTCTATACTGGGAGCCAGGGTCAAGCTCTCCGTTTCCGCCCCAAGACGAGTGATTAAATCACAAACATCAATGTCCTTGGGTAATTTGTAATAATCTTCCAACCAGCTCTTTAAATATTTCATTAAAACTGCCTCAAAAAGCGCAGGTCATTCGCCCACATCTGCCTGATATCCTTAATTCCGTATTTTCGCATCGTCATTCTATCCGGCCCCATGCCAAAGGCAAAGCCAGAATATTCATTTGGATCAAGCCCCATATTTTTTAAAACAATCGGGTGGACCATGCCACACCCGAGCATTTCGAGCCACCCGCCTCGCTGCGGCTCGCCTTCGCGAGTCGAGGCGGGTGGCTTTTCTCTTTTTAGATCCAACTCATATCCAGGTTCAACAAAGGGGAAATGATGCGGACGGATCCGATACTCAACCTTCTCCCCGTAGAGCTTTCTCATAACATGGTCCAGCGTCCAGAAGAGATGCCCAACGGTTATCCCCTTACCAATATACAAGCCTTCCAGCATCCAAAGGGTGGTTTCGTGGCTTTCGTCTACTGCCTCATTTCGGTAACACTTGCCCGGGATAACATAGCGAATAGGTGGCTTTTTCCCTCTCGCCGATCGAACTTGAGAGTTTGAGGTATGGGTTCGTAACAACCTTCCATCTTTAAGCCAAAAAGTGTCCTGTGTATCTCGCGCCGGGTGATCAGCTGGAACATTAAGCGCGTCAAAATTATGCCATTCGTCATCAACTTCCGGACCTTCAAAAACTTCAAACCCCAGATCCTCAAAGATCTCGACTAGAGTCCGCAACGTTAAAGTAGATGGATGAAGATGGCCGGTTATAATCATAAAATTACTTTTTATTGTATCCTAATTTTGAAAGCTCTTCCTCGATGACTTTCCTATCATTCCAGAGTAAATGACTTTTTCCAACAACTCTAAATTCTTGGGCACCCATGCCAGTTACGACAACCACATCATTGCGCTGGGCCAGCTCAAGCGCCTTTCTTATGCCCTGGCGGCGATCCGAAACCTTAAAGAAATTTTCCCCGAGAACCATACTCCTTTTCTTCGTGCCCTTGGGGACTCCCTTGGCCACCTGCTCAATTATTTCATCCGGATTTTCAGCGTAAGGTTCCTCGTCGGTGACAACAACAATATCAGAAAAATGACCGGCGATTGCCCCCATAATCGGTCTTTTCGTTTTATCTCTATCGCCGCAAGCCCCTAATACCGCGATCATCCTACCCCGAGTCGCCTGCCGGAGTGTAGAATAAACCTTCTCCAGCGCGTCCGGGGTGTGAGCATAGTCGACAATAACGGTGAAACCCTGCCCGGTTTTGACCATCTCCATTCTTCCCGGCACTTGACTAAGTTTTTCTAAGCCCCGCTTAATAACATCGGCGCCAATACCCAAACCGTAACAGGCCGCCGCTGCCGCCAGAGCGTTTGAAATATTAAATCCTCCCGGTAACTTTAGACTTATCGTGTTTTGGACTGTCGGCAAAACCAGAGTAAAAATCGAGCCGTCGGGGGAAGGCAGGATTTTTCTTGCCGTAACATCGGCTCTCTTGGTTTGTGAATAAGTCAAGATCTGGCCGCAAGGAAAGTGGACAAATTTTTCCGCCGAAGGATCATCCAGGTTGATCACGGTTACCCTGGGCTTTGTTTTGAAAATTCTGGCCTTTGTTTCAACATAACCATCGAAGCTCCCGTGATAATCAAGGTGATCGTGGGTAATATTAGTCAAAACCGCAACATAGTACTTAATTCCCCAGTTACGATACTGGCTAATCGCGTGGCTTGTAGTTTCTACAACCGCGTAATTGCAGCCCGTATTAACCATCTTCCTCAAGAGTCTTTGCAAACCGAAAGGACTGATTGAGGTCATATTAGTCGTATTTTTCCACTCCTTCGTATCGACCTTAAAAGTAGTCGTTGTCGCCATCCCCACTTTTTGATCAGCCTCTTCTAAAATCTTCGCGATCAGATGGCAGGTAGTGGTTTTACCGTTTGTTCCAGTTACACCGATAATACGCATGCGACGCGAAGGCATACCATACAAATAAAATGCTAGGGCACCTCTTAGCTTATGAGAAAAAACCACCAATCCTGGCATCTTTTTTCTAATTTTATTTTTTAATCCATCTAGCATTTTATTTTTAAAGTAAAAAGTAATATATAAAATCTCAAAAATTTATCACTTCGCTTAATGCTCTTTTCGTCTCATCTTCTCGGCAATCTTAAATATCTGATAATAAATTGATTTATTTACATAATCATAGCTCCCGAGAAGCTCGACTGCCTCACCGCCAAACTGCTCCTTAAATCTCGTAATTCCGGCCCAGCTCGACTTTTCGTCCTCGGGACGAGCGCGGCCGTGCAAATCATAGATTTGACAGTTCTTCTCTTTCGCATCTTTAATAATCTGCCAGTGCATCAAATAAGGAGCCATAACCTCCTTATGCCTCCTCGATGACCCCCCATATAAATATGTAGCCACACCGCCATAAAAACTAATCAAAGCGGCAGCAATGGTTTCGCTCCTATGCCTCGCGGTATAGATTAGAATGAAAGGCGTATCCGAAAACTTGTCAACCATAGCCCCGAAATAACCTAAGCTTCGGCCGGTAATACTTTCACGCGCCACTGTTTCGCCATACATTTTATTAAACGCTTTAACCAAATCCTCCGAGGTGCCTCTTTCAATATTTACTCCTTTCCTCTCCGCCAGTTTGACATTGTAGCGGCCTTTTTGTTTCATCTGGCTAATTATCTCGCCACTAGTTTTTGTCAGATCAACGAACTGGCGCCATTTAGGCTGAACTTGCTCAAAGGACTGCCTTAGCCCAAAAGAAAGAATGAGTTTATGCGAGTTTTGAGAAAATCGATTAATAAATTCAAGGCGGGCAAAAATCGAACCCTGTTCCCTGGTTAATTTTTTGAGTTCATCAATCTGGATAGGGGTAATATTGTCAGAGTCAACTTCGGGTAAATAGAGGAAATTCTGGCCAAAAGGCAGTTTCCTTTTATGAACGAAGATCTCCCCGAGTTTTAAGATCTCGAAGCCCTGCGAAGCCTTAAAATCAGCCCATTGCTTAGTTTGGAGAATCGACTTCATAATTTAACCCTATCACTTTCTACAGGTTAAATAAAGCTTTCTTATCTAGATTTACCCTTCAAGATCTGCTATTTTTATCCCGTTATGAACAAAAAGGTCATTCTTGCTATCGAAACTTCATGCGATGAAACGGCGGCCTCGGTCGTCCGATGTGAAAAAACCAGAAGCGGTTATTCTTTTGAAATTCTCTCAAATGTGGTTGCTTCGCAAATCGAAATTCACAAAAAATGGGGAGGAGTGTATCCGGAATTGGCGTCCAGGGCACATCTAGAATCAATTATTCCTGTTCTTGAAAGGGCCCTGACGCCAATTCCGGAAATTAAAAATTACGTCGATGCGGTAGCGGTAACGGTTGGCCCGGGGTTGATTGGCTCACTTTTGATGGGAGTCAACGCCGCCCAGACTATTGCTAGCTTTTACAATCTGGCCGTTATACCAATTAACCACCTAGAAGGTCATATTTATTCTGCTTTTCTGGGCGGCGAAGGCAAAAGTAAAAAGTCAAAAATCAAAAGTGGGATTAAAAACTCATTACAAATTACAAATTATAAATTACAAATTCCCAAGACAGGGATTTTCCCTATTCTGGCCCTCATTGTTAGCGGCGGACACAGTTCCCTCGTTTTAATGGACAAACACCTTTCATACGAAACCGTTGGGCAGACGATTGATGATGCCGCCGGAGAGGCATTCGACAAAGTAGCAAGAATTTTAAATTTAGGCTACCCCGGCGGACCGGCAATCGAAAAACTAGCAAAATCGGGTGATGAGAGTGCTTATAAGCTTCCCCTCTCAATGCTTAAGTCTCGTGATCTTAATTTCTCTTTTTCAGGACTAAAAACCGCCGTCTTATATAAAACTTGGGACCCAAAAACACAAAAAAAGAAAAGCTATAATAGGGTTAATTTAGCCGCATCGTTTCAAAAAACTATTGTCGAGATTTTAACTCAAAAGACGATTCAGGCTGTCAAAAAATACCACCCCAAAACCGTCATTTTATCTGGCGGCGTCTCCGCAAACTCTTATTTGCGCAAGAATTTTGCGTCTAAGCTATCAGCAATTCTCGTTCCCCCAAAACAGCTTTCTACCGACAATGCCGTCGGTATAGGGATCGCAGGAGCAATCAAATTTTTAAACAATAAATCAGCTGACTGGTCCGATATTGATGCAATAGCCAGCTGCCCTATCGATTTAATAAATTCTCCAAATTAGTGTTCGAATTTACCCGATATCTAGGCACCTCAAATGGATTGTCAGTTGAAAACGGTTGCCATCTTCGCGTCGTGACAGCAAACTTATAACCCGCATTTTGGATTGCGCTCGAAACCCTAGCATTAAACTTACCCGTCGGATAACAAAAGGAAAAAACATTTTTCCCGATAATCTCCCCTATCTCCTTTTTTGATCCTTCAATTTCTTCCTTTAATCTTTTGTCCGACAGCCTAGTCAAGTCCGGGTGCGACAGGCTGTGGGAACCGATTTCGTTACCGGCATCCTGTAAGGTCTTAACTTGCTCTTTATTCATATAACCAGCCGTCCCAATCCTGTTTGAAATAACAAAAAATGTGCCCTTAAAATCATATTTCTGCATTATCGGCCAAGCAACCTCAAAATTATCCAGATAGCCATCATCAAAAGTCAAAACGACGGTTTTATCGGTTGCCTCGCCAGCAGCAACCTTCTTATACAAATCGGTAAGAGCTACCGCGTTGTATCCTTCTTTCCTCAAATACTCCAGGTGTCCTTCAAACTTCTCTTTCGAAACGCTAAGGGCTCGGATCGGATCATCTTCTGCCCTCGGAACCAACTCAATGTGGTGATACATCAAAATCGGAACGCCAATTTTCACTCCCGGGGAAACCGTGATTTCTTGAGGAGTCAGGGTAAATAAGGGCGTGGCCGAATTAACTGCGACTGCCTGTTCGGCCTCGGCTCCCGCTTCTGGTTTGTCAAATTTAAGTTGAAATATCAACCAGCCCTGCGCCAGCAAAATAGACAGCACAATCGAGCCAAATAAAAAAACCCTCCTTTTGTTTTTACCCGGTCTAGAAAAAAACTTTTTAAATCTCACCAACCTACCCCCCGCTGGGACTTGGACTAGGCGTCGCTTCCGGCTGTGGCCCACGCCTGAACTTTGCCGCCCAAGGCACATATGACGAGAAAAACTTCTCGTTGATTATCTCTTTGCCATTTTTTCTAACCTTATAATAAAAGACAGCCTTAGCCCCGTTATGCGCTCTATCAATTTGAACTTCCTCTCCCGGTTCAAGCGACGGATCATTAATATATATCGGCGGAGGCGGAGAAGTTATGTCAAAAACTTCAGGAGTCGAGATTTCGACCTCGCGGCCATCTTTCGTCCCATACAAATCAAAAGTAATTTTATTCCCTTCAACCCGTCCCTGAATCAAAATATAGGCAGGGGTATCATTTAAAAATTTCAGGTCCGGCCTCGGCGAGTAAATTGTTGCATCCATTCCAACCGGGGGCTCATAATAACTTACCCGGTAAGAGTGATTTTTCCTCTCGGTAATTTTTAACCCAGCGTTAAGCGCGGAGCGAAACAGAGTTGTTGACACTTGGCACAAACCGCCGCCGAATTCAGGGACGGTTTCGTCCTCCTTAATTACCAATTCCTGCAGATAACCAGAGGAGGCATCAATTCTACCAAGCTGCTTTACGGTAGAAAATTCTTCTCCGGGTCTAATCAAAACGCCGGAAATAAAGGAAACTCCTTTTTTTATGTTGTGAATTCGGTTCTGGGGACTGCGCCTAAAATCAGTCGTTGCAGATCCTATCAACTCACGGATTCCGTATTTTTCTATATCCGCCGATGTTTTAGCCGCTATTGCCGCTTCTTTTGTCTCATAAGGCAGAACTATTTTCTTTTCCTCGCCAACCTCCAAAGTCCTCACTATCAAACCGACCGCTTCATCAAGATTTATCACCTTGCCTGACTGTGATGGCTGATAAATTGACACCTTTCCGCCAGCGATCGTGAATCTTGCATCAACTGGATCAATGTTCAGCTCTTCACTTTCCTTACCGAGTAAAGTTCTCACCCTATCTTCACTAAAGGAAACATATACTTCGCCCAATTTCCGCTCGTAATTGATGAAACTCTTTTTTTCCTCTACCTTTCTTTTTAGTTCGATATAGACCCCTAGGGTCGATGAGCCAATACTCACGTTCCCCTTCGGCCCAACCAGTTCCACGGCACTTTTAACCAATTCATTGGCTTTTTCCTTCAATACCTCGGCCTCCGAACTAGTGATAAGTGGTTCGTCATCAACCAGCCCAACCGCAATCTCGCCCGTTGCTTCAAGACTAAAACGAGCTAGGATCTCCTCTTTAATCTTAATTTCCTCGATTGCCTTGCCGACCTTTGGTTCAATTACCTTAACATTTGCGCCCTTTACTTGCAGGTTTGCTTCCTGCTTTGGCGTGCCAACCTCGCCATTAATTGACATAAGCCAGTCTTCAATCTTTTTCTCATTAAAATCATACTCAACGGGAAAATTCTTCTTCAAAGTAATTTGTCTTATAAGAGGCAGGACATTTCTAATAGTCTTTTCTTGATGGCCAAAATCAAAAATCTTCTTTGCCAGTTCTTTTTCATCGGTCTCCCAACCCGCCTCTTCCAGAGACATTTCCCAATTTTTATCGTCTCTTCTCAGAACTATCTCATCTGCTTTATGCTGGGACTCGGCTTCCGCAATCTTCTTTTCGAGATCAGAAAGGTTTAAACCCGAAACGTTATAGGAGCCAAAAAAGACTTTAGGTAGAACTCTATCCTGATAATCATACCCATATGCAGCGACCACTCCCATTAGCGCTAAGCATGACGTGCCGAACACAACCAAAAAAATCTTGGCGGTCTTTTTGAATTTCGCCGAAATTTTTATTCTTCTAGACATCTTCTAGCCTAATATTTCATCCAAAACTGCCCGAGCAATTTCCTGACGACCAAGATTGAGTTGCTTATCACTCACCATTGATATATAAACCATATCACCTGTCGTCACGCCTTTCGGTAGATATTTAACGTTTACATCAAGATTTTGACCATCACTCAAAGCAATCTTGGCAACGGCGCCGCTAATCGCCTTAATCTTTGCCTTCAGTGGCTTTTCAGAGGTAATAAGAGAAGGGTTGAGCATTAACTATTTAACAATGAACGAAACAATAAGCAAAGCTATTATATTCAGAATCTTAATCATCGGATTTATCGCCGGCCCAGCCGTGTCCTTGTATGGATCGCCAACGGTATCGCCTGTAACCGCCGCTTGATGAGCAGAGCTTCCTTTTCCCCCGAAATTACCGAGTTCAATGTATTTTTTGGCATTATCCCAAGCCGCCCCGCCAGAGGTCATTGAAACCGCCACAAACAACCCAGTGACAATTGAGCCAACCAGGGTCCCCCCCAGAGCAACCGGACCAAGCAAAAATCCGACTGCGATTGGTGCCAAAACCGGAAGAAGCGCGGGAAAAATCATCTGCCTGATAGCCGAGCGGGTAGCAATGTCAACTACCTTAGAATAGTCAGGCTTGGCCTTACCTTCCATAAGTCCAGCTATTGACTTAAATTGCCTGCGGACTTCCTCAACAATCGCACCGGCCGCCCTGCCCACCGACTCCATCGAGAGCGCTCCAAACCAATAAGGCAGAAGTCCGCCGATGAAGAGACCAACCAGGACTTTTGGATCGGACAAAGAAAAATCAAATTGATAGCCAAGAGCAGAAATCTCCTCAGTATAGGCAGAGAAAAGCACAATCGCCGCGAGAGCTGCCGACGCGATAGCATAACCTTTGGTTACCGCTTTGGTCGTATTGCCTACTGCATCAAGCGGGTCAGTAACATTTCTTACCTTCTCCGGTAATCCCGACATTTCGGCAATTCCTCCGGCGTTGTCCGTAATCGGGCCGTAAGCATCAATCGCCACGATTATCCCGGTCATCGAAAGCATGGCAAACGCCGCCATTGCTACGCCGTAAAGCCCGGCTAGCTGATACGAAACGAGCGTGCCCGCAGCAATGAACAATACCGGCCAAACTGTTGACTTCATCGAATTCGCCAAACCAGAAATTATGTTTGTTCCATGTCCCGTAGTTGAGGCTTGAGCAATCGCCTTAACCGGAGAATAGCGAGTCGAGGTATAATACTCGGTAATAACTATCATTGCCGCCGTGATAATCAGACCAACCAAACCGGAGAGAAAAAGACGGTTTGGGTCGTTCTCACCCATCAAATATTGACTGACAAAATAAAAGGCAACTGCCGCCAAAACAGCCGAAATAATAGCACCTCGATAAAGCGCGGCCATAATCTTATCTTTAGTCAGCCGGACAAAAAGAGACCCGACAATCGAAGCTAAAATTGACGTGCCGCCTAAGACGAGAGGATAAACTACTGCTTTTTGGGAATCCCCAAAAAGCAACGTCCCCAAAAGCATAGCCGCGATTGCCGTAACCGCATAAGTTTCAAACAAATCAGCGGCCATTCCGGCGCAATCTCCAACATTATCCCCTACATTATCGGCAATTACCGCCGGGTTGCGGGGATCATCCTCCGGAATTCCTGCCTCAATTTTCCCGACTAAATCTGCGCCAACATCAGCCGCTTTGGTAAAAATCCCTCCGCCCAATCGGGCAAAGACTGAAATTAATGATCCTCCAAAACCAAGCCCGATTAATGCCTTGGGGTCGCGCGTTATAGCATAAAAACCAGCCACCCCCAAAAGCCCCAAACCAACAACCAAAAAACCCGTTACCGAGCCGCCGCGAAAAGCAAGGTCAAAAGCGTTTTTCATACCAGTGCGCGCCGCTTCGGCCACCCGAACATTAGCCCTAACCGAAACATTCATTCCAATATAACCAGCCAAGGCAGACAAAACCGCCCCTATAATAAAACCGACGGCTGTAACCCAATTAATCCCAAAACCCAAAATTAGGGTGAGAATTACAGCGACAACAGCAATGGTTGTATACTGTCTACTAAAATAAGCTGTTGCCCCAGTCTGAATGGCAGAGGCAATTTCCTCCATCTTTTTTGTCCCAGTCGGTTTAGCTAAAATCCACCTTGAGAGTAAAAGTCCGTAAACAATCGCGACCGTGGCCGAACCCAGCGCAAACCATATTCCCCAATTTTCTATTGTCATAAAACCTCTCTTTTAACTTTACTTTCTACCTATCTGCCAGCAGGCAGACTTTTAACTTTTATATAGTATTTCCCTGTATACTTCAAGGGTTTTTTGAGCCGAATCCTCCCAGGAAAATCTTTCTGTATTTTTTTTGCCTCCCTCAACGAGCTTCAGTCTTAGCTCCTTATCCTCGAGAACAGTGACTAACTTGCGAGCGATATCGCGAACATCTACCGGATCAAAATAAACTGCTCCCTGCCCGAGAACTTCAGGCAGGCTTGTTCTATTCGAAGATATTACCGGCGTCCCACAGGCTTGAGCTTCAAGACCCGGCAAACCAAAACCCTCAGAAAGAGATGGAAAGACAAATAGTTCAGCGAGATTATATAAAACTGGCAGATCTTCGTCCGCCATGAAGCCGGTAAATTTAACCTGGCGGCTCAAACCCAACTCTCTTGCTTTCGCTGGCAATTGGGGATATTTGGGGTCAATACGGCCGGCAAAGACCAAATCAATCTTACCCTTCCAGTCCTCATCTTTTTGAACCTCAGCAAAAGCTTCCAGCAATCTTAAGAGGTTTTTATGATCTCTCCACTGGCCAACTGACAAAATAAAGGGATCTTTTAGACCATACCGTTCAGCTCTTTTTAACACAGCAGGGTTTGTGATTTTTTTAAAATTCTTGTCTATCCCATTATAGGTAACGGCTATCTTTTTCTTATTAGCTTTCAAGTCCTTAGCCAGATCTTTTTTGGCAAATTCAGACACGGTCAAAATTTTTCTCGACCGGCGGGCGGCATCCTTAATCATAAACCTGTAAATCAATCTCTTAAGCAGATTGCCCCTTTCGGCAAAAGAAGAAAGGGTGAGATCGTGAATTGTCACAACGTACTTGCCTCGATATAAAAGCGGGTGGTTAAAATGAGGGAAATGCACTAGGTCCGGCTTGAGCTCTCGCAAAAGCCTAAAAAGCTTTGTTTGCTCTCCCCAGGAATAATGAGGGTAATCCACCTCGATTATTTCCACAGGATTGGCCCGCTCATACATTGCCTTTGACAATTCTCCATCGAGCCTTGCGCCTCTCGTCACAAGAACAATATA
>JAOUGE010000016.1 GCA_029865605.1 Candidatus Berkelbacteria bacterium | reverse complement strand
GGACGCATGGCGTAAGAGTCTGCTCAATCCACGCACCTTTCATGCTCTTCCCTGCGTGGCACGACCTCGGCAAGCAGTTTGAGAAGTGGGTGTGGACAGTAAAGCTTGCGAGCCTCAGACAGGCTTGTATGCTTGCCAAGCAAGGCAACATCCCAATTGTCCTGCACGCCGACTCGATCCTACGGCTTGCGGAGAGAGAGGCACTCACACCAGCTCTGGCCGAGGGCACCCAGGTCTGGATTGAGAACACTGAACCGTCTGACGCACTTGGGGATGCCTTCGGTAACCTCCTCGAGACCGTCCAAATCCTGCGGGATCTCGACCAAGCCCTGCGAGTCGGGGTCAACTACGACCTTGGCCATGCTGCTCTAGCCGCTTTTAGAGCGGGAAGCTGGACTGGCGAGTTAGGAACCTTCGCTGAGAGCGTCCTCGACCCGCAGATGTGCAAGCTGCAGGAGCTAGATGCACAGGTAACGGCTTTGCACATCCACAACTTCGACCCGCACGATTACAGCGACAAGCCCGACCACAAGCGCCTGGAGAGAGGCACGATCCCGGTCGACAAGGTAATCAGGTGGGTGTGCCAGCTTAACCCCAACATCCTCCTGACGCTTGAGGTCAGCTACTTGCCGGGGAGGGCAGGATACGTCCTTAACTCCCTGGTAGGCTACGGAGACAATGTGATCCTCAACGGAGTTCGCAAGGACCTGGGGACCATTATCGACTCCGTGCCGGAGGGCTATTCTCTCATCCGGGCGCCGCTCAAGTAGCAACGCCCCCAACCGGGACGGACATCGACGCAATGTGCGGCGGGTCCGTCCCGCTGCATCTTTTCTAAACCAGAGATTGAACTTAAGGAGGATTTTTGATAATATTTCTATATTCGGGGTGGTAGCTCAATGGCTAGAGCATCTGCCTGTCACGCAGAAGGTTGAGGGTTCGAGTCCCTTCCATCCCGCCAGAAACAGAGATGGCCCCTTGCGGGTCATTTTTCTGTTTCTGCCAAGAGAAAGATAAGGACTCGAAAGCCGCAGGGTCGACGGATCCGAGGCCCGCCCTGAAGAAATTTCAGCAGAAATTTACTGAACGGGCGAGTCCCTTCTGCGTTAATTCTTTGACCGAGTTTCTCTCCCAAAATACCTGAACTAAAACGAGAACGGCCCCGACATCACGAGTTGTGAATCGGGGCCGTGAACACTTGTGCAGGCCAGGCAAGCGGCTACCTCTTCTTGCGCCCGCCTCCCTTCTTCTTGGCCCTCTTGGCGTCATGGCCGCTGCCACGACGTTCCCAGCGCTTGTCATCAAGCTGGGCTTTGGGAGTATGGCCGCGGGCCTGGCGACGGGCCTTAGCTTCCCCCGTACTGCCGCCGCGTTGCCTCTTCGACACCGGCTACCCTCCTCTCACTTCTTCGTTTTGCGGACGCGCTTCCCAGGGCCGCGCTGCCCACCCTTCTTACCCAGCGGCCGCGGCGGTGAGCCAGGGGTCACTAAGCCAACCGACCCAGCATCAGGCCTCGAAATCGGCCGTGGGGGTACGGGCACGGGTTTCTTGCGGAGATCGCTACCCTTTCGCAGCGGGCGTTTCGCTGGGGCCTTCCGCCCGCTCTTCACATATCCATCCCGGCGTCCCTTCACCTTCATCACCTGCCTTTCCTGAGTAGCGTTGGTACCAAGAAATCACTGTCAATGCTCGACAGGTTAAAATATTACTTGAAAATAGAACTTATATCAATATCCTCGCCGGGTAGTCCTTCTTCTGGAGTTCTTTAAACCAATCATCAAGATACAAATCAATCGTGCCAGCTTTTTCTTCAACCTTTAAAATATGAAAGCCAAGCGGAGACTTAACCAACTCACTCATCTGCTCAGCCGCTAGGCCAAAAAGCGGCACTTCAATTTCGCTTGCCAATCCAGAGTCGCGATAAATAAACTCACCATCCGCCAGGAGTCCGCCATTATCTTTCGAGGCTTGGTCTTCGGAATAATCCTTAGCAACGTCCTCAAATTTCCCGCCATCTTTTATTTTTTTTAAAGCTTCGTTAGCCCGCTTCTCTTCTTTGACCAAAATATGTCTCGCCTTGACTTTGACAAATTCTTTCTCCCTAATTTTCTGCAAAGCCATTTTTGGCACCGCCTCCTGCTTAAGCTGATTCAAGCTCATATTATAAAATTCCCGAACATACATTTCGGTTTGCTCCTCGCCCCCAACCCCCTCAAAAACCGAGCCAAAAATTGCGCTTATGTCTTCACCGGTAACTTTTATATCCAGCCGGTCCGCCTCCATCATTGAAATCCGATCTTTAATAATCTCATCCAAAATCTGCTTGGGTAAATTCTCGGGAATCTGGCTTTGAGTCTTTTCGGCAAAATTGTAAGCCCAATAAACTTTCTGCTGGAGTTCATGTTCCAACACAACACTTCGTCCGACGGTCGCCACCGGAAAAGGATAAATATACGAGGCAAACCGGTCTATCGTTTCAAACCGTTTCTGCTTATAAAGCCGTACTCCGAAAGCAACCCCCCCGATCAAATACAAAACCACTAGTGCTAAAACTGTAAATTTCAAATACTTTCGCCAGTTAGGGCCAATCTTCACCAAAACCCACCTGCCGATTCTCTTAAAAAACCGGCCTGTTGATAAAGCCGCCCTTAGAACCACTATTTCCGCTCGCCTTATAGCGCCAATAAAGTTTAATTTCACTTCATATCCTATAAATAACGATAACAAGAAGAATTATACTGACAACTCCCAAAAAAGCAAACTTTCCTCTTTGAAACTTACCAGAAAGAATATCCCTGGCAATGGATTCAAGGTTGAAAAACATAACAGCCGTGATTGCTCCCTTCGAAATGGGACTAGCATTAAGAAAGCTTAAAAGCCAAAAAAGCTCGGTAAACAAAATAGCCAAGGCGATTTTATAAATCGCCTTGTCGGGATTTATGGCTGGCAAAGCTGAGTTTATAAGATAATTTGATAAAAGCAGACTCAAAGCGGCAAAAACTGCGATCGCGACTGCTCTTGGCCAAGAGGCCATGCCAATGACATCTGTAAAGAAATAAAAGCAGGCCGTCGTGCCAAAAAAGAAAATCAAAAGACTAACCGAATCCAATTCCTGATCTTTCCACATCAAATAAAGACTAGCTAAAAGCATCGCCGCAGCAATGACGATGATCAATGCAGTCCTGTCGATCGCCAGAAGAAAGAAAACCAGAGAAACCAAGCCGAAAAGCGATATCGCCAAATTCGAAATGATCTTTGTACCTTTAACAGAAAGTTTAGTTTCCATAATCCTTACCTATTACCACCTTAATGACCCCGGGTTGATTGTATCTTTCGACCTCGGCTGAAGGAAAATACTTGGTGATTTTCGCCAGCGCAGTTGGGTTGCCAGAGGAATCATAGATAATCGTCGAGTCGGACTCTTCTTCGGCTGTTTCTATTTTGGTTACCGTCAACCCTTCCGCTTCAAGCTTTTTCGCTATTTCCCCAGCCAGGCCCGTCGTGCTAGTAGCATTGTACACTTCGACCTCAATTTGGGAAAGCAGCAAAGCCGAGCTACTCACTTCATCAGTAAAAATATTTTCAATAACCTTCTGAGTCTCGGCAAAATTACCGGTTCTCGGCAGGAGATGATAAAACCCTTCGCTCGAAGAAACAAGCAGTCCCCCCTGCCCGTTATCAATCACCTTATTTATAATCGCGTTTTTGTCAACACCCTTTAGCAGCTCAATCAGCTCTTTAATCTCAGAAACTGTCAAATTCGTCTTAACATGGCCGCTAAGACTTGAGAATATGTCAGTTACCTTTTTGGGATTTGCCAAAACCCCCACAGTTAGAGCCTTATCCCTAATTGCGACGAGCAATCTCTGCTGACGACGGGCCCGAGCAAAATCAGACCCCTCGCCGTTCCCGCTATGACGAGAACGGGCATATTTAAGAGCTGTCTCGCCATTTAAAACTTGCCTCCCCGCTTTGAGGGTGAATGTTTGAAAGGCATTAGTTTTTACATAGTCTCCATCTTTAGTAAAATATTCTTTCGGATATTCAGGGTCATTGATATCCTTCTCGACATCAACCGTCACCCCGCCTAAAATATCAACTAACTCCCTAAAGCCCGCAAAATCAACCGATATATAATAATGGATTGGGACTCCGGCTGTCTTTTCTACCACCTGGGAAGCCATTTTCGCTCCCGCCTCCGCCCTTTTATTTTTATCCTTTTCGCTGTTAAAGCCGATCGCATAGGCCTCGTTTACTTTCTTTTGCCCGACACCGGGGATTGTAACCAACAAGTCCCTCGGGATTGATATCATCGCCAGCTTTTTGTCAGACTGTCTAAGCCGAGCCAGAATAATCGTGTCGGTCAGCTGACCACCGGGATGATTAGAGCCTCCCCGACCTAAAATAAGCAAGTTCGTGACTCCCTTGCTTTCTTTAAGGTTCGAGCCCGAAATAATATCCATAAAGGAAAGGTTATTATCCAAAATCTCGTTAGCCGAGGTGTAAGCTGAAGCGCCGATATAAATAATTAAACCTACAAAAACCAAAAGGAGGGCCAGCAGCGTCATCTTCACCCAAGAAGGCTTTCGCTTCCTGGGGACTCGTTCGAAATCTTTCCTGACCTGTCTTAGCTGATCTCTATGATGGAGGCTTGAAGAAAATCGTCTCATAAACCTTATTAATATAATACTAAATCCGGCGGTCTTATTGAATATAAATTAGCTGTAGATTGGCCCGGCCAATTCATTCTTGGGAATCTCGCGGCCGTTTACTTTGAGAGAACATTCAGAAAGAAATCTCAAGAGGTTAACGAGGAGATAAACCTGCCTAGTGAATGTATAAGAGCGGGATTCACCGGTTAATTTAATCTTGCTAATTTTATCTCTTGATTTGCCGACAAGCAAAAGAAGGTCTTTTGCACCTTCCCCTTTAACTTTAGCAGTTTTATTTTGGACTGTAAAAGCAAGGTCTCTGTCCTCATAATTGATGGCTATTTCCATATCAATTCGACCTTTCTGAGCCGATCTCCAACTGCTTTAATTTTGATAACAAGATCAGCCGATTTTTCAGCTTCTTGAATATTTTCCGCCCATTCGATAAATGTGATTGATTTTTTGTCAGAAAGCCAATCTTCAAGCTCCATCTCGTCAAAACCCGTTGCTTTTTCCAGACGGTATAAATCAATATGCTGCAACTCTCGCGCCCCTTTTACCGGTCGAGCAATCCGGTAGCTTTTTCTCAAATTAAAAGTCGGGCTGGTGATATGATCTTTGACCCCCAATTTTCCGGCAAGACCCTGCACCAATGTCGTCTTGCCCGAGCCCAGGGGCCCTTCTAGGGCACAAACAAAACCGCCCGCAAGGTGTGGGTGGATTTGCCTCCAAGTTTTATCCGTCAGCATTTCAGCGCTGTCGACGAGAAAATTCATAAATGAAAATGATGCTAAATAACATCCCGGCAGACGCTAAGTATAACAAATATTTGCTTTCCAAGAAAGCCCCGACAGAATTATTTTGGGCTTGAGTACCCAAAACATAAGAATCTATTTTAGGAATTTCTGTGGGGATATTGCTCAGATCAGCCCTTTTCACCGTAGTTATTAAAATTATTTTCGCAGTCTCCTCTGAAGTGTCATCCGCAATATCTTCCTCCTCTAAAACAGCTGTTTGGGCTTCCCCAGCCTCCCCAATATCAGCAGTTTCTTCAAACCCAATGATTTTATTTGCTCCCCCCGGAGTCGGGGTTTTTGTCCAGCACCAACTGTCACCCTCCCTAGCATAAGCAGCGTCTTCCTTAGAAGGAGAGGAAGAGGAGGGGACTTTAACCGAATCAGCGGTTTCTCCTTCGGGACCGACAAGTAACAATTCTTCGCCGCTGTCATTGATGATGATAGGCTTCAAATTATAGATGAGTAAAAAACTGCCGTGCTCAATAATCTTGCCATCCAGCTTAAAAATCTTGCCCGCCTTATCCCGAATCTCCCAGCCCGACAAATCAATATCACCGGCGCCGAGATTAACCAATTCTATCCACTCATCGTTTGTATCTACCTTACCGTCCGAATTCCAATCCCTGTTCCTAGGATGGGGTAAAACTTCAGAAAACTTGACCTGATTAGACTTTTGATAAAAAATCAGGTCGAAATCCTTAGAACTCCACAGGCCGGTTTGATCAAAAAAACTAATTCTTGCTTTGTCAAAATTCCCCGGGCCAAACACAAAATGGTTTTTGCCAAATTCAGACTCGGTTTTCTCCGCAACTTTTTCTCCAGAAAGAATCTCGACCACAATTCTATCGAGATCACCCTTAGAGTCATTTACGCTGTACTCGAGATCGAGAGCAAAGTCTTGATTTTTTGCAAATTTGTTTTTCGCCACGGAGACAGATTCAATTTTCGGCCTCCCCGAATTTTCCGGGAAGGCAAAATCCAAGACGCAATCATTGTAATTCTCCTCGGTGCACTCATCGAGGTTCTTTATTTCCGTATCTGTCGAAAGGGTCCAATCTCCTTCTGATACCCCTCCTTCAAAAGCCACTCTTTTAATTGACCTTTTTGGATTATGCCCTATTCCCTGTGGCAGTTTGCCCCCACTACCAGCCCAATCAATAGCCGTCCCCGTTTTATCGCGAAGCGAAAGCTGGAAGTGGAGTTTGTCCCAAGACACATTACTATCTACTACATCAGGATCTATATTTAATACGGACTGTTTTTCCTCCTCTCCGCTCTTAAACTTATGGTTTTTCTCCCCGCGTGCAATCAAAAAATAGCCTCCTGGCGCAATCAGTCCATCTGTAATTTTTATTTCCGCTTTCTTGCTACCTTTAGCTTTTTTTACCTCATCAAAAACCGACCACCCAGACAGCTCAACTATCTCGGAAGAAGAATTATAAAGCTCAATCCATTTATCGTCAGTAGAGGCCGACGAACCCTCCCCCATAATCTCGCTGAAATAAATCTTTGGTAAGTCTGGTCCCGACGCGTAAGTAAACTTAGGACAGAAAAAACCAACAGTCAGAACAAGCTGGACAAGGGCAGTACTACAAATCAACCATTTTATCGTCCGCTTTTTCATCTTCAGTTGGTTTTTTAAGCGGCTCTTTCAGTTTCCCGTTTTCCTTTTCATACCGGCCGCTCTCTCCAAAAGTCGCGTGCATTGTGTAACAGTGATCTCTCCACCAACAGTCAATCTTCTCCCGCAATTTCTCAGGGCGAGAGGTTAACCTAGCAAACCTTTGAGTAGTAGCTTTCAGATTTTTCTCCAAATTCATTACGGGCAGACCCTTCCATCCACGGCCAACAAGTTGGCTGTTTATCACCCCAATCGTTTCCAAATCGGGGACTCTCTCACCCAAATCAACGCCTCTTTTAGCTTGAGCGGCTAATTCAAGAATTATTTCAACTGTTAGGTGAGGGTGGGGAACTCTTTTGATTACAAAATTTCGTTCCGATCCGGCCGTTTGAATTTCAATATCGCCAGCATGAAACAAAGTATTTAGAATCCCCTTTATTTTGCACGATACATCTTCAATTTGCTCATAAACAAGCTCGTTTATTTCGCGGCTAAATAGTCCAACCTGATAGATATCAACCACCCTTTCGTCAGTCACAATAATAATATTGTAATAATAGTTAATCCAGCTAGCCAAAAAGACAACCGCCAAAAAGAGGTAATAAGCGCCAACAATAAGGGCATAAAGATCCCGAGCATAAACCAGATCAAAGGGGCCAACCTGGATTACGCCGACAGCAATAAAAGGAACAATTACCAAAGGCAGGACAAAAAGAAACGATAGAATAGCAATATAGAAAAAATAATCAACAACATGTCGGCGCGAAAAAACATAAATTTTTTCATCATTTCTTTGATTGGGAAAAACCGGCTGGGGTATGTGTTGAAATTTTATTGAAAGCATTTTAGGTTAAAATATGATTCAAAATTATGAAAACGAGAGTAGCGGCAACTATAGTTATTCCAAACGTCAGATAAATCAGAAAGATTCTCTTTGAAGCGTCTCCCATATAACTGTATCGGCCAATATGATAGAAAAAAACGACCGAGATTATTCCAAAAGCAAGGGCGATTAAGCCAAATACGACAAAGAAAAAAACTGTTGTCGGGGTCATTTTACCAATTTTATTTGTTTGCTCCGCCCAAAAAACTCCCTTGCTATTTCGGTTATTACTCTACCCTTGGGCGTTCTTTTAATAAATCCGGCCCTCATCAGATATGGTTCTATAACTTCTTCAATCGTATCACGGTCAATTGAGGTCGCCGCCGAAAGAGTTTCGACTCCGACCGGGCCGCCGGCGAATTTTTCAAGAAGGACCTTAAGATAACGGCGGTCAACCTCGTCAAAGCCGACTTCGTCAACGCCAAGCCGCGTTAGGGCATCTCGAGAGGTCACGCCGTCAATCCTCCCTTTATTATAAACGCTGGCAAAATCCCTGACTCTTTTTAGCAGACGATTAGCGACTCTCGGCGTCCGTCTTGAGCGTTTGGCAATTTCCATCAGACTCTCGAGATCCGGTTCAACTTTCAAAAGTTTGGCAGACCTGTTTAAAATCCCCTCT
>JAOUGE010000009.1 GCA_029865605.1 Candidatus Berkelbacteria bacterium | reverse complement strand
AGCAGTCTTGAGGGACCGAAGCGAGAGACAACGTAGCACTTGTAGCGATCGACGATTCTGTCAAAGTCCATGCCTGGTCCCTCCTTGAGCGGTTGGTACGGCAGATAAGAACCTTATCTTATCCAACCATAAAAGTCAACCGAGAGTGTTGTTTTTCTTGAATTTTTAACCTGAACAGAGTAGTATTTCGGCAGCGGTGAACACGCGCATACAGAGGTGACAAAGATGGATGTCTGCCAGTTGGCGAAGATCATCATCCAACAGGTGTTTGGGGAAGCTTCCAGCTATCCTCAGACACTTGAGCTGCTTGTTAGCAGCTCCGACATGGCCTTTGATGAGATCAGAGGCACAAACGATCTGGCCTGCGAAGCGTGGGCAGGGCTCGACGAAGACGAGAAGGAAGAGGCCGCTGAGCGAGCGGTGGCGCTCGTCATGTACGACGCCTGTGCCTGCAAACGTAAGGAACCCGACATCCAGATGGAATGCCTCTGGCACTGCGCCGAGCACCTCACGGCACCCCGAACCTCATTCCGGCGCACGCCGGCGCAGCAGGCTGCAGCGGCCATATGGATGAAGCTCGACTTCATCGACCGCGCTGTCATGGTCGAGTGGCTGCTCAACCTCGACGCAGCCGTTCCCGCCTAGATCGCTTCGCCGTACCCGGCCGCGACTCCCCGTCGCGGCCGTTGTCATTTAAAACACATACTCAGTTGCGCAATTTATCTAAAATAGTTAAGATTTGAACATAACCAAAGGAGAACAGTGGACAAAAAACCTATTAGAAATCTGTCGATTATTGGTGCGGTGGTCGTAGTGGTGCTGGGTACCCTACTGCATTTTGCCTATGGGCTAAGCGGCAATAATTTTATTGTAGGGCTAATCACACCAGTCAACGAAAGTGTCTGGGAACATATGAAACTTATTATGACACCCCTTATAATTTTTGCTTTTATTGAGTGGTATTATCTCAAAGGAAAAGTGAGTAATTTTTGTTTTTCGCTGCTCAAACAAGCCGGTGTCGGGATTATTTTTATTATCGCGTTTTTCTATATCTATACTTATTTCACCGGCGAGAGCATTCTCGCGCTTGACATCGGCTCATTTGTTGTCGGAGCCATTCTCGCCAAATGGCTCGGCTATGCAATTTTAGTAGGGAAGTTTAAAAAATTTGAGTTTAAAGGCCTTAATATTCTCTCAGCCATTATTCTTACGGTAGTTTTTGCCTTTTTCATCTATGCCACAATTGATCCACCGAAAGTCGGGTTGTTTAAAGATCCGGTCGAAGGAAGTTTTGGGATCTACGAAAAAAATTCTTAAAAAACTCAACGAACTCGTTAGATAAAATTTAATTCAATACTGGCGGATTGAATCCGCCTTTTAATGTGGGGGCAGGAGACACTACTTGCGAAGCGTTTCTCCTGCCCCCACGCCCCCACCACTTAGCACGCTTGTTCTAGGAACAGGAAATTTACACTCCCTTTCTGACAAACTTTCTCGACAGGTTTGCGAGCTTTTATCAGAAGCGGGAATGTAAATTACCCTTCCTGAACGACACTTTTACCCATCAACTACAAATCATTGACTTTTGGGGAAGGAGCTTGCTCCGCAAGCATTGTATATTTAACCTGAAGAGAGTAGGGTTTGAGATAGAAAATTTGGAAATAAAAAATAAAATAAGGAATATTATGATGTTCATTCCTACAAGAACTAAAAAACGCCTTTCGGAGAATCTACGAAAATATCAAAGAATCGTCAAAAGCGCGACAGCAAAAGATATCAATGAATCAGATACGTCCCTGATTGTTACTGACATGCTTTGCGATATACTTGGCTATGATAAATATACCGAGATAACAACGGAAAGTGCTATTAGGGGAACTTTTTGCGATTTGGCTGTATCGATTAATAAAAAGATCAAACTATTGCTTGAATTAAAAGCAATCGGGCTTGACTTGAAAGACTACCATATTAAGCAGGCGATTGACTATGCTGCGAACAAAGGAATTGATTGGGTTATACTCACAAACGCCCGTGAATGGCATATTTATAAAGTTTCATTTACCAAACCGATCAATAAAGAATTGGTCTCCCAGTTTGCCCTAGAAGATCTGAGTCCAAGGTTAGAAAAAGACCTAGAGATGCTATTTTCGTTAACAAAAGAAGGTCTCGCGAAATCTGCTCTAAGCGACTACTATGACCAAAGTCAGACTACAAATAGATATGTATTAGGCAACCTACTGATGTCAGACGAAGTGATAGACGTCTTGAGAAGGGAAGTCAAAAAGCTATTTCCCAAAACGAGAATTGACACCGAGGAAATAAGGGAAACGTTATCAAAAAATGTTATAAAAAGAGAAATTCTTGAAGGAGAAGAAGCCGATTTAGCAAGAAAAAAACTAAAGAAGAAAGTCAGAAAATAATCTTGGGGTGAAATGATTTTGCCGATAAAGATTGGGTAGTAAAAATGTCTGAACAGCAAACGCCAAACTATAAGTGTCCGTTATGCAAAAGTATTCTATCAAAAGAAAGATGGATTAGAATTACTGGGCAATGGGACGAACAACAGAAGTCAGCACTAGAGGCAAAAAAACAAATTCAAGATCTAAAAAAACGGGAAGAGGAGAGAGAAAAGAAGTATAAACAAGATACCAAAAAAATATCAAAAGCAGCTTCAGAAGCTGGATTTAAAAGAGGGCAAGAAAAAGAAAAAAACGAGCGTACTAGAATGTCTAAACTTCTTGAAAAAAGGACAAGGGATATTCAGATATACGGTAAAAAGATTCAAGAACTAGAGAAACAGCTTAAAGAAGGAAAAACTCCTCAAACGGCGGGATTTGATTATGAAAAAGAGGTTATTGCAATGCTTAATGAGACATTTACGGAAGATAATATTAAGCCGACCGGCAAAAGGGGTGATGCAATACAGGAAATAGTATTTGATAATAAAGTAATCGGAAGTATATTGTATGAATGCAAAAAAACTTCGGAATATAAAAACAGTTTTACAGATGAAATCAAGCGCCACAAAGAAGAAGCTAAAGCCGACTATGGAGTTATCGTAACACATGCGATAAAAAACGGAAAAACCAACTTTTTCATTGAAGACGAAATTATTATTGTAGGACCACTTTGTATGCTTGACGTTGCTAATTGGTTAAGGGGAGCAATTATAGAAATGTATAAATTAAAATTGACAGGGGAAAAATATCAAGAGACCGGGAGAGCTATTCTAAAATATATGCAATCGGGAGAATTTAAAATTCATATGAGCGATTCGGCAAAAAAAGCGGAAGAGGCATACAGCTTGATGGTTCAAGAAATTAACTCACATAAAAAAACCTGGCAAGAACGGTATAGGCTGTACTCTGCAATTCATAATAACGTGCAGACAGTAAGGCTGGAAATCGGCAAAATAATAACTGGCAATCCTGAGTTAGGCAGAGAAACATTAGCATTTCCGGAAATTCCGGAAAATCTAGAATAAGTCAGAAATAAAAATCATCGAGGAGCAAGTTAATGAATTTAGACGAAAAACTTCAACTGTACTTTTTCGATCCAAAAAAAGACGAGGTCGAATACCATGCGGAATACAAAAAATTAAGTGGTAGTGTTATCGTCGCTTACTCGCCCCTCTATCTACTCCGAAGGCAAATGCTTTTTCTCTCCGGAGAAATTCCTGGCATTAAAAAATCAATTTATCACAAAACTTATCTTTCTGCGATTATCATATCGAATATTGCCGTCTCAGGTTTAGCTGAGATAATATATTGCAAGGAAAAAATAAAACCGGAACAATATAAACAATTCTATGAAACTTATCTGGGGAAAGATGCTATGCAAATGTTGGGACTTCGAGCACTCAGAAACGGGTTGGAACATAATAATTTTCAATTATATACACGTGTTTATAAAAATAACGAAAACAATACGGGAGGGATGTTTAAAGAGTTAATCGGCTATCTCTCTCAAAGTCCTGAGTGGAATGGTATATGGCGAATGGAAAAAAGGTTAGTCGATTTTATCAAAATTACTTTCGCGTTAAGCAAGAGTAAGGAATGGAATATTGTGTCTAAACCTGAGATACAAAATTTTTATAAAGAGGAAAAATATTTGCTTGTTCAATACAAAATAAATCCTTTTCGATACATAGAACGCCTCGAAAATGGGATCGAAATGATAAAAGGAGAAATAATTTCAAGCCCGAGGCTAACTAACCATTTCTCAAAAAAAATTACGGTTGATAATTGGATGAAAGTATATAGCGCATAAATTTATCAGTAATCATGAAAATCGGAAAGTTCAGGGGTAGGAATATGGACATTGACTTGGCTTCGGGAGACGATACTTCGTAGAAGCAAGATAAGCTATTATAAAATTACTAATAAAAAAGCGAGGGGGGAGATGGATAGTCCTAACCGAAAACGGCCAAAAACTGTTTTAATAGTGGTTTTGTTGGTTATCGTTCTGTCGGGAATTATTTTAGGTTCTTATTTTTTGATTAAAAAGCTAAACTCGTCAAAATCATCCCAGGGACAGAGCGCGACAAAAGATTGGATTGACTACAAAGACGAGCGCGGTTTTGCTGTCCAAATGCCCAAAAACTGGAAAATAAATGTTAGCGACTGGGGACTAATCAAAATCGGGCCTAACCCTGAAAAAACCGACGAACAAACGGTTTTCGCCCTAACTATGATTTATCCGCAGGAAAAAACAAAAGAAGAAGTTCTAGCAGATGCAAGGAGTTATTTTGAGAAGTCGTTCAGCAATTTCCAAATTCTGGATCAGAAGTCCATTGATAAATACAGCTCCATTGTTTGTAAGATAAAATACACCGGCAGTGATATGATGGGGGTCCTAAATATTAATGGCGATGGAAAAAGCTATTTCGTTTCCGGATTTGCCTCCCCCAGCGATCAGTTAAAAGACAATATGCCCGATCTAATGAAGACCTTATCCTCATTCAATTATGATGCTAAATTAAAGAATCCGGAAAAGGTCGATAATTTAGTTAAGCTTGTTTCTTGGAAAGATCCGAAAGAAGGAGCGTTTACTGTTAATGTACCCAGCGGCTGGAATATTGAGGGGGGCGTGGTCAGACCCTATATTGACGCCGCCTTAAAAATTATTGCCACCAGTGGCGACAAGGGTATTCAAATTGAAAATCCATACCCTCCAATTTATACGGTTCCCAACCAAATATTGGAATTTGCCGGTTTCGGGGAGGGCTCTCACTATAATCCGTCGGGCGGTGTTTCACAGGATATGATCGTGATGTCGGAAAAAAATGCCCAAAATTACATTGAGACAGTCCTCGCAAAAAATTTAAATCTCAATGTTGATTCGGTCAAATCCCGTGATGATCTTGTGAAGAAAGTCCCCAAACCTCCTTATGTGACGCAGACAACCGCTGCCGAGGGTACTTTGTCCGGCGATGGCAAAACCCATAAAGTCATTGTTATTGAACAAGGCATTAGCATAGCGGGAACAAGTTTATGGACTGCCGGAATGACGCATTATTGGGCGCCGGAAGGTGAGATCGGCAAAGTAGAAGAAATCGCCACGGCGATGGATCGGTCTTTTAAGCTCGACCCGACATGGGTAAAAAATGAGCAAGTTCAAGTTGCCAAAAGATCACAGATAATAAGTCAAACACAATCAGAGATTTCAGATATAATTTCTTCAACTTTTGAATACCGTTCATCAACACAAGACGAGTTGTCAGATAAATGGAGTGATGCAATTTTGGGCGTGCAAGATGTTTACGATCCATCAACCGGAGAAAATTATACCGTTCCTAACACTTCTAAATATTATTGGACAGACGGTTTAAATAGAGTTGTTGGTACTGACACTCATGACAGTCCCGGCTATTACTGGGACTGGAAGGAATTAACGCCGGTAGAATAAAAGAGTCAAGAATTTTGTGCTAAAGTTGAGGCATGAAAATCAAAAAGCTTAAGGGTGGGAATATGGACATCGATCTGACTTCCGGAGATAAAACCCCCTGGAAGCAGACAAGGTGTCCGCGGAATGAGAAGGAAGGGACGAAGAATCATAAATGCGCGGTGAAGAATACGTCGATCTGCGATTATTTTTGCGGGATCGAGTATCTAGACACCGTGCTATGCTCCTATCCCCACAAAAACCCAAACAATAAATCCTAGAATATCATTCTTAGATTAGCAAGAAACTAGTAATATACTATGAATGAAAGAGGGCCGAGAAGCGTAGAGGGGCGAAGAGAGCAGATAATAACTGAGCTGCGCTCGCTCAGGGATGATTGGTCTGACGAGATTCCCGACCAGATTGTAGACAGCACAAGCGGCCTTCGAACGAAGGCACGAAATCAATGGTTTCAGAATGTTATTTCTTGGATTGAAATGGGAATTGAGGTGGGTCTTTTCTCGCAGCAGGTCATGGCAGAACTTGAGAATTTTGACAAATACATTGAAGAGACGCAGTTTCGTTCGCGGATAAAGAACCCGGAGGATATCAAACGCGGTAAAATGCTTTTAACTCATGCTCTTGCTGAGCTTGGCATTTAAGCGAGGCGTCAATGTTTAAAAATTATGCTTTGCTGCTATCCCCACAAGAGTCCGAATGAAAAATAAATGTGAAACGATAATCTTTTAAATATTACTGTTATGTGGTCATATTAATATCGTTAAAATAAAATTTATGCAAACTCATATTTTCCGTTTACGCCCTGGGCTGAATTTCAAAGAGGAAATTGATAAATATGTTCAGGAAAGAAAAATTCTGGCAGGCATAGTTCTCACCTGCGTTGGGAATCTTAAAAAAGCCGTCTTGCGAATGGCCAACGCTAAAATTATCAAAACATGGGAGGGGAGCTTTGAGATTGTTTCCTTGGTTGGAACAGTAGGGGCAGGAAATAGCCATATCCACATTTGCCTTTCAAGCGAGGACGGCAAAACTTTTGGCGGGCATCTAAAAAACGGATCAATTGTTGGCACTACTGCCGAAGTTGTTATAGGTGAAATTGAGAACCTGGAATTTGTAAGAGAGTTTGATGGAGAGACTGGCTACAAGGAATTAGTCGCGAGGTCTAAGAAAAGGCAGAAACCAACAAAGAAAAAATGAAAAGGGTCTGAAATAAATTAATCGGGGATAGGATTCCAGGGGGAAAATGGAATTTGACGCTCATCTACAGACAAAAGGTAAATAATATGATACAATCAACTTACATTTTAGTATAAAGTGGGTTGAATGGTCGAACTATCTTTTTATACAATCTAAATGTAAAAATCATTAACTAGGATATATATCATGCAAACAGGAACAATCAAGCGTTTGACAGATCGCGGATTTGGATTCATAGCAGTTGAGGGAAATGACAAGGATTTATTCTTTCATTCCAACGAGCTCAAGGATGTAAAATTCGAAGAATTGAAAGAGGGCGACAAGGTCCAATTCGAAGTTACTTCAAGTCCAAAAGGCGACAATGCCACGAATGTGTCTAGAGCAGATGCAACAGGAGCACCAGCAGCCAAAGAAGCAAGTGCACCAAAAGCCGAAGCAACAGACGCACCGGCAGCAGAATAATTCAAACTATTCTAAACAAAAAACGCCCTTTCCGTACGGATGGGCGTTTTTTGTTTTTTGTGAGCTAACTTAGGCTTTCTTGGTACCGAGGATTTTGAACATCTTTGTTCCGCACACCGTGCAGACACCCTTCATCGCCTTACGCTTGTTTTTCATTTCAACTTCCTCGCAATCCTTCATCTCTCTTTTCTCCTTACACTTCATACAGTGGCCCGTTTCCGCCACTTTTTGACCCTCATCCATGATACTCCTTCATTAGTTGTTTCTTACCATTAAACTATACACCCTGTGAAAAGACTAGCAACTCCTTCGCGCCACCGCCTCCAATTGGCGCAGATGTTCGATTTATAAAACAGCAGGGATCGTCTACTAGACGATCCCTTGGGACTAGTGCTGCCGGCGCTAGCCGGCTACGGCATTCTCCAGCTCCTTCTCGAGACAACCTTCGCAGTACGGCTGGTTGTCCCCCAGCGCTTCGAGCACCTTAGCCCTAAGCGCTTCGGTATCCCTGCCCCTATCGATTGGCACATCATCCTCATCGCGGATCTCGTAGAGAGTGATGTGCTTCACCAGGACGGCTGGGACCCCGGGGTGGCGGCTACACTCGCCGCTGGCTTGTGACTCGGCCTGGTCGAATGAGACCCGATAAACCACCCCATCGACCGTGACCTCGCGATCCCACTGCGGGTATTCTCTCGACACGATGCCTATTCACCTCCTTGTTCAGCAGAGAAATAATAACAGATTTGGCCCCCTATGTCGATACCCTCTTGGGGTGATATAATAAAAACATGCCGTTTAAAAAGGCCGGCGACAAGTATGTGAGCTTCTCGGGGCGAAAATACACCAAAAAACAGGTTGCCCTGTACTATGCAACTGAAGGATTCAAAAAGAAGCCAAGGAAAATTAAGAAGAAATAGCTTTGGGATTAAGCGCTTACCGCTAGCACCAAGCAGCTGATTTATTCTTGTGTTGATTGAGTAGTCAGGGTTATTGTGTTATTGATCAGAAAGTTATAAAAATAAATAGTAACCATGAGAAACCTTGAATCGCTTATTGGCCGACAAAAAATAAAACCGCAAACTCCAACAGGCAGGCAGGAACTCAAAGATGGTGAGGAGATGTGGTACATTTTAGAATTCGAAAATCTCCGCCACGAACTAAGCGAGCGGATTATATTTTTGAACCACACTATAAACCTAGCAATTATTTTTTGGGTTGTTTTTATAGTAATGTTTTTCGGTATGGTAACACTTGAGGTAAAAAAAGAAACGATTTACACTTTTCTCCTGTTGATACCGATTGTAATGGATCTGTTAGCATTCAGTTATCAAACAAACCAGAGCTCGCTCGAATCAATCCCCAAATATTTTCACGAACAAATTAAGCCCCGTTTAGACAATAAGTATAAAAGTAATATTTTGGGCTGGGAGAAATTTTTTGCTGAACAAAAAAAGCCTTTCAGGGTAGAGAGTGTTACCAAAGTGCTTCCTTTCCTAATTCCTTCGTTGATTCCCATCTATTTTCTCGTAGCAAAATATCCACTTGAGCGATATCAGACAGCCGTTGCAATCGTTGGCATTATTTTTTTGTTGATAGTATTAGAAAACTTTCGCTATAAGTTACGAAGGGTGAAGTAGCAAATTGTGGTAGAGTTAAATTAATAATTAGGGGGAAAAATGGCAAAAAAATGGTTAATTGGGTTAATCGTGGTTTTGACATTGGCTGTTGCTAGTTTGGCATTCTGGCTTTATAGAAAAAGTGTGATTGATCCCGTTAAGACAAGCCAAAGGAAAGCAGAAGAAAGCGATACCCCCACAAATAGCAACTTGTATGAGTGGTCGCAAATGGCCGACAGCCCGTACAGCCACGATATCTACTATGCTACCAGCGTCGATCTTTTGAATTGGACAGACTCGAATAATCTATTGGCCAGACACGCTAGTGTTCCAGAGGCAATCTACCGTAACGGTATAGTTTATGTCTATTTTCTTGACTTTTCCGAAGATGGCAAGCCAGAACAATTAGCTCTGATACGCTCTTCAGATGAAGGCAAAACTTGGCAAGAAAAAACAATTGCAAATATCGAAGGGCTTGGCCAAAAAACAGTTGCCGACCCCTCTCTGCTCCTGCTTGAGGATGGCACAATGAAGCTCTTTTTCTTCGACATCGGCGCCGGACGTGTATCTTCGCAAAAGCAAGAGCAAGAAAAAGACTCTAAACAAACTCAACCCAATTACATCTATTCAGCGACTTCCAATGATGGTGTGAATTTCAAGATGGATGATGGATATCGGTTTGCTGATAATGCAATATTCGATCCGGATGTAATTAAGGTAAACGATACCTGGTACTTATACTGCGGCAAAGAAGGCATCATCACCGTTGCAACTTCAGATGATGGAATAAGTTTCACTGACAGGGGAACCGCGTTTGACAAAGGGTTTATACCCAGCATCTATCATGACGGCTCTAAATTTTATCTATATAGTCCAATGGTCGGTGCAACCCCAGACCAAGGCGGAATCGGCATAGCTACTTCCGCTGATGGCATTAAATTTACCAGAGGAAGCACATATTTTAACCGCCCCGGCAGCCTGCCTCCGAACGACCCGGGTGTTACAAAGATTGGCGACAACAAATATATTATGGTATATAAAGTCATAAATGAACCAACAAAAAGCGACGAGCCAAAAAAATAATTAACAATCAGAGAAAGGGAAAATATGGCTAAAAAATGGCACGGGCATGGAGCTTCCGGCGGAGTTTACGGACTGGCGTTTATTGGGGCTGCGGTTTACTTCATCCAGCACGCGGATAGTTTTTGGCAAGGAGTGTGGGGATTTATCAAAGCCCTCGTCTGGCCAGCGTTTCTTGTATACAAGCTGCTCGAGTTTTTAAAGATGTAAACAAGCTTCTGTTAGGTCTTAGTTTAACGGTAAGGAGCGTGAAAAATACCGAAGTTGAGATTCGAGGGCCGCTGACCGAAAAGCAGTTTTTAGAATTGCAAAAAAAGCTCTCTGAGGAAGGTAAATTCGTCGCCGACAAAAATCGATTTGCGATTTGCTACCCCGATCCAGACACTGGAAGTCTGGTTGAAAATTGCAATACCGACATCAGGGTTAGAAATACAAACGGCATTCCAGAAATTATTATCAAAAAGGGGAAGTGGGGAGCAGTTGATGAAAACCGCCGCGAATTCTGCTTAACTGGAAAGCCGGGCGAATTTCACAAAATGATCATGATGATGGGCGCGATGGGCTTTACAAAAGGAGTCAGCGTGATCAGGCGGGGTAAAATTTATAAATATAAAGGAATTGAATTTTCGCTAGTTGAGGTGCCAAATCACAGTTATTTTTTCGAGGCGGAAATTATGACATCTCAAGAAAATAAAGAAAAAGCGCTCGAAAGGATTGGTAAGGTTTGCAAAGACTTAGGGCTTAATCTTTTTTCTGAAAAAGACTTTTACGACTATATTCATATTCTGAACAAAGAAGCGAATAAACAATTTAATTTCGAAAAATATAGCGAAGGTTATTTTTTAGAGAATTTTGGGATAGAATAATAAAAATTAAAGTGCCAAAATGAAAATCACAGAGAGGAGAAAAAGATGACAAAAGAGAAAACCACGATCCCGGAAAAATCAGCGCGAAACCTTAGGGGGTGGAATATAGCAATGGGATTTTTGCACTTAGCACAGAGTGTGGTGATGCTCATACTGTCAAGTGATTTTTCGCTGCCAGTAATCGGAAACTTTTTAAACTTCAATGCGAGCACTCAATCGCTTCAGCCAGCTCCGGAAATGATATTTAACCTGCAAATAGGCCCGGCCGTAGCGGCATTTCTTTTTCTTTCCGCGATAGCTCATTTTGCCGTCTCAACCGTTTTTTACGGATGGTACATTAAGAAACTCGCCAACCACATTAATCCTGCCCGTTGGATTGAATATGCCTTCAGCTCGTCGCTGATGATTATCATTATTGCCATGCTGGTTGGAATATATGAACTTTCAACCCTAATCGTCCTCTTTGGTCTTAATGCCTCGATGATCCTTTTCGGTTGGCTGATGGAGCTTCACAACCAAACTACAGAAAAGACCGACTGGACGTCTTTTATTTTCGGCTGTATCGCCGGAATTATTCCGTGGGTTGCAATCGCAATTTATCTTTTCGCTGCCGGAGAAGGAGAGTACCGCGCCCCGAACTTTGTCTACTGGATTTACTTCTCGATTTTTATTTTCTTTAACTGCTTTGCCATCAACCAAGTTCTCCAATACAAAAAAGTCGGGCGCTGGCAGGACTATCTCTACGGAGAAAAAGCTTATATCATCTTAAGCCTTGTCGCCAAGTCGCTACTCGCTTGGCAAGTTTTCGCCGGAACTTTAAGACCAATGTAGAAAACACTAGATGGGGGTTATAAATTATAAAAAGCTGCTCATAGTAAAAAGTACAATAATCGGCATATTTATAATCCTTTTTAGCGTCGCCAGACTACTACCGGCAACAACGATTAAGTCAGTTATCAGTAATAACAATATAATGTCTGGCGTCGCCTGTTCGTACCTTGCAAGAGTATCCGGTAACCATTCTGGTATAATCTAGGAAAGAAGGTGGACGTGAAAGCACCCAAGATAATAATATTTCTGCTCGGGGCCATTGTTGGGATTATTTTGTTGATATTCTATCCTCCAGCAAAGACCAAGGCGGCAAACTGCGGCGGGGTCACTCCTTGTGTTTGCGGTGATACAGTGACTTCTAATTATACACTAAGCTCTGATCTCAATTGTCCGGCGACTAACGGTTTAATAATCGGAGCTTCTGGCATTACTATTAACGGCAATGGCCATTCAATTATTGGGACAGATATTTTAAATGATGGTATTACGAATGGTGCTGGCGGATGGGACAATATTACTATCATAAATTTCAATAAAATCAGCGGGTTTGATTATGGCATCTATTTATTAAATAGTGATTCTCCTATTATTCAAAATAATGTATCGGAAGAGAATTTTTACAATCTTCGCCTTGAATCTTCTCCCTCTGCCAATATCTCTGGAAATACTTTAGGTAAATCCACCGGCCTGGGGAGCTGCGATATGTTTCTATCTTCCTCCAATTCAGCCATAATTTCGGCAAATAACTTTAACCAAAATCATAATGGGCTGCGAATAAGCAATGCTAATTCCGGCACGATAAGCAATAACACTTTTATCTATCAACAAAAAGCAATTAGCTTAGAAGGAACAAGCACTGGCAATAACGTTAGTAATAATACCATCAGAACTTCAGCTGTTGCCTTTTATCTATCTGCCTCAACAAACACTATAAGTAATAACAAAGTTTATAATTCAAATGAAGATTTAACAGGTTCTGGGACAAATACTATATCATCAAATCAATTTCTACATTCTGCCAAGCCGAAAATGATAAGCTTCACAGAACAAACAAGGACAAGGAATGTGGGTGAATCTATCAGTTATAATATTTTTATGCTTAATGCTACTGGGGCTGCCTGCGCTGATTGTGCTTACAGCATCTCCACCTCTCCCACTGAACCCATCGCAATTAATAAGTCAAGCAATAATTTAACAGGAAATTTTGCCCCGGGGCTAAGCGGAATATATACTCTTAATGTAACTGTAACTGACACCAACAACAATCTAAGCAAAAGAAATTACATTTTCTTTACTGGCTCATTGGAAACAGTCACCACCAGATTTTATTTAAGGGGAACGAATCCTGTTCATGGTCAGCCAAGCGGTAACGATGCAAAGTCTCTAATTTTTTCCCTGCCAACTAAAACTGAAGAGTGGACCTGTGGGGCCTGGATTCAAAATTCCCCCGATATTATTCCAAACTATCCCTTGGCTAATCTTACAGCGGTTGATACTAACACTTGGTACACTTTAAATACCTCCGGAGTATTAGGTATTGAAAGGTTTGTTACCTATTCCACAACCAGGGACGTCAGCTTAACAGTACCTTCTGCTGTAAGCTATGCCTTTATTAACAGAAATCTTACTGGCTTTAATTGGTCTATTGACTATCCTTGGCATTGGTATTGGCTAGCTTTGAAGTTAAGAGCGAACGGTGATCCGCATTGGCGCAGCACTCCTGCGGAGACAAGCTATGCTGATTTTACTTATTCATATCCCTCTGCTTTAGCTTTGTTTAACATTTCAAACGATAACTTAATAATAAAGTCAGCGGTCAAAAAATCGGATAACGCCAATTTTTCCCTGACCCTTGAGAATCCTTTACTATCCTCTCAGAACACCGATTTAAATTTTTCCAATTTGAATCACCCATTTTTAGGAATCACAAATCAAATTTTATCAGCCGGCAATGATAGCTTTTCAGTAAACCTGTCTGCCTCACAGACAAGAACGCTCGAGACGGTTAACTTAGCAGTAACACCGAACACAGGCTCAATTGATCTAACGATTGATACTTGGCAGACTTCGGGAAATTACTATAAAAAATGGACGGAGGATGGTTCAGCAAGCAATATCATCACTTCGCATACTATCGGCGAGCTTAAGGCAATTACTGACTATACCGTCTACGTTGACGGGAACTATTTCGGGTCATTTCAATCTAACAATTCAGGTGAAATTTCTTTTACCTACTATGGCGGATACTCAGCTAAAACCTTCGAGGTTAAAGAATCACCGTCATCTGAAATTACCAATATATTGCCCGAAACAGGTTCCTAATTTGTACCCATTAAGAAGCTGAAGGTCCTATGGCAACAAAGAAAAAATATTGGTCGAAAGAGGTTACGGAGAAAAGCAATGCTCTTGACTTGGAAGAAGGGGTCTTTATATCCGGGGACCCGCACCAAATCGCTCTTTCCCTTAAACGGTCCGCCGAAAAAAGCTCTCGAAAGAAAGCCCACCCGTTTCAGTCGGCAATGTCAATGCTTAACTTTTACATCAACCGGGCTGGGAAGGGTCTGCCAGCGAGCCAGAAGAAAACCCTTAATCAAGCCAAAGTGGAGTTAAGAAAATTATTTAGTAAGATGTAAGTTAGGAAAGAAAATGAAAAGGGGACTAGCATTAGTTTTGGTTCTAATACTAGGATTAATTGCCGGATTTGCCGGCGGTTACTATTACAGCTTATCGGGACTTAGCAAAAAGACCGCAGAGCAACCCACAACAACTACAGCGACAGCATCAAAAAGCCCGGCTGCGGTTGCAAAGTTAGACTTAAGCCAGAAAGTAAATGCCTGGCTTGTTTGGTGGGACCAAGAAAAAGGATTTGAAAGCTTAAAGCAAAATGCCGCCTCAATCTCATCAGTCAGGCCCTTCTGGTACAGAGTGGAAGAAAGCGGCAGTATCGAAAAGCTCGCCGGCGCGGAAGACCAAGAAATAATCGGGTTTGCCAAAGCCAATAAAATAAAAGTGGTCGCTACAATTACCAATGACAGCGATCCGGACTTAGTGGGGCCGATAATAACAGATTCGGCCAAAATCGATCTGCATATTAGAAACATCTTAAAACTGGTAGAAAAGAACGGCTATGACGGGATAGAAATTGACTACGAGAGCCTGTTGGCTAAGAACAAAGAGGCCTATACATCATTTATGAGCAAACTTTCAGTTGAGCTAAAAAAACAAAACAAAACCTTAGCAACGGCTCTTCATGCTAAAACCGAAGAGCCGGGGACATGGGATGGGCCGCAGGCCCAAGACTGGACGGAGCTCGGCAAAATCTGCGATGAAGTTAAAATTATGACTTACGACTATCACTGGGCAACTTCAGAGGCAGGGGCAATTTCACCGCTTGACTGGACGGAAGATGTGATTAAGCTAGCAGTCAAAGAAATCCCTAAGGAAAAAATCTATCTCGGCGTGCCATTCTACGGTTATGACTGGGTTGAAGAAAATGCAACAGATCTGACCTGGCAGGATGTTCAAAAGATAGTCAAGAAAAATAATCCGACGGTTAAATCCGACGGCGCATCGAAGGAATCATACTTTAGCTACCAGAAGGAAGACAAAAACCATGAGGTCTGGTTTAATAACAGCGAGTCGGTTAAATCGAGAGCAGAACTAGCTAAAAAATATTCTCTGCAGGGAATAGGAATATGGCGCCTCGGCCGGGAAGACCCGGGAAATTGGCAGGCGATCCAAGAAACGTTCAAAAAATAGTGGGGGTTGACCCGTCCGACAGGCTCAGGGTCAATACTAAGCAAGATCGAGGTATTGACAAGTTCGGGATTTGTTTGGTAGCGTTAAATTAATGAAAAAGCAACTCCCTCTCACAAAAAAGCAGCTTGGGATCTACAACTACATTAAGTCCTTTATCGAAGAAAATAATTATGCTCCGAGCTATCGAGAGGTAGCCTCCGAGCTGGGATTCACCTCGGTAGCTACTGTAGCTGAATATATCAGCGTCCTTGAAGCAAAGGGTTATTTGACCAAAGAAGACGGAAATGCCCGCTCGCTCCAGCTCACCCCCTCATGGGAGGAGCGAGCCTTTGAAATACCTCTGATTGGCATCATCTCGGCCGGAAAACCAATTGAAGCAATCAGAACCAACGAAACTATTGAAATCCCACGCGATATGATGGGGCCAAACGTCTTTGCCCTAAAAGTATCCGGCGATTCCATGGTTGAAGACGGCATATTCGATGGTGATTACGTGATTATCGAGAAAACCAATCATCCGAGAAACGGCGATATCGTAGTGGCCCTGGTTGATAACGAAAACGTTACCTTAAAGAGATTTTTCAGAGAAAAAACCAGGATTAGACTCCAACCGGCTAACAAAAGCTACAAGCCGATTTATACCCGGCGAGCATTGGTGCAGGGGCGGGTAAGAGGAGTAATAAGAAAATTTCACTAGATTAAATCATTGAGAGTCAGTCGCTCCTTTCGGAAACGGCTTATCCGCTCCAGCGGCGGACTGCGCCTTTGCGGATGTTCCTCAAGAAGAACTGCCTCTCAGCCAAGATACGCCATTACCCGCCTCTCGTTGCACAGAAATATTCCTTTAAAAAGAGAAGAGGTGAGTTGACAGTAAAAATTTATGCTATAATCAAGCTATGGCAAAATCTCTTGATATAATTGACCCTAAAAAAGAACTGGAAGACAAGCCAAAAGAGGAAAAAGATGAATTTGATCACGGCTTTAAAGAGCCGTCCTCTGGTGGTGGAGGAATTTTCTATCTGATAATTGGTATAATTGCTGTCGTAGTGGCCGTCGGCTCGGCTTTATATATTCTTTACAGCGGCGACCGAGGATCCAAAGAAGAAAGCACTACGCCTACGGTTGAAGAAACAGTGACTGTGCAAACGAGCCCGAGCCCCACAGCATCTGTTGCTGCCACAAGTTCGCCAACGACAACTACATTCAAATACACAGACGAGAAAATCAGAGTAGCAAACGGCAACGGCATCTCCGGCGAGGCAGCCAAGATCAAAAAGGTCCTTGAGGACAAAGGTTTTAAGGTGGAATCAATCGGAAACGCTTCAAAAACCTACGCCGAAACAATTATTTTTTATAAAACCGGACAAGAAGAATTAGCCAACGCCCTCAAAGATGTGATTAAAGACTACTACACCGGCAAAATTGAAAACTCCGATACAACTGTAGGCACCTACGATGCCGTCATTGCCCTGGGCTCAAAGTAGCCAGATCTATACAGGCAAACCAGCGATATTAATAATAATCGCTCTTTTTTTAGTCTATTTTTTTAAAGAAATTCTTTTAAAACAATTAAGCTCTAAATCAACAATATTTTACGCAGTCTTATTCCCCGGGGTAATCCTACATGAACTTTCCCACATTGCAGGCTGCGCCATCACTTTTACCAAAATAAGTTCGTTCAAGCTCTTTTCCAAAACGGGCGGATTCGTAAAACACGAAGCGCCCAAGCTGCCGGTTTTGGGGATTTTGATAATCTCGATTGCGCCGCTTGCAAGCGGACTAGCGGTCGTCTACTTTATCCTCATTAAAAAATTTGCAGATTTCAACCTCTCAGGACTCAATAGCGCTAACAAGGTCTTTGCCACTCTATTCTTTTTTTATTTAATAATCACCGTGGTTCTAACGATGCTTCCAAGCTATGAAGATTTTCAAAATGCTTTCATCAGCTATTTCATCCTAGCTATTTCTCTGATTATTTTTCAAGAAAAACTGGCCTCATACCTTAGCCCGATTCTACTTACCTTGATTTTTTGTCTCGGGGCGCTGATTGTGGTAAGTTTTATATTGTACGCTCTAAAACACACGCACTAGTTGCTTAATAATGAAAATCTCAAGATTAAAAAGAGGAGATGAGGTTGTGAGCTCATTAAACAGGATAGTCGAAAAGATGGAGGGCGGCTTGGTTTTAGGTATTGGAGCACTAGATTCAGCCAGGCTTAAAATCTACAACCTCGAAACGAAAACCTATCTGGAAAAAGAATTTACGGGCCCTTTGGAAGTAGCCGGGTTTATGGCGATTATTGCTAAAAACCCCGAGGGCAAAAGCGAGCTGCATCCCCACATAACCGTTTGCGACACAAACTTTAACAGTTCCGGTGGACATCTGGCAGAAGCCCAAGTCGGGGCAACTTTTGAATATGCTATTTTAGAAAGCGATGAAGAAATATCAAGATACCATGACGCCGAGATTGGCTTAAACTTAATAAAGGAAGGGGACAATGAATAAAAAATATAAAACGGCTCTAATAATTTCAATCATCGTTAGCGTTTTTATTATCGGCGGGGCTATCGCCGCAAAATATTATCCCAAGAAAGAATCCGCTGTGAACACTGCCGAAGAAGCAAGCACAACCCCAGAGCAATTAACTCTCTGTATGCTAGACGGCGCTTCATATAAAGACAAACAAAAAGCGCTACGCCACCCCCTGGCAGTAGTAATAGAAAACCATCCCGACGCGAGGCCCCAGTCAGGATTAATTGATGCAAGCTTGGTTTATGAAGCAATAACCGAAGGGGGAATAACAAGATATCTAGCTATTTATGGCCCTAAAGACACAAAGGAGATCGGCCCGATCCGAAGCGCAAGGCTGTTTTTTATGGACTGGCTTAAAGAATACGATGCCTTTTTTGCCCATGCCGGCGGCAACGAAGACGCCTTGGCCAATATCGGTAATTACCAAATTAAAGATTTGAACCATTCCCAAAAATATTTCTGGAGGGACCAGAAGGGAAGAGGGGTCGCCTCTGAGCACACGCTCTACTCATCAACAGATAAATTATACGAATATGCCGCTTCCAAAAAATACGACACAAGTTCATCAAACTTTGAAACGATGAAGTTTAAAGCAAGCGGACCGGCCAACCAAGCCGGAAAGGGCGTCGAGATTAACTTCTCATCCGCCTCGTATAAGGTAAGATGGTCGTATAGTCCAACCGAGAATAAATACGCCAGGTTTTTAGCCGGAAAAGAACATAAAGATTTAACCAGCGGCAAGCAAATCACGGCCGAAAATATAATCATTCAAACCGTGACTCGGACTCTGCAGCCTCACGGCAGCTACGGCAGCCAAAACTGGGTTTTCACCACGACCGGCTCCGGCAAGGCGACTGTACTCAGAGACGGGGAGGTAATTGCGGCTACTTGGAAAAAGCCGGCCCGCGATTCAAGGACCAAATTTTACACTGAAGCCGGAGTTGAGATCGAGTTTAACCCCGGAACCACTTGGTATGAAATAATACCGCCAGAGGTCAGCCCCAGCTTCATTTAGACCTTAGACCCGGATACTCTCCATGACACTCTTAACCAACCTCACATAAGCAAGTGAGTGGTTATAGGAGAATAGGGCTGAATCAATATCGCCTGAGCTAGCGCCGGCTCGTGCTAAAAGGTTGGCGGCGGCAAAAATCGAAGATCTCAAGTCACAGATATTTGAGCCGGGTTCAGCATAAACCCTAAAAGTAGAAGGAAGGAACTGCATCGGCCCGGTGGCACCGGCATAGCTTGACTTACAAGTTGAACCAGATTTCCCTGACTCAACCTGGTGAACAGCTTCAATTAGCCTCCAGTCAATGCCGTATTTCGCTCCTGCCTCTTTATAAAGAGCCCTTAATTGCTCAAGAGAAAGAATTTCAGAAATAACCGGCGAGGTCCTAACTGCGGTTTGAACTCGAGCGTTTTTCTTTTGTATTTCGGATAAACCAGGCTTGATTTCAACCTTATTAATCTCCAACTCGAAGATTGCGCCAGAGCGCTTAGCGAGCTTAACACCTTGGGTTGTGTCCTCATAACTAAAATTAGCGGCCATCGAGGTGGTCGCAACTGTTAGTATTATAGCGATCCAAAACGCAGTTTGGACTATATGTTTATTCATTTGTTGCGATTCTCCAGTTTCCTTGCGCCAACTGGAGGCCGCCGCAAATAAAAATCTTCTCCATTTGGAGAAGAGCTACATTATAACACAATAATTTGATTTGTCAAGGGTATAATGTTAAATTTTGCTTATGGAATGCATTTTTTGCCAAATCGCAAAAAAGAAGATAAAAGCCGATATTATCTGGGAAGATAAGGATGTAATCGCGGTTTACGATATTGACCCTAAGGCAAAAGTTCACGCCTTGATTTTCCCCAAATCACATCTCGGAAAATCCGCCCATGAAAAGAAGGTCGGCCTTGCCCTAAAGCAAATTTTTTCCGCGATTAGAATTGTGGCTCAAAGAACCGGCATTGACAAAACAGGATTTAGAGTTGTGACCAACCACCTGAAAGATGCCGGGCAAACAGTAGATCACGTTCACTTTCATCTGCTCGGCGGCCATAGCCTTGGCAGAATGTGCGATTGAAAAAATTCCAAAAAGTTATATAATTAATCAGCTATTAATTAATTTAAGCAACGGGGAGGTGAAAAAAGTTGAGAAAAAGCGAATCGCCAGAGGTAATGGTAAGAAAATTTCTTAGAGAGGTTCAGTTAAGCGGAGTGTTAACTGATGCAAAAAAAAGAAGGTTTAGAGAAAAAGGCCCGTCAAGAAGAGAGAGGCGATCTTCCGCCCGAAGAAAAGCCGAGAGATCAGAAACAAAGAGGGGGTGGTAGATTACTCGGGATGCAAATTGTCATATACGCGGCTGTCGTGCTGATTTTGATTTTAGTTATTTATTACTTAACAAAATATTCAAATAGCACCTTCGAAATAAATAATCTTTAAAATGATACTAGACCAAATCAACGAACAAATTATAAAGGAATATAAGGGCGGCGATGCTGAGAAGCGGGTTTTACTTCAGACTATCAAGGCCGCTCTATTGAATAAATCCAAGGAAAAGGGCGATAGCTATAATAATCAGGACGAAGTCCAGGTTCTCAAAAGCGAGTTGAAACAAAGAGAAGAGGCCCTTGAACAATTCAAAGCTGGTGGCAGAGAAGATTTAGTTTCAAAGACGACCAAGGAAATTGAGATAATTAAAAACTATCTACCCGAGGAACTTAGTGAGACTCAAATCGAAGAAGTCGTAAAAAGTAAATTGAATGATTTAGACGACAAATCTTTCGGTTCTGTTATGAAGGCGGTAATGGCCGAACTGAAAGGACGCGCCGACGGAGCAAAAGTAGCTCAAATTGTAAGAAAGTCAACCGAAACTTAAAAATGAGTTCTAACAAGGCAGAAGTCAGAACTATTAAAAAATTTAGCGACTATTCAGCCGTGCTTAAAAAAGAAGCGCTGGACTGGCTTAAAAAAAGGGGCGAAAAAAACTGTTGGCTTGAAATAGAAATAGCCGGAAAATCTAAAGTTAGAAGTCTTAATAAAAAATATCTAAATAGGGATTATCCAACTGACGTTCTTAGTTTTCCGCTCAAGACAGTACCAGGAGAGAAAGCTACAAATATTGGCACAGTGATAATCTGTGGTGATATAATAGAAGAGCAGGCCGAGAAGACAAATAAATCCTTTGAAAAAGAAATTATTTTTGTATTAAGGCATGGCATAAACCATCTGCTGGGAATTCATCACCCAGAATAGCAAGAGCAGCGAAGGTAATTAGGTCAGGAGGGAACGTTGAAGGAAGATGAGGGGCTTGTTGTAGCCCTAGATGTCGGGACATCCAAAGTAACCGTAATTGTCGGGCAGATTCAAGAAGGAATGATTAATATAACCGGGATTGGAAGAGCGCCAAACTCCGGCTTGAGAAAGGGCTGTGTCGTTGATATCGAAGACACTGTCAGCGCCATTTCAGCATCAATCGAGGAAGCCCAGAGAACTTGCGGAACGGAACTTATAAGCTGTTTTGCCTCAATCAGCGGCAACCAAATCATATCGGTTGACTCAAAGGGTGTCGTTGCCGTCAGCCGGGCTGATAGCGAAATTCAAGAAGAAGACGTCGAAAGAGTGACTGAATCTGCAAATTCAGTCGCCCTTCCCCCTAATTACGAAATAATCCATTCAATCCCTAAGTCATATATCGTTGACGGGCAAACAGATATCAAAAACCCCATCGGTATGGCCGGAATAAGACTCGAGGTCATCTCTCACGTGATAGGCTGCTCAACGATGGCCTTGAAAAGCCTGAGCAAAGCCATTACCCAGTCAGGCTTAGAAATAGAGGGAATGGTATTTGCTCCACTTGCTTCAGCTAAGGTATATCTGTCCAAAAGACAAAAAGAAATCGGCACGGTTTTAATTGATATTGGAGCGTCGAACACCTCGATCGCGGTTTATGAAGAATGTTCACTAATCCACTCAAAAGTAATTCCGATCGGCTCAAATCACATCACCAATGATATTGCCATTGGGTTAAAAATTTCAATTGACGGCGCTGAAAAAATAAAAACCAGTAAAGTAAATGTTGACATAGAAGAAGTGAGAGAATCTGAAAAGATAGACCTTGCCGAGTTTGAGAGGGGAGAAAAGGAAAGACCCAACCGGAGATATATTTGCGAAATTGCCGCGGCAAGACTAAGCGAGCTCTTTGGTATGATTAGAGACGAGCTTAAATCCATTCAAAAAGATGAAATGCTACCAGCCGGAGCGGTTATTACTGGAGGAGGAGCCAGGCTTGAAGGCTTACAGCAACTAGCTAAAAAATCGCTCGGGTTGCCCGTCCAGATTGGCCAGCCCATTTTCGAGGTTTCAGGAATTGTTGACAAACTAGACGATCCAGAGTACGCTACAGCCATCGGACTTCTTATCTGGGGTCTTGACGAAATACAAACAAGCGTGTCTAATGGAAAAAGGGCAAACACCAATTTAAAGAAAATGGGAGGGGCCTTCAGCAGGGTAAAGGAGATTTTTAAAAATTTCATTCCGTAAAAGGCTTAGAGATGATAAAAGACGATCTCGAAACATTTGCTACGATACGAGTTGTAGGAGTAGGCGGCTCCGGGGGAAACTCGGTTCAAAGAATGATAGACGCAAAATTGAAGGGCGTCGAGTTTGTAGCAATCAATACCGACGCTCAAGCGCTCGTTAACAATCCCGCCCCAGTTAAAATTCAAATTGGCAAAGAAACTACCCGAGGCCTCGGCGCCGGATCATCTGTAGAAATCGGCAAGAAATCCGTTGAGGAAAACAAGGAAGAAATATACGAGGCATTAAAGGGCTCGGATATGGTATTTGTAACCTATGGAGCCGGCGGTGGCACCGGGACTGGAGCAGGACCAGTAGCTGCGGCTATTGCTAGAGAATTAGGATCCCTAACCGTTGGCATAGTAACGAAGCCCTTCAGCTTCGAGGGAATGCGCCGCAAAAAGGTTGCCGACGAAGGAATCGAGGAATTAAGAGATAAGGTTGACACTCTAATCGTCATCCCCAACGACCGCTTACTGCAGGTTATCGACAAAAAAACTTCCCTTACAGACGCTTTCACGGTTGTCGACGATATACTGCGCCAAGGCGTTCAGGGCATATCCGATTTAATCACTTTGCACGGAATAATAAACGTTGACTTCGCCGACGTCAAAACGATTATGGCTGATGCGGGGTCGGCGCTGATGGGGATTGGACGAGGATCGGGAGATAATCGAGCAATCGAAGCAGCCAGAGCAGCAATTGATTCACCGCTTCTGGAGTTATCGATAGATGGAGCAAAGGGGATACTTTTCAATATCACTGGCGGCCCCGATATGAGCATGTACGAAATTGATGAAGCAGCAAAGATAATTACCGAAGCTGCCGATCCTGACGCCAATATCATTTTTGGCGCAATTGTTGACGAATCAATGTCGGGAGAGGTTAAAATAACCGTTATTGCTACCGGATTCGACGAAGGCGTAGAGACAAAGAAACCAGCCCGACCGCCAATGATCGAATCAACGCCAATTTCAACAATACAAACTCCTGCTGCCCAGCCAACTCCAAGCTATCCTTCATATGCTGAAGAAAACGAATATGAAACAGAGACGGAAGAAGATGAACTCGAAGTCCCGGCCTTTATAAGACGAAAGCTAAAATAGCACTCTAGACCTCCGATAATCAGTAAACCAAAGAAGTCATTTGGTATGACCTCGCCCTCCGATGCTAGGATAAATGAGGCGGCATTTTTTAACTGTAATCGGACTTATCGACCATCGATATATTGACAACACTATATTGTGGTTTATATTTAGGAAAGCACTATATATTGTGCTTTTTAAATTCATCTGAAAACTGCCGGTAAACTATAAAAACGCTAAAAAATAGAAAAAATGACCTGCCCAAAGTGCAAATCAACTAACACTCAAGTGATAGACTCACGTGATGTCGATTCAAGAACAATAAGACGAAGGCGGGAGTGTGAAAGCTGTCAGTTCAGATTCACCACCTACGAAAAAATAGAGCACGTTCGACTTTCTGTAACCAAGCGAGATGGCAGGGTAGAGCCGTTTGACAGGGATAAAATTTATAAAGGGATGGAAACCGCTGCCAGCGGGAGAATAGGCCCAGAACTATTAAGTGAAATAGTTGACGACATAGAGCAAAAAGTAATCGAGTCAGCAGAGCCGGCGATCTCGACAAAAAAGATAGGTAATTTGGTCATTAATAGACTACGCAAACTAGATGAAATATCATATCTACGGTTTGTAAGTGTTTACAAAAACTTCGAACAGATAGAATCATTTCAAGAGGAGCTTACCAAGCTAAAGAGCAACTAGAAAAAAGGGAGGGGAATTGCCAAAAGTCGCTGTAAGAGTTCAAACAAAAACGCCAAGCGGGAAAAAGAAAGGCGGGCCGTCAAGAAACAAGAAGGGTTTAAAAATAGAAAGATTTTTCACAAAACTCGGGGAAGACCCTTTTGAATCGACTCAATATGAACTAAGAAGCTCGAAAATCAGCAATGCTGACGGATCTGTCGTTTTTGAGATGAATGACATAGAAATACCCAGAAATTGGTCGAGACTGGCTTCAGACATTCTCATCTCAAAATACCTAAGAAAAAGCCAAGTTCCTCAATACGACAAATATGGAAAGCCTATTTTAGACAAAGACGGCAAACCAAAACTAGGAGCCGAACAGTCGGTTAAGCAGATAATTAAAAGGCTTGCTTACGGTTGGAGGTGGTGGGGAGAGAAGTTTCGGTACTTTACATCGAGGACCGATGCTGACCGTTTTGAGGATGAATTATCCTATATGTTATTGCATCAATACGGTGCGCCTAACTCCCCCCAGTGGTTCAATACCGGCCTGGCACTACGCTACGGAATTACCGGTCCCGCCCAAGGTCATTGGTATGCCGATCCCAAAACGGGAAAATTAAAACAGTCTGAAGATGCCTATACAAGGCCCCAGCCCCATGCCTGCTTTATCCAATCAATAAAGGACGATTTGGTAAACAGCGGGGGGATCTTCGATTTAGCTATAAAAGAGGCGAGGATTTTTAAGTACGGCTCCGGAAATGGAACGAACTTTTCAAGTCTTAGGGCAGAAGGAGAGCCCCTTTCGGGCGGAGGAAAATCGTCCGGGCTTATGAGCTGGCTACAAATATTTGACAGGGGAGCGGGCGCAATAAAATCAGGAGGGACAACCAGAAGAGCCTCAAAAATGGTGATTATAAATATCGACCACCCCGATATTGAGAAATTTATCGGGTGGAAATACAAAGAAGAGGAAAAGGCGGCTGCTCTAATCGCCGCAGGCTATACCGGCGGGATTGAGGGTCAGGCCTACCAGACCGTTTCCGGTCAGAATTCGAACAACTCTATAAGAGTAACGGATGATTTTATGAGAGCGGTCGAGCAAGAAGGAGAATGGCACCTTAGGTGGCGGACCAATCCCGAGCACATCTCGAAAACTGTCAAGGCAAAACAACTTTGGGATAAAATTGCTGATGCCGCCTGGCGCTGTGGCGACCCGGGTCTCCAGTTTGACACTAATATTAATAACTGGCATACCTGCCTTTCCTCGGGAAGAATCAACGCTTCAAATCCCTGCAGCGAATTTATGTTTCTCGATGACTCATCCTGCAATTTAGCTTCATTAAATCTGGTTAAATTTTACGATGAGAAAAATAACCAATTTAATATTACAGCCTTCCAGCATGCAGTAAGACTGTGGACAATCGTTCTAGAAATCTCGGTTTTGATGGCCCAATTTCCTTCATATGAAATCGCTAAAAACAGCTATCTTTACAGGCCGCTGGGCCTCGGCTACGCAAACCTTGGCGCACTACTTATGATCGCGGGGAAACCATACGACTCCGACCGAGGAAGAGGAATCGCCGCTGCTATAACCTCACTAATGACCGCAACCGCCTACGCTACGTCGGCAGAAATGGCCAAAGAAGCCAAGCCCTTCGAAGGATATGAAAAAAACAAGGCGGATATGTTAAGGGTAATAAGAAACCACCGCAGGGCGGCCTATAACGCAAAAAAGGACGAGTATGAAAACTTAACCATCAAGCCGTTTATTGTTGAGGAAAAAAACCAGCCCGAATACATTCTTAAAGCAGCTCGGGAAGCCTGGGACAAAGCTCTGCTTGATGGCGGACGGTACGGTTTTAGAAATGCTCAAGTGACACTGCTTGCCCCAACGGGGACAATCGGATTAGTAATGGATTGTGACACAACAGGCGTTGAGCCCGATTATGCTCTAGTCAAATTTAAAAAGCTCGCCGGTGGGGGATGCTTTAAAATCATTAACCAGTCCGTCCTCAGAGCCCTGAAAAATCTTAAATACAAAGAGGAGCAAATAGATAAAATCATTGAATATATAATCGGTTCGGGAAGCCTAGAAAACGCACCACACGTAAACAGGACTTCTCTACTGCAGAAGGGCTTGACCGAAGCAGATATTAAATTAATAGGATCGCGCCTTTCGGGTTCCTTCGACATCAGCCAGACCTTTAATAGTCCTGATATCGTTACTAAAGATAATTTGGCCAAGTGGGGTATCAGCCAGACCAAGGCCTCGAGCGCAGACTTCAACTTGCTTTCAGAGCTTGGATTTTCAAAAGAGCAAATCTCAGAGGCAAACAGGGCAATTTGCGGCTCGATGTCCGCTGAAGGCGCTCCATATCTTAAGGAGGAACACCTCTCAATATTTGATTGCGCCAACAAATGCGGCGAAATAGGAAAGAGATTTATCCTAGCCGATGGGCATATTAAGATGATGGCCACAGCCCAACCCTTTCTCTCCGGTGCAATATCAAAAACCGTAAATCTGCCAAATGAAGCGACTAAAGAGGAAATAGAAAAGGTATATATGGAATCCTGGCGATTGGGTTTGAAGGCCATAGCTATTTACCGTGATGGATCAAAAGTTTCCCAACCGCTGACCTCTAAGGAAATAAAAACTAAGGAAGAAACAAGTGAAACGGTTGTTGAGTATAAACCAGTCAGGCAAAGAATGCCTAAAGAGAGAATGTCGATCACGAGAAAAGTTTCTATTGGCGGACATAAAATGTATTTTACGGTCGGCCTTTATAACGACGGGAGAGCCGGAGAGCTCTTTATTGTCATGAATCAGCAGGGAAGTTTTGCCGCTGGCATGGCTGATTCATTCGCCAAGATGGTTTCGATCGGCCTCCAATACGGCGTTCCCCTTGAAACAATCATCTCCCAGCTAAAGCATATGAGATTTCAGCCGATGGGTTATACGGGGGATCCGGATGTGCAGAGCGCTTCCTCAATATCCGATTACATCGCCCAGTGGTTCCAAAAAAAGTTCCTAGAAGGCAAAACCAAAGCAGTAGAATTACCGTTCGAAAAAGAAAAGGAAGCCGATGAAAACGGGCACGAGGCAGGGCGGCTATTTTTCAAACAGGCCCAATCTGACCCCGCCAGGAACCTGGAAAACTTGAGCTCTAAGCTCGGCTTCTCGGGAGAAATGTGCCTCGAATGCGGCTCGGCCACCATGGTTTTAAACGGAAAGTGCTATAAATGCCTTAATTGCGGGGCAACAACAGGCTGCAGCTAAAAGTTAAAGGGGTAAGGTGAAAAGCAAATATGCAGAAAAGGGGATTATAATTTCCTATTTTGGTGATGGAAAAGGAAAGACGACAGCTGCCTTGGGACTAGCCCTAAGAGCGGCGGGAGCAGGCAAAAAAACTAAAATCATTCAATTTATCAAGGGGAGACGGCAAAGCGCCGAAGAGAAAGTGGTCGAAAAAATACCGGGGGTTAAAATCGAAAAATACGGCCTCGGCTTTATTGGGCACCCAAAGGACGAAATTCCACTTACAAAACACATCAAAGCGGCTAAGCTCGGACTTAAAGCGGTTAAAACCGCCTTAAACAGTCAAATTGACATTCTGGTTCTTGACGAGATCAATTGGGCGGTTTCTAAAAAACTTATTAGTTTGGAGGAAATCATCGAGACAATCAAGAGCAAGCCCGCGTCTTTAACAATTGTTTTAACCGGCAGACCCAAAATAAGCAAATTAATCGAACTTAGCGACCTTGTAACAGAAATGAAAAAGATAAAGCACCTCTACGACAAGGGAGTAAAAGCGATAGAGGGGGTTGACTACTGAATCGGTCTGAAAATACGGCCGATTACTTTGGAAATAAAAACACTGTATAATAAATGCAAATGAAGAAAGTTCTTACCCTAACATTTTTAGCTTTTGCTCTGGCGCTGGCGGGATGCTCAAACAAGGCTCCGACTACGACAGAGCAGACTCTGGGAGAAAGAGAAATCAGCGAAATTGATCCTTGGCTAAAAACGAAAGGGTTTGTTAGAGGGCAATTAACCGATCCGGCCCTATACAGCTATAACAAAACCAGTTCTACCCAAGATTCATTCTCTACCCAACAATCAAGTCTTTCCGCCCTGGAAGGGAAAAAAATTGGTTTAACCTCAAGCTTTTCCAAATCAACGAAATACGGCATCAAAGGCACAGCCCAAATCAATGCCTATAATAAAATAACTGTGAGTTCCTTTTCGTATAACGGGTCGTGCGGCGCAATAGTCTTGGCCCTGACAATGTCCAACGATGCTAAAAGGCATTTAGCGGATCTCAAAACGATCTCAACAGCAGTTTCGTCGGAGAATGGAAATTTTGAGCTTAATATCCCATCAAATATTAGCCTAATTCAGTTCGACGTATTAAGCATTTTTTGCCCAGACGACGAATCAGCGGTCTCAACCGCCCCGTTAAAATAGTTCTATTTGACAAAGATTGTTAAATAAACTATTGATATATTGAATTAGCCATCAAAAACGATGTTTTATGTTTTGATTTTTGTTTCAACCCTATCAAGGTTTATCCCTCACCCGGCGAATTTTGTACCTATCGGAGCCGCAACGGTTTTTATTGGAAACAAGAAAGGTGTGGCAGCGGCCGCCGCTTTTGTAATCTTGACTATGTTTATATCCGATATTTTTCTTGGATTCGGCAGTTATACCCCCTTTGTGTATCTCGGTTTCCTGGCCTACCCACTAGCCAGTATCCTCTCGAAAAAGGGGCCTATTGGGTTTATCGGGGCTCCACTTGTCGGTTCAGTATCCTTTTTTCTTGTTTCTAATTTTGGCGTTTGGGTGAGTGGCTGGTATCCTCAAACATTACCAGGGTTTTTGGATTGCTACATCAAAGCAATTCCCTTCTACCGGAATACTCTGCTATCGGACATCCTGTTCTGCGCCCTTATTTTCAGTATTTACACAATATATAAAAAAATAACCGAAGGAGGCATGACGTGGCAAAGAGTCTTACAAAAACTGACTTTGATAAAAAAGTAAAAAAATCTGGTAAACCCGTTCTGGTTGACTTTTTTGCCTCATGGTGCGGACCTTGTCAGATGATGGCGCCAATAATTGAGGAACTTGCCGAAGAAATTAAGGACAAAGCGGAGATTTATAAAGTGGATGTTGATCAAGAAACCGAGCTGGCCAGTAAGTTTCAGATAATATCAATTCCAACGATTCTAATCTTTAAAGACGGTAAAATAACAGATCAGCTCAACGGTGTAGTTTCAAAAGAAGAGCTCGTGCGAGCTTTAAAATAAGACTGATGTGGACTTATTCAAGGGATTAAATGCCAACCAAACCCGGGCCATAAAATGCACTCACGGCCCTTGCCTTATCGTTGCCGGCGCAGGGACGGGCAAGACAACGGTCATTACCCGCAAAATTGCTTACCTAATCGCTCAAAAAATAGCCGAGCCAGCAGAAATCTTAGCTCTCACTTTTACTGAAAAAGCGGCTCAGGAAATGGAAGAGCGGGTAGACCAACTCGTCCCCTACGGTTTTACCGACACTAATATCTCAACTTTCCATTCCTTTGGCGATCGCTTAATCAGAGATTATGCCATTGAGCTTTCTCTTCCGGCAAACTTCAATGTTCTAACCGATACCGAAAGAGCAATATTTTTTCGCCAAAACCTCTACGCCTTTAAGCTTAAGCACTTTAGACCCCCCAATAATCCGACTTCATTTATCGAAGCAATGCTAAATCATTTTTCAAGACTAAAAGATGAATTGGTCGAACCTGAAGAATATATCGGCCTAGCTAGAAAAAAATACCAATTAGCTAAAAAGAAGAAGTCGACCCAGGAAGAATTGGTTGAAGCTGAAAGAACACTCGAGCTGGTAATATCATACGAAAAATATAACCAGTTGATGATCCAAAACGGAAACTTAGATTTCGGCGATCAATTATTCTTGACCCATAAACTGCTAAAAGAAAACACCCGCGTTCTAAAAGAATGCCAGGAAAAATATAAGTTTATTCTGGTTGACGAGTTCCAGGACACCAACTTTGCTCAAAACGAAATCGTAAAATTACTGGCCAAAAAGCATCTAAATATTACCGTCGTCGGCGACGACGATCAGTCCATCTATCGGTTCAGAGGAGCAGCAATTTCAAATATTCTCGATTTCATAAAAACATACCCTAGGGCGAAACAAATTGTTTTAAATAAAAATTACCGCTCAACCCAAGAAATCTTGGATGCCGCCTACAAGCTAATCCAGCATAATAATCCAGATAGGCTGGAGGTTAAAAATAAACTCAACAAAAAACTGCTGGCTCTTAAAAACGGGTCTGAGCCGGAGTTGATTTTCTGCAACACTCTTTCTTGCGAAGCGGATAAAACAATAAGTAAAATAGCAGAGCTTAAGAAAAAGGGATTATCATATAATGACTTTGCCATTCTTATTAGATCAAACAGTCAGGCTGAGCCGTTTATTCAATCACTCAACTTAGCTGGCATTCCTTATCTCTTTTCCGGAAAAACCGACCTTTACTCCCATCCGGAAATAAAAATGCTTGTCTCGTTTTTAAAATGTTTGGTCTATGATGATGACAACCTTTCTTTTTATCAGTTAGCTGCGAGCGAGCTTTACTCGGTACCAGACGAAATAATGAGCAGACTTTACACCCAAGCTAAAAGAAAAAACAGGGCGATAAGAGAAATCATCTGTGTGGATCGTTCGCCAGGGCACAGAAAACTAAGGATCTTAATATCCGACTTGGAAAATTACAGGAAACTTAAAAGTGAACCTGTCGGTGAAGTGCTTTATCGGTTTCTCACCGAGAAGAAATACTTGAATAAGCTTTCGAAGGAAACAACGGCAGAAAACGAGCTGAAGATGAGTCGCATAGCAAGATTCTTCGACCGTATAAACGAGTTTAATCATGCTAGCCGAGAGAGGGGAGTGCTGGCTTTTCTTGAAAATCTGGAGCTGATCCTTGAGTTTGAGAATGAAGTCGCTACACCCGAAATAGACCCAGATCTTGACGTAGTCAATATTTTAACCGTTCATGGCGCCAAAGGTCTAGAGTGGAAGGCAGTCTTCATTGTTAACTGTGTGTCGGAGCGGTTTCCATCCAGAAACCTGCGAGACCAACTACCGATACCAGAGGAATTTATCAAGGAGCGTCTGCCGGTCGGGGATTATCACCTTCAAGAAGAACGAAGGCTTTTCTATGTCGGGACAACCCGAGCAAAAGATTATTTATTTTTAACTGCCGCTGAAGATTATGGCGGGAAACGATCAAAAAAATTATCGAGGTTCGTTCTCGAATTTTTTGATGAGCCCAACCCCCAAAAACTAACCCACAAGCTCTCTCCATATGAGAGGATCGAGCGCTTTAAAAAGGCGGGCGGAGCAACCCAAAACCTACCCAAAAAATTCACCCAAGAAACACTTCGCCTCTCAAGACAACAAATTGACGATTACTTTACCTGCCCAAAAAAATTCTATTATGTCAATATCCTCAACATCCCGCTACTTGAAAACCACGCTCTAATGTATGGCACAGCTATTCACGCCGCCTTAAGCCACTACTATTTAAGAAAAATCGCCAAGAAAAAGGTAAGTTTTGACCAACTAACTTCAGACTTCATTGCCGCTTTTAATAATGTCGGATTTATCTCAAGAGAGCAGGAAGAGGAAAGAAAGAGATCCGGGATTGAAACGCTAACGAGATTTTACGAAGAAGATATCAAAAACAACCTGGTCCCTTCCGCCGTCGAAGAGAGGTTTGAATTTAGCGAGGGGAAGGTTAAGGTAAACGGAAGGTATGATATCGTCCTCGGGTCAAAAGATTCAGTAGAAATTGTTGATTTTAAAACCTCAAGGGTAACAGAACAAAAGGAGGCCGACAGGAGAATCAAGGAATCAACCCAAATGATGATTTACGCCTTGGCCTACTGGCAAAAATACTCCCGGATGCCGAAAACCACTCTTTATTTTATCGAGTCCGGCTTAAAAGGCGAGAATATATTTCAAGATAAAGATTTAGCCAAGACTAAAGAAATGATCAGAGAGGTCGAAATGGGAATAAGATCAAATAACATGAAAGCAAAGCCCAACAAGCGCAGCTGTCGGGATTGTCCTTTTAAAGATATCTGCCCTGAAGCGATATTATGAAAAAATACCAAAAAGAACTTGATGAGTGGTTCAAAAAAAATAATTGGCAATACTGGCAACCGCTTTCCATATTAGCTAGGCTCGTCGAGGAATGCGGGGAGCTGGCCCGACTTATCAATCATCTCTATGGAGAAAAGAAGAAAAAGAGCAAAGAAAAAAGACAGGAGCTTGAAGAAGAAATAGGAGATATCATTTATACTCTTATTTGTTTGGCTAATTCCCAAAATATTGATCTCGATAGATCAATCAGAAAAAGCTTCAAAAAGGTAATAAAGAGGGATAAAAATAGATATTAAGTTCTGCTATAATAAATAAGAAGTTAACTAAAGGAGGGATGAACTATGATTAAAGTAGGAAGATGGACGTTTACAGCCGGAATTATTTTAGCAATTTTATCAGGATTTATAGATTGGGGAGGAATCCCGATTATCTTAATCGTTCTGGGGCTAATAGTCGGATTTCTGAATATTAGCGAGAAGGAGTCCCAAAGATTCCTGGTGGCAGCAATTGCTCTACTTATGATCGGAACCGCTTCAATCAGCGCTCTTTTTACTACAGGGAGGTTCGCCGGACAAACCCAGATGATTCTAAGCGATTTCGTCTCGTTTGTTTCGGCCGCTGCTCTAGTGGTAGCCATTAAGACCGTAATAACTTTGGGTGAGAAAGACAGTGGAGAAAAATAAATTCACGTTAGCGGAACATAGCCATCATATTGCTGCGTTGGTTTGCGTCGTTGCAATATTTGTTATGGTTGCTCTCTCGATAACCGAAACAGTTAAGCCAATCAAAATAGGCCAAAAAACCGAGAATAAGTTTACCGACCAAGAGTTCATGTTCTCCTTCGCGTACCCGGAAAACTTTAAGACAAAAGAAACGATATGGGGGGATTCTAAAATCATCAGTATTTTTCCCGCCAGCATTAACGACCAATATGACCCAAGAGTAATCGAGGTAGCCTACGAGAAAGACAGAAGTCCAAATCTTGAGCTTGACAAAACGATCCTGGCACTGTTTCCGGAAAAAAGAAGAGGGCAGCTTAAAGATATCGGCCGAGATGGCGCTGAAGGATATGAGATTTATTTATCAGAACCCGAGGGGACAACGATATTTAGCTATTTTAAGGCCAACGGCAACATATATCTTTTGAAGTTTGACCAAACCTATTACGGAAGGTCAAGCAACCTAATACCCGTCAATAACCGGCTCTACACCCCCACCTATTATAAAATTCTGAACTCACTTGATTTTACCCCCGATAGCTAATTTGCAATAGGGTGTAAATTATAGGAAAATGCAAAATATGCAGCAGATTATTTACTATATTTTAGGGGCCGCAATAATACTTGGGGCAATCCTAGTCGCCGGAATTTTAATTTTGAGAAAGACGATTGAGAATCTCAGGTCCGGCCAAAATGACAGCGCTCTACAGATGTTAAACCAAAACATTCAATCCCTGCAGTCAAACTTCCATAGCAAGCTCGACGTTACCAACAAGGCTATCAACGAACGACTGGATAACGCCGCCAGGGTTATTTCTACCCTCAATAAAGAACTTGGCCAAATGCAGCAGATCGGTTCACAATTAAGAAACTTCCAAGATTTTTTGAAGTCGCCGAAGCTTCGCGGCGGCTTGGGAGAGCAGGGACTGCGGAACATCCTTTCCCAGTCCCTACCTTCAGCGCATTACAAAATGCAATATAAATTCCGCAACAACCAGGTTGTTGACGCTGTGATCAAGATTGATGCCGGCATTATTCCGGTTGATTCTAAATCTCCCCTCGAAGAGTTTAATAAATTTTTAAAATCGGAATCCGATGAGTCAAAACTGGTAAACTTAAGAGATTTCAGGCGATCTTTTAAAAAGCACGTTGACGATATCTCAAAAAAATACATTCTGCCGGATGAGGGCACGGTTGACTTTGCTTTTATGTACCTACCTTCCGAATCCGTTTTTTTTGAAATAGTTAACAACCAGCCCGACCTTTTGGATTATGCGACAAAGTCAAAGGTTATGCCCGCTAGCCCGAGTTCATTTTTATACTACCTAAAGACGATCATGCTCGGTCTTGAGGGCAAAAAAATAACCGAGATGAGCAAACAGATCCTAACGGTCCTTAAAATGATTCAAAAAGAAAATATTAAATTCGGCGATGGTTTGGGGGTTTTGGACTCGCATATTTCAAATGCTAAGAAAACAATGGAGAGAGTCTCCTCCGGCTATACCCAGCTCTCGACAAAAATTGACCAAGTTAGCATCCTAGAAGCAACCCAGACAGAACTTATTGAGGACTTGACGGAAAAAGAATAAACGACGGAGGCCGCCCTTCGCCACGATATTAATCGAGGCTAGGGACGGCCTGTAAGGCGGCTTGTGAGCAGCCTGGTTATCTGCTGCCAGTTGCAGCGGATAACGTTAGGGGGGACAGACTGGTTCCAAGGCTGCGCGAAGCAGACCGGAAGAATGCTACAGCTCCAGTCCCAGCCGAGGAATTCCCCCACATTGTCGTCAATGAGACAGATCGCCCCAAGCCGGCAGGCAATCTCCTCTTTCGAGTCCCGGCCTTCGTTTGCTGCGTAAGGATTGCCCTTGCCGCCGCTTAGATAGACCCGAGCACCGGGAACACGCTTTTGCGCCCAGGCAAGTGTCTCCTCATACTGCTCGTCGGGGCGACCGGTAA
>JAOUGE010000022.1 GCA_029865605.1 Candidatus Berkelbacteria bacterium | reverse complement strand
TTACATCATTCTTATCTTTTGGAGGTTCCTTTTTTATTTTTGGCTTCGCCGCTTCAGGTGAACCAGTTACCGCATTAATAGTTTTTTCTGATTTCTCGTCCTTACAATCTTTGCAGTCAACGCCATCATTTTTTTTTTCAGCGTATAATGGAAAGTTTGTCAAGAGAAGAGCAAAAGCAAATATATTTTTATATTGTAGAAGAATCATGAATATTCAAAAATTGAATCTAAAGAACACAGTTATAAAGTAAAACCAAGCGACAAATCCTATTTGGAATTTGGTAGAGTCCGGGGCATTTTATGGGTTTACTTTTGACTTGGAACCGAGCCAGATTTTATCGTATTACAAACTGCGTTTATGTTGGGCAGCAAAAAGTAAAAACAAGTTATCCCAGTTTAAGAGTCTAGACGACTGCACGATCATATGTACTAACAGATAAAATCGCGCAGCATGCCTATACTTTTTCTTTACTAACTAATCTTTATTATTTCAACACGAACTCAACACCAAGATAAAGCAATAGTGTGAAAACAAAACCCATGTGAATTACTCCGCTGACTTTTTCTAACGGCTTCATGGTTGCTGGCTTCACTGCTGGATCATTATTTGCAAAGAGTGCATTGATCTCCACAAGCAGAGTCACCACAGTAATTGCTATAATCCAAACGGTAAACCCATTAGCCGAATTTAAGGTCAAATTATTTGCTGCTGCCATAAAAAACAACATGGGGATCGAAAGCAATGTATTTGTTCTCGATGCAATGAATCCTCTTCGTGCCATCGCTGGAATACCGTCGATTTTAGCGCCGTTTGCTGCGGCAATAATCTTTTTTTGACGTGGCCAAATCACAAACCACACGTTCAGAAACATTATCGTTGCAAAAATAAATCCCGGATAGATTTTTGCAAACCAAAGATTCCATACAGGAGTACCCATAGTTGCTATTTTTCCGGGACCAAATCCTTTTAGGATAATCAAAAGTAAACCTGTGGTGAAAGTCAACAAAGCGCCATAGCGAAAATACCACATAACACGCGGAAATAATTTTTGCTTTGCCGCCGTTTGTACCGTTGCATCGACTTCAGCGACGAAAGGGCCTTGTATAAAATTAATGTACCATAGCACACCAATCCACGCTACGCCGCCAACGATATGAAAAAAACGGAGCATAAATGCGCCGTGATCAGAAAAAATTGATAGATCCATGAAATCTCCTTAACAATTAAATCGGAAATTAGCTAATAATTTTTCATTCACCAACGAACAGGTCACTTGTAATCGCCGAATCCGCTCTTTAAATAATAAATTATCTACCACTCCGTGGTCTTAATATATTGCAAATGATTCTTATTGTCAATAAAATGTGAAAGAATCAACACGAATTGAAGCTAATAGTTTGAGAAAAATTTGCAAGTCTAGAAAAAAAGCCCAAGCATTTTCTTCGGTAACTCTTTCAAGTTACTTGTGAAAATTCTCGGGCTATTCTATGATCTTCTCTGTCTTACTCGCTGGCGTCCTACTCTTCCGGGGCGCAAGCACCCAAGTACCATCGGCGATGTGAGTCTTAACTTCCGTGTTCGGGATGGGAACGGGTGTTGCCCTCACTCCAAAGCCAGCGAGTAAGACAGAGAATAAATTGAAAACTTTATGGTTTTTTCTTTTGGTTCTTTTCTTTTGCTTTGCAAAAGAAAAGAACATTTTTAGAGCATAATATGGTCAAGCTTCACGACCGATTAGTACTACTCGGCTAACGAGTTAACCCCGTTTACACCTATAGCCTATCAACCTAGTAGTTTGCTAGGGGTCTTTAGTCCTGGACGAATCCAAGAAAGGAAATCTTATCTTGAGGGAGGCTTCCCGCTTAGATGCTTTCAGCGGTTATCCCTTCCGAACATAGCTACCCGGCGCTGCAGCTGGCGCCACAACCGGTACACCAGAGGTTCGTTCATCCCGGTCCTCTCGTACTAGGGACAAGTCCTCTCAAATTTCCAACGCCCACAGTGGATACGGACCGAACTGTCTCACGACGTTCTGAACCCAGCTCGCGTGCCGCTTTAATTGGCGAACAGCCAAACCCTTGGGACCTGCTCCAGCCCCAGGATGCGACGAGCCGACATCGAGGTGCCAAACCGCGTCGTCGATATGGACTCTTGGACGCGATAAGCCTGTTATCCCCGGAGTACCTTTTATCCGTTGAGCGATGGCCCTTCCATTCGGGACCACCGGATCACTAAGCCCTACTTTCGTACCTGCTCGACTTGTAAGTCTTACAGTCAAGCTCCCTTATGCCTTTGCGCTCTACGCACGATTTCCAACCGTGCTGAGGGAACCTTAGGGCGCCTCCGTTACTCTTTGGGAGGCGACCGCCCCAGTCAAACTGCCCGCCTGACATTGTCCCTGGCGTTGCTTTTGTGCTCGATT
>JAOUGE010000001.1 GCA_029865605.1 Candidatus Berkelbacteria bacterium | reverse complement strand
GCCCGAGAATTGATTGATGACCTCGATAAACTTCCCCCTCTCAAACAAAAAGTTCTTAAACAGACAGAAACAGAGCATTTGGAATAATGTCACCCTCCGGCCTATAGTCTCCAGTCTCTAGCTTGAATTCGTTTCAAGTTTGTTCTACTCTTTGCTCAACTCTGTAAAGCGACGACACTGCACCTTGAAAGGAGGTGGCGAATGGAGATCGCCCCCAAAGCAATCCGCCGGCTGTCCGATCTCTCCCACGATACGCCCGCGCTGATCGAGTACCGGGGCGAGATCTACGTCGCCACCAACCCGTGGAAGTATGATATCGGCTCCCACACGCTCAACGATTCAAGGTTGTGGCTTCGACGAACGCGACCCTGGCAGGGTATCTACACCTGTCTTCTCTACCGAGGGGTCTGCGGCGGATTCACAGGCGTCTTTGGCGGTCCTGACGAGATTACCCGCCTCATCCAGCAAATCGACGAACGCAACGCTTGGTTTGAAGACCCCCGGCACCCCAGAGATCGAGGCCCCTGTCCTCCCAACCCGACCAGGACGGCCTCCGGCCGTCCCAAGCGCTTCAGACCACGCCCCGAAAGGAGGTCAACTGATGAGAAAGGCGAGACAGTGCACCCACTGCCACTGCGAAGTACCATTGGGTTACATGATGTTCTCCGCTAACCCCGGGAAGGGTAACCTCTGCGCCGCCTGCGAAGGCAGACTTCACAGGGGCGGTACGATCATCTGCGCCAAGTGCGGAGCAACAGATGGCTGCTTCGCCGACGACCCAACTGACCCGGCGAAGCCGGGAGACCGGCGCAAGATCTGCAAGGTATGTGCGGAGAGCCACTTCGCCGGTCGGAACACGGCTCTCTATGGCTGCATCCAACCGGCGCAGGCAGAAGACGAGGGTGTGAGAAGGGTCAGAGCGGGGCACTTCCTTCTCTTCATCCCGCCTGGCTTCAAGGTCAACGGCCAAATGCCGCGCGCCGGCCAGCACCTCCGTTTCCGTCCCGGCCCCGGCATCCAGCAGACCGTCGAGGAACCGGAGCTCGTCCGCTACTGAACCCACACCAAGAAGGAGGTAGGGCAAAGTGGTCTTCTGCCTAGAGTTCTCCGACGTGCAACGAGAGCTTGATAAGCTTCTCGCTGGCGAGGATGACATACGAATCATCCTACTCGTCCCCGGCAAGGATCAGCAAGACGAAGACTCTGTTCTCTACCTCATGGGCGAGAAGACCGTAGAACGCCCTGGCAAGCAAGCTTTGGAGACAGTCAGTCAGCTAACCCGCGCGGTGGAATCGCTCGGTATCTCCGCTGATCGCTGCGAGCACCACAACTGCCCCGAGGCGAAACTCGCAGAGGCAATCAGGGGCTACGAGCGCTCCACCGTCGGGCGGACCTACTGGCTGGTCGTCAACGAGGTCCTCCCCGGAAACCACTCGCGCCTCCATATCAGGTACGGTGGCTTCCCCCTCACCATCTCCGCAGTCGAGGCACTCGAGACGATCAAGCATATACTGTGCAGCAAGGACCCGCTGGTAACTGCGCTCGACGAGCTACTCGCAGAAGTGGGCGACGACAGAGAGCTCGACGAGACCATCGCGACCTATCTCGAAGAGCTAGCCGAGGCCGGTGCCGACCAAGACCAGCTCGTCGACTACACCGCCCAACAGCTCACCGTCGAGAACCCAACTGCTGCAGCAGAGCAGATCGTCGGCGAGCTGATCAAGCTCGGGCTCATCAGCCCCGCAGACAGTGACGACCCATTCGCCGAGGATGGACCGACACCCGGCACAGTCACACAGCTCATCGTCCCCGATGAAGAGGAGGGCTAAGGGAATGAGCACCTGGCCGAAGCACTCGCTAGGGTGGCTGCTAGACGAACTCGCATTGCAGGCCGCCTCTTGGGTCGAGCTACTGGAGCAGGAGATGCTGCGGTCTCACGGCGACGTTGCCTGGGATCTCTGCAAGTGCGAGCCGCTCAACAACGACAAGGGGGATGGATGGGTCAGAGGAACGGCACAGCGGCTGTGCCGAATCATCCCTGCCCACCCGGACCCTTCAGACCCAAACCGCAAGATGGGACACGCCCTTCTTGCACATCTCCAGAAGCTGGCAGCCAAGGCCGGAGTCGACATACCGCTCGAGCAGCTGGACACTCTCCCCACCGCCGCCCAGCTCTCAATCCCCGGCGTGTGATAAACACGCCCCTAGTCCCGACGTGGTTTTACCCCGCTCGAACCCCCGAGACTTACCCCAAGACGCCCCCAAGGCGTCTTTTGGGTTTTAAAGAGGGTAACTTATATTTGGCTGGGGCTTGACAAAATGTAAAGCATACTTTACAATTATTTTGCAAAATAAAAAATATAAGGAGAAAGAATGGGTAAGATATTAGGGATTGACCTCGGTACTACCAACTCGGTCGGGGCAATAATTGAGGGCGGGAAACCGAAAGTTGTCCCCTCTGCCGAGGGTGGCTATATTGTTCCATCAATTGTCGCCACGACTAAATCAAAAGAGCGTCTAGTCGGCCAGCTTGCCAAACGCCAAGCTGTTACAAATCCGGAGAATACTGTTTTCTCCGTCAAGAGGCTAATCGGCCGTCGGTTCTCTGATGAAGAGGTCCAAAAGGACAAAAAACTTATGCCCTTCAAAATAGTTGAGGGCAAAAACGAATCAGTTGAAGTGGAGATGGGCGGTAAGACTTATACTCCGCAGGAAATTTCCGCTTTCATTTTGCAAAAAATCAAAAAGGACGCCGAGGACTATATCGGCGAAAAGATCGAAAAAGCGGTTATTACTACTCCGGCTTACTTTAATGACTCCCAGCGCCAAGCAACCAAGGATGCCGGAAAGATTGCCGGTTTCGAAGTGGAGAGAATCATCAACGAACCAACCGCCGCCGCACTGGCTTACGGGCTAGACAAGAAAAAAGAAGGCAAGGTTGCCGTCTTTGACCTGGGTGGTGGAACGTTTGACATCACAATCTTAGAAATTGGCGATGGCGTGTTCGAAGTCAAATCTACCAACGGCGACACTCACCTCGGCGGAGACGACTTCGACCAGGCCATTATGGACTATATTGTTGGAGAGTTCAAAAAAGAGCAGGGAATCGATCTATCAAGCGATAATTCAGCTCTACAAAGAGCCAAAGAAGCAGCCGAAAAGGCCAAGGTTGAGCTGACAACCAAACAGGAGACCGAAATCAACTTGCCCTTTATCACCGCCGACCAGTCAGGGCCGAAGCATTTAGTAATGCCTTTGACCAGGCCAAAAATGCTCTCGCTGGTTGATGATCTAATAAAGCGTGTCGAAAAGCCCTGTAAAGAAGCGATAAAAGACGCCAGTGTTTCGGCCTCCGACATAGATGAAGTTATTCTCGTCGGAGGAATGACTAGAATGCCAGCAATCCAAGACAAAGTTAAGGAAATCTTTGGCCGTGAGCCGTCAAAGGGCGTTAATCCGGACGAAGCAGTCGCACTCGGAGCGGCAATTCAAGCCGGAGTTTTGGGCGGCGAGGTTAAAGACCTTCTACTGCTTGACGTTACCCCCCTGTCTTTGGGAATTGAAACGCTCGGCTCGGTTATGACAAGACTAATTGAGCGCAATACTACTATCCCAACCTCAAAATCGCAGACTTTCTCAACTGCGGCTGACAATCAGCCACAGGTTGAAATCCACGTTCTGCAGGGCGAACGGGAAATGGCCGCTGATAATAGAACTCTAGGAAGATTTATTCTGGATGGAATTCCACCGGCTCCCCGCGGTGTGCCTCAAATCGAAGTAAGTTTTGACATTGATGCTAACGGCATTCTAAACGTCAAAGCCAAAGATAAAGCCACCAGCAAAGAACAAAAAATTACCATCACGGCTTCTTCCGGCCTTTCCAAAGAAGAGGTAGAAAAGATGCAAAAAGAAGCTGAGGCCCACGCCGAGGAAGACAAGAAGAAGCGCGAGGCAGTTGAGTCCAGAAATGCTCTTGAAACCCTAATCTACTCATCCGAGAAAGCGCTTAAAGATGCTGGCGACAAGGTGAAGCTCGAAACCGGCAAAGCCGTCACTGAAAAAATCGACGCCGCTAAAGAAGCACTCAAATCTGACGACACCGAGAAGATAAAGAAAGCCGGCGAGGAGCTGTCCGAGATAATCCAAAAAGTCGGCTCCGAGCTTTATAGCGCAAGTTCCAAAGAAGAAGCCAAGAAAGACGAGAAAACCGAAGAGCCAAAGACTGACGAAAAAAAGGCCGATCAAGATAAAAAATAATCTCTCGTAAGAAAAAGCCCCGCTTCCTGCCTTTGCCGCTTTTTCCCGCCGCTGGCGGGATTGAAGGCAGGAAGCGGGGCTTTTTAATCCAAAAATGCTAAAATAGAACTATGAGGAAATATTTGGTCTTAGCTTTTAGTATTCTTACGGCTATTGCATTGTCGGGTTGCACGCCGAAACCGCAAACCACCACCCCAACCGGCCAAACCGGTACAACCCCCGGCGCAACTGGCGCAACAGGATCAGCAACGGCCCAGCTTGGCACCGGAACCACCCAAACCGCCGCCGATCAATCGCAACTGGAAGAAACCTTCAAAAAAAATTATGAAACGGCCAAGCAAATTGCCAACAGCCCGTTGAAAAATCAGGCCCAATTTTGCTCCGCCCTGATTGAATTCGGTTCAGAAAATATTGCTCAAGCCAACCAATACTTTTTCTTCACTTCACCAGAAGAAAAGCTGAAAGATTGGTATTGGATTGTCTATTTTGACCAAATCCGGGGTGAAAGAAAGAGATTTTTTGCCGTCCGCAAAGATTACGAAGGGGAAATTGCCTGTATAACTACCAAGCAGCTCCCCACCACAACTTACTTTAGCGCTTATACTACTTTCTTAGCTGCCGGGACGACCGGACAGAACGCATCTTTAGCGGTGCGAACCACAATCGGTCTCCAGGAAAGCTCTTGGAAGATTGATCTAGTTGATTCCGGCGGTCAGATAATTGCTTCCCAGCAGGTTGATGCAACCTCGAGTGCACCAACAGCTTCGCCCGCCACTCCAGGCAATATTCTAAACCAGTCATTGTAAAGTTCTCTTTACATACAGATATTTTATCTGTAAAATATTGGTGACTAACCTATGAAAGACTATTACGATGTTTTAGGCGTCTCCAAAGGCGCCTCCCAAGACGAGATTAAAAAAGCTTACCGAAAGCTGGCTTTGCAATGCCATCCAGACCGTGGCGGCGGCGATGGAGAAAAATTCAAAGAGATTAACGAAGCATACCAAATTCTTTCCGATCCCCAAAAACGCCAACAGTACGATACCTTCGGCTCGGCAGGTTTTTCCAGCGCTGGAGCGGGAGGTTTTGGAGACGCTAGATCGGGAAGCTACGGTTTCGACTTTAGCGACCTCGGTGGTAGAGGTTTTGAATATAATTTCGGAGGCCTCGGGGGTCTAGGTGATATCTTCGGCGATCTTTTTTCCCAAGCTTTTTCGACTGTTCAGGCAGAAGTGGAAATTTCTCCCGTCCAAGCCGTTCTGGGAGATCATCTCGAGTTAAATGTCGGCGGAGAAAAAATCGATTTTGAAATTCCCGCCGGAACTCAAGACGGCACTCAATTTAGATTCAGAGGCAAGGGACGAGAAGCGCGCAGGGGGCAAAGGGGTGATCTGATTTTGGGAGTAAGGATCAAAATGCCCAAAAAAATAAGCCGAGAGCAAAAGGAGCTTTGGGGAAAGCTTAAAGAGCTCGAAACCGAAAAAAAGCGCTGGTGGCGGTAAATTTGCCTCAAGAGACTAAATCTGGTATTTCTACCTTAGAAACTAAAAGCGGGGTGGAAAATGCCAAGGGAAACTCTCGAAAATGAAAAAGTCGCTTGTCTTGACCTCCACAGCCCTCTCTATTTAAATTCCAAAAACAACCCGTTCGGTGGCGGCGATATTGGCGACCTCTACCAAATAGTCGACAAAGCCGCCCAAGCCGGCTTCAGGGTGCTTCAGTTTACGCCCATTCAAGACACTGGATTAAACCCCTCCCCCTATATGGGGATAAGCATTTTTTCTTTTAATCCAATTCATCTTTGGGTAAATGACCTGCCCTCAAACGAGTCCCTTGAGGGGCTTAAAAAGAAAAGAGCAAGCAAAGCTCAATCCGAGCCAAGCGATTCTGTTAAATATAAAAAACTATACAGTTTCAAGCTCGAGGCACTAAGAGCGGTTTATAAGCCCTCCGCTAACCCCGACCCCTTCAAATACCCAAGGGAGATACTCGCCTACGCCGTTTTCAAGGCGCTCGAGAAAAAGTTCGAAAGGAACTGGATAAGATGGCCAAAGCGGTTTCAAAAAGCCGAGCCAAAGGCAATATTAAAAGCAAATCCCGAACTTTTAGATGAAGTAAAATTCATTCTCTTTACCCAAGACATTTTAAAAAAACAGTGGCTCGATCTGCTTAAATACGCCCGCGAAAAGAGAGTTTATCTTTCTTTTGACAAGCCGATCTATCCGGTTCCCGACAGCGCCGAGGTTTGGGCAAATCAGCAGCTTTTTTATCTCAACCCGGATGGCAGCCCCAAGTATATTTCCGGCTGTAACAACCCGAAAGATCCATTCGGTCCCCAAGAATGGGGTCAGAGCGTTTATAAATTCAAAGAGGAACCGGATAAGACAATTAACTATTTCATTCTTTCAGTTCAACATATTTCCCAATTCGCCCAAGTGATACGGCTGGATCACACCCTCGCCTTAATCTGGAAATATTACCTAATCGACAGTAAAACCAAAAAAGGCAAACATATTCCGGCCTTAAAGCATCGGCTTTTTCTAAGGCTTAAAAAGGAATTACCCGAGGTCATATTTATTGCTGAAGATGTTGGATATATCAATAAAAGAGAAATCGATATTCCACTTGGGCAGCACCACATCCCGGGAGTCCGCTGCCCTCAATGGGATAGAAGATTAAAATACCGCTGGGTCACTAGGTATCCCGGATTCTGCGTGGCGCTTTGTTCAAATCATGATTTGCCAAGCATTCACGTCTGGTGGAAAAAGCTAAAATCAAGTCGGCGAATGATTTTCCTCAAACAAATCTATAAAACGGAAGAGGAAGCCAAAATCCGTAAAAATAAGGCTGATGGGTGGGATGTGATTGAGCTTGTTTTTTCTTGTGCTGCCTGGATCGCATCGATATCTTTGCGAGATATAATCGCTGATAACCGCCGCTACAATAAGCCCGGTAAAATAAAACTGACTAACTGGCGCTTGCGCTCGCCAAAACTCACCGAAGAAATCAATTTCTCTAAAATCGCTCGAACTATCAAAAAGACCGGACGCGGGAGATAGATACTGTTCTCAATTAGATCAAGTAAATTGAAAAAGTTAGTGTTGATATTATATAAATTTGCTATAATAGAGTAAACAAAGGAGGGCGCATAACGCTAGCGTCGACTGTTCCGACTTGGGATTTATTTTTGGGAATATTTGTCGCCATAACCGTGCTCTACGGCTTTATGATGCAGCGCGAGAAAATTATGGCAGCGCTGCTTTCCTGTTATTTGGGAATGGTTATTGTCTCAACTTGGTCGGACAAGCTTCAAGCTTTTTTTGAAGGCAAAAAAACGGTTGCCAATACTTGGATTGCCGCTGATGCTTCGCCAGCGACGATTAAAATCGTCGTCTTTTTATTAATCGTTGCCCTCGTTGCCGCAAAAGCCGACATTGGAATCGGGCGTGACACCGCCCTTGCCCCGATCGAACTTCTGGCCTATTCATTTATTACCGGCGTTTTGATTTCGGCAACCGTCTTCTCTTACCTGCCGGAGGCTACCCAAGTCACAATAATTTCTCAAACAAAATTAGTTCATTTCCTCAAAGACTACTATACCTTCTGGCTTATTGCCCCAGTTATTTTGATCGTTTTCGTGACCTCAAGACGTAGAAATCACTAGATCGTTAACGCCTGCGGGGCAAAGATTAGCAGTAAGGCGACGATTATTATCACAATCGCCCCGATTAGTTTTGTATAGCGGGAATATTTTGCGCCAAAACCGGTGAAAGCCCGAAGCGAGATTAAGGCCAAAATAAAGACCACGATATCATCTAACATATAGAGCGTATTGTAAGCGGCAAGATAGCTCATATATTGCCATTTTGGAAGGTTGTTTAAGGCCAGAACCTTAGTAAAAACAACCGGCAGGTTGACCGAACACATAAACTCAATCAAGTTTACGGCAAACGCAAGGGCGACTGCTCCGAATATAAGAATCGGGATAAATTTGGCGTTTGCCAGATAGTTTATCATCTTTGTCACCTGCCTCTTGCCAGATGAAACCTTGCACTCCTGTGTTTCCTTTTGATAGCTCTTAATTAACTGCCAGCCGGCTAAAATCCCCAAAACCCCGACAATTATTCTAACGGCCAAATCAATTTTTATAAAATGAAAGACGCTCACCCACGCCATAAGGAAAACATAGTAAATGAGCCATGAGGAGATTAGAAAAATTCCACCGACTAGAAAGACTCGTTTTCTAGAACCCATCGAGATAAGAAGGGTTAAAAGGGCGATTAAGGCCCAAAGGGCGCAGGGGTTAAACCCGTCAACTGTGCCTAAAACAAGCGTTAAAAGCGGCAAAGATACTGATTTTAGCTCCACCTCGCCTAAAAACGGGAGCTTGGCACGCCCGCTGTCAGTTGCTCCGGCACTTTCGCACTGGGACAGACCTTGCCCGTCGCTGGTTTGAGACAGATTTTTATCGTCAAGATGTTTGAGCGGATCGGGATAATTCTCAAGAGTGTAGGAATCCAGCGTTTGCTCAATCAACTTCCCGGTTGTTATCTCATCTTTAAAGCCGATAATATGCTTTGTGCCGATATATAAAGCCGGCACGGAATAGTCGGTATTACCGCAATGGTCGGAAAATCTCTTGAAAAGATCGGCGGCACCTTTGTCGGAGGTAACTTCATAGCTCAAAATTTCGATATCGCTCCGCTGCTTTTGCAGTTTATCTAAAAAGGCATTCTCGTCTTTGCAGTGGGGGCAGTATTTAGACCAGAATTTGTAGATCTGCTTCTTTTCCGCTGCTAAGGATACACCAGGAGCAAATAACGATATGACATAAATCAAAAGAAAAACTAATAGCGTTTTTTTCATAGCAAATAATAGAATAGCAAGGATTGAGTTCGTTGGGAAGTTATGGTAAGATTTAATCTAGTTTTGGGCCAGTCTTGGGCCATTAGCTCAGTGGTAGAGCAGGGGCCTTTTAAGCCCCGTGTCGTGGGTTCGATCCCCACATGGCCCTCCAACCTGAACCCAGTTGTTGATTTATAATTTTATGATTCAAGATTATCGCCAATTGAGGCGATTTTTTTTAAAAGCTAGATTACCTTGATTTTTGTAAGCAAAAAGGCTAAAATTTAGTGATTCCTGGGAGAAGGAGGTGATTGGGAATGGCCCAGGCAATCGTCAGGCGGGAGCCTGACCACGTTGAGCCCTGTCCTTGCGGTCAAAGCGAGCGCTTCTTCACCGCCAAGGACGAGGCGTGTCTCGGTCTGCATCGTACGACCATCTCTGACGCGAAGCCTCACTTCCACAGGGCGATGACTGAGACGTACTATGTCCTCGACGGAAGCGGGGCTATCTGGCTGGATGGAGTACGACACGAGGTGGCACAAGGAACGGCAATCCTGATTCCGCCAGGCGTCGTTCATCACGGCGAAGGCGTCTACCAGGTGATTGTCGCCTACGACCACCCCGAACTACACCAGACCGACACGCATCACCCCGAGGGCTAGCCCTACCGGGGCATCTCACAGCGAACGTGATTTGCCCCGCCCTCTATGCAACAAGCATACTGAAGAGTCATTGCAATTATGACGAAAGGGAAAGGCTGTGAATATTGGCAACCACTCAGGTATTAGAGCGCAAATTCCAATTTCGGCTTCAACAATCTCCAATATTCATTATCCTCAAGCAATGTTATAATAACGGAAGATAAGCACCTCCAGAACAAAAAGTTCCCCCTTGCGGTGGGAGTTTTTGTTTTTTGGAGCGAGCTGGTTTTTTATTTGCTTTTTGTTACATTTGCGATGCGGGTCGTTTTTAACAGTAGGAGCGGCATCTACTAGTCATAAAACTGCTAGATATGATAAAATTGCGGGATTTCCAAAAAAATATATATGAAGTATACGGTCTGTCCGACGACCGTCATTTCTCGGTGCCTGACCTAGTGGCGAATCAAAACCGCTTTACAATGCGAGCGCTGAAAGGGATTAGGAAGAACGATAAAAGGAAAATTGAAATAAATTTAATTATTGCCTTTTGTTGGATGGTTGCGATTGCTAACCGCTTGCATATTGATTTAGAAAATAAGGTATGGAAGAGATTTCCCAATCGCTGTTCATACTGCGGGAAAAGCCCCTGCCAGTGTAAAATAATTAGCCCAAGGAAGCGCAAGAAGTTAAATGTAAAAAGCGATAATCGACCGGCCAATATAAGCGAATTTCAACATATGTTTAATAAGATTTATCCGGCCAAACTAAGGACTAAAATTGATGCGGGAATTCATCTGGCAGAAGAAACAGGAGAGGTGGGCGAAACTATATCGATTTATTTAGGAGAGCATAAGAGCACACAATTTACGGCTATAAAAGATGAATTGGCGGATTGGGTTTCCACCATGTTTGGGCTGGCTAATTCACTCGAGTTTGATGTCGAAAAGGAACTCGAGAGAAGTTTTAAAAATGGCTGCCATGCTTGCAAGAGCATACCGTGCAAGTGTAACTTTTCATACATCGCGAATTTTGATTCATAGATTGATAAATTCTAAATATAAAATCTACCAAGATTTTACGCGTGGCCGATCCCCTATTTTGCACCATTTTTTTCAAACTTTGCTTCATTGTCAAAAAAGTATTCGAAATATGTTAATGAGCCGAGAGCTAGAAAGATGAACCAAAAAATCAGCTCCTCGACGGGAAATCTAATCTGGACTATCTCTACCCAGCCAATAAATTCAGTACCTGGAAAAGTCCACCAGCCCAACTTCATAGCAACGATCTCATAGATAAAATGCAGATAAAAAAAGTACAAGCCCGTTATGACTATCTTTGCTGTGGTTTCCGGAAATTTAAATGCTTGAATAATAAATGGAATAAGCAATAATACTGTTCCCCAAGCCAAGTAATAATAAGGTATATTTAGTAACTCTGGTGTTAGATATTTTATAAATAGAAAAAATATAAAAACACTTATAACTATCCATAAATAGTATTTAATCTGCGGCTTCCATAATTTTTTGGCTATATGCTCATTAACAAAAGCTTCATAAAAAATAACAATAAGGTACAGAGAAAAGAAAGCCCACAGAACAACTTCTATTGTTACAATAGAGAATAGTTTAAAAGGAAAAACAGAATTTGGATACATTAACCACGCATTGGTAGTTTGAGCGATGTAGTCGATTACTATCATTGTTGGAATACTTGAGATTGCAGAAAAAAGAAGAGCCATTTTAATAAATCTAGGATATCTAATTGATAAGTAAAGACTCGGTAGAAACAGATATAAAATCACTGAAACTAAAGCCCCCGGCTCATACACCAAGGATATGGCTGACGCAATTATTGGCCAAAGCAACAATATTATGAGGTCAATTTTATTTGCTCTTTTAATCATTTATATAATTATACAACACTTCTCCCAATGACTGCTCGCCTTCAGCGGCAACTTTTCCTGTATAATAAAAAAGACGAAAGGATTGATCGTCTGGTTTGTAGTTATGAATAAAAAAGTCTTCTATATCACGATCCCCACGCTTTTTATTATTATCCTCGTAGCGACAATTGGCGCTTATAAAATTTTAAATCCAAAATCAAGTACCAGCTTGCCAGCTGACGAATATGTCAACGATGAACCCGAGGAATATGTCTCCCCCTCTCCCCAACCCTGCCCGACAGTCACTAATTCAATCTCGAATTGACGCAATCACAGTCGGGAGATAGTACTATTATCAAGGTTTTTTTGTATTATATAGGACATGGATTATTCCGACGAGGAGCTGGCCAGGCTAACTGTACGGAACAAGAAATATTTCGATCCATTAGTTGGCAAATACGCCCAAAAAATCCGCGCTTATATCGCCCGTCTGACGGGCAATTGGCCTGATTCTGAAGACATCACCCAAGAAGCGTTTATTAAAGCTTATGTCAATATTGCCTCTTTTAACCCAAAGCTTAAGTTTTCGTCGTGGCTTTACCGAATCGCCCATAACGAGGCGGTTAACTACATCAAGAAACATTACCGTTACCGCCAAGTAGAATTCTCTGACGAGATAAAAAACAAGCTAATCGACGATAGCCCCGCCTTAAGTAAAATTTTAGAAAAAGAAAACGCAAAAATGGTAAGAGATAGCCTACTCAAGCTAAACCCCAGAGATAGAGAAATTCTTGAGCTTACCTATTTTGAAGAAAAGTCCTACCTTGAAATCGCCGACATTCTAGAGATCTCCGTCAATTCGGTTGGGCCGACAATAAAACGTTCGCGAGAAAAACTCAAGAAAATAATCAAAAAATATGGGTGAATTAGAAGACAAAATCAAAAAAGGAATCGAAACCAGAAAGCCAAAACCCTACTGGCAGTTCTTGGGAGTTGATATCACCAAGGAATTATTGGTTATGGCCGGCTGGATCGTTTCTGTCTTTCTTCTCGGGGCAATAGTTTATATAATAGCCAATTTTAACGCTCTTCCTCCTCTGCCGCGGGCCACTCCATATCACTATTTAAGATCTTTTCTGGGTCTCCCGTGGGAACTGATTGTAGTTTTTGTCTTGGTCGTCGTCGGGGTATATCTTCTTTCAAAAAAAATATCTACTTTATACCGAAAACCTTATGTTTTGGTCATAATCATTGTCGTCTCGCTTGCGGGTGGGTATTTTGTTGCCGAAGCATCCGGAATAAATGAATATATTGCCAACAGAACTGCTGCTCGCCGGATTTATGAGCGACAAGGCAGATTTCTCCCTGGCAGAAGAGGGCTAGTAACGATTGGTAAGATAACCAAAGTTGAAGAAGGAAATATTATGATGGACGATCCCACAGGCAAGACTTGGACGGTTAAAATAAACGACGATACCAAGACAGGGGCGGATTTAAAATCCGGCGCGATCGTAAGTGTAATTGGCCCAAGAAACGACAGCACCATCGAGGCCATCGGCATCACCGATGAAATACCAAGGCGAGGATTTTGCCAGGGTAGTTACTGCCCGCCGCCACGGCTGATGCCAAGATAAAAAACAGACCGAAAGACAAGATCAAACTGCTTTCTCAAGCACATCCTTGTTTCTTATTTTAAGAGCTCCATCGCTTAATATTTTTCCGTCCCTGACGTGCAAAATCCTTGTCGCATAGTTGCTGATGTAATCCGAGTGGGTTACCACGATAATCGTCTGACCCATTTTCTCGTTAAGATGTGCCATAACCCGCAAAATTTCCTGCCCGGTTCGGCTGTCCAAATTGCCTGTTGGCTCATCGGCCAAAAGTATTTTTGGCTCGTGAACAAGCGAGCGAGCAATCGCCACTCTTTGCTGCTCACCGCCAGAGAGCAAGCTTGGCAAATGATTCATTCGCTCACCCAAACCAAGCTGATGAAGAAGCGATCTAGCTCTTTTGGCGGCAACTGTAGAGCGGTTGGCCATTCCAGCTTCAACATTCTGAAGGGCAGTCAAGGTGGGAATCAGGTTAAAATTCTGAAAAATAAAGCCGATTGAATTGCGCCTTAACCGTGTCAATCTCCCTTCGGACATTTTGGCGATGTTTTTACCCTCAATCTCAATCTCACCTTCTGTCGGCCGATCAAGCCCTCCCAAAAGCTGCAAAATAGTGCTCTTGCCGCTTCCAGAAGGACCTATGATGGCAACAAAATCTCCCTTGTCAATTGTAAAGCTAATTCCACCAACAGCGTTGATAGCCTTTGTACCCTGCTTGAAGGTTTTTACAACTTTCTTAAATTCTATTAATTTCATCCTTACTCCACATTTCTTAGCGCTATTTGAGGCTTCAAATTAGATACTTTGAGCGCAGCGATAAGCCCGGAAACCGTCGCGCCCAAAATCGCTACCGCTGCACCCAAAAGAAGGATTAAATAATTATAGGCAATTTTGAGCTCGACTAGAGCCGATATACTGTCCTCTACCCCCTCTGACCCTGGTCTAAACCTTCCCATCATGCCTTGCAATCCGCTTTTAGCAATACTGGCCGATAAAGAAAGGCCAAATCTATTTAGCAAAAATATTATTAAAACCCCCAATCCGATACCGACCAGGGCGCCGATGATCCCAAGAGACAAATTCTCAAGAGCAATTTGCCTTGTTACCTCCAGATTACTCCACCCAATTGCTTTGAGGGTGCCAATTTCGCGAGTCCTTTTATTTATTGAAGAGACCGTTAGCAGGCTGACGATAATAAAGGCAGCCAGAACAACAACAGCACTAGCAGTTAAGATAAAGCGACTAGTTAAGTTGGCTGCAGAAATCAAGCTCCCCGATACCTGCTTGGCCGTCTCTTGAGCGTCGCTGACTTGAGCGCCGGCAAAAAGCCCGGATAAAGCTTGGCTGGTCTCGGAGACTGACTTGGCTTCAGTTGACTTGACTAAGATCAAATTGATCCGGTTCTCTTTGCCAGCTAATTTCTGAAGTTCACCAAGCGGCAGATAGAGATCAGCCATATTTGAATAAAGTTTTGGCTCAACTAAGCCGACAACCGTGCATTCTTTTTGGGCTAGCTTGAATTTATCGCCGACCTTAATATTGTTCTTGCTAGCATATGATTTATTAACAATAATCTGGTCCCCTCCATTAAAATTTGAACCTTCGACGATTTGGCTTGATAAAATCAAACCAATGTCGCCTTTTCCAACATCTACACCACCAACAGTCATAGTGGTGGTTTTAATGTCAGTCGAGATGGCCCCTATGTTCTGCCGGTATGTTCTAGACGGATTAGTAAATTTAAAAGTCTGGTTCTTAAATCTCTCCGGCATAGCAGCTTCTGTTGCCTGTCGAATATAGTTTCTTCCCTCCTCGGACTTTGGGTCTATGCCCTTTTCCTGAAGCTCCTGCTGCGCTTTCGTCCTTGCCGCATCCACCGCCGCCTGTTCTTCTGGAGTCATCGGCTCAATTTCGCGCCTCATCTCAATCTCCTCGCCTCCAGTTTGAACTTCAGCAACGATGTTTGGAATTGTCCCTTCTTGATGAGTAACATTTAAAATGAGGGCGGGGGCGTATTTTGCCACCAGGTTTTTATCGAGTTTTTCAGTAACATTCTGGTCAAACGTCAAAAATTCTCCGGGCAGAAAAATATCATTGGTAAAGCTCTGCCCCGGATCACCTAATTTTGATAAATCGGTACTAACCCTATTTTCACTTTGAAATTCTGCGCGGGTGGCTTCGTCCAGATCACGCATATTTTCGGCGTTGACAGATCTTGAAACCATAATATCAGTGCCAACATTTTTGAGCGGGTTGAGAACTGTTTCTTGGGCAGACGAAAGGGCCTGCGAAACCGAAATAATAACAATGATGATGAGGCTGGCAATGGCTAGACCAAGCGAGATTGAAACGGTTTTGCCTAGCCGGCGGGTAAGCTCAGCTTTTAAATAACCCAAATAAAACATGAACTGCTTTAATAGCTTTTACATTCGATTCATTTATTACTACATTGTTATCCCTTCTTTCGTACATAAAGAATAAAAGTACGAGAGACGATGTACGAAAAAAACTTGACAACTGTAATAATTGTCGAGCGCGCCAAAAGGTCGAATAAGATAAAGGAGATAAAAAATGAATAAAACCGCAATTGCCTTGTTTCTCGCCACGGTTGCCACAGCAGTCGGACTGATAGGCTACAACTACGCCAAGGCTGACAATGCCGAGACAACCCAACCCAAGTCAGCTATTGAAGGGGCGGTTGACGACGGCATCATTAACCAAGAAACAGCCGACAAACTCCAAAACTATATTCAAGAGACGAGACAGCAAAGAATGAAAGAAATGATGGAGGAGAAACTAAAAACGGTTGTTGAGAATGGGACGATCACCGAAGATGAAGCTAACCAAGTTCGCGACTGGCACAACTCAAGGCCAGCTGCGATGGATAAAATTGGTGGAAGAGGCTTTGGTAGATTCGGTAGAGGAATGAGCAACTGCCTGAATCAGACAACTGAAAACACAAACGCCAGCTAACTCACCCCCCTTAAAGCAAAAACCCCGCGCCACGCGGGGTTTTTGCATATTATTTGGAGTATAATATGATAGAGGATTAATTTAATGTCCCATCGCTTATAGCTCGATTGCTCCACGACTGCTTATTCAGCCGTGTTCCGCATCGGGTATAGTGACGGGACTTCCGGAATTGCTTCCGTCGAGGAGCGCAATTCACGGAACGGAGGGAAAAATGGAAGAAGAAAAAATAGCACCTAGCGAACAAAGCGCACCTGTACCAAATAATGCCCCGCCGGCACAAAATGCTGGACAAGGTAAAGGAAAGGGAGCGGGACTGGTCATTATTATAGTAGTTCTTGCCGTAATTATCCTTGCCGCCGGCGGGTACTTAGCTTGGTGGTATCTAATAAAAAATAAGGGAACCTCAACCACTTCTCCTGCCGCAACAAGTACCGTCACGCCTGTCAGCTCGGTGACCGCAAGCGCTAGCGCCACGATCACCGTCAGCGCCACGATTAGCGCCAGCGCATCCTCGGAGGATTACATCATTGCCGATTCAAATACCAGGATAATTGCCAAGTCCGAAATAATGGGCCTCACTCCATGGCAGCTAAAAGTTGCCCGCAACGAAATCTACGCTCGACACGGCCGCGAATTCGTCCACAAAGACTTGCAATGCTATTTTGCAACAAAGAGCTGGTATAAGGTTGATTCCGGCTTTTCAGAGTCGGATCTTTCAACAACTGAGAATAAAAATGTGGCTACTATCCAGGCTTATGAGGAAGAAATTGGTAGCCCCTTGGCAAGCACTGACAGCGGCTGCGGCACAAACTCATAAATTTCCGATTGAACTGAATCAGCGATTAAAGTACTATAGGAACATAGGATTGAACTTATGATAACTGAAGAAATTACCGCTCAAACTGTTGTTAAATATATCGACCACACCAATGTCAAAGCCGATGCGACGACAGAGGATATCAAAAAGCTCTGTCAGGAAGCGGTCCAATATGGCTTTCATTCGGTTTGCGTTACGCCCTATCGGGTAAAAACTGCCAAGGAGGCGCTCGGCGAGGCCAAAACAGTAATAATTTGTGTTGTTGGTTTCCCCTTTGGGTTCACAACGACAGAAGAGAAAATAAACGAGGCCAAAACCGCGATCGGAGACGGCGCAACTGAAATTGATATGGTTCAAAATATCGGCACAGCCAAAGAAGGCAATTTTAGCTTCGTAAAAGAAGAGGTTTCCCGCATTGCCGAAGCGATTAAGCCCATAGGGTTAAAAGTAATTATGGAAATAGGCTTTTTGAGCGAAGAGGAATTGCGCCAATCGTGTATCGCGGCAAAGGAGGCCGGGGCGGAGTTTGTCAAAACTTCAACCGGCTATGGTCCGCGACCCCCAACCGTTGAGGATATCAGGATTATGAAAGAGGCGGTAGCAGACGAGGTTAAAATCAAGGCCTCTGGAGGAATTGAAACCTTAGAGCAAGCCAAAGTAATGCTTGAGGCCGGGGCAATAAGACTCGGCACAAGCCACGCCCTGCAAATAATCGGCCAAGCAACAAGCCAAGATCAAGATGCAAGTTTTGAGTAAAGAAAGGATCAGATGAAATACAAAATCTGTGTCTCCGGCGCGGCCGAAACCGGCCACTGCAGCCCAGACGCAAAGGAAAGGACTGAAGAGATAGGCAGGGAAATCATCAGACAAAACGGAGTATTAATAACCGGAGCCACCACCGGCGCGCCAGTGTGGGCAACCACCGGAGCCAAAGAAGAGGGGGGATTTTCAATCGGGCTTTCCCCCGCCTCTTCTGAAATTGAACATGTTAAAAAATACAGACTTCCAACGGAAAGTCTTGATATAATCATCTTCACCGGATTTGGGTACTCGGGTAGAAACCTGCTTTTAACCAGGAGCTCCGACGCGGTGATAATCACTTGCGGCAGAATCGGAACCCTAAATGAATTTACAATTGCCTTTGAAGACCATAAACCGATTGGCGTTTTAACTGGAACGGGTGGCGTAGCAGACGAGGTTGAAGCACTTGTTGAGAAACTACACCGTCCCAATGCCAAAATCGTCTACGACTCCGACCCCAAGAACTTAGTTAAAAGATTGATTGATTTAGTCGAGGAAGAAAAAGAGAAGGCCGAGCCCGACAAACCTTTTGACTTCCAGGAGCAGCCAGAATACGAGATGAAAGACCAATAGGTCCTATTGTTCCAAGATACGTCCTCGAGCTTGATTTATAGAATTTTCCTGATAGCATTTTTATCCTGCCCAAAAGGGCAGTTGCCTTGACATCTGCGAAAGCGAGGGATAATCCGAATGTCTCACTCGACAGTCGTTCTGGGAGAACCGCGCTTTCGCTTCAGAGAAAGCGCACCCTGGGCACCTATGGGGCAGTATGACCTCCTCCTTCGAACCCGCGAAAGACACGCAAGGGAGAACTGGAGAGAGGCTCCGGGCAGAATACCTCTCGGTGGCCCGTTCAATTGCACGCGCCGGAATGGAGTTCTCCGTCATCAACCTCAGCTGGTACGAAGATGATCCCGGCCTGAAAGAGGTGGTCAACCTTTGCCAGGCCTCGATCGTCCTAAGGAACTCAGTGGAGTCCCGCGCCTTCCCGAGAGACCTGGGAGTCGCATTTCCCGGGCTCGCGCTGTTCAACTCACGGCTATTCCCCCAGAAGGACCAACGGATCGGGAACACCCGGTTAGCTACATCGCGACTTGGGGAAGGCGGGGCTGTGCTTAGCCGGGCGAAAACCGCCCTAGTCAGCCACACCATCGGTTACGAAAACGGGGAGTTCATCGACTCGGCTGCCGACGCAATGATCCTCATCGAGTCAGGGATCAAGACTCAACCCTTACCCAACCCGATCTGTCGCAGCCCCGAGGGGCTGTCGCTCAACGATCACCTCGACAGGACAGCTGGGCTGGTGGAAGACAGCAAGGGCAACCTACACCTTGTAGTCGACCCGCAGTACCACTCGGGTACACAATCAGCGCCGATCAGCCCTGCGGAGTCGGCAGACGAGATTCGGCGCAGATGCGAGCACTTGAGTATCGCCGTCCACACACCGCGCCGACTCGCTGTCCCGTTTTCGGTCGGTGTCTGCCAACTGCCAAATGGCAAGATACTGGCCACGTCCGGAGATGACGTAGAGGAGCTTCTCGCCGGGATCGTCGGAGAAGATCGGGTCGTAACCACCGACATCCCCTTAGAGTGCTATCCCGCGTTCGTTTTCGCAGGAATTCACTGCCTTGTGACGGAGCTTCCGCGAGAGCTGTGCGAGCATTAGGAGCCACAGGCAACACCGCTACGGGGAACCCATCGGGTTCCCCTTCGGCCTTTTATGCTATAATTTACCTGCTTTTTAAAATAATTCTTAATATAATGGAGATTTCGACGATCAAAAACCGAATGAAGATGATTGACGAACTCGAAGAGGAGAACAAAGTTTCGAAAGAACTCTTGAAGTCGGCCCTAGAAAACGACGAGGAATACGTTGTCGCCGCCAAAGAAACTAAAGAGACTCTGGCCAAGCGCCGCCGAATCAAAGAAAAAATTTTGGAAGAGCCGGAAAATAAAAAGGTAAATGAAAATATCAAGGCTAACAAGGAAGAAATTAAGACCTTGCACGAGATTTTGTCTGCCGAACTAGTTGAATATTATCAAAAGAACAAAACCGATCAGATCGAGGACTCAAACGGGGTACAAAGGAAGTTTAAGGTCGTAGTTAAGCTCTTGCCAAAAGGCACTGGTTCCGAAGAGTAACTGCACCGCCTCGTTCTATCATGGTATTATAGTTTTATGGGGCAAGAATTTGTCGGTATTGATGTTGGGACAGCAACAATAAAAGCCGGTGTTGTTGACGAAAAAAACCGAGTTTTTGAGACGCTCGATCCTCCGACGCCAACCACGGCGGCAAAATTTAACGAAATCGTTTTAAAAACTTTAAAAATTATCGGTGCTCACCATAAAATAACTGCCGTCGGCGTTGGCCTACCGGGACTCTACGATTATAAAAGCCAAGAAAACCTCCATGTCGCCAACCTTAAATACGATCTCGAAGAGCTTAAGGAAAAATCCCCACTCCCGATATTCTTTGGCAACGATGCCGATATGGCCCTTTTGGGCGAGCTGGAGCTTCGGCCGGAAATAAAGAAAGAAAATGTCGCTCTTTTAACGATCGGGACTGGAGTGGGCGGAGCATTCACGATAAACGGTAAAATGCCATATGAGCTGAACCTCGCCGGCGAGGTCGGCCATATGAAAATCATGGCGGGCGGGCGCGAATGCAGTTGCGGTCAAAAAGGTTGCCTTCAGGCCTATGCCGGCGGTAGAGCAATCGAAAAAGAGGCGGAAGAAAAATACGGAAAAAAGCTTTCGGCCAAGCAGATATTTGAGCTGGCCAGAGAAGGCGATAAAAAAGCCCGCGATATTGTTTATGAAATGTCGGAAGCACTTGGCGTAGGCATCGCGAACCTAGTCAATATACTGGGGGTAACGCGGGTGATTTTGGCCGGTAAAATCAGCAAATCAGCCGATTTAATCTTTGAGTTTATGCACGAGTCCGACCAAAATAATATTTTTGCTTTCAAAGAAAGACCTTATGTTCTTGAAGCGTCTTCCGGGCCCGATGAGATCGGCATTGTCGGCGCCGCGAATTTTGCCAAGTTAAAGCTAGATAAAAAAATCCTACCTTAAACCCCTTTTGACAAAAGATCAAGGAGTGATATTTTTAAAACTAGGTCGTAATAATAAAAAGGATTAAAATAAGCCCCATGAAAGATTCAACAAAAAGCGCTTTGAAAGGCGCGGCAATCGCCGGAACAATTGCTGCCGTTGCCGGCGTGGTCGCAGGAATTTTGCTTGCCCCTAAATCGGGTAAGGAAACAAGAAAAGACATTGCCAAGTTTGCCGGTGAGATGAAAGACAAGATCGCCAAGGAATTAGCCCAGGGCGGGAAAGTCACCAAGGAGAAATACAATCTGGTCGTTGACAAGATTGTCGCCAGTTACGAAAAGGGTAAAAAGATCACTGCCGAAGAAGCAAAGGTTATCCGGACCGCCCTTGACGCCGGTTTCGACAAAGTCGAAGAAGCTTTGACCTCATCGCAAACAAAAGAGCTAAAGACAAAGAAATAAGAGCAACAGCAAGGATAAGATTCTGCTTCGCATAAGAGAGATCAGCGAAGTCAAGATAGCTCATAGTCTTAGTTTTATAGTCGAAAAATATCTTAATCAGAAAATAAACACCGGCAACAAGTACTGGTATGAGTTCAAATTTACGCTTGGCGATTAGATACCAGCCCTGAGTAGAATAAAACGAAACCCAGAAAATCTGCCCGAATTCATTCCATCCCCAGCCTCTTTCAACGATTAGCGCCGGATAAAAAATCAAAGCCAGGGGACCGAAAACGGCTGAGCCGATTGCTCCAAAGGCTAGCAAATAAGAATTGGCCTGCTTTCCACTTTTAATCTGAATCCAAATAAGAGCAAGAAGAAAGGGATAAATCGGACAAATGACAACTAACAGCCACGACCAAACGGGAATCTGCATAAGTTTGGGAATATCAACCCAAAGCGCTGCCCCAGCCCAGAATAGATCTAAAAGTATTAAAAAAAACATGCATTAATGATATCACCTTTCGCCTTACCCTTTTCACTTTTAACTTGAATGATACAATATCTCCATGCATCAGGCCTTAACCAAAACAATCGAAGAGTTAAAATCAAAAAGCCGGTTAGAAACCGACCCTTATGAAGCAAAAATAAAAGTAAATGAATCGCTCTCCAGGGCTGCCTTTTATTACGAAAAATTGAGAAACGTTCTCGAATATCAAGACGAGCACCTTTTCCTAAAAAACGCGATTAAAAGAATTCTAAAAAGGAGGACTGCTCTTAAAGAGCCGGGGCTAGCCAAAAAACTTCTTCACGAACTAGTTTGGGCTCAATACTTTAAAAACGACACTCTTCCAACCAGATTCGAAGAAGAAATTGATCAAATAATACGAAAATACAGTTTTATCAAGGACCATATCAAGTCTCGCCAACCTCAAGGAAAAATATCGGAAACGATTCTAGGGCTTTTAAGCTGTGAAATTGAAGAATTCCTCTCTCCGGCCAAAGAAAAGATTGAATATGCTAAATTTGTTGAAGAAATACTTGAAAAAAATATTAAGATAGACGAGAAAGAAATCCCCAGAAAGACCCTGAAAATCCAAATCCAAATATCAACCTATAGGTTGCTTTTCAAAGCCGACAACGACCAAATGACATATGTTCTACTTAAAAATTACCTAAAGTTTTGGCCGGAAATCAACAAAGAAGAGGCAAAATATCTAAGCGGAAGCTACGATGCGATTTTTAAAGAGATGGAAAATGAGATTGCCCGGGGCGCAAACTCAGAAATCTTCAAATATATTAAAAGAAATATTCCCCCACTGATGGTGCTTTGGGATATCATTCTCAAAAGCGGGGGGAGTCGCCCTGAACAGCTGGAAAGCCCCAAGATAGTCAGAGACAAAGCTACTCTCGTTATAAGCTCGCGCAACAAACAAATCCGAAAGAGGGTCGTCCGTTCGATCGTCCGAGGGGTGTTTTTTATTCTTCTAACTAAAATCATTCTCGCCCTAATCCTTGAACTTCCCTATGAGGCAAGATATTTAGGCCAGGTCAACTATACCGCTCTGGTTACAAATATTACCTTACCACCGCTGCTTATGATTATTTCCGGTCTTTTCATAAAGCTACCTAAACTTGATAACACTAAAACGATAATCAATATCCTCGAGGACATCATCGTCAAAGGAGAACTGCCAACCCGCAAGTTGCTTACCCTCAAGACGGAAAAGGGGAAAACTTACTTTCTTTTTAATCTTATTTACATATTATTGTCGCTGGCAATAATCAGTCTTGTTGTTTGGGGATTATTAGCCCTCAAGTTTAATGTCATCAGCATTATCCTCTTCTTCCTTTTTATCTCGTTCGTCAGCTTCCTCACTTTCAGAATTAGAAATACCGCCCGTGAACTCGAGGTTAAAACAACCGAGGATAGCTTGATAAGTGGGGTTTTGAGTTTCGTTCTGCTTCCTTTTGTGGTGATCGGCAAATACCTGTCTGATAGGTGGTCGCAATATAATGTGACCTTGTTTTTTTGGGATTTTATTATTGAGGCGCCTTTTAAATCGATTATTGGAGTCTTTGAAGCCTGGCTCTCTTTTACCAGAGAAAAAAGGGAAGAGTTTGAGTAAAGATATTGATTTCTTTGATCTCAAGTGATAGTTTGGAATAACCTTGCGACCGAGTTTTAAACCCGGGTCTCAGGGAAATGCCAAGGAGGAATGGCCGATGCAATGCCTTGCGGAAAGGGTATCGAGGAAGCTGTTCGGGTATATCAAGAACCACCCTGATTTCCGGAGGGTAGTCCGACAAGTCACGGCCGCATACATCGGCCGCTTCCCCGGCTGGAAGCCATCACGGAAGGAGAGGGCGGAGATCACGGCTGCTGTGGCGAAGGACCTCGGCGTGGAGATCGTCGATACCCGCCGCCGCCCCCTGAGGGTTTGCGCCCTCGTCAAGGAGCGGGCACGCTTCAACAGACAGGCAGAGCCGCGCCTGCTTCACCCAGACGATGTCAGCGACGACGAAGCCCTGAAGATCCTCAGGATTGCCATCAAAGCGGCCCGCCAGAGAGGACCGTTCCTCATGCTCGACCGGGAGAGCATCACCGGAAAGGCGGAGGGGACCTTCTTCATCTTCGACCTCCGCAACTAGCCGCTCCAAGCGGCAAGCACCGGGGCGGCTCTCGACGAGCCGCCCCTCTCTCATCTAGTACCTTAGCAGTTTAATAAAAACATCGGTCGGCACGGAAACTTTGCCTATTTGAGCCATTTTCTTCTTGCCTTTCTTCTGTTTTTCTAATAATTTCTTTTTTCGAGTAACATCACCACCGTAGAGTTTTTCAGTCACGTCTTTCCTAAAAGGCGCCAACCTCTCCGAGGCAACTATTCGTGTTCCTATCGTCGCCTGGATCTTTACCTCAAAAGCTTGGCGGGGGATGACTTGTTTCATTCTCCCAACCATATTTTTAGCAATGCTTTGGCTGCTTGGCCGATATACGAGCCTTGAGAAGGCCTCAATCTTTTCCCCAGCAATTAAAAAATCAAGTTGGACAAGATCGCTTTCTCGATAACCAATAATTTCGTAATTGAGAGAACCATAGCCCTGGGTTAAGGATTTTACTTGATCGTAAAAATCAATAATTACTTCAGACAGAGGCATTTCGTATTCAACTAGGATCTTCGTCTCAAGGTGCTTGATGTTTCTCTGCAATCCCCTTCTCGATTCCATTAGCTCAATCACCCGACCCAGGTATTTCTGGGGTAAAATCAACTCCACTTTTGCCCAGGGCTCTTCATATCTTCCTTCTTTTACTTTATAATCCACCGTCGGGGTGGTAACGATTAAGTCCAAGTTATGCTCACGCTCAAGCCTCTCCTTAACCACTTCAAGGTGCAAAAGGCCGAGGAAACCGCATTTAAAGCCAAAGCCGAAAGCCGAGGAAGTGGTCGGAACAAAAGTAATTGATGAATCAGATAGCTTGAGTTTGAAAAGCGCTTCGCGCAGGCGACCGTATTCCTTGCCCGAGGTATAAAGCTCAGCAAAAACAAAAGGGTTTGGCTCTCCATAGCCTGGTAGTGGCACGAAAGTTGAGCCATGAATCGCGAATGATGGCAGGCCAGCGTAGCTGGGGATAGGGGGGCCATTATGAATTTTTCCATTATTCTTAATTCGTTCTTCATTATTCAGCGTCGTGACCGTCTCTCCTACCCGCGCCTCGGAGACATCTTTTAAGGCAGTGACGATATACCCTATCTCGCCCGCCCCTATTTCTTCCTGGGCTTTAAGTCCCAGCTCAACTGTGCCGACCTCGCTTGCACAAGATTGTTTGTTCTGCTGGAAGAAAAATATTTTATCTCCCCTCTTGATCTTTCCGTCAAAAACCCTGACATAGACAACCACTCCTCTGTAGTCGTCATAGAATGAGTCGAAAACTAAAGCTCTAGGGTAAGGGTGAGTACCAGGCCTGGGCGGAGGAATCCTCTTTATAACTTCCCCTATCAAGCCGTTTACTCCCTCACCAGTCTTAGCCGAAACAAATAAAACATCTTCGATGGGAACGTTTAAAATTTCGGAAATCTCCAGAGCCACTTCATCCGGATTAGCTTCGGGCAGGTCAATTTTGTTAACAACGGGAATAATTGTCAAACCCGAGTGCCTAGCCAGTTCCAAGTTAGCCAGGGTTTGAGCCTGAACGCCTTGAGTCGCGTCAACTAATAAAATCGCACCCTCAACCGCAGCGAGGGAGCGGGAAACCTCATAAGAAAAATCAACATGGCCGGGGGTGTCAATCAAATTCAGAATAAACAATTCTGAATTTGAGAATTTAGAATTATGAATTACGAATGATGAATCAGAATCTTTAACTCCATTATTCCTAATTCTAGATTCGTTATTCACGTCCGCATGCCATAGCATGCGGACGGGTTGGAGCTTAATCGTAATTCCCTTTTCTCTCTCTAAATCCATCGAATCCAAAATCTGATCATGCATTTTTCTTTTCTCTACAGTTTTGGTCAATTCCAAAAACCTGTCGGCTAAAGTCGACTTCCCATGATCAATGTGAGATATGATGCAAAAATTGCGAATGTTTTCAGTCATAGTTGCTTTGCCAGGCGCTGGCTAAACCGCTTTCTTCATTTTAACGGCCACGATTCCGTCCGTGACTTCGATTTCTTCAACCTCGGCTTTATCCAGATCCGGCGCATTTTTATAAATAGCTTCTTCCACAGCCATTGACAACCCTAAGGCCCAACCGCTTGGCAGGCTGATTTTGCCAATCGAGAAGCTTGCTAAATCAAACGCTAATCTTCCCTTGTCAATTCTCGGGTTTAAAACCAGCCGAGAGTTGGAGGGGAAGACAAAGCCGAATTTGCCGGCGACTACCAGCCCTTCATCGGAAATCTGGCAGGAGAGATTCCTGAACCCTTTCACTTGGGCTAAGCTAGAACAAAGGCTCCCCTCGCTTATCACCAGCCGGAAATAACCATCTTCAAGCTCAACGGTTGAAAGCTGCTGGGGCAGATCCGGAGCCAAGGCCGGCTGATCTAAATTGGGGGAGGACCTAAACCCTCTCGCCAGCAGAAACAGAGAAAGCTCAAGGATAATTAATACTACCAGGAAGAAAATGCCCAGAGTCGTGCAACTACAAAAGCTCTTTTTCCGATGAGAGCTATCGAGCTCTCGATAGAACTCAAGATTTGGGTCAAGTCGCTTAGCCATTATTAGGACTTAATTTCTCTGATTCTAAAAAGCCAAGACCCGCCCAGATAAACAATTGCTCCCGAAACAAGCGCAACCCCGGTCTGCAGCAAGACATATCTTACTCTTTCTAATCCGTATACTTCACCAATCCAGTCTTTCGCCAGCTGAGCAACAACTGAAGCCAGCAGAGTTATGATTACGACTTTAACCAGAAAATCAGCCGCTTCAGCGTAATCCGGGGAAACTCTTTTCTGGAATAAATAGCCCAAGATAAAAAAGTTCAGCCAGCTACCGATAGAAAAGGCCAAGGCCAGCCCCCCTATCCCCAGCTCGGAGGTACTTCTAGAGAAGAAATAACCCAAAACGATGCTCACAACAATCGAAACAATACTGGCCGTCATTGGTGTTTTAGTGTCGTGCATAGCATAGAAACTCCTTGCCAAAAGCGGGATGAGACTTTGGGCAACCAGGCTTAAAGCAAAGAATCCAAGGGCAGCAGAGGCCACTCTGGTATCAGACCAACCGAAAAAGCCATACCCTAAAATAAGCCTGACGATTTGAGCGCGAAGCAAAATCAAGACTGCCATAGAAGGAATACTGAAAAATAAGATAGCCCGAGTTGCCTTTAGAAAAAACCGTTCAAACTGCTCCTTTTCGCCTTTCATGGAAAGGGATAAGCCGGCCAAAGTGGGGAAAACGGCTGTTGCAAACGAGGTGCCAAAAATAACCGAAGGGACAGTCTGGATATTGTCAGCAAAGGTATAAAGTGCAATTCCACCAGGAATAGCTGAAGCTAATACAGTAAAAGCCAGAAGTAATATTTGATTTGCCCCCAAGCCAATTGCCCGGGGAACCATTAGCCTGATAATTTTCCTGACTCCACTATCTTTAAAGTCAAACACCGGCAAGAAGGTAAAGCCGAGTTTCGCCGAGGCCAGAAGCTGAATAAACATATGCAAAAACGCGCCCACAATCACACCAATCGCCACTCCCTTTACTCCGAATCCATCAGCGAAAAGGAGAACGGCTAAAATAATCGCCAGATTATAAATTAAGGGTGCGATTGAATAAACCAAAAATCGCTTATGGGAATTAAGCACACCCCCTATAAAATAGGAAATAGTAAAGAAAAACGGGGATAAGAGCAACCAGCGAGCGAGCTCGACAGTTTCTTGACGTTTAAACTCATTAAAATCAGGTACCAAATACCTCATTAAATAGGGCATAAGAAAAAATAAGACGATCAAAGAAGACGCTACAGCAATAAGAGCTGTAGTCAGAGCCGCGCGAGCCAGCCGCGTGGCTCTTTCCTGTCCTTCTTTCTTCAAAGTAGCGGAGTAAACAGGAACAAAAGCAGCAGCAACAGAACCCAAGATCAGAACATTAAAAATCAGATCAGGCAATCTGAAAGAAGCAAAATAGACATCGAGGCGATCTGTTGGGATCTTTTGGGCTAAAAAGTGGTCCCTAATTACACCTAATACATTAGATACAGCAAGAGTCACTATTAAAATGACGCTTGCGCCTTTAACCGAATTTTCCTTAACAAAAAAGCCTTTTAAAGCGCTAAACATAAAATCATCGTAACAAAAAACAATTCAAAAATTAAGAGCATTGATGGTCACAATATATAATTTGGGGATTCAACTTTGAAGCCCGGGGTAGCTCCAAACCTGTATTCTTTATAATTTAGGTTTTAGAATTTAGGATTTGCCTCGGGGAACGAGGCCTGGGGTCTTGACAAACTTATATAACATGTGATACTATTAAGACGTCTGGTTAAGAAGGAGGGAAATGTACTCAATAGCTTCTTGACTAAGACATGAGCCCGCCGTACTTTTATATCTGTTACACAGACGGTCAGGACACCCAATCTTATGGCGTAACCCAGGTATGCGCCGTAGGAACGCACTCTTGTCTTGGCCACGAAAAGAGCGCATGTGAGAGCGGTACATATATCAAATTATGTATTGCCGATTACTCAACACCATGCGCTCTTTTGTTTCTCCTGTTTTTCCATATTGATCGGAGGCTCTTGGCTAAGAAGACCGTTCGCAGGCGAAGCGAGCCGAGAAAGAGCAAGCTTTCCCGCTGGGCTTCGCGGGGGTGGAACCCGCGAATAATTCAAGCGTATCTTCGTGTCAAGAGCCGTCCGGTCCACCTTCTTCCCTCTTCTTCTCCAAACTAGCAAACCTTCTAAACTCGGGGTGGAAATAAAGTTCAATTTCCCCCGTCGGGCCGTTGCGGTGCTTTTTAACCAAAATCTGGGCAATTCCTTTTTTATCGGTCTCGGGATTATAGTAATCTTCTCGATAAATAAACATAACCACATCGGCATCCTGCTCGATTGACCCCGATTCTCTCAAATCGGCCAATTGGGGAATCTTGGGATGTCTGGCTTCAACGGCACGTGAAAGCTGGGAGAGGGCAATAACGGGAACGCTTAGTTCCCTGGATAGAGCCTTTAATCCCCTCGAAATATCAGAGACTTCCTGAACCCGATTAAGTTCGTTCCCCCGTGTCCTCGACTCCATTAGCTGAAGATAGTCAACAACAACAAGACCAATCTTATGCTCTGCTTGAAGGCGCCGGGCTTTAGATCTTATTTCTAGGGCCGAGAGCATCGGGCTGTCATCAATAAAAATCGGCGCCTCGGATAAAACCCCCATCGCGTAGTTTAATTTGGAAAAGTCATCCTCGCGCAAATTACCTGTTCTAAGCCTCCAAGAGTCAATGCCGGCTTCAATAGTCAAAAGCCCGTCAACCAGCTGGTCACGGCTCATCTCAAGAGAAAAAAGTGCTACCGGTATTTTCTCTCTTACAGCAACATGGCAGGCGATGTTAAGAGCCAAAGAGGTCTTCCCCATCGAAGGCCTGCCAGCAATGATGATCAAATCCGATCTCTGAAAACCAGCTAAAAGATTATCCATCTCGCGAAAACCCGACGGAACGCCGCGCAGTTTGCCTTTGTTCTCATGAAGCTCATTTATCCGGTCAAAAGTATCAACCAGAACATCCTTTATCTCAACGAAGGACTGTTCAGCCATCCTTTGGGAGACAGAAAACAAAACCTGCTCCGATCGGTCAATAATTACCGGAATATCTTCTCTTTCCTGATAGCTTTCCTCGATAATTTGAGTCGCGGCGGAAATTAAGCGCCTCAAGGTTGCCTTCTGAGCCACAATCTCGGCGTGTTTGACAATATGGGCCGAGCTGACAACCGAGTTCGCCAAGTGGGTTAGATAAGTTGCTCCCCCCGCCGAAGCAAGCTTTCTTTCCTTTTTAAGCTCATCTGTCAGGGTAACTAAATCAATCGGGGAGCGCTTCTCAAAAAGCCCGAGCATTCCGCTATAAATCTTTTGATGGTCATCTCGATAAAAATCGTCCTTTTTTAAAACATCGGCGACTTTAAAAATCGCGTCTTTATCTATTAAAACCGAGCCCAAGACCGACGCCTCGGCTTCAATATTTTGAGGGGGTAATTTACCCGGATTTGTTTCTTCTGCCATTGTTATTTCTTAACCGCCAAAGACATCTTCTATTTCCCCAACCATATCTGCGCTCAATCCTTCAGAAACTTTCTCCACCACACAACCGAACAAAACTGTTTTTCCCAATACCTTTTCCGCTTCCTCCGAAACTAACTTTAAATTATCTTTGCTCATTATCTTGTTTTGGTAAAGCTTGTATTCCACCGTCAAGACAATTTTTCCTTCTTCTACCCTCCAAGCGGCAGCGGCCAAAAGTGCCCCTAAGGGCTTGTTTTTGCTGCGCACCGCTTCAACTATCGCCAATCGCCCTTCAGGAGAAAGAGCTATCTGAGGCGAGGCGATAGGTCCAGGATTGCCAGCCGGTTTTTTGATCGAATCCAACTCCCTTAGTGCCTCGCTCTGGGCTCCGCCCTCATCCGATCGCCCTGCTTTAGGTTGATTGTTGCTCGAGTTCTGGCAGATGTCAATTGCCGCTAATTCCAAAGGCAGTGAACCAATCGGCGATACTTTGCTCCGGGAAACCGCTTCAATCAGGCGCTCGAGGGCAAATCTCAGCCAGCTGCATTCTAAGCCGCTTATAACCGCTTCAATCAGCTCGGCGCGAAAAAGCCGCACCAGCGCTCCGGTAAATTGCTCGAAATCGGTCCCCTTCATGCTTAATTCGTCGATATACCCGATGACCGCAGGAATATCCGCTGACTTCAAAAGACCAACGAAGTGCAAAGCTTCATCCAGGCCACTTAAATTGAGGATTTTTGAAGCCTGCTTCAGATCGGTTTTTCCCGAGCTTAAATGGGGCAAAAGCTGATCAAACATTGATAAGGAGTCGCGATAGGAGCCGCCGCTTGATTTGGCAACTAAGCTTAGAATTTCTTCATCCAGTTTTATCCCTTCGGAGTTAGCAATCTTTTTAATATTGTTGGAGACTAGTGCCTCATCGCCCAAGCGAAAATCAAACCTTTGGCAGCGCGAGATAACAGTTTCGGGAAGCTTATTCACCTCAGTTGTGGCAAAAACAAAAATGCTGTGTGCCGGAGGTTCCTCAAGGGTTTTTAGAAGAGCGTTAAAAGCTTCGCGGGTTAACATATGAACTTCATCAATAATATAAACTTTCTTGCGGCCGACGCTGGGAGCAAATTTAATCTTTTCGCGTAAATCCCTTATTTCATCTATGCCACGGTTTGAGGCGGCATCTATTTCTATAAGGTCAATAAACCTGCCCAAGGCAATATCCTCGCAGTTTTTACATTTGCCGCAAGGCGGATTTTTATCAAGACAATTTACCGCCTTGGCCAAAAGCCGAGCTACGGTCGTTTTGCCCACGCCGCGCGGCCCGCAAAAAAGATAGGCATGGGCAATGCGGCCCGCCTTGAGGGCTTTTTCTAAGGTTGAAACAACGTGATCCTGACCGACAACCTCAGAAAAAACCTTGGGTCGATATTTGCGATATAAAGCCACAGGCTAACCTCCGGTTGGAAATCCTAAATTCTAAACCCCTTAGGCTTGCGAAGCCACAGGGAGTGTGGCGAAGCAAGGGATGATACGGCCAATCCTAAAAAAATAAAGGGAAAGCATACTACCTAACGCATTTTATTTATGACACAAAGACAGCCAAAAAGTCAAAACGTATCTACTTGATAAGATAGAGAAAATAGATAATGCTATAATAGATACAAATCCTAATTTGCACTCTTATGAGCAGAAGTTTTACCAATAAAGACCAAATCGCCAAAAAAGTTTCACCGCTGGTCGATCTTTCGATTAAAAAAACAAATGAGGTGCTTGAGGAATTTGAAGAATTGCTTGCCAAAAATCTTAAAACAAGAAAGCGGGTCATAATCGGTGATTTCGGCTCGTTTTACCTTATTACAATGAAGAGCCATACCATAAAATCCATTGGGACAAAGGCGCCACGGCTCTTGGTTGAACAAAGCCAGATTAAATTTCGGCCAGCAAAAGAACTCCGCTTTAAGCTTATGAGAGGAAAAGCAGAAACGGTATTGCCAGACAAAACCGCCCCCAAGAAATCTCCCTTTGTCTTTAAGCCACTCTCGATTATGGCCCGAGTCGAGAAAGACAAAATAAAAAAGAAAATCTTGGAGAGAATGCTGGAAATCGCCCGCTTAGAAACTCAAGCTTCCTCAAAAAAACTTGATGCGATTTTACCCACCCAAATCAGACTAAAAGAAAACGGCGAGGGAAGAATCCTGGGAACAATTATAAAACATGTCATAATCAATGACATCGATAATATTCACTTCTCGCTAGGCCAAGGCGAAATAGTTGATATTTTTCACTCAAGACCAAGAGAAAAAATAACTAGCTTACCGACGTCTGTAGTCAAGAATTTTCTCAAGACATATCTTGAACTGGAAGCTTACGATATTCCGCAGCAGAGAGATGTTCAGATCCACCTGGGTGATTGTGGCAGGCCAATAAATATAAAGGCCTATTCTTTGCCAACCGAAGGTGGCGTCAGTCTTTACTTTAAGATCGCGCGGGGTAAAATTTAAGCTGAAGATGAATATCAAGACCTTTTTCATAACCCTTGCTTCAACTTTTGTAGTAGTAGCTCTAATAGCTATTTTGAGTTTCTTGGTCTGGTCAAATCAGCCAACCGCCGATGTCTCCTCGCCGCCCGTCCCGCCAGCGCCGGAGACTGCATCAGCTGATTTTCCGCCGGTGCCGGCCGAGCCGAGAATTAAAGGCGATACTACCGATGACGGAATAGTTAATGTTCTAGACATCAACGGGCTGATCGCTCATTGGAGGGAAAACAATAAAGATTACGACTTAGTCAGCGAAGCTGGAACGGACACGAGTATTCTAAACGCCCTTGACTTGGCCCAAGTGATCAAGTTTTGGAGATGTCTCGAAACCAAAGAAGGGTGCGAGTACAGACAGTAGCCTGTTATTTGTAAGTTAAAAACAAGATAGAGAATCGGCGAGAAGCCGGTTTTTTCTTGTAATTTCAACTAAAACAACGAGGCCCAACCGATAGGGTTGGGCCCGTGACGGTCAGCCGATGGCTGACCGGGGAGGATGTCCTGCAGCGCTCGCCCCAAGGGATTGGGCGTGCCACAGGACCAGATGTAAGATGACTGCGGATGATATGGGATAAGAGCGGCGGACAAGGGCCCCGTTCGGGAATCCCGTCCGCCTTGCGGTCCTGCTTTGCTCCGCGCTCTCTGGCGCTGGTGCCCGGCCCTGCTGTGCTGGCCATAAATGAGTGCGGCGCTCCCGCCAATGGCGGGAGCGCTCCGACCTCACCGCCAGACCAACCCCATGACCGCCCCGGCTGGCCAAAGATGATCGTACCCTGCCCGACTCTGGGGCAAGAGTCGGGCAGGGTACTGCCCCTCACCGCAGCTAGGCGCTCGTCGGGGGGTCGACAATAGCCACAGCGAGAGGTACGGCAGGAAAGTAGCGATGATTGCGCGGCGCGCCCCCAGTCCACGCGGGAGAGGGGCGCGCCAGGTTGTCCTCGACCGCTTCAGGACGTGTCGGCGGAGAACGCCACAGCCGTCGTTCGGTTCGCCTTCTGCTGCTCGACGCACGCTAGAAGTCTTCGCATAGGTCCTCACCCCTCCTTCCCATGCGAGACTAGCTCGATCGGGGTGGCGGCCCAAGTGACGGGCCGCCACCCTTCCGACACCACCCCGCCACCAGAAACGTCAGTGACAGTTCAGCCCCTTAGTGGGGCGACCCACTTACGTCTCGCCACAGTGCCACGGCTATCAGAGGCTCGTGATCCATGGAGGGGTTATCCTTCGCGGAGCGACCACCTCCTCGTCCCCGTTAGAACACTCTAACAGGGCAAGCAAATCCACATCAACGTCAATGTACTTAGTTTAAATATAGCCCTGCTCTATTCAAGCGTCAAGCGAGTTCTGTTTTTGAAGGTCCACTTTTTATTGAGAACAAAATTCCACAGGGTTGCAGCGGCTGTTGCGATGACGAGCCCGAAGATATCACGCCAGCCTACTTGAGCAGTTATTAAATAAAAAACAAGCGAGTTAATAATCAAACCGCCAGTTGCAACGATAAAAAACTGGATAAGCTCTCTCGCCACTCTTGGATTTGTCGAGCGGAAAGTCCATTTCCGGTTCATAATGTAACTCGATGTCGCGGAAATAATAAAAGAAATCGCCTTGGCGATCTGTTTTAATGTCTGCAGATTTCTTGTTCCTAAAGCCGCGGTCAAAGATGTCCTAGCCAAAAAGAAAAAAAGCCAGTCAACTAGAGTATTTATCGCCCCGACAATGCAGAATTTTACAAATTGCCTAGTTGCCTCTCTCTCTGCCGCCAAGGAAAAGACGAGTTTGGCGCTTTTTACCAGCTCCCCTTGGATTTTCGACTCTCCCGCTTTGCGATCAACGAAAGTTATCGGTGTTTCAACAGATTTAAATCCATTATCCTGGGCTAGCATAATCATCTCAACCTGAAAGGCGTAGCCCGAGGCGCGAATTTTATCTAGACTGATCTTTTCAAAGAACTCGACAGGATAGCATTTAAAACCGGCGGTTGCATCTTTTGTCTTGATGGAAAGAAGAAGCCGGGTGATAAGGTTTGCCGTGGAGCTGTTTACATATCTATCCCACGACCAGCCGACGATTTTTCCACCCTTGACGTATCTTGAACCGGTCACAACCGTATCAGCCGAGCAAAGCTTAATCATCCTCCTCAATGCCTCGACCGGATGGGAAAAATCGGCATCCATCGAAATCAACTTCTCATACCCCTTCTTCATCCCCCATTTAAAACCGGCTACATAAGCTTTGCCTAAACCCTCTTTTTTCTTGCGGTGCAAAACACCAACCCGTTTTTCTTTTTGGGAAATCTTTCGGGCAATCTTACCTGTTCCGTCAGGCGAATTATCATCAACCACTAAAACATCAGCGCCGATGTTTTGTTTTTTGATTGCCGATAAAAGCCGGGTGAGGTTTTCTCTCTCGTTATAAGTTGGGATAACAATCAAAGTCATATTTCTTGCCATAGGCAGAATTTACAGCTTCTTGTGCAATTTGTACAGATTTGAAAACCTATACTCTATTAAGTTCAGCGCGGCAATAAGGTATAATTTTGAAACAGAGTTTAAAAAATTTAAGGCAATGTGCTAGTTAAGGAGGTGAAGAAAATTTGAAGAAAATAGTTATTGCTCTATTAATAATTGGGGTAGGGATAACCCTCGGTTGCGGCTTAGGCTATCTTATTAGGAAAAGAGCTACCCACACTCCCCCACCTTCAAGCGAAAATGAAGATAAGGAGGATGAGAGTGTAGGTTTTGTTTGGGGGGTAAGCGACGCAATGTATCAAGTAGATGGTTATAGCCCCTCAATCGGCGCAAGACAGATCGGCTATATTAATGAACTGGGGGTCAACACTGTTCGCGTTAATCTCGAGCGAACGGTCCAACTCAATCCCCTAAAATTCACTTTTGATGAACAGGCAAATGACGATTTTATTAATCAGCTTAGCCAAAACGGTAAAGATATTTGTCTTATTATCGACGGCGATATTATTAACAGTTTAAAAATAGAAGGTTTCAATTATGAGAGGGCCGGTTTCGAGCTCGGCAGCTATGCCGCTAAAAGATATAAAGGCAAGGTAAAATATATTCAAACCGCCAACGAGGTGAGCGGAACGATTGTCAAGCCGTCTGATCCAGACTTTAAAGGCGAAACATTTAATGATGGCGATTACGATATTAAGTATTCAGTCGATCGCTACAAGGCAACGCTGGGCTGGGTTAAAGGGATGTCTAAAGGAATCAGAAACAGCGCTCCCAAGATCAAAATCGTTCTAAGCGGCCATTGGATTTTGTATGACGTCATCAACCGCTTGCAAGCCGATGGGGTTGATTTCGATATTCTCGGCTGGGCATTTTATTCGACAGACGGAACTGATATCACCAAAAGAGATATTGGAGATGGTAAAAGTATTGATTTAGCGGCAGAGCTCAGTAAAATCGGCAAGCCAATCTGGATTATTGAATCAAACGCCGATAAAGGGTCTCTTAAGGGGGAAAGGCCTCAAGCCGACTTTATAAAAAATTTTATTTCCAATCTTCCCAAGGCAGTATCAATCAAAGGTTTTTTTGTTTACACTTTATTCGATGATCCGGGCCCAAGTGGTTATACTGACCTCGACAATACCCACTGGGGATTAATCGAGGTAAAGGTTGACGCAAACGGCCAGCCCCAATTCCGCAAGAAATTAGCATTTTACACCTATAAAGACATGATTGCCAGCTCATCGGAATGAGCTAGCTAAACTAAGGATTTCTCTTCAGTCGCAAATAATCAATATCCACAGAGACTCCGCCTGGTGTTTTAAGGCGAAACTCGAGATTTGAAGCACTCTGGGCCAGATCAAGCTGCAGGGTAATATTTGTAAAATCGTTTTCTTTGAGATCTTTAGCAGCGACAGTTTTCGACTGATAAGTTCGGCCACCACTCTCGCTAAAGACATCAAAATCCAGCAACGCTTCGGGATTGAACTCTGATTTAGCGCGCAAAACAAAATCAAGCTGATATTTACCGGCCGGCAAATCGGCATAGGGGCCGCTGATTAAATAACCCGCTTCGTCTTTAACCGTGTTGGTTCTAATTTTGCCTCCCGAAGCCGATTTATCTTTTCTCGCACCGCCAATTTCCCCGCTCATATTTTCCGCCTCTAAGATTTCGGTTTTGGGAAGCTCGTAACTAAAACTGTAGAGATCAAACTTATCGGCAGCATTTATTTTCTGGGCGATAACGTAATAAGATCCGTTGACCATGCCCAGCTTATTTTTCAACTCAGAAAGATTATCAAAGCTCTGAACCAACTGGCCGTTGATTTGCGTCTCCGACTGCTCCGGGAAGCTGCCGTTTAGATCACTGCTTTTTGTATTGATCGCTGAGGAAGCAAGCACAAGCTTTGGGGCATTATTGTCGAAGGGGAGAAAAAACATTCCATTTTTGTCCGTAAAAGTCCAATCAACCAGTTGACCTGCTCCTTTAATTAATCGGTAAAGATAAAAAAACGCGTCAAATCGCGTAATGTCTTCTCGTACAGTTATACCGTGCCTGTCGGCATAATCATTCACCGTCAAAACCGAAACCGGCATACCTGCGGATTGGACCCGACCAAAAATAATCTTGCTTTGAGCAAGATTATTGCTGACGGAGGATAAATAATCTCCGCTGCGATCGTCAAAAACCCGATAAACCGTTTGGCCAAGATAAGGCGAGGCTTGGTCGAGCACAAAGGCCATCTTCTGAAAAACACCGGAAAGCAGTGTCGGGTGGCTAGCGGATTCGCAGGTTTGAACCGAACGAATATCAAAAAAATGGCCGTCATATCGCCTAAAGGGCAAGCGAATCGCGTCGCCGGAAATAAAGACCCCTTTGCCGTTCTCCAGTGCCTTCAGGGCTTCTTTTTCGACTTGCCCTGAGCCGCTGCCAACATCGCCAAAAGAAATGAATTCACCATTATATCCGTTCCAGGTCCGGCTGATATTTGAAGAAACAAAGACCCCCCCAGAAGCGGCCGCGGAACGAACCGCGGCTAAGGCCTGATTTTGCGGTAAGCGAAAACGATAAAGCCAAACCGCCGGAGTAGTAATTGCCAAAAGCTGAATTACCAGGACAGCGAGAGCAGCTATCCGCCACCAGAATTTCAGTGATAAGAGAAAGTAAGCCGCCAAAATAAGAAGGGGGACAAGTCCAATTATCATTGCCCTCCCATGCAGATTTTCATAAATATAACGACTTGCTAAATAGGTCGAAGGCAAAAACCAAATTAAAAGAGCGAGCAACTCCCGCCATTTCTTTTTTATACCCAAGACGACTAAACCTAAGAAACCAAAAATCGAAACAATGCCGGTCGAAACAGTTAAGATACGCCGAACTGCTTCAATTGGACCAATCGCTTCTTTTTCTCCGGCGTTACCAAGAAGTAAGGAACGAAGGGCAGCTGTGTAGTCGTACGAACTAGCGTAAACGAGAAGTTCAAGATAAAGAAAAACAAAAACCGAACCGGCTAGCGAAAAAAGAATTACCTTGACCAGCAACCTCTTTAAATTTTTTGCTGACCAATCTTTATTTTTCAAAACCAAAACCGACAGGTGCCCAGTCAGCCAAAAAGCGACCTGGGTATGAGCAAAGGCGGCTAAACCCAAAGCCAGCCCGCCTAAAAGCGCCCACCAGTACTCCCCTTTCCTGCGCTCTAAAGTAAAAACCAGAAAAAGCAAACTTAAAAAATAGAAAAAATGCTCGACCGGATCAATTAAAATCGTGATTTGCGAGATAAAAACGAAAGGAATAAGGGCATAGAAGATGGCCACCAGCCAGGCGATCCCTTGTCCAAAAAGCCGGCGAACAAGAAGAAAAACAACGATTATGCTTAAGCTTCCAAAAATCACAGCCGGCAAGACCGTGGCCATCTGTAGATCGAAATGGAAAAACCGATAAAAAATAAATGAGAAGAAAAGATAAAGGGGATGAAAAGGCGGGTGGCCAGTGGACATCGCGCCAACCAAGGTCGGTTCAGCCGTGCGCCAGAGGTATTCCGGAGCATCAAAAAAATCAAGCGCGCGGCTCATGGAAATCAGCCTTGAAGCAAATAAAATGAGTATTGCGCCAAGATAAAGCCAAAAGCTTTTTGACCTCAAGCCGCCTCCTTTCGAGCACAGCTTTTAAGAATTTCGAGAACCTGTCGGGCTGTTTTATCCCAATCAAATTTTTTTGCTTGGGCGAGAGATAGTTTCGCCATTTTGTTACGCAATTTTTCTTCAGTTAACACCTTTTGGATTGCGCGGGCGATTGAATCAGGTGATTTCGGGTTAACTAATAAAGCCGCTTCGCCTCCCGCCTCCGGTAAAGAGGAAATATTCGAACAAATAACCGGACGGCCAAAGCTCATCGCTTCAACAGCTGGGAAACCAAACCCCTCATAAAGCGAAGTAAAAACAAAAACGGCTGTTTCCTTATATAGTTTGGCCAATGTTTCATCAGAGACAAAACCGAGAAATTTTAAATGCCCCTTTTCTTCGAGCGGTTTAGCTTTCTCGTAAATCTTGGCATCCCTCCAACCTTTGCCTCCGACGATAGTGAGCGGAAAGCTTTTCTTTATTTTTTCATCCAATAAAGCAAAGGCGGCAAAAAGACCTTCAAGATTTTTTCTCGGCTCTATCGTACCAACTGACAAAACATACTCGCCGCTCTTCAGATTACTAGGCAAGACTCGAGCGGTTTTTTTAAAACCAGTTAAACCAGGATAAATGGCGACTGCTTTAGATTCGGGCAAATTCACAAAGCGATACAAATCCCGCTTTGTTGATTTGGAAATGCAGATTATTTTACAGGCAGTTCGGCAAACTCTTGCCGTCCTTTTATTCAAAGATTCTGAAATCTTCTCGCCGCGTTGTTGAGGAAAAAGAAAAGTCGTCATATCATAAATAACTAAGACTTGAGGAAGTTTAAAACCAGCACCAACTTCGAAAATACTTGTCGAGAAATGAACATCCGCTTTTATCCCCATAAGGGAAAGCCAATTAACGGGGAATGTCCAAAGGATTTCCTTAAAAAGCCCGGGCAGCCGCCATCTTTTTAAAGTCGAATTCTTTCGTTTAAACGATTCAAAAATCGCCCGCTTGCTTCCAGAGTCCCTGAAATGAGTCGAGTAAATGATATACTCATTTTCGCGGTCAAGGTCAAGAAGATGATGGGTCAGATCCCTTATATAACGGCCTATACCCGCTGTTTCAACTACTGCTCTAGTCACATCAATCGCGATTTTCATTTTTTACTTCAGTCAATCCACTTCAGCTACTTAAACTTTCTTCACGTTGCGCTTTATTTTTAAAACTTCAAGAAATGTTCGCCAGGAATCTTGGCCGGAGCGAAGATGCGAGCCTTCAGCGTCGCTCCAGGAGACACCTACTTCCGCCACCTTAAAACTAAATTTTTTAGCTAAAAGCAAAACTTCAACATCAAAACCCCATCCTTCCGTCGATAAATTCGAAAATATTTTTTTTGCCGCCTCTTTAGAGAACATCTTAAAACCGCATTGCGTATCTTTGTAGCCAAGGCCAGTAATCACCCTGACCGAAAAAGCGCCGAGCCTTGAAACCGTCCTACGGACTAAATTCTGTTTTACTTTTTGAACGATTCCGGCATAGCGCGAGCCGATAATAACATCAAACTCATCTTGCAGGGAAACAAATTTTTCAATCTCCGAAAGCCGGGTTGAATTATCTGCGTCCATAAAGAGAACCCAATCCTTTTTCGATTCAAGAATCCCTCTCTTTACCCCCATTCCCTTGCCTTCCCGCTCAGGGGCAATAACCAACCTCAGAGGGACACGCAACTTTAAATTTTTGATGTAATTGACCGTTCCATCGGTCGAGCCTGCTTCGGAAATAATAACTTCGCTGTCCGGACAATTGTCAAGCAGGTATTTTTCAACTTCGGCAATCGTTTTCGGAAGCCTCTTCCTCTCGTTATAAGTCGGAATAACAACAGACAAAGATTTCATTTTTACTGCGAGTATGCTTTTAAATTATGAAGATAAATCAAGTGAGCGATTTTTTCTTTTATAGCCGTAGCATAAAGCCAGAATTATCCAAAAGAGGGCCGAAAGATCGTTTCTAAAAAACGGCGTGTCAACCAAACCATAAAAAAGAATGGTTATGAGAGCAGCCGAAGCGGCAATATCATATGTGCGCCAAAACCTTGAGCTGATAACGAGCAGGATAAAAGAAGCCAGCCCCAAGACACCCACGGCAAGATAAAAGTGAAGGTAGAGATTGTGAGCCGTCAAAGCTTGGGGGGAGATGTATTCCGGGTAATTTACTCTGTCTTTTGTCAGATTTGTAAAGTAATCCTGATAATTTCCGAGGCCTACGCCAAAGAACGGTTCGTGCCGGGCGATTTCCAGGCTCGTTGACCAAATATAATAGCGGATATTCGAGGAGGTTGCCTTGCGCTCGTGATCGGCAAAATCAGGCCTAAAAAGATAAAAAGTCAAAGTAAAAAACAAAATAAGAGCTGCCCAGAAGATTGCTTGATAGGCAGGACGAGAACCCTTCCGGCGAGAGAAAAGATAGTAGGCAGCGACCAAAACCACCCCTCCGACAGCAATCAAAGCGCCTCTCGACTGGGTTAAGATCAGAGCCGCTACCATTAAAAAGGCGCTTAGAGCAGGAAAAATACGGTTTTTATGGGCTTTAATATTATTAACTAAAACGACGCCGGACAAAATAAGGATCGGGGCTAAATACATTGCTAAATAATTCGGGCTTAAACGATCGAGATCATAGAGCCGCCCATCAACTGTTTTTACACCCGAAAGGAAAAGAGCGATTGCCAAAACTGCCGTCAGCGCACCGGAGAAGACCAACAGGTTTCTGACCAAATCGCGGCTTTCATCTTTAACAGACAGAACGGACAAAAAAATGAGGTATCCATCGAAAAAGTAGGCCTTCCAGAGTCCCAGAGCTCGCGACTGGTCGGGATCAAAAAACACGCCCAAAAGCCCGACAAAAATAAAAAGGAAACCATATGAAATCGCCCGTTTGTTTTTAATTTCGCGAAAAGCTCCCGAAAATATGGCGGCGATAAAAGTCAAATAAATCAACACCTCGAGCGCCGTCGAAGGAATTGGACCAATTCTAAAACGGAGAATATAAAAGGGCAAAGAAATGACGGTGAGGGAAAGCAAGACTTTAAATACTCTTTTCACTTTTAACACCTCGTTCTTGATTATTGAGTATCAAAGTGGAAACTGCCGACATGAGCCCTAGCAAAAACCAAAAGTGAATGATATAGAGGGTTGAAAAAGTAGCATACTGAGCCAAAATCGCAATAAATGCAAAGATAAGCCCTAAAACCAGCGCTTTCAGTAAGGCATCGCGGGCCTTGAAGTACGCCACTAAAGCCCTTATAAAAACAACAGCCAATAAAGCGACAAAGGCGGTAAAGCCGATGATTCCGTTCTCGGCCAGGATTTCAAGGTACTCATTGTTAACAATAAACCACCCCTCTTCCGGTTTTTCATAAGGGTTCCCTTGAACAATAGGCCCAAAATTGCCAAGCCCGGTACCGAAAATCACATTGTCTTCGAATATCTCTTGGGCTTGCTTCGAGGCATTAACTCTTGAAACTACTGATTCTCCCTCTTCCCGATCTTCAACTCTGACGTGAGAAATAAATTCATCCAACGCTCTGGGTTCGCTTTTCATAAGAGCAATATACGAGCCAATCAGCACAACAAAGATCGCGGCGAGAGTAGGAACAATTATCCTTGCCTTAAGCAACGTTTTAATTTGAGTGATTATCAAAAGAATAAAACTGACTCCGGCGGCCAAATAAGCTCCCCTGGCAATAGCTAAAACCAAATTAATTAAGAGTGCGCAAACCAAGGGAACAGTCAAGAATTTCGGAAATAAGACCCCTACCTTTCCTCTTATAACAAGAATGATACTGACAAAAAGCGGAATAAAAATATAGTTAGAAAAATACAAGGGCTCGGCTGACAACCCCTGAACTCGGGCAAATCCGAAGGTGGTCTTGTCATAACCTTCCTTCAGGAGAGTGATAGTATTAGGCAAGCCAGCCATGTCGCCAAAAAACTGCCAAAAACCAACCAGCGAGGCGGCAACCGCTCCCCACAGAATACCCGAAACAGCCCAAATAACCGCTTTTTTATCTTGGGCAATAAGGGTTACCGTTAAATAAATTAAAAACATCAAAACCAAAAAGGCAAAAACCTGAACCGAGCGAGTGATATTTGGCGCAATTGACATAGAAAGAGTCAAGGTGAAAAGAAACAAAATAATTATGGTCCTGACCGGATCACGGGGGATAATAAGCTTTTTTTGAGCAAGCTTAGAGATGAGAAAGCTTACTAGCAAGACAAGAGCTAAGACGTGATTTATTTTTACTGACGCTCCGGCAATTTCCACCGACGGAATTCTTTCGAAGGGAAGGAAGAAGCCCATCAGAGCAAGGCCGACCTCCGGCTTTTTTAAAAATAAGGGTAATAATAAGACGGCTAAGCCAAAAAACACCACAATCGCCTGCCCGACAGGAGGCTCAAAAAAATTCATAACCAAGCTTAAAAAGACGATAACGATAAGTGCGAAAATCCCCAAAAGCAATTTCTTGAAAAAATCTAACTTCATTTCAATAGAATCTCCTCAAAGAGTTTTTCGGCTTTTGAAATTTCACCTTTAATATCAAAGTTTTTTGAGGCGGGCAGAGTCGAGGCAAAGAGTCTGCGCCGAAAAGTACGATTATTATAAAATTTTAGGATTGCCTTCTCTATTGCGCTCGAGCTTCTCTCACGAACTAAAATCGCGCCTTCCCCCTCTTTAATATACTCCGGAATCGCCCCGCTTTTAGCGGTTAAGACCACGGTGCCACAGGCCAAAGCCTGGAAATTAACCGTTCCAACCTGTTCTTCCCATCTTTTCATTGTAATCGAGAGATAGGCGGCGATCTCGGCCGAGGAAAAATACCTTGGTAACTCGGTATTTGGGACGGCGCCGGCAAAATCAACCTGCCGCTCGAGGCCTTCCTTTTTAACGTAATCCCTTAATTCTTTTTCGTACGGTCCTTGACCGACCAGCTGAAGGTGCAAATATGGAAGCTTACGGCTCGCCATTTTAAAACCCTCTACTAAATACCTTAGCCCCTTATCCTCGATCAGCCTGCCAACAAAAATAATTTTTCCATGTTCACGGGGGCCAACCGGACGAAACAGATCAAGGTCTACTCCCCAAACTCCCCAAATAATGCCGCGCTTGATCTTAGCGTCTTTATAATAAGACTTGACATTTCTTACCGCGCCGTTGTTTAACGTAACCACTGCCGCAGCTTGCTTAAAGAGAATGGGGCAAAAGAGCCGCAGAAAAAACCTCTGCCAAAGATTGAAACGTTCAGCAACCGGTCGGTTTTCCAAAACAGGGACGACTAATTTTGCCCGGGTTGCCCTGGCTGCTTTATAGCAAATATAGGCAAGATAGAAGGCAACCCTTGAGCCAAAGGGTTCAACCCCTTGAATAATTACCGGTTTTTCATTGATTATCTTCTCAAAAAGCTCCTGCCCGCTTACTTGCCACGAACCCTTGAAATCTTCCTTTGTCATATCTTTATAGGGTGCTTTAAGATAAAAATGAACAACTTTGAAGCCTCTCAGATATCTCAAGGGAGCATGAGAGTCACGTCTGATTGACTCTGAAACAAAAACTATTTTTGGTTTATTACTGCTCATTTGAATTTGTTTCTGAGCCCCCCCTTAGAGCTTTGCGATAAACTTCGATTGTCTTCTGAGCGGTCGTTTGCCAAGAAAACTTATCAGCTTGTTTTTTGCTTTGCTCCTGCATCCTGCGAATCAGGGCATCTTCTGAAAAGACTCTTAATAAAGATTTTACCCAACTTGCCTTATCTTCCGGCGAAAGCAAAATCCCTGCCTCATCTACAACCTCCGGCATCGAAGAAGTATCCGAGGAAATAACAGGAATTCCTGAGGCCATTGCCTCAAGAGGCGGAAGGCCGAATCCCTCATAAAGAGAAGGAAAGGCAAAAACCTTTGCTCCCTTATAAAGAGCCGGCTTATCGCAATCTTCAACATAGCCAGTGAAGATGACTCTCTTTTCAAGACCTAAATCTTTAACCTTTTCAAAAAGTCCTTCGTAATACCAACCTTTTTTGCCGGTAACAACTAAGTTCGTTTCAGCACAGTTTTTATTTTTAATGAGCGAGAAAAAGACGTCAATTAAAAATCCCAGGTTTTTTCTCGGCTCAAGCGTGCCGAGATGCAAAATGTAGTCCTTTTTTAAGCCGTACTTGCGGGCAACTCTCTCAACTTCACTTTTTCGAGGAGCCTCCTTAAACCTCTCGTCAACTGCTAGCTCAATCACGGTAATTTTTTCTTCAGGAATTTTTAGAACCCGGGTGATGTCTTTCCGGGTTGACTGAGAAATTGTAATGATTTGAGCCGCTTTGCGGTAAGAAAAAGGCATCCATTTTGAATAGAACATTCTTGAAGCAAAGGGGATATTTTCGGGAAATAAAATACTGATAATGTCATGAATTGTCACAACCACAGGACCCGCAAAGAAAAAAGGCGGCGAGAAACAGGGCTGATGAATGAGAGCTACACCCTCACTTTTTGCTCGACGAGGCAAGGTAAATTGGTCCCAAATAAATCGCTGGGGGGTTGAAAAATCGACTTCAGACGTTGGTCTTATAAGGGAAAATTCGAACTCGCTTTTTATCTTTTCCAATTCCCTGACTAAGTTTGAAACATAAAAACCAAAGCCGGTCGGCTGGCCAAGGGTTGTTTGAATATCTATCGCTACCTTCACCTAAACTTCCTTCCGTCTGATAATTTCCGTAACCATTTCCTTTGTTACCGCCCGCAGAGCAAAAACCAACCCGACATAGAGCAAGACTGCAATCGTAAGATTAACAAATAAATTCAAACTGAGACTATTTAGCCACCAAACGACCAATCCCATCAAAACTCCTGCCAGTAAAACCCTAAACGATCTTGCCAGCTTTATCGGCAGATGAATAAATTTTTTGAAAATCATATAGACGACTATGGCGACAATCACTTCAGTTATAATAGTCGCGATCGAAGTCCCAATATAGCTTATTTTGGGGATAAGTATCAAGTTTAAAACAATATTAAAAAGGGCAAAAGAAATCGTTGGGATTATCATTGCTCTTTGGCGGCCAAGCGAAACAATCATATAAGAATATAGTTGGGAAATAAAACTAATACCGACGGCAAAAATTAGAACTTTAAGACAGGTTACCGAAGTTATCGGATGAGAAAATAAAGAAACGGTCGAGGCGCTGACGAACTCCCCCCCCCTCGATCCACCAATAAACCTAATGATCGGCTCTGCCAAAACAAACGTTCCCGTAACGATTGGCACCGCCAGCAAAACGAGAAAATCAAACTGCTTCTGGAAGGCTTCGTTTAGTCGTCTATCCTTTGTAATAGCATACCTTGTTACTAGCGGAAATGCCGCCCCCAAGAACATCGCCGGGACAGTCTCCAAAACTTCTAAGAGTTTATAGGCTGTCCCATAAATCCCGACATCAACCATCGGCTTCATGACCGACAACATCAAGGAGTCAATCTTAAAATAGATAAAATGAAAAACCAAAGCTATGCCAATTGGGAGAGCCTGGCCAACCACTCTCCTCCAATAAGGAAACTCTACCCTGAAACCGGGACGGACATAGCGCCTGGCGAAAATAAAATTGGAAACAAAATTAATCACATCACCAATAAGATAGGCAGAAATAACATAAACGAATGGCAACTTTAGCTTGGTAGTCACAATAACCAAAATCAGAATAAAAACCCTCCCTAAAATCTCGTTGGCCACCGAGATATCCATCCGGTAATTGTTCAAAAATACCCCAACGAGGGTTGTATTCATCGTAATGAAGAACCAGGCGAGATTAATTACCCCAACGCCCAGTTTGACCTCAAGGGGATAGTTAAAAAACCAAACTGCGGCAAAAGAGATCGAGTGGATAAAAATCGCCAAAAATAACCTGAAAGTAAAAATATTCTTAAAGACCTTATCGTGATCAGGATTAATGGCCAGTTCGCGAATTAAAGTCCATTGAAGGCCAAAGTCGGCGAATACAGAGAAAAAAGCGACAAAGGCAAAGACGGTTGTATATTTGCCCATCCCCTCAACGCCGAAATAGCGAAACAAAGCAGCAACCGTCGCGATCGAGATAGCTGTGCCCAAAACCTTGCCCAGCATCTGGGCGGCAGTATTAAACGCAACTTTGCGGGTATAATTCATAAATCATTTTCCAACTGAAAATTTCTTGCTAATAATACCCGCTTTCTCTCCTTTTCTCAAGAATATCTTTTTAAAATTCCCTTTGATATAATAGAAGCAGCAAAGGAGGGATTTTGTTTGCTAGATTAAATAGCAAAGTAGTCCTGATAGTTGTTGGTGTTATCTCAGTGATCATAATCGTTATTGTATTTGCCGTAATTCAAGGCAGGAGAACCCAAGAAGAAGCGGCTTCTCAAGACGAGCCGATCCAGACCGACGAGCCCTTAACTTATGAGCAATTGCCTCAACCTAGCGGCGGCGGTGGGGCTGCTGGCGCTACTTTATCGCCTTCGCCAACGATCTCTGGCGTCATCCTCCAGCCGATTCCATCACCCGCCGCAGCAATGTCCATCGGCGATTTGGACTGGACAAAAATCAGACCTTCTCCCATTGCCACAGTTTCACTTGACGAAAATGTCCGCCGGCAGATTGCCGGCAAAACCCTCTGCCAGCTGTCAGGCCTTAAGGACAGCTGGGATAATCCGCTAGAAAAAATGGTTTGCAATGCTTTTGATTTCTTTAACAATCAGATTATCGGCCCCCTAAATTATCTTAACTGCCTCTTTGCCTCCTCGGCCCTCCAAGCTAATTATTCCCCTGATATAAAAGTCGAGTATAAAAATGGCGAATGCATAATAACAGATAGAAAATGAAAAAAATTTCAGTGATTAAATGGCTTATAGTAATAGTCCTCGTTCTATTTACCTTTAATATATCTATAAACACCTTGGGCGAATCATCATCGGTTGACTCTTCTGCTACAATTTCCCTTGTCTCAAAAACCTACGCTTACTCATCCGGCTCTCCGAGTTATGTGACCCAGACATTATCAAATAGAAACACCATCAGTCCTAAAATCAACACAATCTACAAACTCTGTCTGGGCTTTGTCGATATTTTTGTTTTTATAGTTTTAATCCTGATCGCGCTGGCCAACATTTTACATTGGAACATCAACACATATCAGATTAAAGCCGTGCTACCCAAAGTGCTCATTGCGTTACTTGTTGCTCATCTTGCCATGCCTATTTTTGCAATTCTCTCGGCAGTCGTCGATCAGCTTGGTTCGTTAAACATTTTTAAGCCAATTAGTTTGGCTTCGCCTTCAATCCTTTTGGGTGCAGCAGGCGGTGGGGCTGCAGCTGGGTTTGCAAGCTGGGGAGTTGCCTCTCTCGCAGCAATGCTTTTTTCCGGTCTAGCGGTCCCGGGTCTCAATATCTTCGTTGGTTGTTGCGTTGCTCTTTTTGTGGGATTTCCCATTCTCTTGTTTTTCATCCTTAACTTTTTACTAGCTCTTAGGGGATGGGTTGTTATTCTTGGCGCGGCAATCGCACCCCTTGCCCTTGGTTGCTACATTCTTCCCCAGACCGAAGGCCTCTTCAGGAGATGGCTTAAAATAGTCCTTTTTTGGCTTTTTTATCCTCTAATTGTCTGGGGATTGGTCCACCTTGCGCTGATGATCCCATCGCTAGGTGGAGTAGCCGGGGCCGGAATAACGTCAAAAATTATTGGCTTCATTATCCCCCTCGCCGTTAAAATCTGGATACTTATAATGGCGATCAGAGCCCCATTTATGTGGGAGAAGGATATTGGTGGAATAACTGCCGCGGTCGGGAGGATGGCCGGCAGCGCCGGCTGGAAAGGAGCCGGGTTCGCAATGGGAGCGGGTCCATATGCTTGGAATAAAATGCTGGCAACCGGGGCTGGAAAGAAAGCCGTTGCGGCTTTCCAAAAACTTGATCCCTCAGGCAAAGCAGCTAAAAGGGTAGAGCTCTTTAAAAAAAGTTATGTTGGTCGGGTTGTAGACGCTAGAATCGCTCACGATGCTCAAGCAGCCGGCCAAACAGTAGAAGAATACGAAAAAGCGAACCCAAGCGCGCGAGAGAACGAGTCCAGAATAATCGAAACTGATCCAGCCCACCAAGCAAGAATGATGAGGGAAATGGACAGAGAGAAGGAAGAAGCAAAAAAGAGGTTTAAAAAAGCAAATATAGATGATTTCCAGAAAGAGGAAATGGACCGGCTCGGTTTCGACAGTAGAGATGAATTGGCAAACTACCTTAAGAATCCAGCCAATAGGCGAGATTATAGGAGAAGATTTAATGCCAGGTTTGAAGAACGACACGAAGCCCAAGTTAACGCTAAAACGGCCACTGAACTTGGCGGAGAAGCTGCTATAGCCACAGTAAGAGGAGAGGGTGGCTGGAGAGGCAAACTTCACAAAGCATTATTCACGGCTCAAAAATTCAACCCTTACGGGGCGGTTGCCGCCCTTCGCGAAAGGGCTGACGTCTATAGTAAAAATATGGATAAAGCTCCTTGGAAAACATCCGAGGTAACCAGATTTCTGGCCGGTCAAGAAACTTATTTTAAACACCAGCAGGCAATTCAAAGAGAGGATTTAAGCCACATCTACACTCTCGAGGCCTTAAGGGGTAGCAATTACGGCCTAGGCTTCGAAAAACTAGCAAAAGGCTACATGAAAGAAAAGGGCCTAAGCAGTCTAGAGGCAGCAATGCAGATGCTGCACGCTGATCTTCAGAGATTATATCAGGAGCAAGCGTCAGCATCAGAATATCTAAACAACCTTGGCGGTGCAGCGAAGAAGGGAGGAGTGATACCGTCACATTTTGCAGCAGTTGTCGAAGGGTTTGACCGCCAGAGAAGTTTAGCCGCTTCAGAGGCCAGAGGCTACCGGAGCGCCGAGGAACGCAGAACCCTAAGAGAGGAGGCAGAGAGAAACAATGAGCGTGTTATCCTCGGGCTCAGCAGGGGTCCATCCGGGGCCGTTGGGACGACCGGTGCCGGAGGAGTTGGCAGACCAACCGGCTATGCCCAACCATTCACCCCCGCCGAAAGGAAAATTATAGAGCTCCTAAACCTTTCTACAAGAAGAGTAGGCATGCTCGGTCAAATCAGAGCAGAGCTAGCTTCGCAAGATCCCCAGCAGGTGGAAACTTTAATTAGAGATATCCACCAAACCGACGGCTCGGATTCCGACAGAGACAGGTTGTTGGGACGAGTTACAGCTGAGTTCGGTGGAAGCGAAAACGTGGCTCAAATTGTCAGACAATTCACTGATTCTCGAAAACAACAATTGACCCTTTTCGGATCCGAAGAAGGCGCCCAACTTTCTGCCAGAATCGCCGAAAAGATTGCTGCTCGACCCGACATTTCAGTCGAAATGGTTCAACAAACAGTTGAGGCCTGCAGAACGGTTGCTCAACCAGCCGGCGTCTCTCCCGACCAGTTAAAGAAAGCCAAAGTTTTAATCGGCAGCCATGCCGGCATTGAAGGAGAAACTATCACACCGGAAATGGCTGCCAGAGTCGCCCAAGGATTAGAATTAATGGCTCAGCGCAACCCCATTAATCCAACCTAAAAATGGAAATTATCAAAGATCCAAAACAAATAGCTTATCGCGCTTCCCTTCAGGTTGAGAGAGATACCGAAACTCAAGAACTTGCTGTCTTTTGCGAGGATTTAAGAGTAAAAGCTAAGAACCGCACCAGCCGCAAAGAAAAACCGCTGACTCCCCAAGAGACAAACGAACTTAAAGTCAAAATTTTCGCGGTTGCCCGCCCCCACCTTGAGCTGCAATATGGCCCTTGGTGGAGAAGGTCAGGCGTTGCTATTCAAGATAGAGTAGTCAACGCTACTGCTGACGAAATCATTGCCCTTATCCAGCTATCCGAAGAAAATGTTCTCACCCCTATTCAATACTATGCACCAATGGTAATCGAGTTTTATTTCCAACAAGCCCAAAGAGAGATCCAACCTAAACAATAAAATGGCAATTCTAGAAGACCCAAGCAAGATACAAACCGCCCCTTCACAGGAAGAAGAGGTGCCTCAAGAACAACGCGACCAAGAGTCGCCGATTGAGAAAATTCGACAGGGCAAAGAGGACTACGAAAAGCTAAAAGAAAAATTTACTGGCAAGGAAGAAGAGAAAACAGGAGAGGGTGAAGCCGAAGGGGCCGAAAAAGAGCCAACTGAAGGTGCTGAAGCTCCGCCGGAAACTGCCGAAGGACAACCACCCCCAGCAGAGGGGCAGGCCGAAGCACCCGAAGGAGAGGTGGTACCGGAAACTCCCCCAGTCCAACCGGAGCCAACTGAAGGCATAGGACCGGAGCCGGCCGAAGCGCCCGCTCCTGAAGCCGGTGGACCTCCCGAAGGAGGAACCGCCGAGCCGGCCGCGCCAGAACCCGCAGCACCGGAGCCGACAGCCCCAGAAGCGCCAGCAGGAGGCCCTGCCCCATCACCGGCTGAACCACCCGTAACTCCTGTGAGCCCGGCAACAAACCTTGCTCAAACCGGAGTTCGCACTGGAGCTCAGGTAGGAGAAAAAACCGCGGAAAAAGCAGGCACCGGCGTAGCTACAGACGTGGCCACCAGCGCCGCTGCCACCGCAGCCATGACGGGCGGTGAAGTCGCAGCCGAAGGAGCAGTTGAGGGCACGGCGGCGGCGGCTGGCGCAGCAGCTGCACCAGAGTCAGCCGGCATTTCGTTACTAATAGCAGCTGCTGTCACAGCGGCAACAGCCGCCGCCGGTTGGGCAGCAAGGCATTGGAAATTACTCTTGCTTATTTTTGTCTCATTAGTAGTTGCTGCCTTAGCTTTCGTTTATTACTTTATCGCCCCAGGAGCGGGTACTGATTTTTCCAGCTAGTAAGTTTTTCATTCCTTAGCAGCTTATTCCAAACTTATTTTTCCAAATGAAACGGCACAAAATTTCTCAAATAAAATCAAAACTCATCAAAGGCGCTTTTTATTTAGTTTTCATCAGCACGCTCATTTTTCTGCCCGGAACTTCGAGTGCGAAAAACTGGAATAATCCTGGAGGAGGCACAACCACGGGTACGGGTGGCGGCGAGGCTGCTCTGGGGGGGACCCTTGCTTCCACTGATCCCGAAACAATCTGCGAAAACCTTTTTCATGGCGATCCAACCAATATTTATCGCACTACCATTTGCGATCTGACCAAAGTAATCGCCCTCTCCGTTTCGAACTTAGCTACTGAAATAACCTGCAGCATCCAGACCGTCGGCAATGCAGGCAACTATTGGCGAGACATCCATTTTACAAGAAGTAGAGGAGGATGCACTCCCGAAAGTAGGGCGTTTTCAATAACTGAAACCTCTCAACTAACCAATAGCTTGACCCTTAACCCCGAAACGGGTACTGGCGGGCTTATCGCTCCAACCCCAACTACGACCTCCGCTACCGAACCCACCCAAGTTCCCTCCGCTTTTGCTTTAATCAGAAATATCGTTTCAGTCTTAGTTTTTATCGCCATTATTATTCTCGCGTTCGCCAAAATCCTGCATATCGAGGTAAGCTCATATTCGATCAAAAAAATGCTGCCGACGGTCGTTTTGGCGGTCATCGGTGCTTGGCTTTCAATTTACGCCATTTTCATTATCTCGAGACTGATAGACTTTATGTACACAATTTCTCCCTTCGCCCCCCAGCAGGCATTTCATCCGATGCTAAACATATTTGGCGGACCACTCACCGCATCTAGCAGTCTGCAGGATTCTCTTAGTCTAGTTTTTAATGTCGGCGGAAAACTCTTGGGTATCAGTGCTGCTTCCGCCCAAACTGCCTCGTTTATCACTGGTCTTTTTGGCACAATTCTTCTCGTCATCCCATCACTTATAGTAATTATGTTTGAATATGTTCTAGCTCTAAGAGCCTTCGCAGTTGGATTTTTAACTGTAACTGCCCCAATCGCTTTTGCCTGCCTAATCTTACCCCAAACCCAAGTCATCTTTCGAAAGTGGCTCTCATACCTATTAATTGCTCTTTTTTACGCCCCTATCGTCAATTTCGCCTTTTTCATTTTGAATGCCTTTCCTGCCGCCCACTGGGAAGATGGTAATGCGGTTTCCTTCCTTGCCTTATGGGTCTTCAAAATCGCCGTCATCGCTATTCTCGTGCGCTTGCCCTTTACAGTCGAAAGCGATTTGAGACGCCTAACCGTTGCTCTTTCCAGAACCAGCTTCGGCGCATCGCTTGGCATTGGCCGACTAGCCGCGGCGCTTGAGCCTAAAAAACCGATTTCTCAGCCCGCAGCCGCCACAGACAGGATTTTCAGCTCTCAGCTGACCAAGAAAATCGTCGCTGACACCTCGACTAGATTCGCCCGGATAACAACACGTGAGCGCCAGAGGCAGGTTGAGGGGATAAAAACCGAGCAGTTTATCGCTCGCACCGCTTTGCCGGAGCTGGCAAACGTCCTGTCGCGCGCTAACCAAACCAACCTCTCCCGCCCAACTAATCTCTTGGCTCGTTCTGTCGCCGACCTGTCCCCCGAAGTTTTCAAAGCAGTTGTCGACAAAAGCGATCTTCAACTCTGGCGAGACACGCGCCTCGTCGAACAGCTCAAAAACCAAAATGGCCAGATTCTTGATGATCAGGGAGCAGCAATTAGAGCCGATTCGGCCCGAAAATTAGTCAGACTATCCGAAGCAGTCGAAAACGGCACGATTAAAAATCCTGATGCCTTAAAACTACTCGCCCAAAAGGGCGCTTTGGGCAACGTTTCCTATCCTGTCATCAAAAAAGCTCTCCAAGACGGAATCTTAACAAAACCTGACCTCGCCCCAACCTTCAAGAATCAGACAGAAAGGGTCTTCCAACAGCTTCAAACCATCGAAACGAGAAATCTCAGGTTTTCAAGCCAGCGAGAGGTAAATAACCAAATCACCCAAGATCATCTTGATTATTCAACCGGATTTAAAGATATTGCTGGATTAATCGAAAGAGCTTCTTTGTCACCCCAGGTCAGCTCCCCCCCCTCTCCACCCTTAGTCAGAATGATTACAGACCAAATTAAAAATATATCCGCTGAGGGAATCGAAAAACACGGTGATTATTTCTTAAGACGTCTCTCTCAAATCCAAAAAGCCAGCCAAACCGACATTGCCTCCGCCCTACAGCGTTCCGGGGTTAACAAACAGATTTCCACCGCCGTATCCCAAAACCCTCAAATTACCCATCTCCAAGCCATATCGTATATCCCCAAACCCAACCAGACCCCAACAACCATTGGGAACTTGCGCGAAGGTTTTGTCACCCGAGATCTAGCCGGTTCGCTCAATTCAGAAATTTCAAATCTTGTTAGCGAAGAAAAGCTCTCTCTTGCCCGAGGAGTAACGCAAAAAGTGACCCAGGACTTAAAATCAAATCCCAGTCTAGATCTAAGCCAAATTAAAAACACCCTTGAGCAGTCGTTAAACCGACTCTCAAAACCCATCTCCCCCCAGCAAGTCCAAGAAATATCCAAAACTGTTGATAAATATCATCCCGTTGCCACAGTTAAGCTTGGAGTTACCCCCCAAGAGGGCGACATCGAAAAGCTAAAAGAAAAAGTTAAGGGAGCGTTGGAATCAGTTGATTATCTAATCGAGGCAAAAGTAAATAAAGACAGTTTGGTTCAAAATCCCGCTGACGCTCTAAAGTCGGTCGAAGATAAAGTCAAAGAAAAAATCGCCAAAGCTTCGGTTGGTCTAGAAGAAGAAAAGGCTGCGCCTGCAAGCCCAGACAAAACAGCTGGCCAAAAATCAGACGAAGCGCCAAAAGTAGAAAGTCCTTCAGTTGAGCAAACAATCACCCAAGCGGCAACGAAGTAAGGGTAATATGAAACCACCCGAAGAACAAGAACCTCGCGACATAACGCCCCAAGAAGAGCTTGCCAGGAAGCGGGAGGAGGCTTTTAGGGAAACAGAAGCCCCGCCAGAGCCTGCGGAGCCGGGAGCGGCAGTTGACGAGGAAATAATAGACAGCAGCTGCTACGAGGCGGGACAGAGCGAGCCGAGAGAGTTGGCAAAAAGCATCGATCAGTTCTCACAAGAAGGTCTTGATGGAGCGCTCGCTGGCTACTTTGAGAAGAAGAAAGCCGAGGGACGGTTCGAATCCGCCGAAGCTCAAGAGCTAGCCGATGACATTATCCTTATTGAACAAAGAATAGTCGCTCCTCTCAAAGAAAGAATCTCGACAGAGTTTCCTGATGCCAAACCGGAAAAAATTGAAGAGGCGATAATCGGCGTTCGGGAGGGTTTATACAGTATTATATTCTCCGGTCATATGACAGCTGAAAAGCTTCTTTCAAAGATAAGCGCGATTGAGATTAAGAAAACCCCGGGGCAAGAATTTCAAGAACAAAGCTTTGATCCGGCCAAGGCGGCTGCTTACTACACCATTGAAGGCGGGCAGGCAACGATTTACTTCTACGGTGTATTTTTCGAAAACGAAGGACCAGATGCCAAAGCCCATCATGTCCGCCACGAAATCTCCCATATCCTCTGCGAATCAGGTGATATTTGGCCGCAGGAAGCTTATTTTCAGTTTTTAGAAGCGGCACAATACCCAACTCAAGAAAATATCGATGCGATGGCTCGAGTAGCCCCGGCGCTGGCAGAAATCTTAAAAGTTTTGCGCGATCCCAATGAACATTCAACTATTTGGAGCAGATATATCCGCAGCCGGTTAGAAGCAATTAAAGACCTGGACCCAGACAAACAAGGCCGAGAAAAAATCCAGGTCGCTCGAGAGCTAGTTGCGGAAATGACCTCTTACTTTTTAGAATACGGCAAAAGCGAACAAACTTATCTTGCCCGCCGCCTTCAATTTGCCGAGCCAGGGGCGGTTGTCGATTACCTAAAAACGCGCGCCGGCTGCAGCACAAGAGAAGAATTTTGCGCCAAATACGGTTTGCCCGACACCGCCACTCCCCAAGAAATTCTCGCTGCTATTTCTGATAAAGAAGAGTTCTCAGCGCTCCTGCGGGCCAATAATCTCTGGTTTAAGCATCTCCAGGAGCGCTTCGCCGAAAGAGGCAAAAATATTGCTAGCGGCATCCCGCAAGGGGTTGAAGAGATCTATATTGATGAATATTATTTTGAAGATGACTACGAATATCCACCCGCGCCGGCGGCAGGTTTCCCCGCCGGCAAAGAGGATACGGCGCCGGCGGCAAAGCCGGAGAACCCAATCGTAGCGATCTGGGACTTTTTAACAGGGAAAAAAGCCGGTCTGTCCCCCGCAGCACCAACGAATATCATTGGCTCAACCGGCAAGGCGCAACCACAAGAAAAAAAGATCGCTGCCTAGCCTCGAGTTAATAGCACTAAGTTCTAAGTTTGCTAATCAATTCTTCTTTCGGAACGAGCTCTGTCTGGTCTTTGCTTCTATTTTTTATTTCTACTTTATCCCCTGTTTTTTCACTTATAACTAGCCGGCAAGGAATACCAAGTAAATCAGCATCGGCAAATTTCTCGCCGGCGGAAATATCTTCACGGTCATCGTATAAAACCTCAATTCCTGCCTCTAGCAATTGATTATATATCTCATCTGCTGTGTTCTGTCCCTTCCCCTTTGGCCCTTCCATCCCCAGCTCCGCTGGCCTACCACTTTCAACTTTTAACTCAATGAGATGCGCCACAAAAGGCGCAATCTCATTGTTTGGCCAGACTATACCCTTTTCATCGTGATAAACCTCAACAATCGCTCCCATCAATCTTTGCAGACCTATACCGTAACAGCCCATTATAACCGGCTGTGGCTTGCCCGATTGATCGACAAAATTTAGCTCAAACGGCTTAGAATACTTTGTTCCGAGTTTGAAAATATTGCCAACTTCAATGGTTTTCTTAACTTCATGTTCGCGATTTTTGCACTCCGGACATTCATATTCCCCTTCTAAAATCTCTTTATTCAAACCAATCCGACAGCTTTTACAAACATAAATTTCGTCTTCGCCCGCCTCTGTTTCAGTTTGAAACTCATGCGAATACTTAGAGAACGTCCCGCCAGAAGCCAAGGTCAAATAAGTTTTATCTTTAATTACGCAGCGCTCGAATATTTTCCAGTACGCTTCTTTAACCTGCTCGTAATATTTATCCAAACCCTCCTGGTCCGCGTGGAACGAGTAAAGATCTTTCATTAAAAATTCTCTAGTGCGCAAAACGCCTGACTTAGCTCTGATTTCGTTTCTAAACTTGTCTTGAATTTGATAAATGGCGACCGGCAGATCCCTATAGGATTGAACGTATTTTTTGACTAGCGGAGAAATAATCTCCTCGTGCGTAGCCCCCAAGCCATATTCCTTGTCATCTGCACCCTTGAGTCGGTACAATGCCTCAAAGCTTTCCCAGCGACCGGTCTGTTCCAAATTTGATTTTGGAATTAAGCCAGACATCAATATTTCCTGACCACCAACCGCATCCATCTCTTGACGAATAATGTTCGTAATATTATTTATGACCCTAAGCCCGAGCGGCAAGAGCGAATAAACGCCAGCTGCTTCCTTATTAATATATCCGGCGCGTTCTAAAAGTTGAGCCGAGACCGACTGCTCATCAGAAGGCATTTGCTTGCTGGTTTTAGTGAAAAGTTCGGAAAGCTTCATATAACAAATTTATCAGAAGAAACCGTCTCGTTCAACTACGGATTAGGTTTTTGCTCCATTCAAAAACCGCCACTTTTTCTTCGCCCATTTTCCGGCGTAAGAAACGCCAATCCGCTCGGCCGACTTAATTTGAGATTTTTCTACAATAAAACCGTCGTCTTCAATCCAAAAAACCTTACTTTTGGTCAAATCTTCACTGTTTAGTGCTCTTGTAATCTGTAAGTATCTGGTTAAGTTACCTGGGCCGTATGATTTTAAATTACTTCTTGTCAACGGCTCGACCTTTCTAATTAACACCGCCTCGGGGCAACCCTTTTCTTGCGTTACAATATTCAAAAGCTCATGAATTCCATAACACAAATAAATATAGGCATGGCCGGCGGGTCCGTACATCACTTCGTTTCTCTTGGTACGGCCTATGCGCGCATGGCAAGCCTGATCTTCCTCTCCGCAATAGGCCTCCGTCTCAACAATCCGTGCTCTAATCAATTTTTTACCTATTTTGCGGACAATTACCTTCCCCAAAAGCTCTCTTGCCACATCTAAAGTAAATCTCTCGAAAAAAGCTCTACCTAATTTCATTATTATCCCTGTCTTAGGGCTTCGACCCCGCAAAGCGGGATCTTCGCTTTAACCCTGACGCAAAGCTTCGACCGGATCTTTCATCGCCGCCCGCGCGGCGGGAAGAAGCCCAAAGAGAACTCCCACACCCATACAAAAAGCAAGAGCCAAAATTACAACCGAAACCGTAACGCTTGGCTCAATAACCGTCTTGGCATCAACAACTTCGTTGACAGCCAAAGCCAGCACCAGCCCCAAAGCACCACCCAAAACCGCCAAAACTACCGACTCAACTAAAAACTGAAACATAATCAATACGCTGGTAGCGCCAAGCGCTTTCCTAATGCCAATTTCCCTAGTTCTATCAGCCACAGACATAAACATTACCGAGGAAATACCGATTCCGCCAACAATTAGAGATATCGCCGCGATTGCCGTTACTGCTGTTGTCAAAAGACTAATTATTGATGAAATCATATCCAAAAGATCTTCCTGCGTTAAAACCGAAAATTCGTCGTCCTTATGGCGTAGAAGCATATTCTGCTTAATCCTCTCGACCGTTGCACTAACATCCGTCGAGTCTTTAGCCGATACCGCGATCCTCAATATCTTGTCTGCGCCGCCGTTTAAACGCTTTGCCTCGCCCATCGATATAATGGCAATTGACTCGTAGTCTGACGAAAAAAGCGCTCCAGCGTCTTTGGGTTTTTCAAGCTGGCCGATAATTTCAAATTCGTCTTTGCCCACCATTACTTTCTCGCCAACGATATTATCCTTATCTCCAAAAAGCTGTTCTTTTACAAAATCACCAACGACAATATTTTGTTTATTGCTATCAGAATCATCCAAAAACCTTCCGTACCTGATACTAAAACCAGTCATAACATCTTTTATCTGAGGATAAGTTCCCATAATCATCGAGGTCGAAGTTTGGCCGTCGCGTCTTATGCTGCCCGAAGCCAGAGCAATCGGTGCAACCGCCTTTACCCCTTCAACTTTTGCGATCTCGTCGGCATCCTGGCGTTTTAATATATCGCCAGAAATAAAGTTGGCCGGATTGCCCATTGCACTCTGATTAAAATTACTTTGCGAGGTATCAATCTTGCCGGATAAAACAACGATCAAATTCGTTCCCACACCCTCAACGGTCTTTTTGACGTCTTTCTCGACCCCTTTGCCGATTGAAACTAAAGCGATCACCGCCGCGATTCCCACCATCACCCCTACCACAGCGAAAAAGGAGCGCAGTTTATGCCGCCAGAGCGAAACAAAAGCTTCTTTAATTAGCCAGATAAAAATCATACGATCCTGCCATCCTTCATTTCTACAATCTTTTTTGCCATTTTTGCCACCTCGGTATTGTGGGTAACAATCAAAATCGTCTGGCCTGAGCTATTAAGCTCTTTCAACATCTCCACAACCTCCCTTGAAGTTTTACTGTCAAGTTCCCCTGTCGGCTCATCGGCAAGGATTATCGCCGGACTGTTGATCAAGGCCCGAGCAATGGCAACTCGTTGCTGCTGACCGCCGGAAAGTTCATCCGGTTTGTGATTCATTCTATCTTGAAGGCCAAACTTAGCCAAAAGCTCTTCAGCATGATCTCTGGCTAAGCGATGGCTCATGCCGGCGTAGCGGCCGGAAAGCATTACATTTTCTTTAGCAGTTAAAGTCGGGATTAAGTTAAAACCCTGAAAAACAAAACCGATATGTTCGGCCCGAAAACGCGGATAAGATCTTTTTGATACCTTGGTCATTTCCTCGCCTTTAATCCAAATTTTCCCAGCCGATGGTGCCTGCAAAAGGCCAACAAGGTGCATAAAAGTTGATTTACCCGATCCCGAAGGACCAACTAGAGCAACAAAATCACTCTTTTCCAGCTCAAAATCAACGCCATTTAAGGCATTAACATAATTTCGCCTACCGAGACGGTAGGTTTTTTGCAAATCTTTTGCTTTAATAACAATTTCTTTTTTTGCCATACGTCGAAATCTTATCACGTCTTGAGGTTATAAATCAAAGCAATTTAACGTCATAGTGGCCGCCCCGATTCCGCCCGTGGGCGAAATCAAGGGCGGCCACAGGTCATCACACCTCGATCGCGGAAGCGCTAGCGCGCTTCCGCTGATGTCGTTTTTCGTCCAAGGCGCCAACAGGCCGCGGGCTGACCAGCACTAATCTGCCGGCTCAGCAGCCTGTAAACGCTTCCGTCTGTCGTGCATATATCAAGCCGGCCTGGGCCCTTAACGCCCGGGCCGTTGTCGACAACGATCAAGATCGCGTCAACGGGCGGCCCGACGAAGAGGACTGTGCCTTTTGGGACATGCCGCCAGTCGCTGGCGGCGTGCCCCCAGCGAAGTGGGATACCGTCCCAAGCGGCGCACGGCCCTCCACCCGTCGAGTCGGCGGAGGAGTCCGTGCAGTACGCCGTTAGATACGCGTCAAAGCGTCCTATCCGGCGAGCGCGAATCCGCTGGGTGACAGTCCTCTTCCACTCCGGCGCATTCGGATCTCCCTCAATCCTCTCCACAAGCGCCTGGAGCGAGAGCGGCAGGGGTTCTGCCAATTCTGCGGCAGGTCGGGCGAGAACCAGTTGAGGTTCTTTGCCCGGAGAAATAGCTGGGATTCGCGCCGCAGTCGCGGCAAGGGGAGCGCTACTAGTGCATGCGCAGGGCTTGCCGGATGTCTCTGGCAAGCGGGGAACGGATAGCGAGGGTCCAGCCAGAGCTGCTACGACAAACACAGCTATGAGCTGCAACATCGCTCCATCCTCCTCCCTAGTAGTCTTGCTCTCTATCGAGGTGCGAAAATCGCCTTGTATTTTCCCTTTTTATCTTAAAAAGTCAATATCAAAGTGTTCAAAACAAAAAGCTAATTCTTTTGATAAATCCACTATGGTGATCCCAGGGAGAGTCGAACTCCCGTTACAAGGATGAGAACCTTGCGTCCTGACCACTAGACGATGGGACCCCCAATTGAATTTATTATAATGTACCTCGCGTCCTAACCACTAGACGACAGGGCCTTGCTAACCGAAGAAATCCTACCAAAAGCGGACAAAAAAATCCACCTCGCGGGGGATTCTACAAAAAGTTGGGGGGCGCCCTCGATAGGTAAGACGGGACAATGCACCCGCTACCCTCCCAGAGCGGGAGCGTCCCCCTGGCATCTCGCTGCCCGTGTTAGCTTGTCGTTGGTGCGTTATCCGGAGCCGTTACCTCCACACTCTGCCCTGTTCGGGCAACCTACCTCGGCACACTCCTTCGCCGAGTAGGGGTTGCCAAAGTGCTCGGGCTCGTGGCCGTTCCGGTCTCCGGTCTTGCAGTGCTGCTGGCGACCCTGTCTGGCAAGCGACCTAATGACAACCCCAGTAGGGCCTTCTGCGACGCTGCACATACAGCTTTCTCCCACGGCAGTCCCTCCCTCCCTTACGGGTAGTGTAGTTTATGCTTCATCCGTGGCAACGAGATGCCTAAATTGAACCATAAAGAGCCCTCTTTGTCAATCTGTACTAAGTGCGAACCGTCTCGGATTTGAGTAGGCTAGCGCGAAACAACAATCATCAGTTTGCGACCGTCTCCCACATTCCCACCATTCCAGTCGTGGTTGGCGTCAAGCACCGTTTTAAAAACATAAGGATAGTTCTCTCCTCTTTTCGTCCCAGCATCGTTGGTGATAAATTTGTCCTTCGTATAGCCCTTGATTAAAAGTATATGATATAGGGGCCCCGGACTTTTATAAAATGGGTTGCCGATTTCCCGGCCGGCTGATGGACTCAATACCAATTTTCCCTGCGCCAATGCCACCTTCGTCTGCCCAACTGTCGGATTTTCAATGACCTGCGCATTCAAGCCATAAATTCCTTTTATAACCCTGACTGTTTCTTCGGCTGTAGTCGACTCGAAAAATCCCAAGTTCTCTTTTTCCCAGCCGATAATTTCCTGCAATCCCTTTTCCGCGTCATCGGCCCCAGAAATTCCTTGCCCCCTGAAATATCTCCCGGCCATCAAAACTGCCGCCTCCTCGCAGGCCTCCTCGTGGGTATAATCCCAATTAGCGTGCGGTGCCTGTGGAGTAAACGGTACATCTAAATTCAATTCCTCTGGTATGGAATTTATTGATGGAGATGGGTTGGCGGTTGGAGACTGGACGCTAGAGACCGGAGACTGACCTGCCGACAGAGTCGGCAGCTTTGCCTTCTCTCTCTCGGTCACCGCATCTTGTGAGAGATAATATTTCGTAATAAAAAATGCTACCGCCAAAAGAGCGAGTAAAACCAACAAAAAAACCAGCCATCTCCTTGCGCTAAGTTTTCGCTTCATGGTTGGTTTATTTCTTATCTAACTCTTCTGCCTCGTCTTTACCGACCCGCTTCGACTCGAACCGAGGCGAGAGTCGAGATGCGTCCGGCTTATTCTCTGTCTTGGTTTTCTTTGACTCTTCATCATCACGAGCTTGCATAGGCGGGGATGTTTCCACTTTTTTCTGACCAAGGACAAATGAACCCATATTCTTCTTCTCGCTAATCGGCTCGGGGGTTTCTACTTCTTCGTTTTTAATTTCTTTCTTCTCCAATTCCTTAGGCTTCTCTTTAACCTCCGCTCTCGGAACTTCTTTTTTCTCTTTTCCTGCTTCTGCTTTTTCCTTTTTTGCCCCTTCGCGACGCTGTTTTACGTACTTTCCAGCACCGGTCAGAAGACCAATTGAGCCGACAATCTGGTCGCGCTTTTCTTCGATTTGCTCAATCGCATCCTCAATCAGACCAATGACGGTCGTAGCAGCCGTTCCAGCCCGATCAAGCGCCTCGCCGACCAGCAGAACCTTCTCCTTTATTTCCTTGGTTACAACTTCGGTATCCTGAGCCGAGCGTTTAAGTGAGCGCACTAGCTGTCTTGTTTCGCTGGCAAGCCAAACAATCGTTACGGTGATAACAACAACGCAAACCCCCAAGATTAGATATAAAACGTCAAGTGATGCCATTATGCCGCCTCCCGGGTTATATTTTGTTCTGCGCCCCTTTCAGCTCTTCTCCTCGCCAGTTCATCAAGCGCTAAATGACCACCTACAGCTTGTCCCTGCAATTCCTCATCAGTCAATTGCTCAACGGGTCTGGCTACTTCTGGACTAATTGAACCTATAACGGGTTCAGACGCGGGGGGTGTAACAATCGGTTCTGGCGCGACTGGAGCGGCAGGTTCAGATACGGGGGGAGCAACGGCTTCGGGGGGAGGTGTCGTTGCAGGCATTTCCGAGAGGCCAGCCGGGGCTGATGGAGCGGTTTCGGTTTGAGCTGCCGGAGCGACCCCCGCTGCGTCAATCACCGGAGCTTGATCGGGTGTAGGAATTGAGGGAGCAGTTGGCTCTGCGGCTGCCACAACATCAGCCGCCGCGGTTTCACCGATATTGCCTTGATCAGCCGGAATGGGAGGAGCAGCAACTGCCGTTTCTAACCCCTCAAGAGCTCCAGGCTGCGAAGGGTTTTCAATCAATTCTTCTGTCGGCGGCGGAGCAACAGGAGGTGGAGGAGCCGCTTCGCCCGCCGGCGCTGCCGCCGGAGCAGTCACTTGAGGAGCTTCTAGAATAGCTGACAGGTCAGGCGCCACTTCAGCCACCGGTGGAGCTTGCCCCACAACCGGTGGAGCCGGAGGTATTGCCTCCGGAACGGGAGGCACGGCAGGGGCAGGAGGTGCTTCAGCAGGAGCTGGTGAGACAGCGCTTTCGGGCCCTGGCGGAGCACCCTGTCCAGCTTGGGGAGTAACAATCACCTAAAACCTCCTTCAACTCAAATTAGGATTTCTCTTTTTTAATTTTAGCACAAAATTAAAGCTAATTAAACGCGAACGGGCGCGGTCCCACAAAGGGGTCCGCGCCCGGGTATGAGTGCGAGGCCGAGCTGGCCAGAGGGGCCCAACTCGACCAGGATGTCTTGGGGGCCGTTGCCCCCCCGCCGCTTCGTCGTTAGCAGCGGGTCTTCTGGCAACCGGCGCCCCCGGTGCCGAGGTAGTTGGCCACAAGGACTTTGTGGACCTGCCGACCTCCTTGGGGAGAGAGCGTCTGTGCCACCGTGTCCGCGTTCGTGCGGTTGCCGGTGATGTCGTTGGCGGTTGCCGTCGGGGAAGCCACGATGCCTGGGCTGCCGCGCATGGCCGTCGCCACTTTGTTGTCCACGATGCTACCGTTGTACGCCGCCGCCAGGAGGCGGTACTGCCCGACACTGATGTCACCGATCTTCGGGTCCATCGTCTTGATCGCCACGTTCGCCACGCGGTCAGTGGTGGCCGTCTTCTGGGCGATCATGCCGGTGAGGGTCTGCGCCGCGGCCGCGTCTCGGGTTGGGCCGCGCGCGGCTACCGTCTGCGTGAAGATGGACTGCCCACCGATGTCGTCGTCGATGCCCACTGTTGCCGTGAAGATCGTTGGAGCCGCTGTCGCCGTCATCTTGTCGGCCTTCGCGGTCGAGCAGCCAGCCGCTCCCACTGCGAACGCTGCCAACGCCAGAACGAGCAACGCCACCAGCATCAACGAAGGTCCGCGACACATCGTGCGCATACGACCATCCCCCTTCCAGAAAGGAGCTGGCCTAGGAGCAGTCAACCATACTCCTAGACTCATAGTTTAATCATACTGCCTGAAAAAACAGGTGTCAACGCATTGACAATCAGGTTCAGATATGGTATATTTAACCGTTGTTCTTTTACAGACGGACCCCGGCAAGACCAGGGTATCACTGCAGAGGATGAGCGACATGCACGTTAACACGGTCGGCTACCAGCTAGAGTGCTGGCGAGTAAACCTCGCCTGGCTCGCGACAATCGGCCTCCTCGTCTCGGTGCCACTGGGCATCGCGATGGCAACAGAAGGTGGCCGGATGTGGATCGTCGCGGCTTGGTGCCTCGCCCTCGCCGCCGTCGAAGCGGTTGTGGCCTTCACCGGCCACTTCCGCCCTGTCCAGTTTCGGGAGTTCGTCCGGGCCCACCGCTACAAAGGTGCCCCTAACGATGCTCCTTCCCGAAGACAGCGATAGCTCACGCGGGCGCCCCACAGGGGGCGCCCGTAACCAATTTATAAGCTACCTATGGTGGAAAAACATCACGTCCCCTTCTTGTACCACAGAGTCCTTGCCCTCAAAACGAGTTCGGCCAGCTTCATGTGCCCCTTTCCAGCCGCCATATTTTATAAAATCATCCGCTCGCGTCACTTCCGCTTTAATAAATTTGTCCTCAAAATCGCTGTGAATCTTGCCCGCCGCCACGGGTGTCGTGGCACCATCTCTTACCGTTTCGGCTCGCGCCTCATTTTGATTGACGACGAAAAATGAAACTAGCCCGAGGGTTTTATAGGCAGAGCGAATTAGTTTGTTTAAAGACGGCTCATCAAGCCCCAATTCTTTTAAATATTCGCAGCGGTCCCCCTCGCACAAGTCAGAGAGCTCCGACTCGATTTTCGCCGAAATCACCACCACCTGCTCTGATTTTACCTCAAGCTCATACTCCTCCACTAAATCCTCCGGCGCCTGTGTTGCCCCCTCCTCGCCGACGTTAAAAACATATAAAAATGGTTTTAAAGTTAGAAAACCGGACTCGCCGATCAATTCTCTCTCCTTGTCATCAAGCTTTGCCTCAATCGCCGGTTTATTCTTGTCAAACATTGCAGCAATTCTTTTGTAAATTTCAGCTTGTTTTCGAGCGGTCTTGTCACCCGATTTAGCATCTTTTTCGGCCACGCCTAGTCTCTTTTGCAAAGTTTCCATATCGGCCAACACGAGCTCGGTCAAAATCGTCTCGATATCATCTTTAGGCGAGATCTTGCCCGAAACATGAGCAACATCCTTATGCTCAAAAGTCCTCACCACCATCGCGATCGCATCAACCTCACGGATATGGGCCAAAAACTTGTTCCCCAATCCCTCGCCTCTATGCGCTCCGGCAATTAATCCCGCAATGTCAACAAACCTCACTGTCGCCGGTGTGACTTTAGCGCTTCCTTCCACTTCGGCCAATTTTTCTACCCGCTCATCCGGCACCTCGACCACCCCGATATTCGGTTCAACCGTTGTAAAAGCAAAATTCGCCACCCGCGCCAGAGGTGACTTCAAAAGTGCATTAAAAAGCGTTGATTTTCCAACGTTCGGAAGCCCAACAATACCGATTGACAATGACATTTCAATCCTTTTTATAAATACATCGGGCGGCCCCCTTTCCCGCCCGTGGGTATCGCTGACTCTACACGATGACAAACAGGACTCCTCCCGGCCGTTCCTCCCAGGAGACGTCCCGGAGATACTCCAGCGTTTCTCGATGCGTGGCAACGTGGCCTCTCCTCTGATAGCGCAAGAGGCTCAAGGCTTCATTCGCCGAGGCCAGCGTTACCTCATACCACTTCAGCTCAAGCCGAGATAGATCGAGGTACGCCTCGCAGTATACCGGCAGACGCATCTCGCGTTCTTTGAGCTGTTTCACCACGGTCAGAGCCGCTCTGGTTAGAAGCGATTCGTGCGTGATAATACAGATCGCAGGCAAGCCATACTGCTCGGCGTAATCGACGACCCCTCTCACCTGGGGGTACGTCCCATCCGATACATCAAGACTCGTGAGCCATTCCGGCCGGTATTCAGCTAGGAACTGCTTCTGCTCGGCCTCGTTGCCGCCGAGAACGACTGTCGTGAAACGTCCATTTGCGACCAACTCGCGCGTCAACTCTGCTGCGGTCTTGTACAGCCCAACCCCGCCGATCCGCGGCCACGCGTTCACCAAACGCTCACAGATCAGCGCATTGACATACTGGCCGACGAATAACGGCCAATACATCAGCGGATACAACACGCACGCAACGATCTTACCCACCCAGCTACCTTTCAGCGAGCAAAGCAAGTCGTTGATGTAAGGCCGCATCTCGCCGGCCTCCTTCCTGTAGGGTTCTACGACAGGCAAATAATATCAGGTTCAGGCGGGTTTGGGAAGAAGTTTGGGACGAAAAATCAAAATCAACATCACAATATTAATAACTAGGATATAAAGCGGGTAAGAAAAACCCTGCAGCTCCCACTTTTGGATCGCCAGAAGCGTAAATCCAGCCGCTACAACATCAAAGATGTAAGAAAGCCAATACTCGGTGTGAGGCAGGCGATAAGTCTTAATCAACGCCGGTACCATCCCGGCAAAATCAGCCGTGATCGCAGCATAAAGGCCAAGGGCGGGATTGTCCGTCAGCTGCCATACAATAATCCCCAAAAGAGCAATCGCCAGACACAAAATATCCGTCTTGGCCCAACCGCCCATCCCCCATTTAAACGACATGAGAAAGACAACTAGCGATTGGATGGCGCAAATTCCCAAAAGCCAAACTGCCACCCGATCCTGTCCGGCAAAAAGCGACGTTGCGCCAAGCGCCGCAACGATAAAAATAACAAATCTAGTCGTCCGATGAGGGCGCGTTCTCCCTGTTACAATTGACCACTCATAAATAAAATAAGCCGCCAAGATCGAAACACTACTTAAAATAATAAAAGCCTGTTGCACAAGGTAATCCTAACAGGTTTGAGCAATTTCTCAAACAATTTCTCCAATATGTCATTTCTAACGTCTGCGAGAAGTACCCTCTTGACAAATCCCCATTTTGCATATATATTCATAATACAAGCTAAATTAAGATCGGGGGTGAACGAAATGCCAAGATTTGATGGAACTGGCCCTATGGGAATGGGCGCGGGGACTGGCCGAGGCCTCGGCCCCTGCGGCGCGGGATTCAGGCGTGGCTTTGGTCGCTCCTGTCCCTGGATTTGGGGCCAAGCGGGAAATAGCCCAAGGATGTACTTGACTCGATCCGAGGAGCTAGAAAGCCTTAAAGATGAAGCAAAAGATCTTGAGGCGGATCTCAAGGCTGTCCGCGAGAGAGTTGACGAGCTGAAAAGCAACTAAAAGGCGCCCCGACATTCCGACTGTTACGTCGGAAGTCGGGGCACCCCGCACTAAGATTATAACAAAAAATGAGACCAAGAAAATGCCGATTTATCAGATTTAAGCACAATGCTTATTTTTTTAAGCCGCAAGGTATCCCTTTGCGTTTTTTGGATATTATTGAAATTTCAGCCGACGAAGCTGAAGCAATAAGGTTGAAAAACATTGAAAATCTGGATCAGATCGAAGCGGCAAAAAAAATGAAAATTTCCCAAAGCACTTTTCAGCGCATCTTACATTCTGCCTACCGTAAAATTTCCAGAGCAATCATTGAAGGCAAAGCGATAAAAATTGTTCTAGATTAACTCCGCTTATTCTCTCTCCACAAATACTCGAATATTTTCCTCAATGCCTCTGCTATCTTCGCATTTTTAATTAAAACGCCCGAGGGCAACTTTTTATCATAAGCAACGATGGAGATCTTATCGTCATAGATATTTACTTCGATCCCCAAATCCTCAAAAATATCAATAAATTTCACCTCGCGCAGAAGTTCTTTTTTGCGTTTTAGCTCGCTGCGGCCGAGAGCCGACTCCGGCACTAGGTTTTTGACGCACACGCCGCGAGAAACCCGATCAGGAAAATATTCGTTGTTAAAAAAATCTCCCATCGTCGTGAGGGCCGCTTTATAATCTGTTATGCAATAGATAATTTTGCCCTTATTTTCTCGCCAGCTATCAGCATAAAGCGCCTCAACCCCGCCGTGCCCCTCAAAATATTTAAAATCAGATAAAAGCGCCGGCGCGCTATTTTTTTCTTGTGCATCAACCCACCTGAGAAGATCATTCGCCGCATCTTTTGCTTTTTTTCTCTCGCGGCTAATCCATCGCTTAAAATCTTTGTATAAAATCGGCTCATAAACCGTGTGTCCCTCAACCGACAATTTCGAAACTAAACCCCGCTCGAGCAGTTTCTCCAAAATAGGGTAGAGCGTAGTTCGATTTATCCCAACCTCTTTACTTAAATCCCAAACCGTCGCTCTTGAGAGCTCATATAACCCGCTCAAAACCTTCTTTTCTTTCTCGCTCAAAATTTCCATGTTTCTATTCTATATTGTTGTCGAACTGTGTCAACACTTTGACATATGATTGATTTAGGTTATTATATGGATTAATATTTAAACAAAATTATTATGGCAATTACAAAAACCTGCAAAGTTTGCAGCGCTAAATTCGAGATAACAGACACTGATCTGGCCTTTTACAAAAAAATCTCCCCTGTTTTTGGTGGAAAAACTTTTGACATTCCCCCGCCCAATTTGTGTCCCCATTGCCGCGAGCAAAATCGGCTCGCCTTCAGAAACGAGCAGAAGCTCTATAAGAGAAAATGCAACTCCTGCCAGAAAGACATTATCAGCATCTACTCGCCGGACAAGGAATATAACGTCTATTGCTATGATTGCTGGTGGTCTGACAAATGGGACGCGACTGATTACGGCCAGGACTATAACCCGACAAGGCCGTTTTTAGAACAGGTCAATGAAATTCTCAAAAAAGTTCCTCGCATGGCCGCCGTGCAGGTAGAGAACGAGAACTCCGAATACGGCAACTATTTTGGCAACAGCAAAAACTCTTATATGTGCTTTGCCTCAAGATACTGCGAGAACTGTTATTACTGCAATTGGGCTTATCGCGCGAAAGATTGCGTTGACTCCCTATTTGTTATTGACTGCGAGTATCTCTATGGATGCCTCGACTGCCGAAAATCAAACCGTTCAAAATTCTTAATCAACTGCGTCAACACCTCGGAGTGCTATTTTTCCGAGAACCTAATCGGCTGCAACAACTGTTTTGGATGCAAAAACCTGCGCAATAAGAGTTACTGCATCCTCAACGAGCAGAAAACAAAAGAAGAATTCGAAAAATTTGTCAAAGAATTCAAAGATTGGAATTTGGGGAAACTGCTCGAGATCAGGCAAAAGATGATTGCCTTACCAGTCAAACCAACCGAACAGCACAATTGCGAAAATTCGCTCGGCGATAAGATAAAATTTTGCAAAAACTGTAAGTACGTTTTCAGTTTAGAAGACGCCGAAAATGCTAAGTATGTTTTCGACGATATAAAAGTGCGCGACAGCCAAGACATTAATATTTCTGCCACTAACGAGCTCACCTACCAATCGGTTTGCGGAGAGGAGCATTATAATAGTGCCTTTATAGTTTCGTGTCTCGACATTAAAAACGTTTATTATTCCTTTGAGTGTCTTAATAGCGTCTCAAACTGTTTCGGCTGCATCGATCTTCGAAACCATAAAGAATATTGCATCTTGAATAAGCAATACACAAAAGAAGGATACGAAAAGCTAGTGCCTCAAATAATCGAGAAGATGATCGAGCGTGGGGAGTGGGGAGAATTTTTTCCGATTTCAATGAGCCCTTTCGGCTACAACGAAACGGTGGCAATGAATTATTACCCGCTCGAGAAAGACGAAGCAAAAAAGCTCGGCAGCAAATGGCAAGATAATGACTACGACATCAAATACGATGGGCCTTTTTATGAGCCGAAAGATATTAAAAATTATGTTGAAAACGAGGAGGAAAGAGAGAAGCTCCTCAAGGGAATATTAAAGTGCGAGACAACGGGCAAACCCTTTAAGATTATGCCGCAGGAATTAGCCTTTTATATGGCAAATTCTATCCCGATACCGAAAAAACACTGGGAAGAAAGATTCAAAGGCCTATTCTCGCTGCGCAACCCGCGCAAACTGTGGCACAGGCAGTGTATGTGCGAAGAGACAGACCACGACCACTCCGGCCCATGCAAAAACGAGTTCGAAACCACCTACGCCCCCGATAGAACCGAAAAAGTGTACTGCGAAACCTGCTATCAGAAAAGTGTGATTTAACCGGTCTGGTCCCTTTTGTTTTTATTTTTTAGTCCTGTATTTTTCCGCGCCTTCCCACGCCAGCTCAAAAATCGCCTTTTGGGTCTTAGCAATGCTTTCTGATTCAATTACAACAGCCAAAATTTCTCCTTGAAGCGATAAGATACTAATTTTATTACCATAAATGTTGATCTCGTTAGCAAAGGGAAATTTGTCCGCAGATACAATCCGGCTCTCCCGCAGTTGCTCTTTATCCTGCTGGGTCCATTTAAGAGTAGCGGGTGTATCTGTAGAAATAGCTCGGACGCTTATTCTCCTTTTTACTCTCTCCCCCACATAGCGCGTGGGAATTTCTGGATGTTCCTCGTAGAGCCCTTCACCTGTATAGTAAGCGCAAATCTCACTGCCTCTAGGCATATTCAGAGTGTCGTCTTGAGCAATAATAAAACCTTCGATGCCTTCAAAAAATTGTACTTTGGGACGTTCTCCAGTCGTCTTAATCAGAGCTTTCAATTCGGGTAAAATTTCCTCAAAATTCTCCAATTTCGCAAGTTGTCTTTTTCTAAACTGTTCTATCGGAATAGGAGAAAATCTTTTAATTCCTTCCGATTCTATCGAAGTAACTAATCCTTTAATGGATAAATCGTCCAAAATATCATAAATAAAAGTTCGCTGTACACCTGAAAGTCGGCTAATTTTTCCCACTGTAGATCGTCCAAGCTGAAGAAGGGCAAAATAAACCTCTGCCTCCTGTTTTTTGAGGCCTAGGCTAATAAAAGAATCAATATATTTTTCTTTGTTTTTCATTTGCTTTTCATTTGCTTAATATTGTATCTTATTTACGACAATTTGTCAATATTTATCATTTTACGGGTTTATCATATGCTTTTATATGTATGCTATACTTGACATTTTATGCCTCTTATGCCATAATGACGCGACCTCAATATGAGGCGCTGTTTGACACAACGGAAGGGGGAAAATCAGTGAAATGCACCTGGATAGAAGGGTTAGGAAGGGCTATCACCGGTTACGTATTCGCCGCCGATATCTGCGGCGCGATCTTCGAAGCCCTTGTGGGAAATGAACCCCGGCGGGAGGCGTTAAAGGGGCTAATCGCCGTGCTCGCTCTAAACGAGAACAGCAATACTCCTTCCGACCCTCAAGATGTCGAGCTCGTCGCGAAAGCCGCTACGACCTGCCTGGAAGATATCGATGTACAACAGATCGGATATCTTCCCCCTACCGTCTTTCGAAGTATCCAGCGCCATCTAGGAACAGAGCGCTTCTCTGCCCTACTGGCAGAAAACGGTTGGCGGCTAGGGAAGTGCCCGTGCGGGAAATGCGATAAGGAGAAGACCGCCGTGAAACGCAGGAAAGGAAGGAGGTGAAATCCGTGACGGAGTTCCGCGAGATCCAAGCGGAATGGCTGCGCGAGCAGACGATCGTGGGAGGAGTGCTGAAAAACATTCCTCCTGAGCATCGATCGATAGTGGCAGAGGCCATCGGACAAGCCCTGAAAGGGATTGCAGTAGAGCATGTAAAAGTGCTTGCGGAATGCCCTGCGAAATCGGACCTAATTGGTCTGATTACCGAAGAGCGCAATGCTCTTGCACTCTTCACGAGCGTCGCAGACATTTTCGACACCGCCAACCCAGCAGTAAAGTGGCCCCGCCACAAACACCCGCCACAACGCGCCAAGTGCCGTCCCCGGCGCGCCAAGTAGTACCCGTTCGCCTGTTGTCCCAAAGGAGGGATGCCCATGGCCCCAAACCCTAACCGGTCTGGGGCCTTTTGGTTTTATTTTTTAGTCCACTCTAGAAATTTGACATTTTTCGAATTGATGGCACTTTTTAGGTATGGAAAAAGAACCTATACCAATAATTAGCTTACCAGCTTCGATACTGGCATTTATGGTAATTGGTTCATTGTATGTACTCAATAAAGAAGAGGTTCTAAAATATCATAATCTATATGTTGGACTAGGAGCAGCAGCTATCTTATTTGGACCATTTATCTCGCAGATCGTAATTGCAGTATGGAGAATATTCTTTGGTTTCAAAAGTATTGACGCATCAAGAGATCTCTATAGTAATAAGCGGTTGAAGGCTTGGTGGGAACACTTTTGTCAGCCAACAAAAAGGCAAAACCTGCACGATACGTTCTGGCATGGCTGCCTTTGGAGAGAAATAAACAAAGGCGTTGACACTAAAGGCATCCTTGATTATTCAAGACGAAGGTCGACATCTGCAATGACATCATCCCTCGCAATTGTTTCGCTCTCTATAGGATTTTTTGGACTAATAGTATATTTAGTACAAACACATGCAGCTTACCACCAAGATAGATTTATCTATTTTTTTGTTATTTGGATATCTTTAATAATATTTTTCTACAGACATCTGACGGTAGCTTCCAACGAGCTAAAAGCAATTCAGAGAAGGTTTATTAAATACAATGATGCTAATAAACTAGAAAAGTTCTTAGCAAGCAAAATAAAATCCATCCCAAATCGGGTGTTCATACAAGAAACACATCCAGACAAACTTCATTTGACGATATCAGTAATTATTGGGCTGCAAGATAAAGGCGCTTTAGGTAGGATCAATAATTTAACAGCCTCTATGCTCGACTGGTTAAGCTCTTCTACTGTCCTTAGAGAAAGGCCTATCTATGTATATCCCGACTCAACTATCCATTTCTCACTAATTGACTTCGAACAAGTAAAAAAAGCGGTTTCCCCAACAAAAGAAGAAATCAATAGGTTCGAAAAAGAAAATACTGCACTTATTGCTTCAACTAAAAGTTGCGTAAGGGGTTTCACCAAAAAAATAACTGATAAACAAGTTGAAATATCAGGCATCTATCCATCAAATAAATATGATGTAAAAGATCCGGTTCCATCGATCGCTTTTCAGGCAACTCTATCGGATAAATTACTCATATGGGCAAAAGAGCTAGAAAAAGAAACTAGCTCAGGTAAATTAAAGTACTACGGCAGGTATAGATTTCCTGTTAATGTCATCAGATTTTTCGAAGATCCAGAGAATATCGAGCCGTTGTTAAAAACGAGAATAGAAGAAGCCAACAAATCCCTCGAAAAAAATCCAATCAAATTCACGATCAAAAAAATCAGCTTAGTAGTTTCTGACAACTATCTCTCAATAAATGGATCTAAAAAAATCGCTGATTTCAAGATCTAGCACTACAGATTCTGATTTTGCTTCAGCCAAAATCAGCTCCTTCCCCAAGAGTCAACCTTGCGCTTCGAAAGAAGCTGGATTGAATATCTGCTTTATTTATAAACAGGATGAATGTCCAGAGTGTCTTTCAGAAAGCAAGGTTGAACTTTTGAGCGAGCTAGGGGGTTGGTTGTTAGGATAGGGGGAACGCTTCGCAAGTAGGTCCCCTTATCCTAACGTGGGTCGGCAGGCTTTAGCCTGCCAAAATGGGCGGGTTTTAAGCCGCCCTATCTTCATTTAATAAAAATGAATCAAGCCAATTCCGCTTCCGGAACAACCACTTTTTCCTTAGTTTTTTCCTCCGGCTCACATTTTAGAACGGTTTCCCGCCAGGTGATTTTCTCTATTTGCGATCTTTCAAAAACCCGGCTATCTCCCAGTAATTTTTTAACATAAATTCTTAAAATTTCCCCCGTTGTCGTATCCGCCACTGCATCTTGAACTCGGCCAAAACCCTGCCCTTTTCTCGATCTCGCCTTAAGTCCGATTAAAGAAAATCTATGTTTGACAATTTCGGCAATTCGAACAACTTCACCAACCCCCAGTAGGTTCTCGCGGGAGTTAACTACCACTCCCCCTTTATCAATATCAACAATATCGTGCAAAGACACCGCATACATTCTGGGGAAAAGCGTGCCCACCCACACCGTCAAGCCAATGAGTTTTATCTCGTTCGGGTTAACAACCGCCCGGCGCACCTTGCCGACATAGGCCACCTCGTCCAGCGCCCCTACAGGCATATTTTCGAGTTTGCTCAACTCAATCAACATAGCTCGATTATACCAGATCAAGTAGTTCTAGCATGCTTCACGTGTCTATATATCCACCACCCAATCCCAAGCACTATCAAAACCCCGATCACCACGTCAAAATCATGGAAATAGACCTTGATCGAATCCCAATTCTCGCCGAGCTTCATCCCTACCCAGGCTAAAAGATAACTCCAAATGACCGAGCCGACAAAAGTATAAACCGAAAATTTCCAAATGTTAACCCGAGCAATACCGGCCGGAAAAGAAATGAAAGTTCTAATAATCGGCAAAAGCCGGCCGATAAAAACCGTCGCTATCCCCCACTTTAAAAACCATCTGTCGGCCCGGTCCAAATCATGATGCGAAATCAAAACGTACTTGCCGTATTTTTCAATCAGCGGCCGCCCGCCCTTTGCCCCAATCCAATAACTTAAAAGCGACCCCCACAGACACCCCAAACCGCCGGCAATCGCCACCCAAAACAAATTAAACCGCCCAGTAAAAACCAGATAGCCCGAAAAAGGCATTATCACTTCGGAGGGCAGGGGAATATTAGCCGACTCGATTCCCATCAGCAAAACCACCCCGCCATAGCCCAAACCGGAAATAACATTGACAATAAAATGACTCACCGCCGACAAAATCCCGCCAACCATCAAGCCTCCAAAATGCCAAAGCCAAAAAGATAAAATATTATGACAGTTATGGCAAAGGCCAAAAGCGTCCCGCCTATAACCTGCCAAAGAGTATGTTTTTTAAGTCTTACCCTCGCCCAAGCTATCACCAATACTAGCAGATACATCGGGGCAAAAACCCACCCGCCTAAAATCACAATCGCCGTAATGACCGAAGTCGTAACGGCAGTGTGAAAACTTATCTTCCAATACAAAGTTATAGCTGAAGCGATAAAAACCATTACCAAACCCGCAAAGGTGAAAACAAAAAATTTCAATGGAACTTTAAGTAGATAGAGTAAAAACGAAGCGATAGCCAAAGAAGCGATAAAAACTCCCAAAAAGACCGGCCGCTCTTCCCGATGGGAAAGGTCAATGTCAGACACCCATTTTAGCTTATAGCTAACGACAAAAAATATAAGCGGAATAAAAACCAAGAAAGGGGCGATTGCCACAAGCCAGCGCAATCCTTGCCCAAGATCATTTGAATACCAAAAAATCAAAAACATAAAAAAGACCGTTGCCACAAGCGGCGGGAAGAAAAGCCAAGAGATAACTTCGGCCAAAAGATTGCGGTTAATCGGGCGGGGATTCACTTTATACCAACCTTGTGCATTAAGCTCACAATCGGATCCATCAAATATTTAACAAGGGGCCGTTTCAAAAGAGCCGCGACGCCCACGCCAATCGCTGCGGCAGCGGCGCCGGCAAGGATATCCAACGGAAAATGAACTCCAACAGCTACTCTGGTAATCGAAACAATCAGAGCATAGACCAAAAACCAATGTCCAGCTCGCTTCCAACCGAAAGCATAAAGGCCGAATGTTATAGCAAAAAGCGCCGCCGCGTGATCGGAGGGGAAAGAATAATCCGGGCGGCGAAACAGGAGTTCAGTAGCCCCAACTAAACCCAAATCCGGACGAGGTCGAAACCAAATATTCGGAACAATCGCCTTGGCAATGGCTAGCCATGAGAAGAGGCAGGCCATAAATGAAAGCCAAAGCGCTTCTCTCTTTTTAGCAAAGGCAAACCAAAGAATAAGAAGAATTACCGGCAGGGCATAAATAAAATAGACTGCCACCGTTTTGACTAGCTCATCTAAAAAATTAGACCTTCCAATCAACAATCCATTAAAGAAGGCCAAAACATTTTGGTCTAAATCTAGAATTCTCACAAACCTATTATACCCCAAGAAGCAAAAAAGTCCAGCTTCCAGCTTTGACATTATAGGCCTTGAAATGTAATTTTTATAATGATGACTTATTCAAAAAAAGAATCCGAATATCTACTCAAGCTTGCTCGAGATGCGATTGCAAGCTCATTTACCAAAAGCCCTTTGCCGGTTCAAGATATTCCCGCAAATTGCCTTGAAAAACGGGCTTGTTTTGTCACTTTGACTCAAGAGGGACGGCTTCGTGGCTGCATCGGCCATCTCGCGCCGACCCAAGAGCTTTACAAGGACGTTATCGATTGCGCCCGAGCAGCCGCCTTTGGCGATCCCAGATTTGCCCCACTCCAAAAGGGCGGGCTTGATAAAATCAAAATTGAGGTTTCGATTCTCAGTTTACTAAAAAAACTCGATCTATCTGGCCAAGATGCAATCCTTGAATATTTTAAAGAAAATAAGCCCGGTGTAATTATCAAAAAGGGTCCTCGCCAAGCGACTTTTTTGCCCCAAGTTTGGGATGGACTGCCCAATCCGGCTGATTTTTTAGCCCAACTCTGCCAGAAAGCGGGATTACCTAGAGATGAATGGGAGAATGACCTGGAGATTGAAACTTATGACATTGAAAAAATCAAAGAATAGGGCCGTTCTAGTTTTTGCAACTCTAGTCTGTGGTCTTACGCTCTCCGGTTGCCAAACACCGTTAATCCGTTCTATTCGGGAGGTTGAGCCAACCCCAGATGAGACAGCTGAAGAAATCCCGGTTCCAACCTCTCTAATTACCTTTTCCGAAACCGGTTTTTCGCCCGAGCTCGCCGAAGTCGATTTAGGCACGGCAGTTCAATTTGAAAATATCGGCCGCAACTCCCAAATAATTGCTTCCGATCCCCACCCCAACCACAACTATCTTCCCGATCTTTACACCACGCCGATTTATCCAAAAGAAAAATATTCCTACACTTTCAAAAACCCGGGGCGCTGGGGCTTTCACCTTGAAGCTAACCCTTCAATTAGAGGAGAAGTTGTAGTAAGATAAATTAAAAAGTAAAAACGAAAATAGAAAATGATAATGCAAAATACAAAATTTTTGAATTCTAACCTATAATTCTGATTTTTAATTTTTAATATTTAATTTAGGGGTAATTATGCAACAAAATATGGTTGGAAATAAGAATTCAGCCCAGCGAGTCGGGGTTTTCGTCGATGTTCAAAATATGTATTACTCGGCAAAAAACCTCTACAAGAAAAAGGTCAATTTCGGGGAAATTTTAAAAAGAGCGATCGGGGACAGAAGCCTGATCAAGGCGACTGCTTATGTGATAAAAGCCGATGTCGAGCCAGAAGCTAACTTTTTTGAGGCCCTTCATCATCAGGGCTATGATGTCAAAGCCAAAGACCTGCAAGTTTTCTTCGGCGGGGCCAAAAAAGGCGACTGGGATGTCGGAATCGCTATGGATGTAATGCGCGCGGCCGGAAAGCTTGATGTAATCGTCCTAGTTTCAGGCGATGGCGACTTCAAAGATTTAATCGAACACGTCAAATCCCTCGGTTGCCGAGCCGAAGTGATTGCTTTCAAGAAGACTGCCTCGAGCCGTTTGATTGAGGAGGCCGAAGGATTCACCGACCTCGATTCGATCAAAGAAAAAATCCTGATTTCATAGCGCACCCCTTTCTTTTAACTTTAAACTAAACCCATGCCGCTAAACCCCCAAAAAAACCGTGTCTTAGTCGCTTTAGGCGGAAAATCCTCCGAGCGTGAAGTTTCAATTGCCTCGGGGCGCAAAGTGGCAACGGCACTGGAAAGACAGGGTTATTCAGTTGACCTGATTGATTTCGGAACAGGCCGGTTTTTGCAGCTTCCCGAGCTCGACAATATCGAAAAAGACTCAAATAAATTACCCCGGGCCGTCAATTATCCCCTCGTTGACATTGTCCGCCACTTTGAGGTAGTCTTCATCGCTATGCACGGTAAGTTCGGCGAAGACGGTCTGCTGCAGGGCCTTTTTGAGGAGATCGGCATAAAGTACGTCGGCTCAAGACCAGTTTCAAGCGCCGTGGCGCTTAATAAAAAGTTTTCCAAACAAATCATGGAAAAAGCCCAAATCCCCACCCCGGAGTGGGAAGTATTGAAAGCGGAAAATGAAAAGACGAAAATGCATTTCCCTGTTGTGGTAAAGCCGGCTGACCAGGGGTCATCGATCGGCGTCTCAATCTGCGAAAATAATGCCGACTTTGAACTCGGCAAAAGAGAAGCTTTTAAATACTCTGAAAGCATAATCATCGAAAAATATCTCGGCAACCGCGAGATTTCCGTGCCGATCTTAGAGAAAGAGCCTGGCCAGCCGCAAGCTCTCCCCGTGATTGAAATTATCCCCAAGCAAAAATTCTTCAGCTACGAGGCAAAATACAGCGGCGAAACCCAAGAAATAGTTCCGGCTAGAATATCAAAAGAACTGACCCAAAAAGCTCAAGAGTTAGCCCTTAAAACCCATCTCGTTCATGACTGCCGTCATTTTTCAAGGGTGGATATGATTGTAGACAAGGCCAACAAAGTATGGATTTTAGAAATCAATACCATTCCTGGGCTGACCCCAGAAAGTCTTTTCCCAAAATCAGCCAATGCCGCCGGATTTGAGTTCAACCGTCTCATTGCTCACCTGGTAAAAATCGCGCTCAAATAGCTAGGGCCTTTCCAAACGGATCTCTTTTCTACCTACATCCCTTAGAGTTTTAACTTCAAGAATATCTTTTTTGGGCTTAAAGCCGGCTTTTCTGGCCTCCACTTGATAGCTTCCCTTCGAAATATTTAAAATGAATTCGCCCTCATTGTCAGAAACTGCGGTTTGGATCAGTCTATTATTTTGGTCAAAAATTCTGACTAGAGCTTGAGGCAGTTTTACCTTGCCCAAATCCAGAACATCGCCAGCACGTTTCGGGTGGGTGAAAACCAGATAAGCAAGAACTGACCAAATCAAAAGATAGTAAATAAGAATGGCAATATTAACCGGAATATTTGGCGCAAGAGCAAAGAACAAAATCGCGAATGCCGTCCCGACGACTAGAAAAAGATAAGATGTTCTCCTTAGAAAGCCGAGTGATCCCCTTAAAATAACCGCCCAAATACCAGGTTTCTCTACGGGGTTCATCGGAATTGACAGATCGACCACTTCATTTTGAGCGTTAATTATCTCACCGGAATAATAAATATGATCATAGTAGCCATCAGTTCTAAGACTATTGAATTCTTTTCCTTCGTCTTTAACCTCAAGCACTGTATATCCCGTCTTATAAACATCAAGGGAATATTTCCTGCTTCCTAGCTTCAGAACAAACTCGCCTTGGGTGTTGGTGTAAGTTTGATAGACCAAACTAGACGTCTCGTAATCAAAAATCTTAATCAAAGCCAGCGGGATTGGTCTTTTGCTGACATTGTCAAATACATAACCTCGCCTCTTTTTTACTGCAATCGCCGCTCCGCCAAACCTTATGGTCAATCTAAAGAGGGAAAGCAGCCGAGAAATGAAGTTAATAGATGAAAATAAAACCGGCGCAGACAGCAGAACGGCAACAGCAACCGCCGCCGCCTGACCGCCCGGTGTCTGCATCCCCATGATAATAATATCGGACAGCTCCTTGACAACATCCTTAATCTCTTTAATAACCGGAGGTTCTTCTTCGTCATCTCCGCCTCCCGGAGTAATAGTCGGTGAAGCAGAAATCGTGGCTGTGGAGCTTACTGTCGGGCTGACCCTTGGGCCCGGAGTCCCCGAGGCAGATGGAGTAGCCGAAGCAGATGTCTCTGTGGTATCGAGCATAAACTCAGGTGAAGTTCCCGTGCCGATATTGTTGAACGGCGCACTGTCATCGGCGGTAAGGCGAATTTTTGACGTGATTTGGGTATTGGGCAGATCAGTCCCCGCTGACCATACCCCTTTGACTGTCTGGTTCGTGCTTAAAGCGCCAATTCCTGAGGCATTGGTCGAGCTCTTCCAGGCCGAGCCATCCCAATATTCAAAGCTGACTAGAGCAGTAGAATTATCAGGATCAACGACCGAATAATAAAACTCAACTGAACCGCCGGACGTTGAGCCGATAACAATCGAGTTAATTTCCGGCGCTTCATTGGTTAGATATGAAACGGTAAAGTCCTCAACAGCGGGAGAACTTATAAGGTCAGAGGTAACCAGGCTCACCTCAACTTCTAAGTATCTCTTGTCGTCCGATTCAATATCGGCGGTGGCTTTGGCAATCCCCGTGCCGAAAATCTTAGCCGCACTTAGAGCAAGGTAGTAGTCACTCCAAGCGGCTCCAGAAAGGCCGGCTTCCGTATCAGCCGATCTTGTCCTGAACTTAACCTCCGTATTGGCCGGTTTGTCGGCTGTCCAGCTCAAAGTCCCGTAACGGACGTTTTGGGTTTGCGCGTCGAGCACAAGACCGTCGCCGTGGATCTTACCATTGCTCTTAACCTTGTCGATCCCCTTAGCAAGATAAATATCCTTGTTAGTCACACCGTTTCGATCATCATCCCAGCCCACGAATGAATCATTTAAGGTCATGGTCGGGTTAGCGTGAATTACGGTTGTATTATTGATATTGACTTGGGCGTCATTGGCATAACGCTTGATTCCGTTCGTGTTGAATTTCGCCATATAGATGTCGGTGTAGGTTGAGCTGTCGCGCTTATCTTTCCAGGCGATATAAAGTGCGCCGCTTGAGAAACCGATTACCGAGTCAACTTTGTCTCCGGTGCTGTCATCGTTAACCAAAACATCATCAAAAAGCCTAGTCTGACCATTAAAGCCTGCCATATAAATATCCGAGTATAAATCACCCGGATTTCTGTCGTCTTCCCAGACCACATAAATACTGCCGCTATCTACCACGAAATTGGGGTTATTTGAAGAGGCATAGATTCCTGACATATTATCAATCTTCACATCGCCTGCATATTGGGGCACACCGGAGCCGTTTATCTTTTGCATGTAAATATCTTCGCTTGAGCCATTTCGGCTGTCCTCCCAAACAACAAAAGTGTTAGTTCCATCTGAACGAATTTCCGGACCAAGCTTTTTTGTTGCAGACTCAACCGTCACTCTTACGTCAGATCCCAGCTGAACAACCCCGGCAGTGCTAACCGCATTAAAATAAATCTGCAAATTACCGGCGCCACCGCGGTTGTCTTCCCATGCAACGATAATATTTGTTCCATCGTAGCTTAACGACGGGTTCGAAGTTTGGCTTGCCGCGCCAACATTAACCCGTAAATCAGCCCATTGTCTTACACCGGAACTGTTGATTTTATTCAAATAAACATTGCCCACTGAAGACCAAACAATATAAAAATCGGTTCCAATTGCAAGTGTCTCGATGCTAGAACAGCCCGTTGTGGTCGAGTTCGCCTTGGTGTCATCTGTCCACTGGCTCGTGCCTGAAGAATTAAACTTCTGAACATAAACATCGTAAGAATATACCCCGACCCGGCTGTCTCTCCACGCACCTGCAATATCCCCGTTTGAGTCCTTGGCTATCGCCATCTGTTGCTGGTCGAGCACCCCAAAATCCCTGTTTATCATTATGTCGGAGGCATGAGTAATCGTTCCTGATGTATTAAACGAATTGTAGTAAACATCTGCCTGGTAGGCCCCATTCAGATTGCTATAAACCACGTGATTAACGCTCCCGGAAAAGACAATGTTAACAGCGGGTTGATGAGGAGGGACATACGAGCTGACAATAAGCTGCGGCTCATTGTCAAAAATTCCGCCCCACAAGACAGCACCGGTTGCCGCGTCCACTTTTTTCCCGCATGGATAAGTAGCGCCGCTAAATTCTGTCGCTCCGAAATAAGGGTTCGTTCCGTCATTCCAAGCCAAAATTGCGCCCGGCACGACTCTCCGGCCAACTCTCAAGTCAAGGCCACCGTTCCACCTCGTACCACCCGCACTATTAAGTGACTGGCCGTAAATTTGATAATTGGGAGGACTAGTGCTCCACTTTCTAAAGAAATAATAGCTGTTGTCGCCAATAACGGTTGTTGCAAATGCAGACTTACTGCCTGGACTTGTTGTTGTCCCAGCCGCATTCGGCCCCCAATCCTGGGTAAAACTCGAGTTATACTGGCGTACCCAAATTTGATTATTTGACGAATTAATATAGCTTAGCAAAAGCTTTCCCGAAGAGTTCTTTTTAAGACGTGGGCCGAGCAAATTGACACCGGGCGTAACTAATGCCTGATCGCCAGCTATCGTCCTATTTCCACTAGAGTCAAGTTTCTGGGCATACATCTCGTAGGTATTGGCTACTGTCCTGTCGTCTGCCCAAGCGACATAAATATCCGATCCCAACACTTGTACTTCCTGATTGAATTTATTATTGACTGTATTGTCATGAACTCTGGTTTCAGCAGCCCACTGGGTAACTCCAGAAGTGTTCACAAGCTGGGCCCAGATATCATTTTGTGAAACACCGACATAACAGTTAGCGACAACCACGATCCCGTTCGGGTGAAGGGCGGTTGCTAAATGGTTGCCATGCTGTCCGCCCGCAGCAACACAGCCTGAAACAAAAACCTGCTTATCCTGCTCCCATTGCACCTCCCCAGAGGAGTTAAGTTTCTGCATCATTATTTTTCCGGGGTCCATGGTGAAGGCAATATAGATATTGCCGTCACCGTCGGCAACTACAGATGGGTCCATTTGGTTATAGTTCGTACGATCGCTTGCAAGTCGCTTATCAATTAAGTTCTTGTTGAAATATCTTTCGAGTTCGATTTTTTGGCCGGTTTCGTCCTGTTGAACCTGATCAACTATCGCTTCATCAAGATGATCCTTTGGCCTAACCGTCCAGCTCTTAGCCTCTGATCCCCCCAAAGCCTTGGGGGGATGGGAAAAGCCATCAGGAAAAATCAGGGAAAAACCAAGGTATGCGCCTAAAACCAAAACAGCTAAAGGGTGATAAATACCTCGCTTCAATTCCCTCCTTTTATATAACCTAATTATACTAGAAGCTCCCGCCTACACAATTCCTTGCCAAAAACCGGCCTTTCAAGTATAATCTTTCTGTTATGAAAAGAACCTACCAACCGAAAAAGAGGAAAAGGGTTAAGACTCACGGTTTTAGAGCCAGGATGAATTCGACGGGCGGAATTAGAGTTTTAAAAAGAAGGCGTGCCAAAGGTAGAAAACGCCTGGCACCAACCAAAACGAGATGATTAAAGGGCAAAACCGGCTAAGGCTATCCCGCCATATTAAAAGAGCGTTTGAAAAGGGAATTGCCTGGCAGGGCGCCTTTTTTAAAGTTAAAGCCTACCGGCGCAGAGACTTTAGCGACAATCCGGCACGGCTGGCCGTCGTCGCCTTCAAAAAGGTTTCAAGCAAGGCAGTTAACCGAAACCTAATCCGCAGACGGCTCAAAGCCGCCTTTAGAGATCACCTTGAAAAATTATCCGGCTGGGACATAGTTGTTTTATCCCAAGGTAATGTCCAGACAGCCGATTTTGCCAAAATTCAAGCCGAGGCGGAAAAGTGTTCAAGTTTCTTGCAATCAAAACAATCAGGGCCTACCAGAAAACCTTGAGTCCGGATCACGGTGTATTTAAGGGAATGTACCCGGACGGTTTTTGCCGATTTTATCCAAGCTGCAGTGAGTACGCGGCTAAAGCGATTGAAAAGAATGGTATAATTGTCGGGATCGCTCTTGGCGGATGGCGGATTTTGCGCTGCAACCCCTGGAGTCATGGAGGATACGACCCCGCGCCGAAACTCTGGCGCGGGGAACGTAAAACGTAAAGCAAAAAACAAAAATGACCGATTTTTTCTACAACCTTCTTATTTTCTTCACCTGGTTAACTCCGGGGCATTATGTTTGGGTGGCGATTATCATTATAACGATTATCTTGAGACTGATTTTCCTCAAGCCTACGATCAAGATGACGCTAATGCAGCATAAGCAAAAGGAACTTCAGCCCCATCTTGAGAAAATCAAAAACGACCACAAGGGCGACAAGCAGGCCGAGCAAAAAGCGACTCTGGAGCTTTACAAGCGCGAGGGAGTTAACCCGCTTTCAAGCTGCCTGCCGATGCTGGTTCAGATTGTTGTCCTAATCTTCTTTTATCGAGTATTTATTAAAATCGGCATCAGCGAGCTCAAACCTGAATTTCTTTACTCCTGGCTCCCCCGGCCGGAAACAATTAACAGCTCATTTTTTGGTTACGACTTATCTAAAACAGTCGCCGAACTTTTCAAATTAGGCGGGACGAAGGGTTATCTGGCTCTTCTTTTCCCACTGGTGACAGGAGGAACCCAGCTCTACCAGTCAATCCAAATGAGAGCGACTCAACCCAAGCCTACACCCGGTAGCAAAGAGGATTCATTCCAAAAAATGCTCTCTTCACAGATGACCTATCTTTTCCCGGTTATGACCGCTTACATTTCTTACACTCTGGTCTCTGCCCTCTCGATTTATTGGGCAACCCAGACCATCTTGATGATTTTGCAGCAAATCTATATAATAAAGCGCTATAAGCCCAAAGTAGCAGCCGTCGCCTGCCCGCCCGGCTGCACCCCCGATCAGACTTTTAAAAAAGGTGATGTTGAAGTGACGGTCAGGAAAAAAGAGAGAAACGATTAACCCCCCTGGAGAGGTCGCATAGTGGTCTAGTGCGCTTGTTTCGAAAACAAGTAGGCTCGCAAGAGCCTCGTGGGTTCGAATCCCACCCTCTCCGCCAGAACAGGTTTGCCAAGCTTGCCTTGGCAGTTCTGTTCTGGCTGGAAAATGGAGAACGTGGGATTCGAAGGCCGCAGGCGCGACTGGCGCCGAGGCCCGCCCTGAAGAAATTTCAGCAGAAATTTACTGAACGGGCGAATCCCGGGATCTACCCCCCCACCGCCAGAATTGATTAAGTATTTACATGAAACTCGACCGAGCACTTGAAGAGAAAATTAAGCAGAAGGCGGAAGAGGTTTTAATAAAATGCCGTCCGAATTGGGATTTGCCCCACACCCAAGCGGCTGTTTATTGGATGAAGCAGTTGATAGAGCACGAGGGCGGGGACGAGAGAATCTTAATCCCGGCCATTTATCTTCACGATATCGGCTACTATGACCTCATCGGACCCGGATATACCTACCAACAGCTTCGGCAAATCAAGCCGAAACATATGATTAAGGGGGAAAAACTGGCTCGGCAAATCCTTAACGACCTCCCCCTTTCAGAAAAGGAAGTTAAAGAGATAACTCATCTTGTCCGGATACACGACGATATCCCTAAAATCGAATCTTTTAACGAACAAATGGTTTTTGAGGCGGATTGCTTGGGGATGATCGATCGGGAGAAGGCAGGTGTCGGATCATTGGCCAAGGAAAGCGTCGGCGACTTTTTACAGAGCTTTAAAAAAAGAAGAATGCCGAAACTCAAATCTAAACTCGCCAGAGGAAAAGTCAAAGAATTTTTTGAAAAAGAAAAGAACGAGATTGACAAAAGTACTCCTATTATGGTATAAATTCAAATTAACGGGGGACTACCTAACCGCCGCATCGATGCAGATGTGAGGGTAAGTGTTGTTCCTTGACACGTTCAAAGGGGGGGATGCCTAAACGTATCAGGGTTTGCAGCTGCCGTAAGTCGTTGCAGTACAAATCGCGCCGTACCTACGGGAGGGACAGACGTGCCTAAGAAGCCACGGTTCAAGGGAGGACGTTGTCGTCCAGAGGACATCTTGATGCAGATTGCAGTGTTTCTCAGAGCCGTCAAGTCTGAGAGGCGACTCCGCACAGTCAACAGAGCGATCGACTTTGCCCGCCGACGTCTCTACCGCGAGGCCATCGGCATCGCGGCCGAGCACGGCTGGGACCAGCTCGGTGCCTTTGTCCTTGCCTCTGCCCGCCTGCATCCAGGGAGAGGCGAGAACAGCTACGAAGGGCTGATCGCCCAGTACACTGCGCAATGGGAAGACCTACCTGGTTGGTTCCAGGACTTCCTGGATGCGTGTGTAGGCCACTGCACAACCAGTAGCCGAGCACTCACATCCACCTGATCGCACCCCGCCTGTAAGCCTCGGGAGCTTCCCGAGGTCCCCACGTACCAGGGCCCCCTCGCCTCCACGCGAGATCGGGGCCCTGCTGTTTTTTAGCCCTCAAAACTCGCAAAGAGTCAGTGAAAAGGGTAAAGTGAAAAGGGTAAAGTGGATACAAATAAATTGCATAATAATGTATAAGCTTTTAACTTTTAGCTTTTAACTGCTATGCCCGATATCGACAAAGCCCTCAAAATATTCTCTCGCGAAGGGGAGGAGAAAGCGACTCGCGAAAAGTCAGCCAAGGTCGGCGTACCTTATGTTAATTTGGTCGGCTATCCTTTCACTCCAGAAGTACTCTCTATCATCCCCAAAGAGCAGGCCAGAGAGCATGGCGTTATTCCTTTTTATCGCTTAAACGACCAAGTCAAGGTAGCGGCTTCAAAGCCGGAAGACCCTCGTCTGGTGCCGTTTTTGAGGGAGCTCTCCGTATCCACCAATTACAAATTTCACCTCTATCTCTGCTCGGAAAGTTCATTGAGATACGGCCTGGCCCAGCTTGAGTTCGTCAAGGAGAAGCCCCGAACGCTTGAGAGACATATCGTCTCCGATGAATACATCAAGGCTAAATTTGGCGGAGCACAGGACCTCAAATCAATCGGCAACAAGATTACCCAAACCGAAACAACAGAAATTCTTGATATTGTTTTTGCCGGAGCGGTTCATCTTGACGCCTCAGACATTCATATCGAACCAGCTGAAGACGGCGCAAGGCTGCGCTACCGCCTCGACGGGATGCTTCAAGATGTCGCCAAACTGCCGCCGGAAACCTACAAAGCAATCAGAAATCGCATCAAATATCTTTCAAAATTGAAGCTCAATGTAACTGAAATCCCCCAAGACGGCCGCTTTGAAATTCAAATCGCCGCCCAAAATATAGATGTTAGGGTTTCGCTTATCCCCGGAGCTTGGGGCGAGGTAATCGTTTGCCGGCTTTTAAATCCTTCAGGGGCTTTAATAACACTCGAGAAGCTAGGTTTCCGCGAAGACGCCATGCAAGCGATCGAGGAGGCGATTTCAAAGCCAAACGGCGCTATCTTCAACACTGGCCCGACCGGTTCGGGAAAAACGACTACTTTATATGCTATTTTGCAAAAGCTAAATAAATCGGAAGTCAAAATAATCACCCTTGAAGATCCAATTGAATACCGAATCGAGGGAATCGATCAAAGCCAAGTCAATCCAAGCAAAGGCTATGACTTTGCCATCGGTTTAAAGCACGCCTTGCGCCAAGACCCGGATATCATTATGGTCGGCGAAATCAGAGATAAAGAAACGGCCGAAACAGCCCTTCAAGCTTCTTTGACCGGCCATTTGGTTTTGACGACTCTCCACACCAATTCCGCTCCTTCATCTATCCCGCGGCTTTTGGACATAGGAGTTAAGCCGTTTCTTCTGTCCGGTTCAATCAACTTAATCATCGCCCAAAGACTAGTTAGAATGATCTGCAAAACCTGCAGAGGGACTGGCTCTCAGGGCCAAACCCCGTGCTCAACTTGCAAAGGCACTGGCTATAAAGGCAGGATTGCCATTATCGAGACAATGAAAATTACCCCCAAAATCGAGGAGTTGATCCAGAAAAAGGGCACGATTGTCGAGTTTGAACAAGCCGCCAGAGCCGACGGAATGGTGACAATGTTTCAAGACGGAATAGAAAAAGTCCGCCTTGGCATCACTACCGAAAAAGAGGTAAGGCGAGTCACCAGTGAATGACAGCTTCTTAAAACAACTGGACTAGAGGTCGCCGGCTACGCCCTGTAAAACAAATTTGTAAATAGCTAATGCAGCCGAAACAACGATTATACCAATCACCGCGTTAAGGATTGCCGTTCGGCCTTTACCCGCTTTTTCCGCATCGCCGCCGGCGGTGATATACGAGATACCGCCATAAATAAGATAAGCAAAAGCAATAGCCCCAGCGCCCCATAGTACGACCTGGATAATAATATCGATCAATTCGCCCAGCGACCCCCCATAAAGGCTAATCCCTTCAATCGGGCCTTGCGTTATTTGCGCATGCGCCACCGGACCATAAATTGATGACAGAGCAACCACGCCAGCAATTTTTCCGCCTACCGATAGAACTTTATCTAGAGCTTTCATTTTCTCCCTCCCTAATATTAATATAAATAACTACTTACTAAAATACTATTTTTCGCTTGTCTATACAATAGCCGTATTTTTAAAACCAGTCAAATACATATGTTAAAGAGCGATTCTCATCTCCAGACCGTCTTTAGTTAAAAGAAGATATTCGCTACCGCGAAGCCAAATCACATCTGTCAGTTCGTCATCTTTGCCAAAGGCATATTCTTTGATAAGTGTCGGTTCGGCCGAGACATTCCCCATGGAATAAAAAAGGAGTTTTGCTTTTTGTTCATCAGGTAAAATTTCGACGATATAAATTTTGCTCTCATCTTGAGAAAAGAACGCTTGGTGAATACTGTTGGTTTCAAGAATTGTTTCTCTGCTTTTGGCGATATCGTATAAATAAACAAGGGTTTTGTCTTTCGCTTCTTTGGAAAAAATCAGGTATTTTCTTTGCGGCGAAAGCCGATAGGAGCTGGCCTCGCGTAAAACCGTCTTTATTTGACCGTTCTCAAGAGATATGGTCGAGATCGGGTTATTAATCCCGGGCTCGGTCGGCTCAGCAAAAAACATGCCGGTCTTATCGTCAATGAATTCCAACTTATACTCAAAAGAATCCGTTGAGGCAAGTTCTTTAAATTCCTCCGACTTCAAGTCCACGAGTTCAAAGGTCGCTTTTTCCTCATTAATGATCTGGGCTATCGCCTTGTTGCTAGCCGGTAAGAGAGAAAGCGCTCCGATAGGTAAAGCCGAAGACTGACAGCTGCCAAGCTCAAAATCACAAAAATAGAATCGGGGAAATTCTTCCTTTGGCCTTGAGCCCTTAATAATAACATTTTCATAGGCGCTGTTTGAGTAAACCTGCTCTACAGTCTCAAAGGAAATTTGACGGCCATTTTGTTTAAAGTCGCTTCTTTTAAATTGAACCAGCTTTTTATTACCAGAATCAAAGCCGTAAAAAAAGTTTTGGTCGTCACTGCTTGAATAATAATGAAGGCTGCTTCTGGCAAAACTTTCCACCGGTGCAGAAACTTCTTTATTAGAAAGAGTACTCTGGGAAAGATCGCCCTTATTTTTTAAAACCAAAACCGCAATTAATATGATTAAAACAGCAAAAATAATCAGCAGATATCTGAATTTAAACAAGGTTTTACCAATATTTGCCATTACCACCTCCCAAAAGCATAAAATTCACCTAAGCCGTGCCTTCTCCTCGCTACTACATCACCGGTTACATTGCCCTCAATTGTGAAGACGGTGTTGCCAATAACTGTCTCTACGATCCCGACATGATAGCCGCTGGAATTATTGGCCTTCATCCAGAAAACGTCCCCGGCCATTGGCTTGTATCCTGTTCCGCCGGCAGTTTTAATAAAACTGTGGCCGTTTTGGAAAAGCTCCATTAGCCTAACAGTTCCACCAGATCTCTCAATGTTTAAACCCGCTTTGTTATAAACCCAAGTCACAAAAGCAGCGCACCAGGCCCAGCAACGCGTACCGTTAATTTCATAAGCATTATACTTGGCGCAATTGTCATTGGCGGCATAGCCAATTTCCCCCTGGGCAACTTTAACAATATTATTTGCCGCCGGCGGTAAAGTACCGGGCATCGCTGCCAAGAGCCGGTCAAAAAACCCGAGCGCTTCTCCAGAAGTTGCGCCGCCGCGACCTCTCTTATTCATCTCCTCAGCAAACTTCTGGGCAATCTGTTGCCGGTAATCCTCGCCCGAAGAGGGGCCAACCGCGGGCGGTGTCGTCGGACACCACTCTGGGGCATTTGGCAAAAGCTCAGGGGTTGCATCGGTAGCAGCGCCAGAGTCAGGGAACATCGCGATCATCTCATCAAGAACTATGTTGACTTCATCTTCCCATTTCGAATTCCCGTTAGCACAAAGGTAATGAATAACCGAGCCGTCAGAGATAGTAGCGCCGCTACTTTCGGACTCCCCTTCATACCCGCACCACTTGAGTCGTATTTCATGAGCACCTTGCAATTTCCGATATGAATCGCTACCCAAAAGTTTGGCCCCGTCTGATATTGACTCTTCAAAACTAGAATAATTGCGGGCGTTGCGAACATCGCCGATATTAAAAAGACTATAACTGCCAACCGCTGGTCCAGAGCCAAGTGATGTTTCCGCATTGGCCATACCAAGCAAGAAGCCCGGGTTCACATTATTTTTTTGGGCCGCTTCAACAAACGCGGCGCCAAGACCCGCTAGGGGACTCTTGGGATATTTTTGAGCCAAATATTGGTTGATTTGATCGGCCGTGAAAGCAGTTGGGTTATAAGGGTCTTTTCTCTCTCCCGACACACCAGTTATGCCAAAGCAAATCTCTCTTATTATGTCGCTCAACCACTTGCCGGTTTGGACACTCGTGTCCCCGGTCCCCATGCATGGCCCGGGAGCCGTCGCGCCAGTGTTAAAATACGACGTAAAAGCGTCTTTATTATTTTGGTCCAAATAGCCGCGCAGGGCGTCAGCGTCAGAGGGTTCGAAAGAGCCGTGGCTATTTTCTCGCGCTTTAGCTTCCGCTTCATCTTTGGTTTTGGCCGCTACCTGCTCGCGGACAATCCAGTCTTCTTTACCCACCAGTCTCGGATCTTTAGCCGGCCGGCCGTCAGGAAGCTGACGGTAGGGCCTCTCTTCAACCCAGTTTGAGACACACCAGAGATCGCCGGTATATTGAAGCTTTGACTGCTCGCCCACGGGCTGGGAAAAGCCGATCCCCAAAGCGATAAGAGCCGTCCCCAAAATCGAGGTTGCCAAAATCGGCAGCTCTTTAACAAGACCCTCCCCCCTTCTTGTTTCAACGCCAGGTTTTGTTTCCGGGCTGTTCGACTCGCTATTGCTGTTCGACTCGTTGTTATTTGCCATAAATTCTAAGTTAATCCCCCGGTCAGCGCGCCAATCATAAAATTATAGCCAGCATAGGCAGCGGCAATCACAATCAAACCAATTATCGCTCCGATGATCGTCTTTTTTCCCCTCTCGGCTTTCTCAACATCCCCTCCTGAAGAAAGGTAAAGAATTCCGCCATATATCAAAACAATCACCGTAATCGACCCCAGAACGTAAAGGAAAGACAAAACCAGCCTGTAGTAGAAGTCGGACGGATTGATAACGCTCTGCCAGTTAATTCCGATGCTTTCCATTTCCCCTCCACGAACAGGAGGGGGGGTCGGGTTGACAATCGGTGTGGTCATCCCGCTTAAACCCTGGAACCTGTCAATCACTCCTTTTAAATCAATTTCCGGCATATGTTATGAATATTAATATTAGTTAAAAAAGCTTTTCTTTTCTTATATCATCTTCCGTATGCGGACCGGTCGGAACTTCTATCCCGCCCCCCTCGTTTCTTATCAGAGCTCTTTGAACGAAAGAGGCGATGGCAAAAGCAAGCCCGACGATGATAAGCCCGACAAAAGCATAGGTAATCGTCTTTTTAGCCAGCATCGCCCGATTCTCGTCGCCGTAGGCAGTAAAATATAAAAAAGCACCATAAAAAACAAAAATAACTGCTACAAATACTCCTATGCCGATGATAAGAGGTAAAATATTACCCGAGAACCAATCAGCGACCGCGCCGTACAACCTCCCTGGTAAATCATCACCAGAAGTAGAGCCGGCCACCGCGCTGTTGACTGCACCTGAAAAACCCTCAAGTCCAAACATATTTCCCCTTTATCCTATCCTCGGTCTAACCAAAAAGGCGACTGCCGCTAAAGCGGCATAAATCATTGCTACCGCCAGAACTCCGATGATAACCCAGACAATATTTTTTTTGGCCATTTCCATTTTTTGAGGGTCTCCCGTCGAGAAGATGTAAAGCGCGCCGGCGTAAAGAAGAGCGACAAAAGCTAACCCCCCCAGAAAATAAGGAAAACGGCTTAAAACATTGCTTAAAAGAGCCCAGATCATATCGCCGGCATCCCCCCCTACCCAGGGCGTCGGGTTCAACTGCCGGTCGATTTCCTCTCCAACTTGAGCGTAAGCTCTTTGAGAAATCAATTTAATTAGGTTTTCCATCAGGTTATAATCGCTCTTATAATTAAGGCCGCTGTGAGCAAAAGGATCAATCCTGTAATTGCTCCAAAGATGAACTCCTTACCTTTTCCAACCTTGGTTGGTTCCCCGGCGGAGGTTGAATAAATTATCCCGCCGTAGGCAATCATAACTCCGGCTAAAATCGTCCCCGCCGGCAAAATCAACTGCCAGTACCAGCGGGCAACCAAACCAATTAATTGTTGAACATCAGGGTCCACTTCCCGCCTCCTCTTCAGCGGCCGAAGGCGCTGCCGTTGCCCACTTAGCCCGACTGGCTTGCAAAACCGCCGTCGTTTGAGCAGCCGCTCCGTCAAGAGCATCCTTTAAGGATTTGCGTGCGGTGTAGGCCTCGTCAATCATCCCAATAAAAAGCTTGTCAATTTCTAATGCTCGGTGGCCCTTATACCATGTATCAGAAAATTTCTTTTGATCATCAAAGACGTCAAACTTCGCAGTCGATGAGGCATCCCGCAGAGCGGAGGGAAGTTTCATTGCTTGAAGGTAGGGCCTGCTGCCTGTTTTGCTGGTAATATGGTGAACAAAGCTCCAGGCCGCGTTTTGAAGTTTCTGATCCCCCTTAGCCGAGGGGACGGCCTCGACCCACATCCTGGCAAAGGTCTTGAGCCTATCTTGAGAGGTCGGCACTTTCGGATCGGCCAGTTGAAACATCGGCACAACATCAAGCGAGGACTTAATCGTCGGCGTTTCGTTAATAATATGCCGGTAAGTGCTGGCGTAATGAATCATCATTGCTGTTTGCCCCTGCATAAAGGCATCGACAGAATTAGGCATTTTATCATTCCAAGTATAAGCCTTAGGATCGTTGGGGTTTGAAAATCTTAAATAAAATTTCAAAGCCTCTTCACCGGGTGTTTTGGTGGCGACGGTGCCGGTTTGGCTTAGGTTAAAAGTTGCCGTATCCAATCCTTCATTCGTCATAGCAGTTCCATTTTGCATCATTATTGTTTGTAAGATGTCATAGGAGCGCTCGACGTTTAAAGATGTGCCGAGGGCGATCGCCGCCTGGCTGATATTTACCCCGTCAGCAACCTTCAAATACGGCACCACTTCAACCAGCTTCTGCCAAGTGTCGATATCACCCTCAATTAAAGTTTTGATTTCCTTGATTTGAGTCGTTGAAAGATTTTTTTCAGCTTTATTGGCTGTAGTTAACCTTTCGACGGCTTGAGAAAAAAGCTTCTTGTTCTTATAGACCGCTAAATTATCAATCGCCATTGGCAAACCATAAACCAACTGCTTGCCGTCATCGTTGAAAATGACGCTCTTTATAACAACATCCTCAAACAGCCCTTGAACATATTGAGTTGTTGTCTCGCCGGTTTTTTTACTTTTGCTCACTTCAGCATCAAAAAGATTGCCCGGCGCTGGTGTGAGCAGGGGAACATATTTGGGCAGATCCTCGCCCTTAATCGAAATAATATCCGGAGCGTCCTGAACTGTCTGATGAGCGGCTAAAGCTTCGGTCAGTTCCTGCTCGTAAGTTCTCGGATCTTTTAGGACAAGTTCTATTTTGACGGTCTTATTTTCGCTCTCAAAGCCCTTGATGACTTCCTGTAAAACATCCTCGTTGGCATCTTCGCGGCTGCGCCACCAATAAAGAGTTATTTTTTCGCCGGATTGCTGATTTGACCCGGAACAACCGGTTAGACCTATGGCTAAGCCTAGAATGAGAAATAATCCCAGAAACCTACTAAGAGCTTTTTTCATTCCCCTCCGTTGATCTATTATTGATAAACTTCTCCCGAACTAACCAGGATTGCTTCTTTTAATCCTTCATTATCAGTAAAATAAGCCTTGCCGTCCAATACCGCAAAAGAATTGGCACCTTTGGTACCCTTTATTTCAGCATAGTTGATCACCTCACCCGTGTCAAAATCGATCCTGACCGGCTTAGACGAACTTAACAAAATCACCTTGCTTTCACTTTCCCAAAAAGCGAGATTAGCAGCTGTTTTGACTTTCAGGTCCTCGACTTTATCTCCTTTAAGAGCGTAAGCGTTTTGATTTTTATCAACCAAGATGGCGTACTTACCCGCGGGGCCCCATTTACCCCAGATAAAATCGGTCTTATCAGACGGCTTTGAACATTCGGGGCGAGTAACGATGTCCAAAACACAAAGACGCCCCCCAACCAGCAAAATATTTTTCTGGCTTTCCGACCAATCTAAGTTTAGAGAGCTGAAATCACCCTCCTTAAACTGCATGACGATATTAGCCTTAGAGTGGCGTATATCAGCGGTAATTAAATCCCAACCGCTGGTTGTCTTGAGATCATAAACAATTCGTGAGTTTGCTTCAGTAAAATATCTTGAGCTGCCCGAATTCCAGGAAATTGAACCGACAGATGTTGCCAGAGGCGGCAAAACCGCTTCGACCTGGTTAACAAAATCAACCCTGGTAAAGTCTAAAACCCGCAGGGCCTGAGCGTCCAAAATCAAGGCGAAGTTTCCGTTATCCGACACGAGATACTCTTTGACTCCCTGATAAGAAGCGTTGGAGCGCTCTTCAATAATCGCTTTGTCCGGAGCCGTTTTGATAAAGGCAGAAATTCTCCCCTCGGAGCTTAGAAAATAAAATATCTTTTCATCCTTGGTTGATCTGATTTTTTTCGCGCCGGAAGCAATCAGAGATGTTTCCTTTTCGCCCTCGAGCTTAAAATTCAATTCTTGCTTTTCGGCAATTGAAAAATCTTTCTCAAGCTCATATGAAACATAGCCTTGCTTTTCTATTGATATCTTGTGCTTGCCCGGCCAGAGCCGATATATCCCTGCCTTTATTTCCTTGCCGTCCAAAAGGATTTTGTCGGGAGCGGGGGTGGGATTAATGTCAACTACCGCCCGATAAAAGAAGAAAAAGAAAACGGCAGCGGCAGCGGCTAAAATCAGTGCCACGATACCAATTATTTTAAATATCTTCGGCCCGGTCCCGGGGCGGCCGATTACCGCCTTTCCTCCGGGCGGAGGCGGTGGGACTTGAGCAGGCGGGCCTTGGGGAGCTGGTCTGCCTAAAACCGTGGGCGTCACCTTTGCCGGCGCAGGCGGCATCTGAGAAGAGCCGATTCTCGCTTTGGCGCCGGTGGCATTTGCCGCCGGCGGAGCCGCTGCAGAAGGAGCTTGCGGCTTCGATTCAACAGGAATTTTAGCACCGGTTTTAATCTCGCCAACCGGAGTCAAATCTTGAGCATTATTCTTCTTGGTCTCTTCCATCTGGTTTTATCTAAGTTCTCAGGGCGGTCTTATTCTGAACCGGAATCCTTACCCCTGCGCCTTGAGCAGGGGCAGTATTCTGAGCGCCGGTAACCTTAGCTTGGGGAGCCGGTGAGGCTTTGGGCGCCGGCGGGACCGCGGTAGGGGGAGCGGCTTTAGAGGTTTGAACGGGCGGTGCGGTCGGAGCTGCTGGCGCAGTTTGCCTAGTTGGCGCCACCGGTTTCGGGGGCGCAATCGCCTGGGCCGCCGGTGCAGGAGCGGCTGGAACCGCTCGGGGCGGGGCTTGTTCAAGTATGGCGTCAGAGCTTATTTCCGGCCCCTCCATCGCCTCCTCTTTTTCCTTAGCTTCTTTTTGAGCCAAAAGTTGACGCGGGTCAGTCGTAATTATCTGATCTTCGGCGTAAGAAGCAACAATCTTTATTGCCACATGCGATGAGCCGGCGAAAAACAGCCCCTCGCCGACATCAGATTCCAAGAGCAAAAATTTTTCGCCTTCAGTCAGATGAAAAACTTCGGCCAGCTTTTCAACCGCTGTCGGGGACTGCTTAAGCAGAATCTGCATCGAGGAGTTATTCAAAACCGCCCGGCCCTGCTCGCTGTTTAAAAAGTCCTCAACATCCTGGGAAATAATGGTTAGCCCCAAGAAATACTTGCGGGCCCTCTTAGCCAATGAATAAAGATATCTAGCCGAATCCGGGTACTGCATCAAAATCCAGGCCTCGTCAACAATCAAGAGCCTTTTTCTCATATTGTGGCGAATCTGCGACCAAATATAGTTTAAGATCATATACATCCCCAAAGGCCTCAAAGCCTCTTCCAGATTTCTGATTGAGAAAACAACGAAGCCGCGGTCAAGCTCAAAATTAGTCGGCTGGTTAAAAAGACCGGCAAAAGTCCCCTCGGTATATTTAGCAAGTCTTCTTGTCAAACTTTCTGCCCCAGTCGTATTTTGCAAAACTCCCTGCAGATCAGTCAAAAGCGGCGGCGTATTAGTATGCGTAGCGGCATTTTCGGTGATATCGCGCAAAGCATAGGTATCATAGACGGCTTTATCTAAAATCGCGTCTTCCTCGGGCGTAACGCCTCCAACCATCAAGGCCAAAAGACCCTTGATGTCGGTTACGGCCGAGCGTAAGACAGAAGCTCCATCTTCTCCCTCCATCGCTTTGGGTAAATCAAAGGGGTTAACTCTCTTCTCCGAATTCAAAGAAAAGTCAAGAAAGCTTCCCCCGACTGACTCGCAAAGGGCTTGATATTCGTTTTCGGGATCAACCACCAAAACATCGGTGCCAAACATAAGCGAGCGCAATGCCTCGAGCTTGACGGCATAGGACTTGCCGGCGCCGGATTTGGCAAAGACTACCTGATTAGCGTTCTCGAGATTAAAGCGGTCAAAAATAATCAACGAATTATTATGCCTGTTGATGCCATACAAAACCCCTTTACTCGAGGTCAGCTCGGCCGAGACGAAAGGAAAGGTAGTCGATAGCGAGTTGGTGTCCAGGTTCTTGGCAATCAAAAGCTCGTCCTCAGCTAGAGGCAGACTAGTGTGAAAGCCTTGCTCCATCTGAAATATGCTTTGTTTGGTATAAACCAAAAGCCCGCCAAGCATCGAAGTCAACTGGTCGGCAGTCTCGTTTAATTCCTGCAAGGTTTTGGCATAAAGGGTGAAATAGAGGGCGGCTCTAAATATCCTTTGTTGTCCCGAAACCAAATCCTCGCGAAGCTGGTCAATATCGGCAATGGCCCGATCAAGCTGGGGATTTCTGACCAACCCTTTTTCCTGTTCAATCTGACGGCTCGACTCGAGTCTGCCCGCTTGCTTTCTCATCCTTTCCAGAAAAAGATTTGATTCAAGCGGGGCGATGTGAAGAGCAACATCCATTGTAATATCATAGTTAATGACTGGGGAAAGCCAGTTTGAATTAAGAAAAGAGGGGTAAGAATAAACGAAGAGGGTTTTAACAAAAAGATCGTTAATTTGCAGATTATTGGGGGTAACCTGAAAGCTGGCCGGGGCGATGAAATCCAACATATTCGCCGACGATTTTTCAATCTCCTGCTCGGCGCGCTTGATCACTTTTCTGTTTTGGATGTTTTGGAAAATAGGCATATTCCCTTCGGTCAAAGTTAAAATTTAAAATGTAAAACTAAAAATTATTTATTTTGTTTTATCGAAACATTGGTTGTTTTCGGCTCGGCGGCCTGCAGCTCCTGTTTTGGTTTTTCCGCCTGAACGCCGATTGCCTCCACCTCGCCTTGCATTTTCGCCTGCATCGCCTCAGACGGATTATAAGTGCGGTAAAACAGTTCTATCAGCTGTTTGGTAGAAAGGACTTGAGCGGAAATGCCCATCGAGGCTAAAGACGAAACAACAGTATTTGTTTTTTCACCTAAGGCATCTTTAACCGCCTTGAATCTTTTGAGAGGAACTTGGAGATGAACGTGAGATGAGCCGAAAACAGACGAGAAAAACCCGCCGCGCGAGAGCTCGCCAGGGTTCAAAAGATGGGGCACAACAATAAAAAACTTCTTGTCCATTATATTGGCAACCGAGATCAGCTTTTGGATAAAATCAACATATTCTTGGATTTGATAACGGATAAGCTCGTTTGGCTCTTGGGCAATTCTGCCCTCAAGGTCCTTAACATAATTGGTCAAATCAAGCCTTTTGGAATGAACAATAATCTCAACCGAGAAGGAAAGAGAATTCAAAAAGCCCTGATATTGAGCAATGATTGCATTTTGCTCTTCCTCGCTTTTTAAACCAAAGTTAACCGAGTTAACCATTACCACCTGACAAAACTGACCGCGCTTTGTCACCACGACATCATCATAAATAGCGGAAAAGGGCAGGTGCTGTTGGGTGGGATTTTTAGGTTTAGGCATAGTTTAAATTAAAGTCTATTTTTTCATAAATCCAAATAAGCCACCTGACTTTCGCTTGGGGGCAGCACTCTGGCCAACTGCTGCTGGCGGCGTTTTTTCGACTTTTGGTGCCGTTTGGGCTTGGCTTTGTTTTTGAGCCGCCTCTTTGACATCCTTGACCGAGAGATTTAGAGTTGATTCGCTCTTCTCGCCCTTTTTACCGAAGACGCCAGCGAGAAAGCCGGGCTTTTCAGCCGCCGGTTTTTGAGTCAATTCCTGCTGCCTTAAAATTCCTGCCTGTTTTTCTAGACTTACAGAAAGATCGTCGAGACTTCTTGTGTCTCGAGAAGTCTCTCTTGGCTGAGCTGCCTCCGTTTTGTCTACAACGATTACATCTTCCGTTTTATAACCTTCCTGCCAAACCCGCCGCTTGGGCGAAAAAATAAAACGCAATAAATTTAAAAGAAAAAACTCAAACGGCCGTTCGTTTACCTTTACTAAAGCCAGGCAAAAGCCCAAGAAACCAACCGGCACGGCGAAAATCAGAAAAGCAGGCATAAAATCCACGTAATTATTGCTCAAATAACTCCACCAAGCGTAAATAATCCCGCCGGCGACGATGACATAAATAAACTGCTTCATCGTAAACGGCCCGACAATCTTGTCTTCGAGGTCTATGTTCTGTGGTACTTTATATTGCATGCCCTTTTCGCTCTTATTTTTTACCCTGCCCGCCGGCAGGCAGAGCTTTTAACTTTATCTGTACCCTAAAGCTCGACGCATATCGCGCCAAACCAAACAACATTCTGGCTCCTTCCGAATCTCTCAGTACGCCACCTCCTGTCTGAATTAATTATAGCAAAAATACGCTTTCGGCACTATCCGAGCGCTTCTCGCCCAGCAAAATCTAGAGGGCTGCTCCTCCGGTAGAGGGTGCATTGGGGTCTTCGGCAGGAGGAGGATTAAAGGGAGCGGTGGGAGCAGCGTCGCTTGGCTGTTCGGGGGCTTCAGGTGCTGGCGCAGCACCAGAGGGCGCTTTATCACCAGAAGAATTGGTATCTTTCTGTGGCATAATTTCTTGACTGGCCGGTTGATAGTAATCCGGTGTCTCGGCTAAGCCGCCCGCGCCGAAACTGCTTTGGGTGCCAACTTTAGGGCCTTCATCTTCTGGCGGACTAACCGGCGGTGTTTCATCCTTTGGTTTAGCAGGCTCTGGCTCGGCTGGCGGCGAAGGCGGCGTGGGTGTTGGTGGCGTTGGCGGAAAACTCTCCCCGTCGCTCTGGGTTTGGCCTTCTCCCGACTGAGCGGTGGGCGACATCTGGGGCTGGGTAGACGAAGTACCAGGTTCTTGTCCAGAAGTTTCAGCTTCGTTCTTTGGCGCCTCCGGCGCCGGAGCGGTTTTGCTCATCGAAGCTTTCATCTCATCTATTATGTCTTTAGCTGACTTTTCAAGTACCCCTTGGGCGTTGGGATGAAGGCCAATCGCAGCATCAAAAACACTCTCTGGGGTGGGATTTTCCATCACTTCAACTTTTTGCTCAAGTTCCCGCTTCTTATCCTCTGGCAGGTCGAAGAGCAGATTGGCGACGAACCTTTTCTCAAGCCGTTCATCAACCATTTTCAAGGCCGCTTCCTGCTCCTGCGGCCCGAGGCTGCCTAGCCCAAGTTCATCAATTATCCTTTTCTCCAATTCACCGATAGCCATCTTGTCTCCTTTCGCTCAAAGCAAAGTGCCTTTTGTTATTTTAGAAATTTCTCCTCTTATCTTATTTATCTTATCTTTGTCGCGGTTCCAAAGTAAAATTAAATCTTCCGCCAGGACGCGATCAGTCGAGGCGCTCTCCTCACCCTCAAGAGGTCCGATACTTTTTTGCACTCTCTCCTCAAAAATCTTTTGGGCCAGTACGACTTGGAACTCCTCTTCCCATCTATCTCCCCCCGTCTCTTTCGCTTTACGCTCTGCCTCTTTGACTAAATCAACCGCGCTCCTCGCATCCAGTACCTCTTTGCCCCCATACACAACCCTAAACTCTCTCTCCGCCTCTTCGGCCTCAGTCCAAAGTTCATCTAATCTGGCCTGATCTTCTGGTGAAAGCTGTACCTGTGGCTGCTCCGGGCGCTCCGCTGGGGCACCTGGCTCTTGAGCTGGCTCTGGTGCGGTTGGCCCTTCCCCTCCAGCCGCTTCAGCGCCTTCTTCACTCTGGGTCGGACCAGCCGCTTCCGCCGGCGGTTGGCCCTCGCCTGGAGCCTCACCCGTTCCAGAGCCACCAGTTTCAGCTTCCGGCTGGGTTTCGTCTGAACTACGCGCAGCGACTCCGGTAGCCTGCTCTGCTTCTTCAATTGCCGCAACACCTTCTTCACGGTCGCGGCGCGCCGCCCATGCGCCCCCCAAAGCGGCACCGGTTCCAATCCCGGCCGCGTGCAGAGCTCCTTCTTTTAGGCCTTCCACACCGGCGGTTTTGGCCGCAGCTCCAGCCGCCTGAACCGCTTGCTCCGCACCGGCTTGGCGAACCGCTTCCTCGCCAGCCTGTCTGGCGCCCTGTTCCAACATTTGAGGAAAAACATTTGTTAACAATTTGTCAGCATCAGCAATCGTCTCGTAGTTCAACTGTTCCAATTGCCCGCCGGATTTAAAAACCGAATCAACCAGCGCCCCAAGCGAGCTTCGGTCAAAATGATAAACGCCCCCTTCAACTCCGCGGGAAACGTCCTCAAGCGGAATATTCATATGTTCGGCGACTTCCGGCTTAACATAGTTTAAAAGCTGCAAAAAACCCTGAAACTGCTCCGGTGTTACCCCTTCTGGCGGCTGAATGTTATTTGAATAAATAGCGTGCTTTAGGGCATTGCCAAAATCAGTCGGTTCCGCTGACAAGCCGTGGCTTGTCAGCCAGTCCGGCCCGACATCGGCCGGTAAAATCGCTTCTTGAGCAGTAGGGGTTGCCATCCGGTTAACATATTCATAAGATTCTCCGGCATGATGAGCCTTTAAATACTCCTCAGAGCCGCCCTGGAGAGCCGCCTGCTTCTTGGCTGCCGCCGCATCAATTGCCGCCTGGGCTTGCTCGGCCCTGACATTTGCCAGCCACCAACCCACCAAATCGCTTACCAGTCCCGCTCCGACACCAATTACCGCACCCCTGATCGCTCCTCTCTTGATTGCTCTCCGAATCGACGCCTTCGCTTCGGGGCTACTGCGGTAGCTCTGATAAAGCGTCTCGCCGGCAGGACCCAGCCCTTGGAGGTAACCGGCGACCAAGGCATCGTCAACTACCATTTCTTGCCCGTCCACTCTAACCGTATCTTGCACCTCACAAAGCTGGCCTGCCTCACTTGCCCCCCAAAGCGATTCTCTTCTCAAAACCCCGATCATCCCCAGAAGTTCCTCGTGGGTACCTTGAAACCTTCCTCCCTGGAGAACACTAGCCAAAAAGCTCAAAGCATGGTCCCGGCCAGTTTCTTGTTTAATCCGTTTAAACTCGTTAAGCGCCGCTGCCGCGCCGTGGAGTCGCCTCTTCTCGGCCTGCGCTCCTCTGAACCCACCGATTGCCGCACCGACTAGCCCTCCTGCTGCCATTCCTCCCGGGTTAAAAGCCGTTGCCGAAAGATGAAAGGCGTGGGCAATCGCTGCCCTTACCCCGGTGCGCACCGCCATTCCCGCCGCGGCGCCAACCGCCGTATAGCCAAAAAATGAAGCGACACCCCTTAAAAATCTTTTCAGTTTTGTTGATTTGGTAATCCTCTCATAATGGGAATAAATATCTGCCGTCGTCTGGTCAACGGCGGAAAGCGCCTGGCCGAACTCGGGCTTGGATCTAATAACATTGGCAACAATTACCTCCACTTCCGCAACCGTCAAATCGCGGCCGAAATCTTTTTCCACCCTTTCAAGCTCCCGAGCAATTATTTCATCTAGCTCCCCCGCTTCATCTGGTGTTAGCTCCCTTGACGGCGGACTGGGTAGTGCCGGTGGGGTGGGAGGACCGGTAGATGACAAAGACGGCTGAACGGCCTCGTCGGACTCGGGGAGGGCGGCCGGTGATTCAGCAGGTCTGCGCAAAAATGCCGGGATATCTATATCCTCATCTTCTTCAGATGATGGGGGTACTGGCGGCGGAGCTGGCTCGGGGGGTTCGGCAGATTCTGACCGGGGCGATGGCTCTAGAGGAAGAGGCTCGGCAGCCCCAGGCTCAAGATCCCAGCCTGTTCCTGCTTTATCGGGACTTAAAGCATCAGGCACAGCCTGTGATTCAGGCTCCTCTTGAGTTCGCCCTTGTTCTCCTTCGGTGCTCAATTTTTCCCCCTTACATTTCTAAAACTAAATACTTAACTTACTCAAAACAAAGCTTGCTAATCAAGTCGTTTGCCTTTAATTATTCCATCAAATATCATAAAACGCAAAAGGGGGACAGCAACGTTGCTGTCCCCCTTGATCTTGGGGTCAAGGCCCCGACATCCGCTAGCTCGCCTCGATTCGAGTCGAAGCGGGTTGGCGGAGTCAGGGCCGGAGTTCATCATCAAACTGCGTCAGGGTCGGCGGGCGGCTCAGCCGGCGGGGGCGGGGGAGCCACGAAATCCGGATCCTCGAAAACCGGCTCCGCCACGGCGGGCGGCGCGCCCTCGTCCTCGGCGGGTTCCGGCTCGTCGTGGGCACGCGGGAGGCCGCTAAACAGCCAGTCCTCCTCTACGCCCTCGATCGGCGCTTCCGGCTCCCCCTCTGCCGGCGGGGCGTAGCGCCCGGCCGCCACCCGCACCACTCCGCGGCGGGTGCCGCGCGAGTGGAGAAGTGCCCAGATCGCCAGGAAAAGCGCGATCAGGGCAACCGCGCCTGCGCCGATAGCCACCCAGAAGACCCGCGTTGCCTTCCTGTTGGCGGCGTTGACGGCGTCGGTCATGTCCTTCAGACCGTTCACCGTCACGATTTCCGCTTGGGCCGCCAGCTTGTCGCGGAGCTGCTCGACCATCGTCTTCGATGGATCAAGCCCCATCGCTGTCAGTGCCTCGGCGATGGCCCTGTCGGCAATCGCCTTGGCCTGCTTCTCGGTGAGCCCTCCGCCAGCATTCGGTGCAGGGGCGGGGGTCGGGGCCGTGCCTTTGCCCTCTTCCCCTTGAGGAGATTCAGGCTCAGCAGGGGGAACAGGAACCGAGGGGCTCGAAGAGCCCTCGGCGCCCTCGGGTAGCGCCAGCGGCGGCAGCCCTTGAGCCTCGCGCAGGTCAGCGATGGCCTTGTTCACATCAGCCATCTGCTTCTCCAGGGTACGGACCGCGGGACGAACATCGCCCGCGATCACTTGCTGCAAGGTCTGGTCTTCGGGTGTACCGGAGTACTCCCCGTCGACCGCCACTTGCACTTCCTGGCCGTCCCAAACAACTGTAACCGTCTTGGGAGCGGCGAACGACTGGGTTGCGGCCGCCACCGCGATGATGGCGGCCAGCGTGGAAATGCGCGCGAGACGTGTCATCTCGCTCACTCTCCTTTCCGCCTGTCAGGCGGTGGCGGCCACGCTGGTGGACCGCCTTTCGGCTCTCCGGCGCCGCGATGGGCAGTCCGGATTCACCTTAGTCATCACGTCTTGCCTCACTGTCCTCGCAGGCGGACAGTTCGGCAGTACGTTCAGTTGTATCTATGTCAAAAACTCCTCATCCTGCGATCGAAATACTATAACACAAATCATCAAAAAAGTCAAGGCTCGGATGCCCTCCGGGCCGCAGATTCCACACTCTCTATCAACTGAAAAGGGAGTCGGCTCAAGAACAAGCGCGACTCCCTTTGTATCCCTCCTCTCGGGACCCCGACAGCATCGTCGGGGGTTACGGCGTGGCCGCCGCGGCGCGGCGGCCACCGCCACGACCAGCTGCCGGGCGCCGAGCGGCGGCAGCGGGCGGCTGACCAGCCGGCGCAGGTGCACCAGCCGCAGGGGCGGGAGCACCAGCGCCTGCTCCAGGTACAGCGGGTGCTGCGGGAGCGGCGGGTGCAGCCGGTGCGGCAGCCCGAGCGGCCGGAGCAGCCACAGGTGCAGGACGAGCTAGATGCGCAGCAGGTGCCGGATGCGGGAGAGAGTGAAACGGAATCCCTGCTCCCGTATACGGCATCGCCGGAGGCGCGTACGTCTCATACTCCTCCCAGCCGCCTGCAGCCCGCCCATCGGTCCCATACGTCACACACCCCTTAACATAGGTTGGGCCGAGGGATGCGGGCGGGGTCGGCATCCGGCGGTTTGTTCGGTGCGTCAGGCCACGGTTTGTGTTACCGTTAGCCATCGCGCCCATGGCCGCACTAATCCCCCACACTGTCCCCACGACAGCTGCCGCCAGCCCCAAGAGGCTGACGACGATCAATGCAACGATCTCCCAGGGAGACATATGTCTCCCCCCTTCTCTCAGGGCTTGCGCCCCGTCGGTACCCGGGATTGCCCCTCCGGGCGGGGGTACAGCGGGTTCGGGCTGGGCCGGCTCGAGGCCGCCGATGCGGACCTCGTGGTCAGCCACCTGTCGCGATAGCCCACTCACAGTCGAGCGGGTGTCGCTTACCGTCGCCTGGAGCCCCCTTTGCGAGGGGTGCTCCCGCCAGTACTTACCGTCAACTTCGACGGTAACTTGCTGGCCATCGAACACCACCTGGACCTGTTCGGCCCAGGCTGTGCCCGACAGGATGAAGGCCGCCGCCGCCGCAAAGGCGACAGCGGCCCACACGACAAGACAATGTCTCACCGCTATCACTCCTTTCAGTGCTCAGCGGCGGCGGCCCGTGTGGTAAGTCGCCTCGTTGTGATTCCCCGCCTCCAGCTAACGCCTCGGGACGGGTGAACCGATTTTGTAAACCTTCGTCGCGAGAACTGCTCGCGTGAGGCTTCGCTCAGCCTCAATCAAGCGCATTCTCACGATCGCAAAAGACTACCATATTTCGCATCATTTGTCAACGCTCCGCGCTCAATCTATAATAAGGCCATGCGGATTGAATCCTTCGAAGGCCAGCGTGAGGACGAGGAGATTAAAGCCGTCTGGCAGCAGCACCCTTGGGTCCTCTCCAAAGCGGCGATATTAATAATCGTTATCATCTTTATCGGCTCCCTGCCTCTGGCAATTTTCAGTCCCAGCTGGGGGGTCAAGCTTATACTTCTTTCAATCGGGATCGCCGGACTTTATGGAATTTTGAGCTACTACCTCTGGCTAAACACCGTTTACATCCTGACCAACGAGCGGATTTTCGCCATCTTCCAGCGCCACCTCTTTCATCGCACCAATAACGAGGTTCCACTTTCCAATATTCAAAACGTTTCCCACTCAAAAAAGGGTATCTGGCAAACTATGTTTGATTTCGGCGAGGTTGAGATCGAAACATCCGGAGCAAAAACAGCGATGATTTTAAAAAATGTCGGCAATCCCTATCAGGTTCAGCAAAAAATCCTCTCCAAAGAGCTAGAAAAAGAGAACTAACCTCAACAGGATTTCAAGTTTTAAGTTTTGACTTTTTGAGATCTAGGGCTATAAAAATCGTCAAAGAAACCGCCGCTAACACTGCCACCATAATAATCTTCAGTTTCCCTTCGAGAAGCAGGCCGGCCGCTCCGAATAAAAGCGAGAAGGCAACAATGAAAATGAGGGTCGAGGTAGGGCTAAATCCGGCCTGTAAAAATCGGTGGTGAAGATGGGTTTGGTCGGCGGTTGTAAAAGGGTTCTTTCTCCTTATTATCCTCTTGACAACCACATAGAGACTATCCAAGATAACTAGCCCGAAAACCAGAAGGAGGGTTGCTAGTTTCCCTCCTGATATGACGGTCAAGACAGCCAGCATCATCCCGAGGAACATGCTTCCTGTATCTCCTAAAAATACCCTTGCCGGAGGCAAGTTATAGGGGAGAAACCCGGCGATTGCCCCCGCTAGAACCCCCGCCATAAGGGCTGTAGCCGGTTGAGAAACCCTGAATGATATCCCCACGAGGATAAGAGCGCTCAAGAGAGAAAGCGTGCTAGCAAGCCCGTCAAGCCCGTCTATGAAGTTGGTCGCGTTCATCAGGAGCCCAACCCAGGCTAAAAAAAGCAGATCAGCCCATAAAACAATGTGGTATACATCGCCCCCTATTTCTAGGGGAAATTTAACCGAATCCAGGGCAATCGCCAGCCCAAAGGGGTTATTAAGATAAGTTATTCCTATCCCCGAAGCAATTAAGGTAAGCCCAACCAAGATCTGAGCAAAAAACTTAAAGTACGCCGGCAGCCCTCGAAGGTCGTCAAATAGCATCACAACAGATAGGAGAATGGTCGCCAAGAGTATCCCTAAAAGCCGCTTGTCAATCGATACGTCGAAAATCGCAAAAGGGAAGCCAAAATCGGTTGTCTCCGGGAGAGCGAAGGCAGCCAAACAAATCATTACGACAAGGAAAGAAACGACGATTGCTATCCCGCCTAACCTGGGAGTTTTTTTTGCGTGAAGATCCCTCTTTCTTGGAGGAGGTAAAAGATTGCGCTTCTTGGCAAACCTGACCAGAGCCGGCGTCAATACGGCTGTCAGCAAAAACGAACCTGTTATCGCCAAAAAATAGGTCATTTTTTCCTTTTCCAAACCGTCCGCTCGCCGCAGATTAGCTTTTCCGCCTGCTCGAGCTCCTCACAAATTCCTTCAATCAGGTCGTATCTCTTGGCCTCCTTCAGAGAGACCCAGGCAAATTCAACCAGTTCATCCGATATTTTCGGTTTGCCCGAGGTCCATTCCCCCATCATCGACAAAACAACCGAGGGGTCCTTGCCTTCCGGGGCGTCAGCCAAGGAGGTGACATAGCGGACATTATTTATCCTAACCCTTGCTTCCTCCCAAACTTCCCTTTTTAGGGTTCGCTCGAGAACGTTATACCAGTAATGAGGGGTGTCTTTCTCTACCTGATTATAGTCGCTGACGTGGAGTTTCCCCCCGGGGACAGTCCATCGCCCCGGGAATTTCTCCTCATGTTCGGAGCGTTTGGCAATCAGAAAGCAGCCATTTTTGACCACGATGGCAGTAATCACTAGCTTAAACAACTCTTTAGATTTAGCCACGGGACTATTTATGCCTTTTCACCCGTCCCCAGTCATGGGAATAAAAAACGTCTTCTGTTATAAGATCGTAATCGAGGACTTCGTCAGGTTTGAACCAGATAGCAATTTCCTCCTCGGCCTCCTCAATTGAACCTGAAGCGTGAACTAAAGTGTGGATTGCCCTCTCCAGATCATCAGCTATTTCATAAGATTCAGTGCTGTAATCGCCTCTGATTGAGCCGATATCGGCCACTAGTGGATTAGTCGAGCCAGCCGTCTTGCGCCCCAAGGCGACGGCGTGGGGGCCTTCCCAGACCATAAGCAAAAGCGGTCGGTCGGTTAAGTGGTCAAGAAGGCGCTTTCGGGTTCTTTTGGCTAGCTCAACTGGAGTCATTCCCGGGTCGATACCTTTGGATTTGTAGTTTTCCCAGGTCTTCGTACCTGATGAAACATACCACTCCTGATCATCAGGATAGTGCCGGCTAACTTCCTTTTCGGTTGGGGCAACCATTTTACAGGCGACCATTTTCAGCCCCCTTTTCTCAAATTTACATATGAGCTCGCCAACGATTTGGCGCTGAATAGATTCCGGCTTGACGGCAATTAGCGTTTTTTCAGTGTTGTCATAGCGTTTCTTCATATAGACCCCTTAAAATAACTCCTTTAGTTTTCCTTTTTTGCTTTCTGATGATATCAAAGCCAAACCTGTTCTGCCAGAGCCGAAAATTTCTCGGGTCAAGTCGCGAATCTCCTCTTTTTGAACCTTACCCAGGCTTTCGATTATCGCTTCGGGCTGGCGGATTTCCTTCTCGTATAAAAGCTCCTCGGCCAAAAAGCTCGCCACCTCCAAGCTCCCTTCAAGAGAGAGAGCCAAATGACCCCTTAAATTGGCTTTAGAGCGCTCCAGTTCCTCCTCCTGGGGGCCGTCTTTTTTGATCTGCTCGATTTGCTCGAGAATGAGCTTGACCGAGTCCTCTAATTTATCCTTTTTGACACCGACCGAGAAGCTAAGGCAGCCAGTGTCGTGATAGGTCCCCAGATCGGCTTTGACATAGTAGGCCCACCCTCTTCTATCCCTAATTTCGCTAAATAGGCGGCTTGACATCCCACCTGCAAGGATAGCGGCGAGAAGAGAGAGGGCGTAGCGACGCTGGTCTGTTTTGGGAAAAGTCAAAGTTGAAAGGACAAAATGGGTTTGGTCCACTTTACGCAACTCTTCTACCACCTTCTCCCTTACCCCTTCGGGACGATATTCTTGATAAGCGACAGGTTCCCCTTCCTTCCCGGACGAGAAAATCTTCTCGGTTGGCGAGAGCCAGTTCTCATCTTTGGGGTTGCCGGAGATAACAATTGCCATTGAACGAGGGAGATAGCCCTTCTCAAAATACGAGGAAATATCCTCTCTCGAAATTGATTTAACGGTTTGGGGGGTGCCGATTAAATCCCTGCCCAAGGCCGAACCTGGAAACATCTGCTCCTGCGATAAGACCTGGACGTGAATCTGGGGCACATCGCGGCGCATATTCGCCTCCTCGATGATCACGCCCTTCTCTCTTTCCACCTCCGCTTCAGGAAAAAGTGGATTCAGAAACATATCTGACAGAACATTGAGCGACGAGCTGAAATCATTGGCTGCCGATTGGATGTAAAAACCAGTGTACTCCTCCGAGGTAAAGGCGTTATAGTTGGCCCCTAAACCATCGAGTTTCTTGGCCAAATCCTGTGCCGTAGGGTAGTTTTTGCTCCCCTTGAAAAAAACATGTTCGAGAAAGTGGGAAATTCCCGATTTGTCTTCTGATTCATAGCGCCCGCCAATGCCGACCAAGATTAAAACAGCCACCGCTTCAGATTGAGTAAGAGGAGCCGTGATCACGCGAATCCCGTTGGGAAGAGTTTTGAGGGAAAAATTAATCATCACGAACTTTACTAATTTTAAATTTAAAATTTTAATTGAATTTTCAATGAATTAATTTTAAAGCATTGGCCACACCACCCCTCCGACGCAATGTCGGAGACTACAAAACTTAAAATTGCAATCAACTTTTGTTAACCCGCTCTACATACATTCCCGTTTCTGTGTTTACTCTAACAATATCGCCGGGTTTTATAAAGATCGGTACCTGAATTTTGGCTCCGGTCTCAAGCATAGCTGGCTTAGTAACTGAACCTTGGGCGGTATTACCACGGATTGCCGGCTCCGTTTCGGCAATCTCTAGTTCAACCTTGATCGGCGGATTGATATTAATTGCCTTCCCGTTCCAGTTCAAAACATCGACATCCATCCCCTCCTTCAAAAACCCGCCAGAGGGGCCGACTTGATTTTGAGACAGGCTAAATTGCTCGAAATTGACCATATTCATAAAATTAAACCCGTTAGAGTCCTTATAGGTAAACTGCGCTTTTGACCTGGTAATATTAGCCTCTTCGAGTCTCTCGTTTCCCTTAAAAGTCGTGTCGTAGATGGCGCCAGAAATCAAATTCTTCAGCTTAGTTCTTAAAATCGCCCCGCCCCGCCCGAGCTTTGAATGCTCCTTATAAATGACCTGATGGGGCTGGCCGTTGTAAATGATAAATGTCCCTGTTTGTAGATCTGAAATATTGAGCATAACGCAAAATGTAAATCTCAAATCTCAAAATTACGGTTCAGAATGAAAAATTTTGCATTTTCATTTTGAGGTTTGCGCCTTGAGACTTGGATTAGTTTACTTTGGTGTGTACGGCAAAAGAGCAAGATATCTTGCTCTTTTGATTGCCGTGGCCAGATTTCTCTGGTGACGGGAGCAAAGACGACTTTCTCTTCTTGACTTGATTTTAGCCCAACTATTCAAAAAACGGGACAGGCCTGAGTCCTTGTAGTCAAAGTCGATAACAGCGTTTTTGCAGGCATTACATCTTCTCTTCGCCATAAATCTCCAGTTTTAGACTATTCTAGCTTTGCTAGAACGGTATTTCGTCTAGATTAATTTCTTCTTCGTCGGTCGCCGTTTTCTCGCTTTTCTTCTCGGCTGCTTTTGGCTTAGTTTCGGCTTTGTCTTGGCTTACTTCCTCGGGGGTTTCTTGTTTCTCATAGTCACCCTGGCCAGCGCCGCGGGGCGATAAAGCGATAATATTTTCGGCGATTATTTCGGTTCGCTCGCGCCTTGCCCCATCTTGGCCCTCCCAGCTTCGGGTCTGGAGCCGTCCCTCGACATAAACCTTGGCTCCCTTTTTTATGATCTGGCTGGTAATCTCGGCCAACTTCCCCCAAGCGACTACTTCATGAAACTGCACTTCTTCTCTCTGCTCGCCACTTGTCTGATCTGTCCAGCGGCGGTTGGTCGCCACGGCAAAACTGGTTACTGAGCGGCCACTTGGGGTTGACCTTAGCTCGGGGTCTCGCGTCGCATTTCCCAGTATCATCGCTCGGTTTAGGTTTAGCATATTATCCCTTCGTTATCTTTCCACCTTGCCCCTCTGACCAATTTAGTTTAATCCTCTACTAAATCTTTAAGCTTTTCGTCCAGGATGTCCTTGGCGATCTCGACCTCAGGCTTAGCCTCTTTTTCTTCTTTAGCTTCAATTTCAACCTTGGGCTTAGCGGTTTTGCGGAGGGCTTTCTTCGCTTCCGGCTTCTTGGGGGCGGCTTTAGGCTTCTCGGCCGGCTTCACTTCCTTCTTAGCTTCCGCCTTAGCTCCCGCTTTTTCCTCTTTTACTTCAGGTTTTATCTGAGGTGGCTCCGGTGCAACTTTCTCAACCGGTGGTTTTTCTTCGGTTTTTGCTGCCGGTTTCTTGGCCGGCGGAAGCGGCAGAGGAGTCCTTAGCGCTTTAACAATCAAGTGACGCAAAACTGAAAGCTCAAGCTTCAGCTGTTCTTCGAGTTTGGCAATATTTTCCGGTTCTGCTTCAATCAGAATATTAAAATACCGGCCTCTGCCGGCTTTCTTGATCGGATAGGCAAATTCCCTCACGGCGCAATCAGTAGTTTTCAGCGGCTTGATTGAGCTGCCCTCAAGCAATTTTAAAACGGCATCAGCTGTGCCGTTTTCTTCAACGATAAAAGTTATTTCGTATTTTATCATGTTTCCTTTCGGCCCTCGGCTCCTTGTGGAGGCGGGTCCCGCCTAGCTTTTAGCCGGCGGGAAAAGTTAGCTTTGCGAATTAAATTTACCCTATCTTAAAGATAACGTCAAGGGGGATGGCAGTCTCAGTTTGAGTTATCCACAGGCAAGGCAAAGTTTTCCACAACTTATCCACAGGCCTGGCGAAAAAAGACCGAACGAAACACTCTAAAATTTTATATAGGTTGTTTATTTACAGGTGAATAACACGGGTTATCCACAGGCTATTGACGACAGCACCATAAAGCCAATAAAGTAAGGTTGCCTGTGGATAACTTTATTTGGGAGAGCTGAGCCGGGCAGTAGAAATTTGATAAATGCCAGATGGCATTGGAAAATCCGACAACAAGTCAAGATTTCAAAATTAAAATAAATGGGTAGTTAAGAATAGTTTGCAAGGCAAACGATCAAATTTTCACTGCCCGGGAGGGAAAATTGGCCGCCGATAGAGTCTGGCAAGCGGCGCTCGGCGAGATAGAGGTGATCTTGCCCAAAATGCAATTTGCGACCTGGTATAAGGGCACCGAGCTTAGTCTTAAGGGCGACAAAACGGCAGTTTTATACGTGCCCAATTCTTTTGCTTTGAGCTGGCTCGAAAAAAAGAATAAAGACATCATCTTGAAAGCGATTTCAAAAATTGAACCTTCCATAAAAGAAATTGAATTTGCCCTTAAAAAAGGCGGCTCGATGGAGAGGGTTGCCCTTGAGATTAAATCCGATAAAGGCCAGAAACGAAGCGCCCCTCCCACCAAAAACCTCAACCCTAGCTATACTTTCGAGAATTTCGTCGTTGGTAATAATAATTCCCTCGCCTACGCCGTGGCTAAAGAAGTAGCGGCCAACCCGGGCAAGAAACATAACCCGTTTTTTGTTTATGGCGGCGTAGGCTTGGGAAAAACCCATCTTGCACAAGCGATTGGTCGGGAAATCACCAAGTCCGATGATAAGGCAAGGGTTGTTTACGTATCCTGCGAAACCTTTACCAACGACTTCATCTCGGCCATTGCCAGCAAAAAAATGGCCGAATTCAAGCGGAACTATCGAGATATTGATGTCTTGATTGTTGATGATGTCCAATTTTTATCGGCCAAAGAGGGCTCTCAACAAGAGTTTTTCCATACCTATAACGCGTTGCACCAAAACTCCCGCCAAATCGTCCTAACCGCCGATAAAATCCCTCAAGCTATACCGGCGCTTGAGGGGAGGTTAGCCAGTCGGTTTGGGGCCGGAATGGTCGCTGATGTCCAGCCGCCGGACTTTGAAACCAGAGTGGCTATTCTTAAAGAAAAATGCAAGGAGAAAGGTTCTTTCTTGCCTGATGACGTAATCGAGTTTATAGCTAAAAACATCTCCTCTAATATCCGCGAGCTAGAGGGGGCACTCAACCGTCTTATTACTTCAAGCCAGCTAAATAATATTACTCCGAGTCCGGAAAAGGCATCAGAAATTCTAAAGGACTTTATCAGCTCCCTGAACAAATCTGTAGACACCGCTGAAATCATTTCAGCGGTTTGCAAATATTATTCACTCTCAAGAGATGAGATTTTGGGCAAAGGTAGGAAAAAAGAGCTGATCCGGCCAAGGCAGGTAACAATTTTTCTAATTCGTGAAAAAACAAATAAATCCTTGCCGGAAATCGGCAAGATAATGGGGGGAAAAGACCACACCACTGTTTTGCACAGCGAAAGAAAAATTTCCGATCAAATTAAAATCGATAACCAACTTAAGACAGATATTGAAAATATTCGCGTGATTTTAAGTGAAATAAAATAGTTATTAAATTTGACATAAATCATTTTTATAGTAGCAATAAGACTGTGAAAGTTGTGGGTAAAACCGACGAGAGCCTGTGGAAAACCCTGTGGATAACTAGGTGGCCCAAAGTGGAAAAACGGCTTCTTAACTGGAGGGGACAGGCAAGAACGGCTAATTAACAGCGGTATCCACAAGTTATCCACAGGCAGATAGAAAAAATTTATAAAAAGAAAAAAGCGGGGGAAAGGAGTTTATATGAAAGTAAGTATTTTGCGGGAAAACATAGCCAGAGGGCTCAATATCGTCGGCAGGATGATAAGGCAAAGGGCCACCTTACCGGTACTATCTAACATAATGCTTGCCACCGACAAGGGTCGATTGAAGCTAGTCTCAACTGACCTTGAGTCGGCAATAACCTGCTGGATTGGGGCGAAAATCGACGAGGAAGGGGCGATAACTATTCCAGCAAGAACCATTATTGACTACCTGGCAAGCTCGACAGACGAGTCAATTCGCTTGGACGCCCGCGGGGCGGATATACATATAATAAGTACCCATCACCAGGCAACCATTAAGGGTATCGAAGCGGAGGAGTTTCCTGTTATCCCGGAAGTTAAAGGAGGCGTAGCCTTAAAACTAAAATCTTCCGAGATAAAGCGTGCCATTTTGTCAACTTCGATCGCGGCAGCATTGGACGAGACACGGCCTGTTTTGGCGGGCATTTATTTTAAGGGCCGAGCCAATACGCTTTATATTGTTGCCACTGATAGCTACCGGCTTTCTGAATACAAAATAGAGGTTGGCAAATCACAAAAAACGCTCGACGTGATCATCCCTAGCCGGACGGCCCTAGAGCTGGCCCGTGTCTTGCCCGACGACGACAGCGAGGTCGCTTTTTCAGTCGGCGAGAACCAAGCTGAATTTCGGATTAAAGACGTCAATTTTCTCTCTCGCCAAATTGAAGGCGCCTTTCCTGACTATGAGCAGATAATTCCCAAAGAATTCGTCTATAGGTTCGAATCCTCGAAACAGGAATTATCAGAAGCGATCAAGTCGGCTAGCGTCTTTGCTCGCGACGCTGGGAATAGCCTGAAGCTTGACGCATCGTCTGGCCAGGTTGTGGTAAGCGCTGCCGCTGCTCAGGTTGGAGACGCCAAAGCAAAACTGGCGGTTGAGTCTTCCGGATCGTCTCTGACGGTGGCTTTTAACGCTAAATATATCATGGACGCGGTTACGGCAATCGAAGCAGAAACGATCAGCTTTGAACTTTCAGGTGCGTTGAGCCCCGGTCTGATCTATTCGAAGGCCAACCCGCAATACAGGTATGTGATAATGCCTCTGCGAAGCGAGTAACTCTAATTTTACAATTTGACAATTTGTCAACTGGACAATGTTAGAGCCCAGCTGCTTAATTGATAAATTATGATTCAGAGGATCAGGCTCACCAACATCCGTTGTTTTGAAGATGCGTCTTTTGAGTTCTCACCAAATGTTAACTTAATTGTTGGTCCCAACGGTTCGGGTAAAACTACAATTCTCGAAGCGATTTCGCTTTTTGGTTTTGGCCGGGTTCTTTCTGTCGAAAAGGATTTTCTGATCGTTAGGTCAGCACAGCAAGTGGGCAGGATTGAACTTGTGGCGCGACTGCGAGGCGCCGAGAAGACTCTTGAAGCGGCGCTTTCCGATCAGGAGAAAATAATTAAAGCAAATAATAAACGTTTGCCGATCTCAAAGGTTGTGGGTTATTTGAGGGTCGTTTTTTTTAATCCGGAAACGATTGATCTGGTTTCGGGGCCGCCGCAGTTGCGGCGGCGCGAGCTAGATTTGACGGTTGCCCAAAAACAGAGAAGATATGTTTTTGAGCTTTTGAATTTCCGCAGAGTCTTAAGGCAACGCAACCAACTTTTAAGGGAAATATTTCGCGCTCGGGCGAAGAAGGAAGAGCTCTGGTTTTGGGACAAACAGTTCGTCGACCTCGCCGTAAAAATTTACGGAAGAAGAAACTCCCTCTTGACCGAGATAAACAGGGGGATAGCTTCAATCCACAGCTTATTGGTTGGAAAGGAGCGAGGGTTGAATTTAAAATATAAGCCATCCGGTGCTTACGAAAGGTTTGACGAGGCGCTTGAGGCCAGTTTTCAGAATGATTTAAGGTGCGGCTCGACGACGATTGGTCCCCAGCGCGATGATTTTGCCTTTTTGGATGGCGATTTTGTTTTGAAAGATGGCGGATCTCGAGGTGAACAGCGCACCGCGGCGGTGGCTTTCAAAGTAGAAACAAAACGTTTCCTGACCCAGGACAGCGAGCCGCCTGTTTTGGTTTTGGACGATGTTTTTTCCGAGCTTGATCAGCCGAGGCGTGAGGCAGTGGCGAAGATTTTTGACTCAGGGCAGACTTTTATCTCGGCAACGGACGAGCGCGTGGTGCCGAAAGAAGTGGTTGAAAAAGCAAAAATTATTAAACTTTAATTATGGCTAGGCCTGAAAACCTTAAAAATATTTTATCTCGCCGCTTGAAGCACTACGGTTTAGATAAGGTCGCTACTGCAGCGCGGGTTTGCGCTGTCGCTCTTGAGCTGTCCGGTGATGAGTTTGAGCCGATAAGTTTTAAAAATGGTGCTTTGAAGGTGTCGGTTGGGTCTGCGGCGAGGGCGCATCTGTTGAGGCTGAAAGAGGAAGAAGTCGTGGCAAGGATTAATTTAAAATTGGGGTCCGATCTAGTTAAAAAATTGAGGTTTGAGATTTCAAAATAGGGGGAAGGAGCCCCGACGAACCGTCGGGGCTCCGTGGAGTTGCTTCTCACATATTCCAGTCGTCACCTGTGTCCTCGCGCTTCTCGTAGAAGCGCAGGACCCAGCCAACGGCACCGCAGTAGATGATGCGGGCAAGGACCAGCTCTTCGCCTCGGCGGATCGGCGCGAGAACGAGTGGCTTGAAGCGCTCACCTGAATCTTCTCTCGCTCCCTGTGCCGCTTCCGCGAGAGGAATGAGCTCCTGAAGCGCTACTACCTCAGTGAAGACCTCACAGACGAGGATGTAGTTGGCCTGCTGGCCGATCGCCGAGGAAACGATCGCGCTTGGCGCGACCGCGCGGCGACTCACGGGGCATTGGCAGAACTCGATCTCCTCGCCGGGAAACGCCTCCCGGACGAGATTGAGCGTCCCTGCCTCTTCTGCAACAGGGACGCTTCCAACAACGTAGACGACGACTTCGCTCATGGCTCCCTCCATCCGTGATGTGCGTTACTCTTCAGGGAAGATACGGACCCACCGCATTCCTCCTGGGTCGTCGCAGATGGCTCTCTCGAGGCACGGTACAAGCAGGCCTGGCCGGACATCTGCCGAATGGCTGGTCGAGGTCCTGATGACCGGCACGCCCAGCTTTTTGAGCAAAGCGAGGGCGTGCTCATCGGGGAAGTTGCAGGGGACGATGACCGCCACCGCTCCTCTTGCTTGGGCAAACTCGATTACAGCATCGAGGTTGCCGGCCTTAGCGCGGTGGTCGAAGGGGTCAGGGGCCCCCAGAACGTTGGATAGGGTGTCCTCAAGGATCCTTCTTTCGGCCGGAAAAGGAAGATGGGGGAGAGAGCCGGTCGTCGTGATGTAGACGATAGTCCTCTCACTGTTGCTGGGGCGGGGATGGCTGGTGTTGCTGGTGCCCCAGGTTAGTGTAAGGCGAAGGTTGACCATCTCTGTCTCAACCTCCTCTGGTCCGCCTTCGCGCAGTAGAGCAAGCAGCCTATCCTCATTCTTGGGGCTAATGACGTAGTTTGAACGAAGGTCCACAAGCAGACCCTGAATCGCGCCGGCAATAGCTTCCTCTTCGGGGACATCTTCCCCGACTGCTTCGTGGTAGCGGGCGCTTACGCCACGGAGCCGGCTGGGCCGGCTTTTGGCTTCGGCCCAGGCGAAACGCAAACGGCGTCGCAGGTCTAGCTTTAGCATGCCGACCCTCCTTTGGGATGTCTGCCTGCTGGCTGGCAGGCCCACCTTAAAACGGGCCTTGTCAAGGTGCACTGAAGAGTTGAGTTTCCCATTTTGGCGGCGGCCTGTCAAGCAGACGTGTTGCCGTGCTTGCTATGTAAAAACATTTTTACTAAAATTAAGTTAAGCTATCCAAAAGAGGAGGGACAGTGTCGAAAGCGAAGAATCAAGCACAGGAAGAGGAGGGCTGGTTTGAAGAGTATGAAGGCCAGCTGGCGGTTGATGCCTATCAGACCAACGATGAAGTGGTTGTTAAGGCGCCGATTGCCGGGGTAAAACCGCAAGATTTGGAGATTTCAATCACCGATGAAGTCTTGACAGTTAGGGGAAAGCGGAGCCAAGAGGTGGCGGTTGAGCAAGCCGATTATTTTTGTCAGGAGTGTTATTGGGGGGCATTTTCGCGCACCTATGTTCTACCTGTTCCGGTTGACGCCGACCGGGCCCAGGCGAATTTGAAAGACGGGATTTTAACGATCGTTATTCCTAAGCAGGAAAAGTCAAAGACTAGAGTTTTGAAAATAACGAGCTGAACTTGTTGACTGATTTGTCGGCTCGGAAAAATAAGCAAAGCCCGGAGGGGCGTTTGTTGTTTTAGAGGCTATTTAAAATGGAGATTTAAGGTGAAAATCACGGAAGCAGTTTTCCCCGTAGCGGGGTTGGGGACGAGAATGCTGCCGGCGACAAAATCGGTCGCCAAGGAACTTTTCCCGCTTCTTGACAAGCCGGTTATTCAATATGATGTCGAAGAGGCGGCCGCAGCCGGAATAAAGAAGATGATCTTTATAACGAGCAAAGGCAAGCATTCGGTTAACGGATATTTTAAAAGGTCGCTCAAGCTGGAGGCGGAGCTTAGAAGAAAAGGGAAAGATGAGCTGGCTAATGAACTAAAGAAAATTTCTTCTTTGGCCAAAATTTTCTATGTTAATCAACCCAAGCCACTTGGCTTGGGGCATGCCGTGCTGATGGCCAAGAACAAAATTCGGGGTGATTATTTTGCCGTGTTTTATCCCGACGATGTGATGGACTGCAATCCTCCTTGTATGAAGCAAATGTGTGATCAGTTTAATAAAAATCCGGTTGCGATGCTGGCGGTTGCCCAAACGGACGAAGAGGGGCTAAGCCGCTACGGGATTATGAGAGTAGAGCCGACTACAAATCGGCGCTTGAAAAAAATTGTTGATATCGTAGAAAAACCGGGACCCAGGAAAGCGCCCTCAAATTTAGCCGTTATGGGGCGGTTGATTTTACCCAAAAAGATTTTTAAGATTATCGAAAAAACTAGGCCGGGATATGGCGGGGAAATTCAGATGACCGACGCAATAAAAACCCTTTTGAAGCAAGAGCCGGTTTATGCCTATGAGTTTGAAGGCGAGAGGCTCGATGCGGGTGAAGTCGAGGGTTATATTAAGGCAACCCTGAAGCTAGCCCTTAAAAATCCTGCTCTCAAGAAAAATCTGCTAAAATATATTAAGACGTTGCTGAAATAATTTTTAGCGTTTTTTTGAGGCAAGGAGGGATTTATCGCGCTTCAAGCCGAACCGAAGGTAGCTACAAAAAGAAGGCGAAGGTTTTGGCATTATGTCAAATGGCCTCTTGCTTTGGCGCTTCTTCTTATTGGCTTTATTTATTTTATGATGTCAGCGGTTGGGATTATCGGCTATTACGGCACGACCAGCTTGAGGATGATAAAAACAGCTGACTGGGTTGCTTTCGAGAGTGGGTTTTTTTCCTCCGGCCAAAGGGGCGAGCCATATGAATTTGTAGGGACAACCAAAGAACCTCGGCAGGCATCTGATAAGACAGTTTATTTTGACTCTCGGCTGATTGATATGCTTACCTATTTGGCTAATGGGCCAGCGAACAAAGCTAATTGTCCGGGCTGGACGAATTTTGGCGACCCAAAACACGATAAAATCAAGCTCGATATTGACTCATCAGATGCTGACAGCGACCTCTATACCCAGCCTGACAACCCGCCTTCCGTTTCAACCATCCATCGGGGCGTGGGGGTAAGGATCGCCGGCGCTGATAAAGTGAAATGCACGGTTTTTTATCCTAATCCCGACCCGCATATAGGCTGCAGAGAGCCAATTCCAATGAAGTTTTACGAATTCGATATTCTTTTTGACGAAGGGGAAGGATTTCTTAGTCCTCGGCCCGCCCCGCCCCGTCCTGCAGGCGTCTGCAAGATCGAATGTGGCGTAAATAGATTCCCAGACCGTCCGAGAGATGTCCTCCCGGAGGAGTGGAATGTTTCAGAAGAGATTGCGGCCGAAAAGCCTCGACCCTATTCGACCTTGAATCCCGGCGTTTTCCAGTACGAGGAACTCTCGTCAAAGGCAAGAGACATCGCGATTTACAAGGAGACACAGATTGCCTATGCGATTTTGTCGATTGATAAGGCAGATTGCGCCAGTGAAGATGGGCTCGATCGAAACGATAAGCTGATACCGTTTAGCATGATTTTTCCGGAGTGGATGTACAAAGAGCTGGAGACAACTTCTATGCAGGGAGGTAGCGCTTCGATCTGGGATGACTTGACGAATATCGCGAGGAATGTGAATACGCAGACCGGAGGAAAACAGGAAAGGGGTGGTTATTTGGCCAATTGGCAGGATAGATCTCCCTTGGCCGGCGTTAGCTGGGATCCGGAGACTGTTGATCGCTATGGAACATCGATTAGTCCGGCGAGATCCTCTCCTCTTGAAATACTACACGTGAACTATTAAATTGGGTTCGGTCAGAAAATGCTTAAACTAGGGACAATCTTAGATTTTGTTTTTCCTTTGAGTTGCGTTTTATGTTCTGAAACCGGAGCGTCTGTTTGCGATAGTTGCCTTGAAGTCTTGCCCCGGGCAAGACTCGGCTGTCTGCGTTGCGGCCGGAAGAATCCCTACGGCCTGTATTGTCCCAAGTGCCGGGGGAGGTTTACTCCCGACAGGGTTCTGGCTTGTTATAAATTCGAAGGCGCTTCTAGGGAGTTGATTCATAGCTTTAAGTATGAGGACATCACCGCTCTAGCTTCTCCCGTTGTTATCCAGATGGCGAAGCTTGTTCGCGGAGATGAAGATTATAAGAATTTTGTTCTTGTTCCGATCCCCCTTTCAAGAAAACGCCGGGCGTTTCGGGGCTATAATCAGGCCGAGCTTTTGTGCCGAGAGCTGTCGGAAATGCTTGGCCTTAAATGGGTTGAAATCTTGTGCAGGACAAAAGGGCGTGCCTCGCAGGTTCAGGTTGGCTCAAAAGCCGAGCGCCGCAGGAATGTTAAAAATAGTTTTGATGTAGCCGCGAAGCTTAATCTACCTAAAAAGGTTATTCTTGTTGATGACGTGATAACTTCCGGAGCAACCGTTGAAGAAGCAACGAAGGTTCTTAAAAGAGCGGGGGCCGAAGTTGTTGTTTGTCTGGCAATCGCCTTAGCTTAGCCACCTAGGCCAGCCGTGGTTTTGTTGAAATCTTTTCAAAAAGGCTCTACTCTCTAGCTGGAGTTGATTTCCTTTTAACTTTACCCTTTTAACTTTTAACTGGTGTTATGAAAATCTCCATTGTCGCCCCTGTTTATAACGAGAAAGGAAATATAAGACCCTTTTGCGAGAGGCTGAGGAAAGTTCTCTCCCACCTTCGTAATTATGAGATGATTTTTGTTGATGACGGGAGCACTGACGGGTCTCTTAAACAGTTAAGGGGTTTGGCGAAATCGGACCGCAGAATTAAAGTAATCTCTTTTTCGCGTAATTTCGGCCATCAGGCGGCCATAACTTGCGGGCTGGATGCGGCAAAAGGTGATGCTGTCGTCACGATTGATACCGATTTGCAGGATCCGCCAGAGCTGATCCTTAAAATGATTGAGGCCTGGCGCAGCGGAGCGGAGGTGGTTTATGCCAAGCGCCGAGCGCGCCGAGACGGCTTTTTAAAAAAATTTACCGCTAGGGCATTTTATCGGATTTTAGATCGGCTTTCCGACACTTCTATCCCGGTTGACACGGGAGATTTTCGCTTGATGGACAAAAAAGTCGTCCAAGCGATGAGGTCTTTGCGCGAGCACTCGCGTTTTATGCGGGGGCTTTCGAGCTGGGTGGGTTTTCACCAAACAGCAGTGGAGTTTGACCGCGATCAAAGGAAGTCGGGTAAAACCCACTACCCGTTTCGCAGGATGCTTAAGCTTGCCCTAGACGGAATTTTTTCTTTTTCCCACAAACCCTTAAAAGTCGCCAGTTGGCTTGGGATTATCGCAACGGCTGGTGGTCTGGTTTACGCCGGTTATGTTATTTATTTGAAGCTGGCTCATCCCGACCGCGTGGTGCAGGGCTGGACCTCTCTGACGGTGATTGTTTTGCTCGCCGCTGGCGTTGAGCTGGTTATTCTTGGTGTTATTGGCGAATATTTAGGGCGTATTTATACTGAAGAACAGGACCGGCCCCTTTATATTGTTTCAGAGAAGGTGAATTTCAAATAGGACTCAGGCACCAGGTACCAGGGAGAATGCGCTATTTTCTGAAACCTGAATTTCGTAGTCTGTGACCTGAAACCTGATGCCTAGAAATTATTTTTTTGGTATAATTTATGTTAATGAGGGGAATAATAGCTTTTCTTAAATACATTACCCTGCTTTTGGTTTTAGGCGGGATGATTTTGGTTGGAAAAGCGCCCGCGCAGGCGGCCGATTTTAATCAAAGTAACTTAGTCGAGGATGCCCGCTTTATCAATATCGCTCATATGGATACGGTGGCTATCCAGCGGTTTTTGGAAAGCCGTGGCAGCTATCTTAAAGAATTTTCCGAGGGCGGCCGCTCGGCAGCGCAGATAATTTACGACGCCTCTCATGGCTATGGTGATGCCTCTGGTTCGATAAACGGCATTACGATTAACACCTCAACGGGGACGGTTAATCCAGCGGTTATTCTAGTCACGCTCCAAAAAGAACAAAGCCTGATTTCCAAGACCTATCGCGATGACGTTGCTCTGGCCAAAGCGATGGGCTATGCCTGTCCGGACTCGGGCAGCTGCAATCCGGCTTACGCCGGCTTTACCAAGCAGGTTGAAAACGGCGCTTGGCAGTTTCGCTACAACTATGAGCGCGCTTACGGCTATGGCTTTGCCGACTATCAGGTCGGCCAGGATTTTTGCTTTGTTGACTGGAATGGAACTAATTGCGGCCGTTTTGACAACCGGGCCACCGCTTCTCTTTATCGCTACACTCCCCACGTTTACAATGGCAACTATAATTTTTGGAACCTTTATTTTAATACCTATCAGCTGCATTTAAATGAGTTCGCCCATGTTCACGTCAGCCAAAGCGGCTATGCCACCCTCGCCCCGGGCCAAGCCGCCAATCTCTGGGTAAGGGTCAGAAACACCGGCACTGCCACTTGGCAGAAAGGCCAAGTTAATCTGGCTACTTCACGGCCAAGAGACCGCATCTCCCCCTTTACCAGAGAAGGGGGCAACCCCTCTGGCTGGGTCTCTGCCAATAGAGTTCAGTTTGAAGAATCATCAGTTGCCCCGGGGGCTACCGCTACTTACTCTTTTTGGATAAGAAACGACGGCGTATCAACCGGCACCTACCGCGAACACTTCCAGCTGGTAGCTGACGGAGTCGGCTGGATGGAAGACTACGGTATTTATTGGGATGTAACCTCTGTTAGGGAGCTTGACAAGTACCGCCACAGCCACGTCAGCCAAAGCGGCTATGCCACCCTCGCCCCGGGCCAAGCCGCCAATCTCTGGGTAAGGGTCAGAAACACCGGCACTGCCACTTGGCAGAAAGGCCAAGTTAATCTGGCTACTTCACGGTCAAGAGACCGCATCTCCCCCTTTACCAGAGAAGGGGGCAACCCCTCTGGCTGGGTCTCTGCCAATAGAGTTCAGTTTGAAGAATCATCAGTTGCCCCGGGGGCTACCGCTACTTACTCTTTTTGGAT
>JAOUGE010000008.1 GCA_029865605.1 Candidatus Berkelbacteria bacterium | reverse complement strand
GGCCGCCGAAGCCGTATCCAGAACCGCCCTGGCCACCATAGCCGTAGCCAGAGCCGCCATAACCGGCACCACCGTAACCTGCGCCACCGGCAGCATTGCCGCCCGTGGCACGGCCGCCAGACGCCCAGTTGTTCCCGCCACGGAGGCTAGACGACTGGCTAAAGTTGAAGTTCGTCGGGCCGGCGTACGAGAACCCGCCGCCGAACCCAGAGTTGCCGTAGAAAACGTTAGTGCCGTTTGACTGCTGGCCGCAGCCGAACGGTACCGCCCCCCACATTCCGGTCGGGGAGGCGTTCAGAGTGAGAGAGTAGCTGACGTGGTGCACGACCTCTTGCCGTGTCACCACCGTCGTCACACCCGGAGGGCCTTGCGGACCCTGTCCGCCAGGCGGGCCAGGAAGCCCTTGCTCACCAGGGTAACCCTGCGGGCCTCGTCCTCCGGGTTGGCCGGGAGTTCCAGGAGGCCCCTGAATGACCGGGACCTTGACCCTGGCCACACCCTCGAACTCATGGCTAGCATCCGCCGGCTGCAAAAGCCGGCAGTAGTAGCCATAGTTGTAGGTCACGTTCCCGTCGGACTGCCCGTAGTTCAGGAACGTGACGTTGCCGCAACTCGCCTGAATGCGAACAGGCGGGTGGGCAACAGGTGGAATCGTCCGGAAGCAGGCTTCGATCAGCTTTCGATAGTTCTGCCCGGACGAGTCACGCTTGTCCGGGACAGAGGCCAGGAAAGCCGCCTCGGCCGCCGTAAGCGCACGGTTCCAGTCGAAGCGCAACTGCGTTGTGCCAGTCACACTGACCGTCGCCTCGACGCTTTGTGGTGCAGACTGCGCCGAGCTGGCCGATGACCTCTCCTCCCCGTAGAACTGAATGCTGCTCTCCTGGGCCTGAACTACACCTAGAAGGAGCAGGAACAACACAACGGCTGTGATCGTACGCATCTTCGACACTCTCGCTTTCTGCCCTTCCGGGCTACTGTCCGTGGTTCAGATCGTATGGCAGCCACAGTCCCTTTCCTTTCGCTGGGAAAGTGGCCTCGCCGATGAAGACAGCGCCGTCCCCTTCGCGGAGGATGTAGCCGAACTTCACTTTCTCCCCCGGATGGGTCCCCGTCCTATCGTCCATGTGTTGCCCGCCCGGGGCATCCAACTGCAACATCCCGTCGGGGTTCAAACCCCAGGTCTGGACCTCCCCCGTCCCCCGCTCAAGTACAAACGAGCGAGGGCGGATAATCCGCCCATCCTTCCAGAGAAAGAAGACGAACGGGTTGACCTTGTTCTCTTCAAGGTCGGGATTCTGCTTGACCTCAAAGACACAAGGAGCCAGAACCTGGTCGCAGACGGGGAGATGGCCAACGATCCGCGCCCTGCGGTGGATGATCTTGCGGTCGCCCATGCAGGAGCAGGTGTTCCCCCCGTCATCTGCCACAGGGTTGAAGAACTGAGCGGGCGGCTGTTGCGGCGGTGGATCCGCTGGTCCGAATGACTCGGCATAGGGCGAGCTTTCGCTCACCTCAACCGAACCTTCGGGCGGAATGCCGGCCGCTTGAGCTTGCGCCGCCAAGCCGCGCTCCTCAGCAAGACGTGGGTCGATGGGGTACTGCGAAGCCCCCACGACCGGGACCATCGGATAGAAGCCAGTTACGAACTCGGCTCCCCGATGGTAGTCCGGATCGTTAAGCGTTCGCAAGAACTCGTCGGGGTCCGTCAACACCAACTTGAATGGAACCGCCGCCGAGTCCCTGTACCCGCTCTTGAAGATGCCAAAGAACAGCGGCAATTGCTTCTTGCCGTTGCCAAAGTACATCTCGACAACACCAACGGCCTCCCCAACCGCGTCGCCGCGGTCGAGAATGTCGCTCGTGTCGAGCCGAATCGACCCGAAGTCGAGCCGGCCCATCGCCATGCCGTTTGGCGCCCTTTCCCTCGGCTTGAGCACCTTGAACATCCGATGTTCCTCGTGACCGAGAAAGTAAAGCGCCCACGCCTTGGGCGTCAGGAGGTTCGGCTTCCCCATCACCAGCGGGGTCACCTCAATCCCCCAGTCGCGCCAGCTGGGCAACCCAACTCTGAGTTGAGTCGGATCCGTGGCCGTGCCTACCCGACCCCCTCTGTACAAGAGGTTGATCGAAAGGCCGGCGACCACCACGCCCCGCTCCGTGGGAGCGCGAGCGAACTGGTCGAGTTGGTTGAACAACAGTGAGCCCAGCAGCGCCTCCCCAAATCCCAGCTGGGCCGAGGCGATGCCGGGCATCAGAACGGCGAACGCCAACATCAGGGCGGCCAGGGCCGCCAAGTTCCGTCTCATACCTGCGACCTCCTTGCCACGTTTCCGTGGCCAACGTGCGCCACGAATCCGCGTGGCTGACCGCCCCAAGATAGTCCATACAGACATACTCAGGTGCGGTTATTATACTTTTCAATGTACCGCCCAACGCGTCGAGCCTACTTGGCCCTAAAACGCGAATGGGCAGGCTTATCTGTCGAAAGGCAAGGTTCTAGCCAGGAAAGAGAAGGAGGGGCTCTGCCCCGAACATGTCGGGACAACTCTCCCTGTTCCCAGCTAGAACCCTACCCTTCGGCAGGCGAGCCTGCCCACAAAGCATTGCGCCACAAAAAGGCAGTGCCCCTCAACCCCCGAAACTCAAAAAGGAGGGTTCTTCCCTCCTTTTTCTTCTAAATGTGCTATTTTGGATTATCGCAAAACTATACCTTATTTCTACCTTTTTGTCAACCCCTTACCCAATGCGTACCCACCACTAGGCAAATCATCGATCTCCCACCCTTTTTTATTAATTTCAATCCTTAACCTGTCAGACTCCTTAAAATTACGCTCGAGACGGGCGGCTTTCCTCTTCTTAACAAGCTCAATGATATCCTTGGGCGGAGTCTCCCGCTGTAGTAAATTAAGTCCAAGTATCTTATCAACTTTTTTAGCAAAATCCTCTTTTGCTTTCCCTCCAAACTCCTCTCGAGAAGCGATCGCTTCTGACAACACAGCCAAAGCTTTGGGGGTATTTAAGTCATCAGTAAGAGCATTTTCAAACTTTTCCAGCTTCCCTCTATAAAATTCTTCCCCACCCTCCTTGTCTTTATCAAGAAATAAAGTGAATTCTCTCCTTAAATCAACCAATCTCATCCTCGCCGCTCTGAGCGCCTCCCAGCTAAAATCCAATTTCGAGCGATAGTGAGCTCCAAGACACAACATCCTGAAATCAAGCGGCTCGAATCCCCTCTTTTCAATATCCTGTAACCTGATAAAATGCCCTTCCGACTTGGCCATTTTCTTCCCCCCTTGAAGCAAAAAATCACTGTGAAGCCAATACTTAGCCAAAGGTTTCCCTGCGGCTGCCTCCGACTGGGCAATTTCATTGGTATGATGGACGGAAATGTGATCAACCCCGCCGGTGTGGATTTCAAACGGCTGACCCAGATATTTGGTACTCATTGCTGAACATTCAAGGTGCCAGCCAGGGAATCCTACCCCCCAGGGAGACTCCCACTCCATTTGCCTTTTCGCCCCGCTGGGAGAAAACTTCCACAAGGCGAAATCGGTCGGGTTTTTCTTCTCGGGATTTTTCTCAACCCTTTTCCCTTCCTCTTGCCCCTCGGTTTTTAACTTAGCCAGTTTGCCATAATCGGGAAGCCTTGAAGTATCGAAATAAACCCCGTCACTGGTTTTGTAAGTAAAATCCTTCTTCTCTAGGGTTTTAACGAGCTCAATCTGCTCTTTGATATGATCAGTCGCTCGCGGCATAAGGTCGGGCATTAAAACATTAAGGCTTTTTAGGTCCTTAACGAATTCTTTTTCGTAATATTCGGCCAGCTCAGAAGCCGACTTTTTCTCCCTTTTTGCCCCCGCTTCAACCTTATCTTCCCCCTCGTCGGCGTCAGAGGTCAGATGCCCCACATCAGTTATATTCATTACCTGTTTTACCTTATAGCCAAAGTATAAAAGGGTTCGCCTTAGAAGATCATCAAAAACGTATTTTCTCAAGTTCCCAATATGAGCAAAATCATAAACGGTCAGGCCGCAAGAATAGATTCTGACCAGCTGGTCAGATTCGGGAACGATTTCCTCACGACTCCTAGTCAGAGTATTATAGATCGCTATCTTCTTCATGCACCGTCCCTTGCTCTTGAACCTCTTTTTCCTGGGCTTCTTCAAGACTCACTTCATCATCAAAAATATCGCTTTTCTTATTTTCTTTCTCTGAAATTTTATCCACTGCATCAGAGAGCAATTCCATTTTCTCGCTGCAAACCGGACAAATTAAATCGTTTCCCTCATGTCCGCAGGACGGACAGAATTTAATCTCTGCCTCAAGGGTGGAAATGTCCTCTTTTTTCATCTTATAACTCCTTCCTTCCCTCAAGTGATCTCGCCAGTGTCATCTCGTCGGCGTATTCAAGATCGCCCCCAACAGGCAAGCCTCTGGCCAGGCGGGTTATCTTAACGTTTGTCGCTTTAAGTCTATCCGAAATATAAACTGCTGTCGCCTCTCCTTCAAGAGTCGGGTTAGTTGCAAAAATCACCTCTTTAATCTTCCGCCCCCCGTTTTTAACCCTGCTAACCAACTCTGAAACCGTCAAATCTTCAGGAGAAATACCGGAAATTGGGGAAATCGCCCCCCCTAAAACATGATATAGCCCTCTGTAACCAGTTTTCTCGATAGCAATTACGTCAAGAGGCTCTTCAACTACGCAGATAGTCTCTTTCTCCCGCTCCTCATCCGAGCAAATCTCACAGGGCTCGGTTTGGCCATAATTATAGCAAACCGAGCATTTTTTGAGATTTTTTTTAAGGTCCGCCGCCGCCTGGGCCAAATTAGCGGATTCATGAGAATCCTGTGAAAGCAAATAGAAACAAATTCTGGCGGCAGATTTCGGTCCGATTCCGGGCAGCTTTGCCAGTTCATCAATTAAGTTTTGGATTGACTTTGGAAGATGAACCATAATAAATTAGCCTTTAACCGGTGGTTTCTGATCGGGTTGCTGATTGCTCTGCACTGATTCCTTATTGGCTATCTTCTCCATATAATTACACTTCGGATAACCAGAGCAACCAATAAAAGGGCTGTATCGGCCCTTCACGACCTTAAGGTCACTTCCGCACTTCGGGCACTTTTTACCGTCTATAGCCTGCTCACCTCTATCCATCATCTCCTGATGCTCCGGACTAATAAGATCCTTTGTAAACTTGCAGTCGGGGAAACCGCTGCAACCAATAAACTTACCAGTTTTAGAATGCCGCACAACCAGTTTTTTGCCGCACTCGGGACAGTTTTCTCCGAGGTCTTCATCGACTTTTTGCTTCTCGATTGAGTCGGCCTTTTTTTCAAGATTCTTACTGAAAGGACCATAAAAATTACCGACCACCTTTTTCCACGGGATTTTACCTTCGGCAATTTGGTCAAGCTCATCTTCAACCTGGGCGGTAAAACCATAATCAACCACGTCAGAAAAATTTTTCACCAAAAGGTCGGATACGACAAAACCCACCTTCTCCGGGTGCAATTTTCCTTCCTTTTTAATAACGTATTCTCTGTCCTGAATCGTAGCCACAGTCGGAGCATAAGTTGAAGGACGACCAATTCCCCGCTCCTCCAACGCTTTAATCAGAGTCGCCTCGGAATATCTAGGCGGAGGCTCGGTAAAGTGCTGTTCCTTTTTAAGCTCAATCAAAGCCAGGGTGTCGCCCTTGCTTAAACTCGGTAGGGTAATTTCGGTTATTTTTTGAGGATAAATTTCCAAAAAACCCTTAAATTTAATCATCTGGCCCCGAGCAGAAAAAAGATATTTCTGGTTGGCAATTTTTACTTCTACGATATCCAGCTCTGCCTCTTTCATCTGTGAAGCGACCGCTCTTCTCCAGATCAACTCATAAAGCCTGGCCGCTTTAGGTTCAAATTCACCAGATGCTTTGTCCGGGCTTTTAAAAACATCAACAGGTCTGATGGCTTCGTGCGCTTCTTGGGCTAACCTTGACTTTGTTTTATAAACCCTCGGTTCGGTTGATAAAAACTTATCACCGTAACGCTTAGCGATATAATTTCTAATCTTCCCCACAGCGGTAGATGAGATATTCACCGAATCAGTGCGCATGTAGGTAATATAGCCCGACTCATAAAGTGACTGGGCAAGCATCATTGTTTGCTTGGCCGAGAAGCCCAGTTGATGATGCGCATCTTGCTGTAAAGTAGAGGTTGTATATGGAGCAGAGGGGTGCTTTTTCTCGACCTTGAAGCTAATATCAAGCACCTCGTATTTTCCCTTCTCAAGCTGGGCAACGATCCTATCCGCTTCCTTTTGTGAGGGAATATCAAGCTTATCAATTTTCTTGCCATTCTCCTCAACCAGCCGAGCCTCGAAGGATATCTTTTCTTTCTCAAGCACGGCGATAACACTCCAGTATTCTTGAGGCTTAAAACCTTCGATTTCACGCTCGCGCTCGACAACAAGCCTCAGAGCAACCGACTGAACCCTCCCTGCCGAAAGTCCTTTATAAACCTTCTCCCACAAAAGCGGGCTTAATTTATATCCAACCAGTCTGTCGATTACCCGACGTGCCTGCTGAGCATCGACCAGATGCATATCGATGCCGCGGGGATGTTTCAAAGCTTCCTTAATTGCCTCGCGAGATATCTCGTCAAAAACAATCCTTTTTGCCTTAGGATCCTTTAAGCCAACCGCTTCGGCAATATGCCAAGCAATCGCCTCGCCCTCTCGATCAAGGTCGGTAGCAAGATAAACTTCCGGGGCTTCTTTGGCCGATCTCTTAATCAAAGCGAGATTTTTCTTGACTTTAGGCACAACAACATATTTCGGTTCGAAATCCGCCTTTTCGTCAACCCCAAGAGTTGAGGAGGGTAAGTCTCTAACGTGGCCAAATGAAGCCAAAACATTGAACTCCCCTCCTAAATACTTGTCGATCGTCTTGGCCTTAGCCGGAGATTCAACAATCATCAATTTTTTAGCTGCCGCAGATGAACTCATAAGTAAAATATATTGCTTAAAATCTACTCGCTGTCAAATTATTTTATAACCACCCAACTTATTTTCCTTGACCAAACCTCTGATTTCAAGCTTTAAAAGAAGCTGGTTAAGCTCAGTCGCCTCCAATTTAAGAGCCTTCTGTATATTATCAAAATTTTCAACCCCCTTCGATATTAAATCATAAACTTTTTCTTCATTACCTTCCAGCTCCATCTCCTTTGCCCTTTCGGGTAAAAATCCGTAATCGCTAAGCAGATCGCCCGTTGAAGTAATGGGGATCGCGCCTGACCTTAAAAGATAATTAGCCCCATAGGAAAATATCGAGTCGACGCTGCCGGGCAGAGCATAGATGTCCCTGTCATAATCTGCGGCGAGCTCTGCCGTAATGAGCGAACCCGAACCCTTGGCCGCTTCGGTGATAATGACCGCCTTTGAAAGACCAGCAATGATTCTGTTCCTTCTCGGAAAATTCATCCTGTAAGTCGGATAGCTGGGAGGATATTCGGAAATAATCAGACCGCTTTTCCCGAGAATCGTTCTGGCTAATGATTGATGATATGAGGGGTAAACTTCATCAATTGCCGTTCCCAGAACCGCAACTGTCTTGCCCGAGGCATCAAGGGCTCCTCGATGGGCCTCTCCGTCAATCCCCAAAGCCAGCCCAGAAACGATCTCGGCCCCCCTTGAGGCCAGCTCAAAGGCGAATTTATGGGTGTACTTTAAGCCGTAAGAGGTCGGCCGGCGGCTTCCGACAATCGCCACCGGAAAATCCGGTTTCAGCAGGTTCAGGTTGCCCCGGCAGTATAAAACCGCCGGAAGGTCAGCAGTCTCAGCAAGAAGTCGAGGATAATTTTTATCAAGATAAGTAACTATTTCTATCCTGCCTCTTTTGCACCTTTCCTTTATCTTAGAAAAGACCGCCCCTTCTAGACTTTTTCTAAAGACCTCCGATCTACCAGGTTTATACTGGCAGTTTTCTTTGAGATAACCCCTATTGGACTTATTTTTCCTGATAAAATCAATTATTTCTCTTGATGAAATATCGGGATTAGAAGAAAGGGCAATAATAGTATCCTTGGTTTTCATAAGTTGATTAAAGCAGAAAATGTGGGGGCTTGCTCCCACCACTCTCGGTTAATAACTGATAGGGTTTTTGTTTTTCCACAATGACAATAAACCCTATAATCAATTGAGATGCAACATAAAACACCAAAATTGCGGGGGCTTGACAAAGTATTTTCGAGCTGGTTCTGTGAAGTAGATGTTTGGCGAGGGGAAATCACCCGAACTCGCTTTCGCCAAAGCGAAGGCAGCAAAAAAACTTCCCGATTGAGGAGGTTTTTTTGTTAGCGGAATTGACAAACAACCGTAAAAATGGTAATTAATAATCTTCTACAGCATCACGCAAAGAAAGGAAGGGAGAAATAGTTCTCCTGTCAACGGGCCGCCTCCGAAGCTTGTAAACACCTTGCCCCTCACATTTTTAGACGACAAATAATATTTAGGCCGTTACTACTTATAAACAAGTGGCTCTAAATAAATCCCAAACAGAGCCAGTGATAACAAGCACCATCGGCAGCAATACGGCTCTCGTCTGAAAGTGTTGGGGTTGACAAACGAACGTGAATTTGCTATAATGAAGCCTTCAGATAATAAGGAGTAATTTTAAAAGGTAGTGGCAGGTGCCCTCACTTCGAGCTCTGGTTGGGTGATTTCCCCTCCTTGCACCCAAACATCTCGTTGTGAGGACACCTTCTACTACACCCGACACAGGCACATATTAAAAAAATCAAGGTGCCTGTAAAACCTGCAAGCTCCGCAAGGAGCAAAGGGGGTCAGGTCAATAGATAGAGGGGCAAAACGAAAATCCCGCCGCAAGGCGGGATTTTCGTATCTTAATCTTTAAATACCTATCTAACTACTTCAATTCCCATCGATCTAGCCGTACCTTCAATAATCTTTGCTGCTTGCTCAATATCGGTCGCGTTTAAATCTTTCATCTTGGCTTTAGCAATCTCCTTTACCTGTTCCTTAGTTACCTTACCGACTTTCTCTCGATTAGGAACACCAGAACCCTTCTCTAGTTTAGCCGCTTTTTTCAAGAGCACCGCCGCAGGAGGAGTTTTAAGGATGAAACTAAAGGTTCTATCCTCATAAATCGTAATCTCGGCTGGAACGGTAACATCGCCCATATCATGAGTTTGCTCATTAAATTTATTTACAAAATCCATAATATTCACGCCGTGCTGACCGAGAGCCGGGCCGATTGGCGGTGCCGGATTAGCCCTCCCTGCCGGTGCCTGAACTTTGATTTTGATTTTTACTTTTTTAGCCATGTTGCTAGTTTCTAGACATCGGGCTCCAGGTCCCAGCATTATCCCGATACCTGACGCCCTACGCCTGATTTTATATTTTCTTCGCTTGTAAAAAGTCAATATTAGCCGGAGTCTCACGGCCAAACATATTAACAGAAACCTTCATCTTCCCTTTTTCTTCATCAATCTCGGCGATTTTACCCTCGAAGCCCTTAAGGGGACCATCAGTTATCCTAACCAGATCACCGGCAACAAAGTCGATTTTGTGCTTAGGCTCCTTGACGCTCATCCTCTTCATAATCCGGTTAATTTCCTCTTCGCTCATGGGCGTTGGCCGAACCCCGAATCCGACAAAGCCCGTTACATTAGGAGTATTTCTAACCACATACCAAGATTCATCGGTAACATTCATCTCGATTAGGACATAGCCCGGGAAAATCTTCTTTTCCACCACTTGCCTTTTCCCGTTCTTAATTTCAATCTGTTTTTCTTTGGGAACAATAACACTAAAAACGTAATCGCCCATCCCCATTGACTCAATCCTCTGTTTCAGACTCTCTGCTACTTGCTCCTCATACCCAGAATAGGTATGAATGACATACCAACCCCGCTTTCCTTCCTGTTTGATACTTCTTTTAGCTTCTTTTACCATTACTTTATTTTAAATCTGCTCCATCCGAGTTATGGCTGCCTTAAAGGCCGAAGCAAATCCATAATCAAGCAACGCTATTATTATTCCACCCACAATCAAGGCCGCTAAAACAACCAGGGAATCATAATAGACCTTTTTCTTTGACGGCCAAGTAATCGCTTTAATTTCCGTCACCACGCCCCTAAAATATCCTTTTATTTTTTCAATCATAATCCAAAGATAGACACTGTATCTGCCTCAAAAAAAATATTACCATACAACCAGAAATTGTCAATCCATTCGACTCCCACAGCCGAGGATCAGAGCGCTCAGGCTCGAAGGGATTGACTCTGAGCGAAGCCGAATAAGTCAATCAAACTTAAGCGATTTACGCCTAAGATAAACACTCTGAACAATGCCCAATAGCGCCGAGCTTATAATAATTGAGGTTCCCCCATAAGAGAAATAGGGCAAAGGTATCCCAGTAACGGGAGCCAGCCCGATATTCATACCAATATTAACAAAAGATTGAAACAGAAAAACTGCGCCTATACCGGTACAAAAAAGACTACCTATCTCATCTCTTGAGAGGGAGGCAATATAAAATACTCTCCATATCAATATTGCGTAAACCGCAATGAGAGCTACCGAACCGGCAAACCCTGTTGCTTCCCCCCAGCTAGCAAAAATAAAGTCGATATGAGAAATGGGAAGAAACTGAAGCTGGCTCTGGGTCGCCCCGCCGAATCCCTTGCCCCAGAGCCCCCCCGAACCCACAGCAATCTTAGACTGATTAACGTTATACCCAGACTTAAGTGGATCAGAGGCGGGACTGATGAACGAATACACCCTCGCCCTCTGATAATCCTTGAGTGATGACCAAGCTACCGGGAGAGAAATAAGCGCAATCGCTGCAGCCACAATAAAAACTAATCTCGGAACACGAGCTCCAATCAAAACAGCAATAATCAGAACGCAAATTGACAGTGCTGTTCCAAGGTCGGGCTCCAGTAAAATAAGCGTTATCGGCAAAGCGCAAAGCAAAATAAAAAAAATCAGTTTTCGATAAGAAAATTCCTGCAACGAGCTAAAAAAATAACCCCCAAATATAAGAATAATTAGTTTTGAAAGTTCAGAGGGCTGAAACTGGAAAAAACCTAGGTCGATCCATCTTTTTGAACCAAAAATAGTTTCACCCCAAACACCTACTATCAAAAGTAAAAAAATAGCCATTACATAGAGATACCACGAATATTTTTTAAGCTCTCTGTAGTCAAAAAAAGTAAAAAAGAGATAGACAGCGATCCCAATCCCGAAAAAAATAATCTGGTTTAAGGCGAGGTGGCCTTTGCCAGAAAACGAAGCAATACTATAGAGCGTGGCAATGCTTCCTACAATCAACAATACAGGTATGACTACAAGCGACCAGTCTAAATCAACTCTTATCTTTGGAATCTTCATCAATGTCAATAAAGCATTTAAGTAAGGGGATTTCCAGAGTGCCTTCAGAAGAGCCTAGCTCCTTTTTAAAATTAAGACTTCTCAACGCCGCCGAGGCCATTAGTTTGGTTTTGTTCTTTTCTACCATTTCCTTCAGCTCGTCGCTACAATAATAACTAGCTCCAACCAGTTGTCCCTGCTTAAGCCCCTTACTTTTTCTAAGCTGCTGGATACCTCTTGATAAGTCCCTAACCGCCCCCAGCTCCTCGAGTCTTTTGTCAATCGCAAAGTCCATAGATACTTCGAGTTCCCCCTCTTTCGCTAGTTGCGCATCTGTCAGATCCCCCTTAGTCGCTATTTTCTCAACATTTAATTCGGATAAAATCAACTGTTCAAATTCATCCTGATCAGTCTCAAACTTATAGTTGAAATGGATTTTGGAAAGAGGCTGACGCACCCTGAATCCTTTGCTCGACCTTAACGAGTGGCCAAGCTCGCAAATTTTTCTAGCTTTTTCCATATCGGTCTCAATTTTAGAATCAACCGCATTTTGATCGGCCTCAGCCCACAAATAGAGATGAACACTGATCGGATCTTTTCCTTCTCTGACTTTCTGCCAAATACCTTCCGCCGCGAAGGGCATCACCGGAGCAATGACTGTGGCGAGCTTTTTAAGGGTTCTACTCAGGGTTTTTAATGCTCGAGCTTCTCTCTCTCCGCCCTGTTTCATCCTTTCCCTGCTTCTTCTCACCCACCAGGTCGAAAGATCATCGATAAAGACTCTAATTTCACGACAATAATCAACCGTATTATACTGCTCAAGGTAATTTCCCGCTTTTAGGACTAGGTTTTCGGCCCTAGAGAAAATCCAGCGGTCAATAAGACCGAGTTCTTCCGTAGCCGTCTTGCTCCCATTGGCATTATCTCCAGAATAAACCTCGTAAAATCTTAAGACATTATAGAGAATATTTGTGGTCTTATTGAAAACATCTCTTAAGTCCCTTGCGTTAAAAAACAAATTATCAGAGCGCATTACTACCGAGGACATCAGGTAAAATCTTAAGGAATCGGCACCAAAATTCTCAATTACCTCTTCCGGGTCGGGAAAATTGCCTTTTGATTTTGACATTTTACTCCCGTCTTCAGCCAAAATCGTTCCTGTTGAAACCACATTTTCGTAAGCAATGTTATCAAACAGAAGAACCGCCAAAACATGCATATAGTAAAACCACGTTCGTGTTTGAGCAACATATTCACCTATGAATTGACCCGGGAACCTTTTTTCAAAAATCTCTTTGTTTTCAAAAGGATAGTGCCATTCGGCAAAGGGCATCGAAGAGCTTTCTACCCAGCAGTCAACTACTTCTGGGATTCTTATCATTTCGCCTTCACATTTGCTGCACTTGAGCTTAACTTGATCGATATAAGGCCGATGCAGATCTATCTCCTCGACCTTCTCCGACTTATAAACTTCTTCAAAATTTAATGCTTTTTCTTTCAGCTCGGCAACAGAGCCAATACATACTGCCTCTTTACATTTAGAGCATTTAAAAAAAGGCAGCGGCGTAGCCCAATAGCGATTCCTTGAGATGTTCCAATCAGGAGCTTCTTTTACAATATTCAAAAACCGCCCGTGTTTCAGAAATTCTGGATGCCAATTTATCTTTTCATTAAGCTCAATTATCCTCTGCTTATCCTTTTGGATATTAATAAACCAAGAAGAGATTGCGTTATAAATCAAGGGCGCTTCGCACCTCCAACAGAAAGGATATGAATGGGTGTGCCTTTCAATCCGATAAATTAGATTCCTCTTTTTAAGATCATCGACAATAGATTCTTCTGCCTCTTTATAAAATTTGCCGCGGATAAACTCCGGAGCGTCATCATTATAATGCCCCGATGAGTCAAGGAGCGGCACTTGCGGTAGGTCAACCTTCTTTCCCAGCTCAAAATCTTCTTCACCATATATCACCGCCGTATGAACAACTCCGGTCCCTTCTTCAGTTTTAACAAAATCAGCACTTGTGATATACCACGCCCTTTTACCCGAATTTTTCACTTTTTCAACCTCAAACAGGGGTTCATACTCCAAGCCGACCATATCCTTACCCTTTATACGATCGTGAACTATCTCAATCTTCTTGTTTTTAAATATTTTGGGCACAAGATCTGAAGCAATAATAAGAAGTTCCGGCATGTCTTTAACCCTAAGGGCTGTGTAATCAATACTCTCCCCGACTGCTAAGGCGACATTTCCAGGTAGAGTCCACGGGGTTGTTGTCCAGGCTAAAATGTAAGCACTATCTCGAGTCTCATAGTTTTTGGCAAATTTTTGACTTGGCAAAAGATGGAATTTGACAACAACCGAATCTTCCGTGGTATCCCTATAGCTTGAGTCCATTGCAATCTCGGCGTTCGACACCGGCGTTTCACACCTCGGACAGTACATCAAAACCCTCAAGCCTTCATAAATCAGTCCTTTATCCCAGAGAGTTTTAAGCGCCCACCAAACTGACTCCATATAAGTGGAATCCATTGTTTTGTAGGAATTATCAAAATTAACCCAGCGGCCTATTCGCTCAATTGTTTTCTCCCATTGATCGACAAAGGACGAAACCAAGTTTCTGGCAGTTTTATTGAAAAGTTCGACTCCTTTTCCTTCGATCTGCTTTTTACCCGAGATCTTTAGTTCTTTCTCGGCAACTGTTTCAATCGGCAATCCATGACAGTCCCATCCCCAGCGACGAGCGACTCTAAACCCTTTCATTGTCCAGTATCTCGGGACTAAATCCTTAATAACCGACGAAAGGATATGACCATAATGAGGCAGACCCGTTGCAAAAGGCGGGCCATCATAAAAAACGTAAGGGCGGTCTTCAGGGCGGTCTTCTATGGAACGAATAAAAAGATTGTTTTTCTTCCAAAACTCAAGTATCTCTTCTTCTTTTTTGGCAAATTCGGACTTCACAATAAATTATAATAAATTTTAAGGTGTGGCAGGGGCGGCAGGATTCGAACCCGCGACCTTCGGTTTTGGAGACCGACGCTCTACCGCTAAGCTACGCCCCTGTAAAACTTATTTCCCGAGGAGTTACTTACTCTCTTTGTGCGCTGTGTGCTTGCGGCACTTGCGACAGTGTTTCTGAAGCGATAGCTTCTTGATCGGTTGCTGAGCAGAACGACCAGTTACATAATTTCTATTGCCGCAAACAGAACACTCTAAAACGATATCTCGGGGTCTCTTGCCCTTTTTAGCCATGGTTTCTTACCTCTCCCTTATTAGATACCTAGCAATGATAGACGAAAGGCCAAGAATTACAAGGATTATACCGGATACAAACTGAAATGGAGCGACTGCAATCTCTCTAATTGCTGCTTCGTCGGCCGATATCAAAAAATATGGGTTAGCTGCCTGGACTAGAAGGACTAGGCCCAAAACAATCAGCGGGAAGCTGATAATGTAGGATGTAAGTATTTTTTTCATTTTGTCGCTTCGCTTCTCAATGCAAGCTAGTTTACACCGAGCCTGCGAGATGGAGCCGATGAGCGGACTTGAACCGCTGACCTACTCCTTACCATGGAGTTGCTCTACCAACTGAGCTACATCGGCATAGGCGACCGGCAGGCGGGTACATCGGCGCTAAACCTCAAAACAAGCTATTTAATAATATGGCTTGCAAGCATATAATATCAAAAACTGGTTAAATTTCCAGATAACTTACAGAAATGATTAAAGAAATCTTAAATCATCTAAGACTAAAGCTAATTTGGCATAGGTTTGATGTCGATGAAAGACTTCTCCTAAAGAAACTTCGACTCAAAGGAAGTGTGATTTATGATATCGGTGCATATAAAGGGAATTTAACGAAATTATTCTTAAAAAAAACCGGCAAAAATGGCACTGTAATCTGCTTTGAACCAAATCCAAGTACTTATCAATTAATTAAAAATAGGTTTAAGAAAAACCCAAGAATAAAAATCTTGAAAACCGCTCTTGGCAAGCGAGATAAAAAAGGACGCTTTTTTTACAGCAATGGCCTTGAAGCATTAACCAGCAAATATGATCCTAGCCGAGTCCAGCCGGTTAGGATAAGAAAATTATTGACGTTTGAATGCAGGGTCAGGAAGCTCGATAACTTAAAAGCATCACCCATTCCTAATTTGATTAAGGTTGATGTTGAGGGTATGGAATTCGAGGTAATTCTCGGAGCCAAAAAATTAATCAAAAGGCATAAACCCGATCTCCTTCTTGAGATTCATCATACATCCCTAAAAGATCCCGAGCAAAGAAAAAATATAAATCAGTCCTTAGATTTATTGAAGGAGCTTAAATATAAATTATATTGGACCCATCAAAAAAAACGCGTTTCTGAATTCAAAATAGGGCATGTTTTTTGCTCTACACGAGCGAACCCTTTTGTCTAAAAGATTCTGGTGCCGGGTGAAGGATTCGGTCACAAGTATTTGCCTGCTGGCAAATCTCGCGACCCCGCCTCCCAGCCCAAGGCTAGTCCGGCCTTCGAATCCCTCCCTCCCAAATAGCCCTCGCATCAAACAGATGCCTGATGCGAGGGCTCTTGGTGCCGGGTGAAGGATTCGAACCTCCGAAGCCACGAGGGCGCTTGATTTACAGTCAAGTGCAATTGACCGCTCTGCCAACCCGGCAACTCTGGAGCCGATAGTCAGATTCGAACTGACGACCTACTGTTTACAAAACAGTTGCTCTACCGCTGAGCTATATCGGCGTTCAACAGACAAATTTCCTGCTAAAAGCAAAAAAATTATACCAAGAACACGCTCTAAACTCAAATGTATAGGTCAACTAAACCCTACCCCTTCTAAGTTCATCGAGCCAGCGGCGATACTTAGCGTTGTCCGGGTCAAGTCTTATCGCCCGCTTGGCATAATTGCTTGCCCCCCTTAAGTCGCCGAGGGCATTATAGACATATGAGAGATTAAAAAACCTGCTTGCCACCCTATCATCCAGCCTAATCGCTTCCTCAAAAGCCTCTTTGGCATCCTGAAAATTCCTTTGTTCAAGATAAATCGTTCCTAGCCTCGAGTAAACCTTAGAATTTTTTGGATCTTTCTTGATTACTTCCAAATACCATTTTTCGGCACTTATATACTGTTTTTTTGAAAAGAGCTCCTCTGCTTTAATAAAGTCTTCGTCTTTTTCCTTATCAACTTCTGCTTCCGGTTCATGAGACTTTTTCGCGAAACTAAACCAACTTCTTTTTTCATCTTTTATTTTCTTAGACTCGTCTTCAACCTCGATTTTACCCTCCCTTTCCAGAATATATGCCCTCCTCCATATGATAACAAAGCCGACAATCAAGAGAGTTAAGATTATTACGGGGTAAATTATCATTTTTTACCTAGCTTTTTATGCATAACCCATAAGTTCTCCAAAAGAAGCTTTCGATTCACGTTCGTGTTTTTAGAGCTGACATAAGACTCTGCAACTCTCTTGTAAAATTGGAAATATTCCAATTTCCCTTCCGCCAACTTACCTCTTTCACGCATAAAAATCAACTCTAAAGTATCAGGAACACCCTTGTTTTCAATCAAGTTCAGCTCCTTTAAAAACTGGCTGAAATTCAGATCAAAATTAATGCCCCCCGTTTCAGGCGCATCCTTACCGCTTTCAAAAAAAACCCTGTGGCACCTCGATCTAATGGTTGGCAAAAGCTTCGATAAATTCTTTGCAAAGATAATAATCCTCCCATAATGAGGCGGCTCTTCAAGTGTTTTTAATAACGTGTTAGCTTGCTCGTCATTCATATTATCGGCGTTTTTAATAACCAAAAGCCTCCACTTACTGCTATGAGGTTTCATTTCCAGCCCTGAAATGAGCGGTCTTAGCTCCTTAACTCCTGAAATAGACGGGTCAAACTCAAGAATGTCCACCCAGCTCACATTTAAGGCCTTTACAGAATCAGATAAAAACCGTTCTTGTAGTTCGGCACTGCTAGAAACAAAGATTACTGGTTGAGAATGCTTTTTGATGTCGTAGAAATCATTTGACATGCTGATATTGTAGCACTAGAATCAACTTATGAGCAAAATGAAAGAAGATACTACCGATATCAAGCCAGCAGAAAAAGCTGAAGACAAGGTTATAGTTTGTAAAACTTGCCAAAAAGAATTCCTCTGGTCGGCCCAGGAACAGAAATATTACCAAAAAAAAGGCTTCAAGAAAAAGCCTCAAAAATGCAATTCTTGCCGAGAGAAAGCAAACAAGCTCAGAGACAATTCAATGTTCTATATTCATTGCGGGCTCTGCGACGCCGATGGAGTAATGCTCGCCCCCCCACCCAAAGACAGAGTGGCAATATGCGAAAATTGTTTTTTAAAACTTTCTAAGAATCTTTCTGCAGCTTAAGGTCTTCAAGTTTTATTCCCCGCTTTTTTAGCACTCTAAAACAGTTTTGACAAAATTCATAACCCCACTTCTTCTGGAAGTTAGGCTTAACAACTCTCTTTGTCTTATGGAGGGAATGGGGACGATTCAAGGACATCGAGTCTTTTTTCCCGCACATCGGACAGATTTTAGCCGATTTATGCCTTAACTCTACTTCTGCCATAATATTTTTTGGTTAAAATTGATCTAAAAGCTTTCTTAAGATACCAAATTAAGGTAAAATATTCAATATGCTATTAGTATTTATTCTTTCCCTGATCGGTTTCTATATCAGCCTATCGGTCCATGAGGCTTCCCATGCTTTTATCGCTTTTAGATTAGGCGATCCAACTTCAAAAATAGAGGGGAGGATGACCCTTAATCCTCTAGCTCACATTGACATAATCGGAACCGTCCTCGTCCCAATATTTTTAATTTTCAGTGGAATACCAGCATTTGGTTGGGCTAAGCCAGTTATGGTCGATCCGAGAAACTTCAGATCGCCGGTGAGAGATAATTTCATAACCGCGATCGCCGGACCGCTTTCTAACTTAGTCTTTGCCATGCTTGCAGCAATAATCTTGAAATTTATACCCGACACATCAGCTTCTTTCGAGTTCTTGGCAATTTTAGTTAATATTAATGTCTTGTTGGCAGTATTTAACCTAATTCCCATCCCGCCTCTTGATGGAAGCAAGGTCTGGCATTTTATACTGTCTGATGAAGCATATTTTACCTTGGAGCGCATGGGACCGTACATTTTACTGGTAATTTTATTTTTCTCCTATATGACCGGCAACTCATTCTTCAATTTTATCTGGGCAGTTGCAAACTTTTTAGTCAACATAATCGTCTAAATATTTGTTATAATGAGGGTGCTCTTGACTGATGGTGAGATTGTGTCTTAACAAATCAAACGAGGGAGAACTATATCGCCCCGCATCGTGGTGCGGGGTTGCGTTCACCCACCAGCGTTCATCTAGGACATTTCCGCCATCACCAAGAGCATCTTTTAATTGATAAAATACCCAAAAAAGATATAATTTAACCTGACAAATTCGTTTCATTAGACGGGGTGTAGCACAGTTGGTTAGTGCGCTGGGCTGGGGGTCCAGAGGTCGCGAGTTCGAGTCTCGCCACCCCGACCAGATGGTTAGTCAGCGGCCGCAGGCCGGTGATCAGCCATATTTGAGAGGGTGCTACAGACTCGAAGGCCGCAGCGAGCAAAGGCGAGCGAGGCGGGGTCGCGGAAATTTTTAGCAAAAAATTATCTGTGACCGAGTCTCGCCACCCTGACCAGACATAAAAAACACAGGAGGAAAAATGAAAAAAGCATTAATTAGCATTATAGTTATTGTCCTGCTTGCGGGTGCGGGTTTTGGGGTCTGGGGTTATCTAAAAGCCCAGAATATTAAAAAACAGGGCGAAGACCTCAGGCAAATCACATCAGACACGTTAAGTCTAAAGAGTATCGAACCAAACGACGTCGAGGTTTCACTTGAGGAGTGGAAGAATTTATCGGAAAATTCTTCTTCCATAAGAAATGAAATGTCAAAAATATCAAACATACCAAGTGGTCTGGAAAGTAATCTTTCTCAATTCTATTCCGATAAATCCCAAGGTAAATACAAAGAGGCTCAGTACCTCCAAATTCTACTTGATGGTCAGAGAAAATTAGACCTTCAAGCTAAAACGGAAAATAAAAAGTCAAAAGGACAGATAGAAACTATTCTTAATGAACTTAGGGAAATACAAAATCAAATTAATCAAAGCAACCTTTCCCTGGGACCAGAATTCGATTTATTAATGAAAGAACTGCAACAAGAAGCAGATTCTTTCCTAAGTGAAACCGCTAAAGTAGCCGAGGGAATGAACTACGAAAGCCCGGCAATTCAACTTAACGCAGCCGGACTTGATAAAACAATTGACGAACTAAAGACAGCCGTTACCAAATCTTTAAATGATTGGGTCAGCCTGCAAGATAAGATCAAAGATGAAATCGGAAAACTCTCCACGGCGAATTGGGTAAATCCCTTGAGCAAATAAAAAGTTCTAATCCTCAATCTTACTTAGCGCAAAATCTAAAACTGCATAAAGAAAGCCGAACAAAATCATCGCGATTATGAGGTAATTCGGATTATAGTGAAAATCAAGCCATCTAGGTTTTAACTGGTCGAGGACTGAAAGCGCAAGATAAAGAACAAGAGTAACAAACAAAATTTGCTTAACGGTGGAATTCAAGCTGGAGAGGTATTCTTTTATTTTTTTGGGCTTACTTATCACTCCAGACTCACCTCAATGGAATTTATTATTATAAATTTTTGTTTCTTATAAAGCCCCGGGGCGGCTATCTTAAACTCAACTATTCCATCCTTGTAATTAGCTGCAGAAATTTCAAATTCTAAATTTGATTCGTAATTTTCACCTAGTTTCTGAGGGCTTTTGTAAGAGGTAATTAAATACTCTGCATTAGGCGGGAAATTAGTGCCATCAAACAAGACAGTCGAATATCTCTCGGGATCAAAAAAACTTTCCTTGGACGTTGAGAAATAGCTGTCACCGCTTATCAAAAGGTCGCTCTTCTCTGTATAAATCTCCGATAATTCTCGGTTTAGGGTTATTTTCTTCTCCGCAACAAGTCGATCCAGTTTAACAAGGTAGTCATTAACCTTTATTTCCTGAAGCGAAGGCTCGTGCCAGGTTGAGAGGCTAACCTTTATTGAATTAGTAAATACAGTCTGTCCCAGCTGTTCTGCCGCCGGATAAATTAGCTTATTATCTACTAAAAACAAAGATTTAAATACAACTAACCTTTTATTAACTACGATTTTTCTGATCAGGACATCGTTATCACAGCTTAGCTCAACTTTATAAACCCCCGGCTCCAGACCAGTCAACTCGAAAGACCTTGATTGAATCTCAGCCGAATCATCGCTCAGTTGTTTACCGTCACCAATTGAATCTTGATATACCTTCTTCTCGTTTTTATAAACCGATATCTTTAAAACATCTTCGCCCTCAATCCAATCCAAGTCTTGCTTCTCCAGGCTCACGCCCAGATTCCCATCCTTTACATAAACATAAAAGTTATGAGTTCCGCGCAGAGAATTTTTAATTTCCGTAGTCCCGGCGTCATCGCCATAATCGACAGAGGGTTGGAAACTTCGCTCGTAAGTCGCGATCTTAGGCTCAAGTCTCGAGCTTTCCGGGGGTGAAGCATAGAACTCATCAACCGCCGAATAATCGGCTTCCTTTTGATAAAGACTTCCCTTTTCATCTGTTGTCTTAGTCCATTTGAGCAACTCAAGAATTGGATTAAAAACAGGTAAAAAATTATAAGTCGTATCGGAAAAGTTCCTGACGCCGAGTTTTATTTCTTCGTCAGATGAAAAATTCATTTTTACCTGAGCTTTCTTATAATGCGAAGCTGGAACCTTAAGTTTAAAAACTGTTTCGTCGTTCTCTACTCGAGCATAACTGACTCGGTATTGAGCGCCCTCACCCTGCCCAATCTCCGAAAAAGGCTTCAGGCCAGTAAGCTCCGATATTATGTCAGGATCTCTTTGCAAGCTATAGCGGTAACTTACTTTTCTGCCGTAAGGAGCGAATCCATTAAAAACAAGCAGAGCAAAAAAGGCAATCAAGATACAGGTCAAGGTTATTTTAATTATCTTATCTTGCGTCATTAGATTTTAGATATTTTATAAATAAAAAGATTAAATTGCTGGTGAGATAATCTGCTCGGAACGAATGTCATTTTTTTAGCATAATAATAACTTGCCTGATTCCACCACGAACCCCTGGGAAGCATCGCCTTATAAATCAGACCGGACCTCTCGATACTATTATACTCTATGTCCAGACTTTCTGTTCGCTCGATTTTGTAATTTCGGGCAAAAAGATCGAGTTCACTTACATATCTCTCTTCTATTAAATAATAAGCTGTTTTTTGGGCGCTTTGGGAAAAATCGGCAAACATCGCAGTAGTATTGTCCGAGAGCTTAACGTCGAGGCCGTCAACCAAAAGGAGCGTCAGGGAGGGGTCGTATTCTTTTAAAGAATAATTTCTAACATAAATTCTTCTATCTCGGGGGAGGAGCTTAGCAACCTTTGTAATCTCCCCTCTCATCCCGTCAAATTCCGCTACGGCCAAGATAGGTCTTGAAACGATCAGGTTTAATACGAGAAAAGACGCTAGAACCACTGCTTTTTTTATCCTTTTGCCTTCGTGAAAAAAACTATCCAGAAATATCACCGTCCCAAGGATAAAAAACGGGAAAAGGGCGATAATATACCTTCTAAGCATCCAAGGCTGTGCTAGTAATATCCCCGGATTTATTACCAAAACAAAGGAAGTAAGAGCTAAAACAATAATCACAATAAATTGCCAGCGTCTTTCCTTTCTTTTTATCGACGCAACAACGCCGAGAGTACCCAAGATCATATAAACAATAAAATGATATTGAGCAAAAACCCAGAGAACAAAATTCGTCAATCTCAAAGATATCGCATCGGCGGGGAGAACACCAAAATTACTTTCTCCCAAATTTATGGTCGATCCAAAAATAGCCTCCTCCAGCATTCCCAGATAATTCTTCTGCACAAAATAACTATAGTAGACATAAAAAGACAGAAAAACAAAACTGATTAAAATAGAAAGATAATTAAAAACTGGTTTCTTAGTAATTAGCCTTCTTACAAATACTATGCCATAGAATAAAGCTAAGATTATAATTCCCTCGGGACGAATAAGAGCCAGAAGCCAAGCCGAAATTATTGCCGGTACCAAAAAAATCTTCTCGTCAGTGTGATACAGCTTAGTGAGGCAAAAAATAGTAAACCAAAACAGAGCAAGGGAAAAAGGTTCGCTTAGAGTAGTCCTGGAAAACCAAATTACCGGATAAAAGGAACCGAGCAACAAAATAGTCCAAATCCCCACATTCTGGTTAGCAACCCTCTTGCCGATAAAATATAGACTGCAGAGTCCGAAAAAGAGAGCAATACTTCCAGAAACCTTGATCCCAACCACTCCGAAAACGCTATAAAGTACAGCCAAATAAGAGATATAACCGAAATGAAACTGAGGGATACTGTGGTTTCCTGCTCTAATAAAACCATCCATTGAAATATCGCCCGGGATTTTAAGCGTGCCATGGTTAGACAAATAAACAGCGCAGTTAGAATATATCCCCTCGTCTGACCGACCAAAAAAATTATCATGAGCAAAAAGTCCGATAAAAATGCAAATAACCACAGCAATAAAAACCGCTAGCAAGTCTGTTTTTTGTATCTTCAGTTTTGATTTGAAAGCCAAATACAAAATCCAGAGAAGAAGAAATGAGCCGAGCAACCAGATTAACCAAGGAGAAAAAATCGAAAACGAGGCAAGAGAGACAGCAAACAAAACCAAAATCGCAAGGCCCGTAAAGATGATGACAAAAAGATCTTCTATCTCATAGTTTCTTGACGACAAATCCCCTCCCAGGTAGTGAAAATTTGATTATTTTTTCTTCGAAAAACACTATCTTGCATAACTTTATTTTGTGCTGGTTAGACGTCCATTTAAATTGCTGTTCAAATGCTGTATTTTGGCATTTATCAAATTTCTACTACCTGGCCTCCTTGACAGCTTAAAGCCCTCAAAGATCCCCCAAACCGCCCTTATAAACCTCGGGTTCTTAAAAGAAAAGATAATAGCTAAGAAAGCTCCCCAAATAAGCTGAATCCCAAAGACAAACTTCTGGAAAAAATTTTTTAAGACATCGTGCTTTAAATAGACATAAACTCTATTCCTAAGCTCTAAATAATACTTTATATCAGCATCATTGCATTTGCCGCTTTCCAGCTCATGGGCAATAGCGTTGGAGTCGCGATAGATTTTATAACCAGAGCGGTAAGCTCTAAGACATAGCTCAATGTCTTCATAGGCACTTCCAACAATTTGATCACGACCGCCAAGACTGTTAAAAACGTCCCTTTTTATTGCCAGATTATTACCGTAAACTCCAACCCTACCCGGCTCAAGACCGCAGGCCTGGTCAACAAAAAATACTGGCGGCCTTTTGCCAAAAATTCTCTGGCAAATATTTCTAAAGTGATCGGCAGCCACAGATGGAAGATAAAGCAACCTTTTTTCCCAGAATTCAAATCTTTTCTCTTCTATCACTCTCCCCCCAACAATCGCGATTTTCGGGTCAAGCCTAAATGCATTCCTAACTGTCTCAAGATAATTTCTATCAAGAACAATATCATCATCAATAAAGCAGAGGATATCTCCCCTTGCTCTGCTGGCAAGCGAATCCTTATTAGAAACCATTCCAACGTTCTCTTTCAAAAAAATCGGCTTGATTTTATTTTGTTTGGCCAGTTTCTTTAAATATTGAACCGTCCCATCTCCGGAAGCATCATCCGAAACTATTATCTCAAGGGGTTTTAAACTTTGAACAAAAACACTTTCCAGGCACTTCTTAAGCGTCTTTTTACGGTTCCGGGTTGGAATTAATACACTCAAAGAGAGAGTCTTCATAGGCTGGCTCTTATTTAACTTAATCCATATTTATTTTATCGAGAATCGTCCAACTTTGAAAGACCGGATGAGCGAGACAGAATTCTAAAAAAATCTACATAACGATAAACGAACTTGTCCCAGCTAAAATTCCCTGCTCTTTTAAGACCCTGTCTTCTCAGCCTACTCGCCACTCTGCCGCTTTTAAAAAAAACCGCTAATGAGCGCTTTAGTCCTTGGGTCGTGGGTTTAAAAAACAAAGCTGCCCCGCCGGCAATTTCTCTAAAGACCGGGATATCCGAACAGGCCACAGGAAGACCAGAAGCAAAAGCTTCTATGATCGGCATCCCGAAGCCCTCGCAAAGCGACGGGAAGACAAGCAGATCTGCTGCCGAGTAGAGATAGCCCAAGATTTCCTCTTGAACATTATTAAAATACTTAACCGAGCCGCCCATACCCAGCTTCTCAATTAGATCTCCATTTTTTGACTCTCCAACTCGCACCAGAAGATATTCCCCGCTCTTATTTATTTCTCTCAACGACTCAAATAGCACCTTGATGTTCTTTCTCTGGTGCTCTGTCCCAACATGAAGAAGTATTTTTTTGCTTTGAGGTAGACCCAAAATATTTCTTGAAATCTTTTTGGGCAAAGGCCTAAAAACTTTATTATCGTATCCAAGCCAGTTTACAATAACTTTCTCCCCGTTAATACCGAACCTAATCAATGATTTTTTCGTCTCTTGTGAGGATGTAAAAACAAAATCAGCTCTCTTGAGAACGCGCTTTGAGAAACCCTCAAGGGCAAGATTTATCAATTCCCAGGGCCTTGTCTCTTTGGAGTATAGGTCATAGCAGTTTATCAGCTTTATCGAACTTTCGGGCAAATAACACAGAAGGTGAGCATCGCCCTCTCCGGAGATGTGGTTAAAGAGTGTTTTTGATCTTTTTGCCTTCCGCGGATAAAAAAAATATCTGGCAATTTGGGCATTATAGAAAGGAAATCTCAACTTGCCTTGGCTTAATTTTTTCACTCTAATCCCTTTTTCTACCAATCCATTTACATAATAGCGATTAATCTTTTCAATGCTTTGAGCAATATAGCCCTCGCTGCCAGTTAAAATACTAACCCCACTTTTTAAATTCTTTGGCTTACGCCGTCTTCCTGCCCTAATCAATCCCGAGAACTTTCCTATAATTTGCAAAAAATGTCTCGGATTAAAAATTGAAAAAACTAGATTAACTAGGATTTGCCAAAAAAAGTGGTAGAAGACAAAGCCAGTTTTTTCTAATACCGCCTTGGGTATTAAATTTTTAAGGTAAAAATAAACCTCGTTTGAAGAAAAATTAAAATGATATTGATTTTTTCTTTTTGAAGATCTTGGGTGATGGGCAACTGCTGCCGGCTCATAGACCAGCTTAAAACCCTCTTTCTTTATCCTATGAGTCAGGTCGGTTTCTTCAAATTCACCGCTGCCGACAAAAGCTGGGTCTCTCCCCCCAACCTGAATAAAAATATCTTTTCTTACTAAAAGAGCGCCGCCACCCAGCCAATCGCAATCTATCTTCTTATTGCCCTCAAAACCAGACGATACCTCGCCTACTCCCCAAATCTTACCAATTCTATTCTTCTTGAAGAAAAAAAACGGGAGCCTCAACAGAAAAAAATAAAAGTTAAATTTTTTATATTGAGGTTTTTCGATTAATTGTCCCGAGGCTGCACCGACTGATTTATCACTAAAAACAGCAACGGTTTTTTCCAAATAGTCACTTTCGAGAACCATATCATCGTCAACGTTGGCAATAAACTCTCCCGAAGCTTCAAGTGCGGCTCTGTTCTTATTTAAAACAAGACCGAGATTAGCCGGATTCTTTAGATATTTAACCCCTTTATATTTAGAAATTACTTTTTCAAGATCGCTCTGGGGATTATCATCAACAACGATCACCTCGTCGGGTTTTAAGGTTTGATCCAGAACCGACCTCAGACAGCCCTTGAGTTCTTTCGGCCTTTTATAAGTCGGGATTACTACTGTAGTTTTTATCCTCATAGCTCATTTTCTTTCGGCAACAATAATTTTTTCCGAAATCGTAGGGCGAAAAAATTTAACAATCTTAAATCCACTTTCAACCAGTTTTTTTTCTAACTGCAAGGCCGAGCCAGCTGTTTCATGAATCTCAATGGCAATAGAATTTATTTTTTTCAAATATTTCGGGGGCAAACTCCTAAAAATCTCGAATTCTGCCCCTTCACAGTCAACCTTTAAAATTTCTATATTCCTATTCCCAAGAATTCTAAAAATATTTTCAAGGCTGATTGAATCTATTTCTATTACTTTAGTGCTTGAGTTCAAAGGATTAAACCAACTGACCAACCCACCACTTACCCTATCCAGCCTCGAATAAAATTTTTTCTTCCCCGAGGACGATGCTACTGCTAGATTATATAATTTAACCTTGAGAGAAGAATTCAGGGCTAGATTTTTTTCGAACGTTGCGTAGTTTTCCGGATCTGGCTCGAAGGCATAAACTCGATTTGAGTACTGGGCGCAAAATAAGGAAAAAACCCCTTCGTGAGCGCCAATATCAACGACAATACTACCTTTTCCGAGTTTAAAATTACTTTTGAAATATACTCTTTTTATAATTAGCTCGCAGACAACCTCGTAGTCAATGCGGTTGCGAAGCAATAATTTAACGCCCGACCGTAATTTCAAATTCTTAGGGTAGAGCTTCCGTCTTGAAAAAATAAACTCCCACCAATTTGAAAAGTGCCAAAAACAAATCAAAAAAAATCTCAGACGGGAGAGTAAATTCCTCTTCCACGGCTTCTGGCTATTTTTTAAGTTTTCCCAGAGAAGATTTTGATATAGCAAAGATGTTTGTTTTCCGACCTCGATCCAGGAATTTTTGGCCTTTATCCGACTTGAGTCCTTCCTGAGACGATCCAGATTTTCTATCGCCCAAAGGATGGATTTTTTAAGACTCTCAACCGAACCAGCTTTGGCAACAGCCCTCTTATCAACAACCAGGTCGGGCAACCCCCCGGCGTCAGTCACAACAAGCGGCTTTTCAAAAGTCACTGCCAAAGTTGCTGCCCCGCTTTGACCATCAAAAAGCTTGTGAGGCATTACTACTAGATCAGCCGAAGAAAACACAGTCGCGACTTTGTCGGTCGGAATGTATTTAGTTAAAAGTTTTATATTGGCATTCATCTTATACTCATCGATGATATTCTGAAAAGGCTTCCACCTTACCCAAGGCTGCCCGGCGATAATTAAAACTAGATCACTCCTTAGCTTACAAATCTCCCCCATCGCTTCGATTAGAACATCAAGGCCCTTATAATCCCTGATATAACCAAAATAAAGAATGTACTTTTTCCCTCTCTCTTTCTTTATCGCCCCAGTCCCATGCCACTTCTTATAATAATCCAATGTACCTAGCGGAATAACTGAAATTTTGCTCGGCTTAAATCTATATAATCTTAAAAGTTCTTTTTTGTTTGCCTCGGAGTGGCAAACTAAGCCGTCGGAGAGATTGAGGAGTGGGCGGCAGAGGGGATGAAAGATCCTGAATCTAAAAAAATCTTTTTCGTGAGGCAAGACATTATGGACAGTGACTAGGAGCTTTCTTCTGGTTAGTTTTGTCAATATAGCAATGCTCAATAAGACAGGGAGAATCGGCCAGCTCCAGAACTGGATATGAACTAACGGTTTTGCCCTGTAGACCGCACTAACCCAGGAAAAAGGATTATAATAAGTCAGGATTTTTCTCTGTTGAAAGAGGCAGCTATAGCTTAAGGCGAAAGTTTTATCCTCAAGTTGTTTTCCCCGATGTAAAAAACCCGGGTAGATTCTTTTAAAATCAACAAAGTCCAGATCAACCGTCTCGCAAAGCGAGTTTGCAAGGGGATAGCAGTAAGTCGAGATCGCCCTAGAAGGCGGTAGAGTCCCGACCATTGTCACAGGTATCTTCGGGCCTATCTTATTTTTCCAAGACATAAAGGGTCCGTGTATAAAAACTAAGCCAAGAAGCTGGACTTCTGACTTCCCTCTTTTGTTTAACCTTCATTCCCAATTTTCTAAAACAAGCTTCCCATTTTTTTTGGCTGAAATAAGAATAGAATTCAGCATCTTTGTTATGCCAGTTTAAAACCCTGTCCCATACCCTATTCCAGCGTCTCTCCCAACCGTTCTTTGGCGTGTCTTCCAAAATCAAAATCGCTCTCCTGCTAACTCGCCGGGCCTCTCTCACGGTTTCCTCCCGGGATCTTTCCTCCTCATGATGGAGAACCCCCAAAAGCAAAACCACGTCAAAGCTATCGGCCAAAAATGGAACTTTTTGACCGTCGTATAGAATAACCGGCAGAAGTGCGTTCTTGTCCCTATAAATATCAAGGTTTGTTAACTTAATCTTTTTACTCTTCTTGAGATACCACCCCTTCAAACACTTGCCCGCACCCAAGTCAAGCACCCTGTCACCGTCTTTAATCGATGGAAGAATTCTACAGGTGGTGGCCCTTGAGGCAAAATTAAAAACCGTTGGTCGTTTCACAGTCATATCTCAAGCTTTCCCTTACCGTAAATTTCTTTTTTTAAAAGAAAGATTATCCTTTCCTGGTTTCTCCTGATTTGCGATTGAAGATCTGCAAGCAAAGCAAAAATGACAACTATAGAACCTGTAATAAACAAGACTACTGAAGCCGTCAAAACTGAACGAAATGGCACAACGTGGCCTAGCACAAGATAATAAATAAGAATAAACAAAAGGCCGATAAACCCAAGACATAAGAGCACCAATCCTGGGAAGCCAAAAAATTTCAAGGAACTTCGATCTCGCAGGCCCCGTATAAAAACCAGAGAAGCTCTCACTCCGTAGTGAAAAAGACTCTCAGCAATCTTTGTCTTACCCCATTTTCTCTCCTGCCCGAAAATCGGCACCTCCATAATTTTATAGCCCTTTTGGGCAAGAGTGAGAATTGACTCTTGAGTATAAGTAAAATTCTCCATCAAGTTCAGATTTAGGGCTGCTTCTCTCGAAAAAGCTCTGAAGCCGCAAGTTACGTCATACAGTCTTTGGCCAATCAAAAAACTAACCAGAATTGCCAAGACCTTGTTGCCGAACCTTTTGGCCCAAGGCAAATAAAAGCTCATTTTTCTTCCCATAAACCGAGAACCTAACACTACTTCGGCATCACCTTTAATAATTGGTGAGATGATTTTTTCCATCTGAGCTGGCGGCCATTGGTTGTCGGCGTCAACGTTAACGACAATGTCCGCGCCCCTTGCTAAAGCCAAATTAATTCCTTCGGCAAAAGTCATTCCGAGACCTTTGTTCTTAAGGTGACTTATCACCTTAGCGCCTGCCCCCGCAGCAAACAGAGCAGTTTTGTCTTTTGAGCCGTCATCAATTACATAGTTCTCGATTTTTGCTATTCCGGACAATTTTTTTGGTACACCAGAAACCACCCGGGCAACCGTACCCTCTTCATCATAAGCCGGAATTATTACAACTAGTTTTCTCCCCATCTTCTCTTTTAGCAAGATACAGGACGACTGGTGCTTTTTCAAGGTATATCTTATTTTTATAAAAGTAACCCTGATTAACCCAAAAACTCCCCAGCTCGGTTAACTCATAGCCATCCTTTAATTCTTGGAGCTCCAAAGAGGAAAAATCCCGTGTCGGCTGATCCTCAATTAGAATTATTTCTTCTTGGCAAGAAACCTCGTCAAAACTTATGGCTTTTTTATCCAGATGCCAGGCATAGGCCTCATTATAGTAAGATAGTATCAGAAGATCCGGCAACTGAACAAGAGTTTTTATTTTTGAAGCAGAAACGGTTTCGTAACTTAATTCGGGGTGATTCGATCTTATGCCCCGAAAACTAAAAACTATCTGCCCTACCACAGCCACTAAAATCAATATCATCCCCAAGCGGAAAATTCCCTTTTGGGGAAATCCTTCTACCAACCTGTTAATAAAAAAAGCCGCTGGCACAGAAAGTCCAACTAAAAGATGGGTTCCGTAGCGCCAATTAGAAGGCGAGGTTATCTGATAGATCAAAACAAGCAGGATTAAGCTCGACAAAAAATACAACAACCAATCCTTCTCTTTTTTATAAAGATAAAACATACCCAAGAGCCCCAAAAAAATGATCAAAAAATCTCCGCTTAAAAAATTATAAATAAACTCGGCAGAGCCTGGTTTTAGAATGAAGACTGTAGATAAATCCGGTTTGCTCAAAACCATGAACAAAACCGATAAAGATATACCGGGCAAAAGGCCAAGAATTCTTCTCCCCTTCTTTTTAAGAAGATAAAAAAACGCTGCCGGAACAAAAAGGAGGATATATTCCGGCCGTACTAACACGGCTAAAAGAAGAAAAAAACCGCAGATTAGAGGATATTCAAGCAAAAAGAAGAGTGAGATAATATACAAAAATACCGCTAAGGCGTCAGGCATAATATATCCCGACCAAACAATATGGGAGAATGAAATACCAAAGAGGAAACAAGAAATAAGAGCGATTCTTCGCCCGAAATACTTACTTAACGCAAAATAAAGCAGAGGGATCGAAGCTAATGAAACGCAAATGACAATAAGATGCCCGCTAAGTTCGAGGTTTCCCGTCGCTAGTCCGACCAATTTAATTAAATAAACGAAAAGAGGCTTGTCGAAAACCACTAATTGATCCTTGGCCGCCAGCAAATAGCGATAGGAATCGGGATAAATCAAAAAGTCCGACCAATTCTCAATTCTCAAGGTGGCAGAAAGAGAAATAATGGCTAAAAGAACCGCAAGATAGATTAGCCGTCTTTTATTTGGAGCGTTCATCGTCTAAAATAGTATAAAGACCATGAAAAAAAATTATTCTCTGATTGCCTATATATTAACACTTATTGCTTTGGTTTTAGTCAAAGCAGCAAAAGTTTTTGCTCAGACAAAGGCTTATACCGTAATTCCAGACGTTCCCAGCGATATCCTTGTTGATAAAATTATCCCCGATACTCTGTCGGTTGTTTCGAAATCAGCTCCTCCGCTAGCAGTCGCGAGCATCATCGGCCAAACTGCCATTCCTGCTGTCAGCTATATTCTCTCTGGTACCGCAAGCACCTCGAATCTCTTCCCTTTCCTTTTTGCTAAAAGGAAAAAGAGGTTCTTCGGAACGGTTTACAATTCAGTCAACAAAGAACCAGTCATTGGAGCTATTGTTGAGATATTCGATAAAAGAACTAATAAGGTTAGGGAAAGACAAGTAACCAACAAATCGGGACAGTTTGGCTTTATTGTCAATGAAGGAGAATTCTACATTAAGGCCAGAAAAAATAGCTTTGCTTTCCCTTCAAAATTAATCCCCGGAAAAGAAGACCCGCCATTTGATCGCATCTATCACGGAGAAATTATAGGAAGCAAGGGTGCAGAAGTAGTTTCGGCCAATATCCCCCTTGATCCCCAGTTTTCGACTAAAACTCCCCTTATCGTCAGACTTAACCGTTTTTTGGAAAGAGTCAGAATCCCGCTTATGATAATAGGTACTCTTTCCGCGCTTTATACATTTTATAGGCAGCCGAGCACGCTCAACACGATTTTCGTTTTTGCTTATGCTCTGATTTGGGTCTGGGAATTCATTATCACCAGAAAAAAATCGAGTTGGTGCGAGACGTTTGATGCAACAACCAAAAAACCTATTTATCAGGCAATAGTAAGATTAGTAGATAATCACAACAGAATTCTTCGAACTTATATTACAGACCAATTCGGACGATTTTACCCTGTCCTTGTACCCGGCAGATATAGATTTCAGGTCTTACACCCAAAGTACATGGCTATCAAGAAAGAATTCGAAATGACAAAGAGCGGCCAGGCAAAGGGCATCAAAATCTACGTCAAGAAAAAATAGAGAACCAGGTAGTAGAAATTCGATCGCTAACGCTTTGCTTTATTTCGCCCGGGCTAAAGCAGTTTCCAGATAATTTGTTAGTTAGAGTAAAAACGTTAAACCAATTTTGCAAAAAATATCAAATTTTCACTACCTGGAGATCTAATTAATTACTCCCCCACCAAGGCAAATCTCACTAAAACCTGCCCCGCCAGAGGCATCATAAAAAACCGCTATCTGCCCCGGGGTAACTGCCATTTGCGGCTTATCAAACTCCAAGATATAACCGTGTTTAGCTTGTACGAGCTTAGCGCTAGCAGGTTTCGCCGTTGACCGCAGTTTTGCCACAACTTTGATCGGTTCTGATGGTCCGGAACCAGAAATAAATCGAACCGGGAAAATGCTGGCTTTTTTCCTGGCGTTAAATTTTGCATCCGCTGATACCACGAGCTCGTTTGTATTTTTATTCTTCTCAATCACAAAATAGGGGCCGCCCGCTAAATCAATTCCCTTTCTTTGACCAATGGTATAAAAGTGAAGCCCTTTATGCTCGCCCAAAACCTTACCCCCCTCGTTAACAATTTCTCCACGCTTGGCACCGATCTCTTTCTCAAGCATTAAATTCAAACTTTTGCCGGAAACAAAACAAAAATCCTGGCTTTGCTTTCGTTTTCCGAAAACTTCGAATCCTTCCCGCCCTCTAGCGATTTTATAAACCTCCTCCTTGGTTAACTCTCCTAACGGAAAAATTGCTCTCGATAAAATGGCTTGGTTAAGAAAACAGAGTGAATATGTTTGATCTTTATTTTTGTCTTTCGCTCTTAGAAGTTCAAAACTCTCGGCTTTTAACTTTGAACTCTTAACTGCGCGAATGCGCGCATAGTGCCCGGTAGCAATATATTTTGCCCCAATCTCGTCCGCAAAACCAATCAAGGCCTTAAACTTTACATTAAGATTACAGAGAACACAGGGGCTCGGCGTGCGACTGTTTTTATACTCGCGAATAAAATAATCAATTACCTGACATCTAAATTCTTTTGAAATATCAACTATGTAATGCTTAATACCGAGCTGCTTACAAATTTTTTTGGCGATGGTAAACGATTCTTTTGTGCAACAAACGTTCTCCCGACATTCGTTTCGTGGGTCTTTCCAAACATCATATTTTAAAGATACTCCGACCGGCTCATAGCCTTGCTCTTTAAGCAAATACAAAGCCACCGAGGAATCCACCCCGCCGGACATCCCAACAACTACCTTTATCGCCCTTTCTCTCATAATCTATAAATTCTATGACAAAAAGCTTGACATTTCAAGGTCATAGATCTAAAATGATTTTTTGTGCGCCCGTAGCTCAATGGTAGAGCAAAGTCCTGTTAAGTCTTGTGTTGAGGGTTCAAGTCCCTCCGGGCGCACCACTCCCAGGCCGGCTTTGCTCAACGCAAATACCGGCCTCGTCCCATTCTAGCTCTATTTCTCAGCCCTACCAGCAGCCTTGCTAAAAGCGAAAATATAGATTATTTCCAAAATCCCAGCCGTATTAAAGATAAGCATCACTATATACCAAGCCAAATGACTGTTTCGCGCCGCTTTCCACAGAGCAATCGCTTTCCAAACGGCAGACCAAACCACCAACACAATGATCAGCGCCGTTACCCCCGCGCTATAAGCCCAAAACTCGCTATCCATAATAACCTCCCCGCCAATTTTATACTTTTTATTTAAATCTTTAACTCTAATACTACCGGACAATGATCAGAACCATAAACCCTAGTCAAGATTCTACAATCTTTAACAACACTAGCAAGTTCCCCGGGAATTAAAAAATAATCAATCCGCCAACCAATATTTCTCTCCCTCACCCCCGCCCTTTGAGACCACCATGTAAACTCCTGTTTGCTTGGATACAGATGCCGGTAAACGTCAATTAGACCTAAACCAAGAAACCTCCCCATCCATTCCCGCTCCGTTTCAGTAAATCCGGCGTTTTTCCAGTTGTCTTTTGGCCTAGCCAGATCAATTTCCTGATAGGCGACATTAAAATCACCGCAGAAAACTACCGGGCCAGTTAAGTTTCTCGCAAAGCTCAAGAAAGCCCTATTAAAACCGATCTTGAAGTCTAGCCGCTGCAGTTCACGGCCAGAATGGGGAAAATAAAAGTTAGCGATGCTAAATTCCTTCCGGCGGGCGTGGATAAACCTCCCCTCTCTATCATAGGCGCTTTTTCCAACCCCCATTTTAATCGAGCCAAGTTCACATTTAGAAAAAATCGCCACTCCGGAATAGCCAGGCTTCTCTGCGGGAAACCAATAAGTATAGTACCCGAGGGGATTTAGAAAACCTCCGACAATATCTTTCTTGCCTATCTTGGTTTCTTGCAAACATAGGATATCCGGGTTTTCTTCGCTAATTAGCTTAATAACCTGACCCCAGCCCGAGCGAATGCCATTGATATTCCAACTCAATATTTTCATCACCAGTATTCTAGCAGACCTCCCTTCTTACGGAAATTTATTCGCCTGTTCTCAATTTTAAGCGAACCACTTGGCGACGAAGACCGTTCGCAGGCGAAGCGAGCCGGTGTCCCGCCTGCAGCGGGACGAGCAAGCCGCTTCGAGCGGGTGGAACGCGAGAATTCTCTCAAGAGCGGGCTTTTTCCGCTGGGAGTCGCGGGGGTGGAACCCGCGACTAATTTAACCGCGCGTCTTCGTGTCAAGTGGTGAGCGGCCCGCTCGCTTAACAAATCTATCTTTGTTATAATTGAGATAAATGCCAGAGCAAAAAAAGAAAATCCTTGTCGTCGAGGATGATAAGGCTGTTTCTCAGGTGATGCAGCTCAAGCTATCCCGTGACGGGTTCGAGGTGGAAGTGGCCGAAAACGGGGAGATAGCTCTGGAAAACTTGAAAAATAAAAAATACGATCTGATCCTTCTTGATCTGATCATGCCAAAGGTAAACGGTTTCGAGCTCTTAAAAAACTTACACGAGCTCCACAGCACCACGCCAAAAATCGTCATGAGCAATTTAGAGCAGGAGGAAGACATTGGGAAAGTTAAAGGGTTGGGGGCAGTCGAACTTTTGCCAAAATTTGAGATGTCACTAACCGGAATAGCCGATTACGTAAAAAATTATCTAACGAGATAAACTATGCAAATCGATGACGCAAAGTTAGCTGAAATTCTAACCAAGCTCGGTTATGTCAAGCCGGAGGATCTAAAAAAAGCTCAAGAAGAAGCTAAAAAGAAAGAAGCTTCTATTGTTGACTATCTCCTCGCTGAACATATTTTAACTAAGGACCTCATGGGCCAGGCAATCGCTGAATATTTCGGAGTTAAATACGCCGACTTAAGCTCGCGAGAAACGTCACACGAAGAAGAAAGAAAAATTCCGGAGGAACTGGCCGAAAAGTATCGAATCTCAGTCTTCTTGGAAACCGATAAGCATGTCATTATTGCCACCGATGATCCGACCAAAAAAGAGATAATCACCGCCCTCGAACCAGTCTACCAGGGTAAGCAGATAGAGATCGCCTTTGCTTTCCCCGAAGACATGGAGCTCGGAATTATTCAATCTAAAAAACCCCTAGAAACGAGATTTAGTAAGATTATTGCTTCCCAAGTCAGAGTCGCCCCAGAGATGGTCAAGGAAATTATAGAAGATGCTTTAGCCAATCGCGCTTCAGATGTTCACATCGAGCCACAAGAGAAAGAGGTTGTCGTAAGATTTAGAATCGACGGCGTTTTACACGAAGTCGGAACAATTCCCAAAGTAACCTATGAAAATATCTTAAACAGAATCAAAGTCCAGGCCCATCTAAGAGTTGACGAGCATTTTTCAGCTCAAGATGGCTCAATGCGTTACCACCGCGAAGATGGTTCGATTGACCTAAGGGTTTCCATCGTTCCGACAATCGAAGGAGAAAACATAGTGATGAGACTGCTGGCCGTTTACGTCCCCAACCTTACGCTTGGCGATCTGGGAATTTCACCTAATGACCAAGAGCTTGTAATGCGAGCAGCCAGACAGCCCTTCGGTATGATCCTGGCAGTCGGCCCGACTGGCTCAGGCAAAACGACTACTCTTTACGCCCTTCTTAAAACTTTTAACAACACTGAAGTAAACTTAACCACAATCGAGGATCCGGTAGAATATAAAATGGCCAAAGCCAATCAAATCCAGGTAAACCCCCAAACCAACCTGACCTTTGCCAAGGGACTGCGCTCAATTGTCAGACAGGACCCGGACATCATTCTCGTAGGCGAAATCCGCGACAACGAAACCGCAGAAATAGCGGTTAATGCCGCTTTAACCGGCCACCTCCTCTTTTCCACATTTCATGCCAATGATGCTGCAACTGGAATCCCAAGACTGCTTGATATGGCAATCGAACCATTTCTTCTATCTTCCACACTCCATCTGATCATTGCCCAAAGATTAGTCAGAAAAATCTGTGAAAAATGCCGGGTTAGCGGCGAGGTATCAATTACCGATATTGAAAAAATCCTGCCAAGCGCAAGAACCTATTTTCCTGAAGAAAAAATAACCCTCTATAAAGGTAAGGGGTGCAAAGCCTGCGGGAATAAGGGCTTTGAGGGGAGAACGGCAATTTTCGAATTCATCGCCACTTCCCCCCAAATGCAAGAGCTGATCCTTAAAAATCCTTCGTCCCAAGAAGTATGGGAGCTAGCCAAATCACAAGGCTCAAGAGCATTGTTTGAAGACGGTATAGATAAAGTTAAAAAAGGCGAAACCTCGCTAGAAGAACTCTTAAGAGTTGCTTCGCCGCCCGATGGACTCAAAGTCAAAAAATGAACGAAAAAAGAGCGGATGTGCAAAACAAAGAAGCCGCAGCCAAAGCTAAACCGGCAGATTTAGAAACCAAAAAAGAGCCCAACACCGAAAAACCATCCCCGGAAGTCAAAAAGACCGAGAGCGACCAGGGTAAAGATAAAAATCCTCCGACGATTGAGGTCCCGACGAATGTCGAGAAGAGCCCGACTCAAAAAGCAGAAGAAAAAAAAGAGCCGGCTAAAGAAGAAGTCCAGAGCAAGGGTAGCGAAAAAGAAACGCCTGCCGATGAGAAAGCTCCTAAGGAACAAGAGCCGGCCCCGGAAGCTCCAAAAGAAAAAGTTAAAAAACGCTCTTGGCTCTCAAACCTCGGCCTCGGCCAAGAAAAAGAATACTTCATCGAAAATCTCTCGATGTTGCTTGCCTCGGGGATGAATATCATCGCCGCCCTTGAGGCAGTTAAAGCCGGGGTCAAATCCCGCTCAATGAAAAATATCATCGAAGTCGTCAAACAGGATATCGATGACGGCTCTCCCGTCTGGAAGGCAATCGATAAAACCGGCATACTATCGGAACACTCAGTTTCTCTAATTCGAATCGGCGAAGAATCGGGAAGATTGCCAGCAAACCTAAAAGTAATTTCCATCCAAAACCAAAAAGAAAGGATTTTCCGCTCCAAGATTGTTTCAGCTTTACTCTATCCTGTAGCTGTACTCTTTCTAACTCTTGTAATCGGGGTTGGAATAGCCTGGTTTATTCTGCCTAAGCTAGCTAAGGTTTTTGATTCTCTTAGGATGGAACTGCCGATCACAACAAAAATATTAATCACCGTTGGCAACTTTCTCGGCAGTTACGGCAAGTTTGTGGTTCCCGCTTTTATTCTCCTTTTCCTGCTGGCTTTCTATATCGTCTTTGTTTATAAGAGAACCCGCAGCCTCGGGCAAAAGATAATCTTTATTTTACCCGGGATAAAAGTCTTAATTCAACAAATCGAGCTGGCAAGATTTGGCTTTATTCTCGGAAACCTGCTTGATGCCGGGATGCCATTGGTTGATGCCCTGGCCTCGCTTAAGGAAGTCTCATCCTTTACCAAATACCAAGGACTTTATGTTTTCCTAAGAGATAATATTGAAGAAGGTTATTCCTTCCAAAAATGTTTCTCTATGTATAAAGGAATCCATAAACTTATCCCCTTCCCGGTCCAACAAATGATAGTCACCTCCGAGCAATCCGGCAGCTTAAAAGAAACGCTTATCTCAATTGGAGAGATGTTTGAGGAAAAAACCGATATCTCAACCAAAAATCTTGCCACGATTTTAGAGCCGGTTATGCTGTTTGCTATTTGGCTGGTCGTCCTTTTTGTTGCTCTGTCAGTGATTATGCCAATCTATAACCTGATTGGTGGATTCAATGAATAGGATGCTTAAATTAAAATCGATTACCCTGGTTGAAGTAATGCTAGCCATCGCGGTATTGGCCATAATTATGGGCGTATCTGCCCCGGTTTACGGATCGCTCCAGAGAAAAAGCAATGTAGAAATGGCATCGAGCCAAGCCATTCAGAGTCTAAGGCGAGCTCAAATACTTGCTAAGTCAAGTAAGGGTGATTCTAACTGGGGAGTCAAAATCGAACCCGGGGCGATAACTACCTACCAAGGGGCAAACTTTTCTTCCAGAAACGTCCAATTTGACGAAAGAACCCCAATAGCACCCCTCACCTCAATAACAGGTTTAGATGAGGTGAATTTTTCTAAGTTTTCAGGGTCGCCAAACCAAACCGGGGCAATTACTTTAACAACCGACGAGGTAGAAACAAAAACGATCAATATCAATGCCAAAGGTACAATTAACTATTAAAGCTCCTCCGAGGAGCGAGAATCTCGCCGAAGCCCCGTTAAACGCGTGGCGAAGGCGGATTAAACTAGCCGCCTTTTCGCTAATCGAAGTCTTACTTTCAATCTCCCTTTTCTCAATCTTTGTTATGATGCTGGTTATGGCCCTTCTCCAAAGCCAGGAAAATGCCACCCTTACTGGTAGCCGCCTTCGGGCAGTTCAATATGCCGAAGAAGGGATAGAAGCAACGAGAAGCATAAAAAACGAAAATTTTGAAGGGTTAGTTGATGGCGATTATGGTCTGGCGTTCGTCGGCAGCAGGTGGACCCTGTCCGGAACCCAAGACACCCAAGACGGATTTACCAGGACGGTCAATATTTCAACGATCTCCGAAAGCCTAAAAAGGATAAGGGTTACGATCAGCTGGCCCCAAACAAGCGTCAGGATCGGAAGTTTAAGCTTCGAGTCCTACCTTTCAAACTGGGCCCAGCCCCAGCAAGGAGACTGGACCGACCCAATTCCCGACCCGGAGCCTCTGCCCGACAATATTGCCGCTTTAAAAATCCAAACCCAGGGAAATTACGCTTATCTTATAAGAGGAAATCAAACCGCTAACTTTATCATAATTAATGTAACTAACCCTGCTTCGCCCCAAATTATAGCTACCCTAGACTTGCCGGGAGGGCCGACAAATATTGCCATCTCCGGCAACTATGCCTTCATTTCCAATAAAGATAAAAATCAAAATCTTCAGGTTGTAGACATCACCGACCCCAATAATCCTCGATTTGACTCCGCTTGGACATTCAGAGGCATCGGAAACGAGCCGGCGACCAGCATGGCTCTAAGCGGCAACAGAGTTTATCTAACCCGCGAGTTCAAAGAGATTTCCGTTTCCCCCACCTTCTATGCAATTGACGTCACAACTCCGACCAGCCCGAAAGAGCTCGGCTATATCAGATTGAAAGACCCGGTAAACGGCTATGCTCTCTCGGCCTTTGATGTTTATGTTTCCGGCAATTACGCTTTTGTTGCCGGAGGTTATAAGGAGAATGAGACAACCTATAAGCCGTATCTTCAAGTGATTGATGTTACCAACCCCCAGCCGGTCGTCAAGGCAACCTATCCCCTTTTCGACCCGGCAATATCTAATCTTGGATACGCGATTGCAATAGCGGGGTATGACAACACAATCGCAGTCGGGCAAGATAACCCAGCCAACAATGTCTATATATTTGACATTGCCAACCCCTTAAATCTCATCCAAAGAGCAATATATAATGCCTCCGGAAAAGTCAACGATCTTTGCTTCGGCCCAAACAGCAATTATACCTATCTTGCCACAGAGGCGGCAGACAAGGAATTTCAGCTAATTGATGTTTCCAATCCATCCTCACCCAGCCTTGTTGGGAGTTCGGATTTGGCGGGCATCCTAAACGGCATTTCCTACAGCTCAAGCAAGGATAGGGTTTTTGCCGTCGGCAATCAGGATCAGGGACAATTTGTCGTAATCAGTCCAAAATGAAAAAGTTAAAATCATTTACTTTAATCGAACTCATACTTTATTTGGCCTTAGCCGGGGCAATCGTGATTGGAATCTCATCGCTTTTGGTCACTATCATTCAAGTCAAGGAAAAGAACAAGGTCATTTACGAGGTAGAATACCAGGGGACAAGACTGATGGATGAGATCTCGCAATCTGTCAGAAACGCTCGATCAGTCAACGCGCCAGACCCGGGAACAAGCACCAGCTCTCTGAGTCTAGCCACGGACAATCCAGCTACCAACCCGACCATTTTTAGTCTGTTGGAAGATAAAGCAAATATTAAAGAAGGTGCCGCCGACCCGGTCGACTTAACCTCCTCGAACGTAAGGATAACGGATTTAAATTTCGAAAATTCAGCCATTGAGGCGGTCTTGCCTGATGCAATAAGAATCATCTTTACCGTTTCTTACAACGCCCAAGACAATAGGCGAGAACATATTTATCAAAAAACCTATCAAACAACAGTCGTTTTGAGGAATTCACCATGAAAAGTTTTGCCACACTAACCAGTGTCATAATCGTTGGATCGGTCGGGGCCGCAATCGCAGTATCTTTAATTTTAATAGGAACGGATGCTTACCGAACCACGGCCAGCGTCGAGGAATTTTACAAAGCCAAAGCCCTAACCGATACCTGCGCCGAGCAGGCACTCGATTCGATTAGACTCGATATTAACTATCAGGGTAACGAAACTGTTGAACTGGGTGGCGGAACGTGCACAATCCGCCCTGTCGTTGGAGCCAGAAGTGAAACTCCCACCGTTCAGGTAGAGGGTAATTTTAATTCAGCCGTCCGAAAAGCGCAAATTACCTTGACACATGTCACCCCGCAAATTACAATAGGCAACTGGCAAGAAGTAGCCGATTTCTAGGCCCCATCTCATAATTGTTCCTTGAAATGAATTGAGAAATATTTTGAGCGAAAAACGCAAAGTGCGAGGAAAGGTAGTCCCTGCATTACCTTGACGAACAATTTGCGTTTTGCAGGTAAAATAGGCTCGATTCTAATTATCAGGAATGATTGTGAGATGGGGTCGGACCCCCTTGCATTTAAGAGTTTGCTGTCATATAATAATTAAAGAAAGCCAAAAAAGGGCTAAATTTAAGAATAATAAGGAGGGAATAATGAGGACTCGACTTGGTCGGCTAAAAGGATTC
>JAOUGE010000007.1 GCA_029865605.1 Candidatus Berkelbacteria bacterium | reverse complement strand
TTCCGCGGAGTCAGTCCGTGAGGGCTAAGCTTCACGGTCGAAAGGGAAACAACCCTGACCATCAGCTAAGGTCCCTAAGTATCTGCTAAGTGTGAAACGATGTGGCAGACCACAGACAACCAGGAGGTTGGCTTAGAAGTAGCCACCCTTTAAAGATAGTGTAACAACTCACTGGTCAAGGTGTGCTGCGCGAAAAATTCAACGGGGCTAAGCAGATCACCGAAGCTATGGGTTTACGCCGCAAGGCGTAAGCGGTAGGGGAGCGTTCGCAACTGCGTCGAAGCTGTTCCTAGAGGAATGGTGGAGCGTTGCGAAGTGCGAATGTTGGGATGAGTAACGAATATGACAGGTGAGAACCCTGTCCACCGAATACCCAAGGTTTCCCGGGCAACCACAATGGTCCCGGGGTTAGGCGGTTGCTAAGGGCGAGAGCCCGATGCGTAGCCGGTTGATATTCCGGCCCTCATTTGCGACTACCCTCCTTTGACGCTTCTTCAAGTTGGTGCAGAGCTCATGGATATGTTCTGTATCTGGGAGAAGGAGACTGGAAAAGAAGGAGATTAACTACGCAAGTTAGCCGTACCACAAACCGACACAGGTGGGTTGGTCGAGAAGACTAAGGTGAGCGAGCAAACCCTCGTTAAGGAACTCGGCAATAAAGCGTCCGTAACTTAGGGATAAGGACTCCCCCGCCTCTGGCGGGGGCGCAGCGAAAGACTTTCAGGCGACTGTTTACCAAAAACTTAGGTCCATGCGAACCAGAATTGGGATGTATATGGGCTGATGCCTGCCCAGTGCTAGTAGGTCAAAGTTCTTGCTAATCTGGCGGCTGGAACCTATCTGTTAGGTAAAACTGCTCAACTGCTGGCATAAATTTTAGGCCACAAAATGTTGAGCCCCTAGCAGGTAGGCCCCAGCCTCTAGAGAGGTCTAGGACTCAAGCCCTAGTGAACGGCAGCAGTAACTATAACTGTTCTATGGTAGCGAAATTCCTTGTCGGGTAAGTTCCGACCCGCACGAATGGCATAACGGTCTGAAAACTGTCTCAACGAGGGACTCGGTGAAATTGCAATGCCGGTAAAGATGCCGGTTAACTGCAGCAAGACGGAAAGACCCCGTGAAGCTTTACTACAGCTTGGTATTGTTTTACGGATATTCATGTGTAGAGTAGGTGGGAGCTTCGGCGCCAATGAAACACCACCCTTGAATATTTGTAAATCTAACCCCGCCTTTGGCGGGAGACAGTGCTTGGTAGGTAGTTTGACTGGGGCGGTCGCCTCCAAAAGTGTAACGGAGGCGTTCAAAGGTTGGCTTAGCTCGTATGGAAAGCGAGCTTTAAAGTGTAAAGGCATAAGCCAGCTTGACTGCAAGACTTACAAGTCGCGCAGCTGCGAAAGCAGGACTTAGTGATCCTCTGGTTCCTCATGAATGGGCCAGAGCTCAACGGATAAAAGCTACTCCGGGGATAACAGGCTTATAGCGCCCAATAGTCCACATAGACGGCGCTGTTTGGCACCTCGATGTCGGCTCACCGCATCCTGGGGGTGAAGTAGCTCCCAAGGGTTTGGCTGTTCGCCAATTAAAGCGGTACGCGAGCTGGGTTCAGAACGTCGCGAGACAGTTCGGTCCTTATCTGCTGTAGTCGTGGAAACTTGAGGGGGTCTCTTCGTAGTACGAGAGGACCCGAAGGGGCGAGCCAATGGTGTACCAGTTGTCCTGCCAAGGGCATCGCTGGGTAGCTATGCTCGTTCGAGATAACCGCTGAAGGCATATAAGCGGGAAGCTTACCCCAAGATTAGGTTTCTTAGACACCCCGAAGACTACGGGGTTGATAGGCTCTAGGTGTAAGACCAGTAATGGTTTCAGCCGAGGAGTACTAATTGTCAAGTAGAACTGATTGAGCAAGTGTCTTTTGTCCCGCCTCTGGCGGGATCTGGACAACGACTCGAGTGATGTTGTGCAAAACAGGGTGATATCGGTTATAATTAAAGTATGAAGAGCCCGATGTTTGTTAGGAGATTTAAGCTGCCTGGTTTCGCTTTATTTTTGGTCGGCCTGGTGTTATCTTGCGTCGGCGTTGTTCTGTCCCAGGTTGTTTCCGCAGATGGCGAGGTTGCTCTTGGGACAGGGGATCTGGCACTTGTTTTGATTGTTTGCGGGGTAATTGTAATCATCGGCTCAATAATATTTATAATCTATATTTTAGGGTCGCAGTTTTGAGTTTTTGTTTGTTAGGCGCTGGTTCAGACAAAAACTTTGAAGATAAAGAATGCTGTGTGTTGGTGGTTATGGCGAGGTGGGTACACCTCTTTCCATTCCGAACAGAGAAGTTAAGCACCTCTGCGCCGATGGTACTTGTTCCGTAAGGGACTGGGAGAGTAGGACGCCGCCAACACACAGCATTTTTTTATTTCGAGCCTCATCACCATGTCTTTCTGTCATAGCGGAACAAATTTGAGAACCGCCGTTTCGGCGGTTTTTTTATTTGTCAAGTTACTCTTGATAATCTAAAATGAAGCTGACGAGTCTTACGCTATTTTTTTATGGAAAGAAAACTATATAAAATAATATTTATTTGTATCTTGGTTGCAGCTTCTTTCGGACTAAGATTTTATTTTCTTCCCAAACAGGGCTTTTCCTCGGACATAGGATTGTTTTTATATTGGGGGGAGCGTATCGCCGATGAGGGCTTGGCGGCCGTTTATAATAAGAATGCTTATTATCAAGGAGTGGATTACCCCTTCTTGATTCCCCTGGCTACTTCTTGGCTGGTGAAAGCCGTTTCGGGCACGGGTTTTGACAAGGCCTATATTTTTAAGCTAATTCCAACTGCTGGAGAAATTGTTCTCCTTCTTATTTCCGGATTTTTAATTGTCCGCTCCAAGATTAAATATAAGTGGCTGCTTTTGGTATTTGCATTAATACAACCTCCTCTCGCCTTAGTTACTTCTGCCTGGGGCCAGGTGGACTCTCTTCTTTCGCTGTCAATTTTGATAAGCTTCCTTCTTATCAACAAGAATAGTTATCTCTCAACGTTTTTTTTATTTTTGGGGATATTATTAAAGCCCCAAGCACTTCCAGCTATAGCAATATTTTTTCTGTATTTTATTCTCCAAAAAAAATATAAGGAATTTGCCCTGCAGTTTATCTTGTTTCTTGGACTTTTTCTTATTTCGGCTCTGATTTTCCGCCAATTCGCTGACGCTAGTTTTCTTGATCCTTACATTAAATCGGTTGGGAGGTATGATAATTCATCATTGAATGCTTTTAACCTGTGGTGGGCGGTATATGGCCGTGGCAGCTGGGATATTTCCGATAAGTTCGGCGATATAATCAATTTACGTCAGCAGGGACTGATTATTTTTTCGATCTTTTTTGTGCCGGTTCTTACTTATCTCGGCTTTAAAAAAAGAAGTTTTCTTGAGCTATGCCTTGTTTTGGCCTATACTTATTTAATTTTTTTCGTCTTTCCGACAGAAATTCATGAAAGATACCTTTATCCGGCAGTCGTTTTTTTCGCTTTATCCTCCTTGCTTAACAAAAGGATATTTATTATTTTTCTGATAATTTCCGCTAGCTATTTGGTAAACGTTTTCTCTGTACTCCAAACCTTTTATCCCCAGTTCGGATTTTTGCGATTCGATCTTCTAGAAGGTGGCTGGACAAGAGTTGTGGCGATTGCTAATGTCTTGATAGCATTTTACCTGGCAATGTATTTAATATATGAAAGTTTCAAGAAAGTTAAAACTTAAAATTAAAGGATTAAAGGAGGGGCGCTATCTTTATTTTATGGTTGGCGCCATCTTGGTTCTTGCTTTCTTGAGCCGATTTATTTTGCTAGCCGATAGGCCAATGCATCACGATGAAGGGATGCTGGCCTATTTTGCTTGGAAATTGAGCGACTTTAGAGAATATATTTATACTCCTCAAATTCATGCTCCAATTTTGTTTTATGTTCAAGCTATTATTTATAAAATTGCTAAAGTTACTGATTATGCTTCCCGGGTTGGTCCGGCCATTTTTGGGCTGATTTTGATTTCCCTTCCACTTTTTATCTTTAGAAAAACACAGGATAAAAGAGGGATTTTTCTGGCAGTTTTATTTCTTATCTCTCCCCTTTTTCTTTACTATTCCAGATTTCTTGTTCATACCTCAATGGTGGTGGTTTTCTGGTTTTTGCTGATATATTCTTTGGCGAGTTTTTTTAGGAAACCAGATCCCGTCCCGCTTTATCTTAGTTTTATTTATCTTTCGCTGGCATTTTCGACTTCGGAAACTACTTATATCTTCTCAGGAGTTGTTATAAGTTCCGTTCTGCCGATGCTTTTGCTTAGTTTCAAAAAGACGAAAAAGATTTTGAAAAAAGCGGTTGATTTTGTTCGGGCTAATCCGCTTGATCTGGTTGCCGCAATTCTGCTGTTTGTAGTGGTTTGGGTGGCAATTTATTCAGTTGGCTTTACTAACTACCGCAGCCTTGCCCTGTCTTTACCTAACCCGTTTGACGCTGAAACAGGGCTTGGATTTTGGCTCGCTCAGCATCCCAAAAAGCTCGGTAGTCAGCCCTGGTATTATTATTTAACCCTGTTTATTGTTTATGAACCGGTTGTCCTTTTGGGAGCGGCTTCAGGTGCAATTGAGTCGGTTAGAAAGAAGAATCTCTTTTATATCTTTTTGGCTTGGCTGGCGCTGGGAGCTTTGATCGGATTTTCAATGGCTGGAGAAAAGTTCCCTTGGCTTGCTTTGTGTTCTCTTTTGCCTCTTACGGTTTTAGCAGGTGTTTATTTCTCTGGCCACTGGGGTGGTTTTAGCCGAGGGACAAAGATTATTCTAGGGATCTTAATGATGTTTACCATATTTAATGCCTACCGCTTGAGTTTTATGGGTTCGGCTAATACTAGGGAGCTTGCAGTCTATGTCCAGACCCCAGCGAGCTTTAAAGCTGTAGCCGCCGAAATTAACAGCAACTGTCCCGGGGACTCAAATACCTGCGTCCAAATAGACCAACAGATAACCTGGCCTTTGTCTTGGCATTTTAGAAATACCAGTTCGCTCTATTATCCAGAGGGTTTGAGTGTCCAAAATGACGCCAAATATATTTTTGTTTCTCCCGATTCAGCCGATCAGGTAAATATAGGCGAGGGTTGGGAGAAATCAACTGTTGTTCTTAGAGATTGGTGGGTTCCCGAACGGTGTCGTAGGCTCGGCTGCATCGGCAGTTTTGTCAAATACTTTCTTTTTCGGGAGATTTGGAATGATAAGGGAGGATTTGACATTTATCTTTATAGGCGTGTTTAGCCCCATTGTTACTCTAGTTTATTTTTTTGCTATAATGAACTTAAGATGGTTTTCAAAAGACTTCTAGCTTTCGGTGCTTTAGTTACTTATTATTTGGTGCTTTTTGCATTGCTCGTTTATCCGGTTCAAGCAGCCGACACAGCACTTTTTTCCGCCACTTCTGAAAGAACATCTTATCAAGTAGGCGAAGAAATTCAGGTAGATTTTAGTGTTGATGCCGGACCCTACGCTTCAACTCTTAGTACGATAGATATGGATGTCAAAGTGTCCGATATGAGTGTGATCAAGCCGAAAGATTCGCAAAACCCTTTTGTTGCGGGAACTATTTACCCCTCAACTTTTAACCAATCGGTTGAAAATGACCTCCTGACGGGTGTATTCCATGTAAATCCGGAAAACAAACCAGCCAACAGAAGCGGATTAATTGCCACAGTAAGCTTTACTGCTCTTAAGGCGGGAAGTGCTACTATTTCATACGATCGGATTGAAGCGGCCGAGGAGAAAAACGAGACTGAATTTATCAGCACTTCAGCTAGCTCGTTAGTCATTAATATTGGCGGTTCTGGCACATCGGCCCAAACCGATTCGGATTCTTCAGCAACTTCTTATGTTCAGGTGACTCCTGTCTATTCCGGATATGGCGACGTGAGTGACACGGCCGGGGAAACAGCAACGGGGCCGGAGCAAGTATTTGCCCTAGCGGTTTTGGGAGGGGGATTGACTTTTGGCATCTGGCGGCTTTTATCTAAAAGAAAGGGGACAATATGAGGTCAACTTTAATCAGTTTGATTATAGGAGTAGTGGTAGTTGCCCTAATTGGAGTCGGCGGCTATTTTTTAGTAAAAAAACTACAGGCAAGTGCGGACGTGGAAACAAGCGCTAAATCAGCCGATTTGAATGCTGACAATAAAGTTGACGGCTTAGACTTGAATCTTCTTCTTAAAGCGATTGAGAATAAGTCCGAAGCGCCCCGATATGATTTAAACAGCGACAGCAAAGTTGATTCTAACGATATAGATGTTCTAGAAAAGCAATGGAAAGGTGACTAGAGTAAAGTTCTCCTGCTTAAGGTCGGAATAACCTTGTTCCAAATAGAAGCTGCCACTTTGAAGGCTTCTTTGCCTTTTTGGGTTAAATGATAGGTTTTTCTAGCTTTTTCTTGTGGGTTTGTTTGCTGAATCAAACTTGCCTTTAGAAGTTGGGCCAAAGCGGGGTAGAGAGTGCTTTCTGATGGACTACAAAAATCATTGCTTAATTTTCTTATCTCTTGAATTAGCATATAGCCATGGAGATCGCGGTCTTTTAGAGCTTTTAGGATATAAAACCTGATCAGGCTTTGGTTGATTAGCTTAACCCAATACTCTTCGGCGGTGTAATCTATTTCTTTGCTCATCGGTTTTAGGGTAGCACAAAATCCTATGCAGTCAATTTTTTATCTCTGCCCTTGAAGAAAAAGGCAAAAATGAGTAAAATATTAGGTACGCGGGTGTAGTTCAGTGGTACCCCTTACTTTTGTAGGCAGGTATGGTTTAGTGGCAGAACGCGACCTTCCCAAGGTTGAAGTACGGGTTCGATTCCCGTTACCTGCTCCATTGCCGATGTAGCTCAGCGGTAGAGCAACTCTTTCGTAAAGAGTAGGTCGTCGGTTCAAATCCGACCATCGGCTCCACTTCGCCCAAAAGGTTTAGTGTAAACTAAAATTAAACAGGGAGCAAAATGAACGAGGAAAAACCTTTGCCAGATCGGAAACTTAATATCATTAGCGGGCGGAAAGATATAATTCTCTTGGCTCTTGCCACTTTTATTATTGCCGCTGGCAACATCGCAACAGTTTATTTTGCCCGATTAGAAGATTCCCAAATTGGCTGGGTAGGATTTTACCTAGTTTGGTTTAATCTTTTAGTCGGCTGGTTAACCTATAGGCGAAAACCGGTTATTACCTATATGTTTTTCGGAGTTGCTGTGTTGCTTATTTTGATTATTCTCATCAATAAGTATTGGATTCTTGGCCGAACACTGTGAAAAAAAGATCTAAATTTTGGCGATTTCTTGAGATAGTGCCGGGCGCTCTTGCCTGGCTGGCCATAATTTGGCCAGTCGTTTTTTCATTCATTTGGCCCTCGGCCGTGGCAGTCTATATCTTGGTTTATGATCTTTTTTGGGTTTGCCGAGCGTTTTATATGACCTCTCTTCTCGTGAGAACTAGCAGAAAGATGAAGGAAGCTCGGCGAATTGATTTCAAAGCGAAACTCGACAATCTGCCGTCCGACGATCCTCTTGTTGCCGATTGGAGACCATTGTATCAAGTAGTGATTTTCGCCACCTTTAGAGAAGAAATAGAGACTTTATTGCCTTCGGTTGAATCGGTTGTCAAAGCTAACTGGCCCAACCAAAAAAAGATAATCATGCTTGCAGGAGAGCAGCGGGATAGGGAGCGTCTCCGCCGTGTTTTTGGTGAACTGAAGGCTCGTTTTGACGACAAGATTTTTGATTTTTTGGTCAGTGAGCATCCTGATGGAATTGAAGGCGAAGTAAAAGGAAAAGGGGCGGGATCAGCCTGGGCGGGCAGGAAGCTTAGCAAATATTTTGAAAAGCAGGGTTTAAACGAGGAGGAAGCTATTATTTATATTGCTGACGCCGATACCCGCTTTGACGAGGATTTTTTCAATGCAGTGGCTTTCGAGTTTGCGGTTAATCCCAATCGGCATCGCAGGACTTACCAGCCAATCCCTCTTTTTTCAAACAACATTTGGCACACCCATACAATCGCTCGGCTTACCGCTTGGGGCTCGAGTTTCTGGCAGATGATGCAGGCCTCAAGACCCTGGAGGATGACGAATTTTTCTACTCACGCTTACTCTTTAAAAATGCTAAGAGAAATGGATTATTGGGCTGTTGATGTAGTTAACGAAGACTCTCGCCAGTTCTGGCGGGCTTATTTTGCCTTTGACGGGGATCACAAGGTTGTTCCAATTTATCTTCCGGTCCATATGGATGCTGTCATTGCTGATGATTTTTTAACTACCGTTAAAAACCAGTACCTTCAGAAGAGACGCTGGGCTTACGGCATCGAACACTTTCCTTATATTGTGACCAAATCAATCAAGAATAAAAAAATACCTTTTTGGGACAAATGGGGCAAAACTCTTATTCTTCTTGACGACACAGTTTCTTGGTCGACTGCTAGTTACTATCTGACTGTCGTCGGGCTTTTACCGATTATTTTTTCAAGTGCCTTTAGGGACACGGTTTTGGCTTATAATTTTCCGCTTATTGCCAAAGTGCTCCTTTCTCTTACCTGGATAGGATTAGCCATTTCTGCCTATACATCACTTTCATATCTTCCCCCCAAACCGAAAGGATTCCCCAGAACAAAATATCTGGAGTTCGCTGCTGAATGGATTATCACCCCGATCAGCGCAATTCTTTTTGGCTCGATTCCAGCTCTCGTGTCTCAATCTAGACTTATGCTCGGGAAATATCTGACCTTTTGGGTTACTCCAAAAACGACAGCTGCTAGAAAATGAAAAAATTATATCTGTTTGCTCTTCTCTTAGTCTTGGCCTTTTTGTCAATCCAGCTTGTCCTGTCAAGACTGGATTCGCAAACAACCGACGAAGCGGTCCATATTGCTGCTGGTTACACCTATTTAAAAACGAACGATTATCGCTTTAACCCGGAGCACCCGCCACCGGTAAAGAAACTGGCTGCTTTACCTCTTCTTTTTATGAAGTTGGATACTCCGGATCCAACATACTGGAATGCCGCCAGCAGTTTTTTTTATGATAGCTGGAGAGAGAATAGGCAGTTTGGAGAGGACCTTATTTACAGCCTAAAGGGTAATGTTCAAGAGATACTATTCGCCACGAGGATTCCGATGGTTTTGCTCTCGGTTGCTCTGGCCATTGCTGTTTTTATGGTTTCGTATCGAATGTGGGGAGGGCGGGGAGCCATTATCTCGCTTGGGCTCTGCCTTCTCGATCCCCTCATCAACGGCCACTCTCATCTTGTTACAACCGATGTCGCAGTTTCTCTGGGTTTTCTTCTAAGCCTGTATTGTTTTTGGATTTTTTTGAACGCGCCCAGCTACAAAAATGCTCTTCTGCTCGGGCTGATTGTTGGTTTTACTCAATTATTTAAATTCACAGCAATTATTGTTTACCCCGCTTTTCTGGTTTTATTTTTGGGATTCATTATTTATCGGAGGGTTACCGCTAAATCCCTCTTGCGGATTTTTGGCAAAATTATTTTGTCTTTGGCGGTTATTCTTTTAGTCATTTTTGTCGGTTACGGCTTTTCATTTTATGTTGCGCCAAAATCTGATGTAGCCATTGAACAGCTGGGTCAAGATACGGGGTTCAACGATATGATTGTAGAGAAAATATCCCAAAGTGGCAGTTTTAGGGAAATTTATGACAAAGCGCGTTATGTGCTTGTGCCAAAAGAATATTATAAAGGGCTTGTAATGGTCTTTTCGCATACTCGGGGAGGCCACGATTCATACCTATTGGGCGAGACCTCAAAGACCGGCTGGTGGTATTATTTCCCGATTTTAGTTTTGCTTAAAACTCCAATTCCAGCTCTGATTTTGGTCGCCGTTGGGCTTTATTTTGCCCTGAAAGATAAAGATAAAAAAAAGACAGCCGTATTTATGCTGTCAGGCGCGTTTTTGTTTTTGCTCTTTGCAATGAGCTCGAAAGCAAACCTTGGTCTACGCCATGTTATGCCTATATTTCCCGTTTTGTATGTTTTGTCAGGTAGCTTAGGATTGTTAAAAAGCCGGAAATTAAATTATCTTGTGCTGGCGCTTTTTATCTGGCTGGTCGGTGAGTATATAGTTGCCTTCCCTTATTATTTGTCGTATTTTAACCAGCTCGCCGGAGGCAAGTGGAATGGATATAAGATAGCTTCGGATTCAAATTTTGATTGGGGACAGGACTTATACCGAATCAAAAAATACCTTGACTATAACCCCGGCATCGACGAACCCTACATTGAATATTCTTGGTCGGGGGAGAGTGCGCTAGATTATTTCGGGATTAAGAGGAGACCGCTTTCTGAGCTGAATGCCGAGTCAAAAGGCTATTTAATTATCGGCTCGTCAGCCCTTGTTTCGGAAAAATATGATTGGCTGAGAGAGGGCTACTCTCCGGTTGACAGAATCACCCCCTCAGTTTTTGTTTATTATTTGGAGTAGGGAAAAGATCTAAATCAAAGATTCTAGTAATCGATCAGTTCTGCCTTTGAAATATCGCAGTGTTTTGATACCAAGCTTTTCGGCAGTTGAAAATTTTGAAGCATCATCATCAATAAAAAGAATTTCCGATGGTTTTACATTTGCTTTTTTGATTAGGACCTCATAGATTTCTTTCGCTGGTTTCCGATATTTTACCTGGCAAGAAATGATTATATCATCAAAGAGTTTATCCAAACCAGTGTCAAAAAGATAGATTTGACAGTATTCTTTCGGATTGTTGGTGAGCAGAAAAATCCGAAATTTATTTTTTAATTTTTCAACGACTTTTATTAATTGTCGGTTTACAGTTTCTTTTTTGAAAATCAAATGACATTTCTTGTATGGTAATCCCAATCCAATTATGTCAGAGACTTTTTGCAGAAATTCTTTTTCGGTAATTTCGCCTAAATCGTGGGCAATAATATAATCATGAATTGATTCGGAGTATTTTTCAGGGTCAACACCGTGTTTTTTAATGTAGCCATACATCGGGTGTTCCAAATCTGCAAAAACACCCCAAAAATCAAAGGCAATGACTTTTATTTTTTTTAAATTGTTAATCACGATAAAAATACCCTGTTATTATTGGTGACCCCAAAGAGGCTTTTGGGGTGGTACCCAAAAGTGCCTTTTACAAATTGCTACACCCTATTTGATAAATTCAATTGGTGATCCCAAGGGGAGTCGAACCCCTGTTGCCAGGATGAAAACCTGGTGTCCTAACCACTAGACGATGGGACCCCCAATTGAATTTATTATAATGTATCTGGTATCCTAACCGCTAGATGATGGGGCCAAGTTTTGAAGATTTGTAAATCCCCGGTTTATACGGTTTTAACCTGATTATTATATAGTCTTTTAGTTTGTCTTTCAAGGTTTGGGGGATTATCTGATCGTAGCCTAACGCTATGGTATCAGGCCTTTCTTTTTCTAAAACTGAATATTTGCCCGGGAAGTCTCCAATTACTACTTTATCAATTATATCTATTTTGCGAAGCGCTTCGAGACGCTTCGTTTGGGGAACCCTAGAATCTCTCTTTTTCGATTTCTTTATGCTTTCGTCTCGCGAGACCACAACGGTTAAGTAGTCGCCGAGTCCTTTTGCCTGTTTAAAGAGATTTATGTGCCCCTTGTGCAGGGGATCAAATGTTCCGAAAACAATAACTTTTTTCATGATAGGTTTTCTTTAGAATACCTCGGGGACGAACAATTATTATAACTGTGATTTGAGTGCTTCGTTGATTTCTTGGCTGAGTTGATCGATCGATTTGCCTGACAGAGTTTCTAGGGATTTTTGCCATGGGTTGGAAGTTTTTATGTCTGCCAAAAACTTTGCCCAAAAATCCTGACCGTAATTTTTTGCCATATGCCAAACCGTAAAAGTACCTTGCCCGCGGCAGAGTCCATTGCGATTTTCATCGCTAATATAGCCCTCACAATTCTTCCCTAGCTCGTCAAGGCTCATCAAGGCAGGGGTACTGGTATTTGCCGCTTTCCTTAAAAGATCCACAAAATAGATTTCCTTTAATGGCTTATAATCGGTGCCGGCGTTGTAGGCGTATTCAACGTGATAGGCCATGCCTTCGTTAAGGAATCCGGGAATATTTTCCATAAGCTGGCCGCCACCCAGAAAGCTATAGACGGCAGCATGGGCGCCTTCGTGAATAATGACGCCTTCTCCCTTTTGGGGATCGTCAAAGGGCTTATACAGGTATATTTTGCCATTTGGTGCTGAACCGTCACCGATTTGGACATTTTCTTTGCCGCCGGGAAAGTCGGCAACTTTAACATATTCATCTACCGTCAATGCCAAGTAGACCGGTGTATTTTGGGGAGTGATGCCATAATAAGTTTTATAATATTGATCAACCGCCTGGCCTAAAACCTCTAGTGTTTTGTCGGCATTAGCATCGTCACCCGTGTGGTAATAAACTGTATAGTAGGCCGATGATTTTTTTAGTTCAAAGCCCGCTGCATCTGAAGCACTCGCCGGATTAATGCTAGGCGTTGGTTTCGGCGAGGATGAAGTTGATCCCCCTCTCTTCAAAGTTCCCAAAAATAAAAATGCTCCTCCTCCAATCACTATGACGGCAACGACTATCAAAAGAATTTTAATCCATCTTGCCATTTTCCACCTCCGAGTTTAGTATACTCCCCATTTTGGGTTCTTAAAACAATTTTTCTGGAGGGCCGTGTGGGAACCCTTGGCGCATCCACGCCTTGCGAACCTTTTAGTTTAAGCATGAGTTTCATTAATATCATCCCATTTCCATTGACGTTTTTTGTTGTCCTCTATTTTTTTAAGAACTTCCTTTTCTATATCAATTTTGAATATTCCACAAAGATGAAAGATCCGTTGAACAGCATCTCCAAGTTCTTCTTTAAAACCATCTTTGCCGTCAATATTCTTATGTCGATATGCTTCAAATGCTTCTGAAATTTCCGAATGAATCAGGGCAATTTTTTCTGCAACATTAATGTCTTTCGGTGTTGTACCGAAGCCTTTTGACTTGGCTTGGGTCATAATATGACCCGTTAAATCCTTAATTGATTTATGCATATTTATTAATTTTAGATAAGATGGAGGGCCGTGTGGGCTATTTGTTAATTGAAGCAACCCACTCTACAAACCCTTTTAAAAAATTTTCTCTCCTCTCTCTCATTTCTTTTGACAGGGATTCTATTAGCTCTTTTTTCATCTCTGCGATGTTTCTACCCTCCCATTTACTAATTATATTTCTGACGCCCACAAAAGATGTTTGACCGTCCCAAGCTAATGGAAAAGTCTCAAATCCATAAGGCTTAAGTTTTGAATTCCAGGTAACGTCGGCGTCTATCCACTGTTCTTTTTCATTTTTGATTTGGATAAAATTATGTCCATGTTCCCACTCGCCCTCGCGGAGGATATTTTTTAAGTTCTCTGGTAAGAGAATTGTTTGATCGCCCCATTTAAAGGTACATACAACGGTTTGATATCTAACCTCGATCTTGTCAAAGCAAGCTTGGAGGACTAGGTGTTTGCCTGTGCAAGTTCCGACCTTTTTCGTATCGAGAACTTCTTCAATCGTTCTTCCTTCCCCCCAAGGTATTTCAGCAGTTCTTCTTACAACCTCAATAATCTTAGACCTCCCATCAAGTTCCTTACTTGAGATCAGGTCTCCCAAGAAATTTGATATTAGTGAATTTTCTAAATTGGTCATATATTGGAGGGCCGTGTGGGATTCGAACCCACGACCAATTGCTTAAGAGGCAACTGCTCTACCGCTGAGCTAACGGCCCTTTTTAATAAGTGGCACCCTCGGCAGGAGTCGAACCCGCAACCTCCTGGTCCGAAGCCAGGCGCTCTATCCATTGAGCTACGAGGGCAAATAATTTTAGTTTTAAACGTTCGCCTCCTGCAGGATTCGGCCACCGGTAAATTTCTGCTGAAATTTCCGTCGGCCCCGGCTCGGCACCGTCGTGCCTGCGCCTCTTTCGCGTTCCACCCGCTCAAGCCCCCAACCTCCTGGTCCGAAGCGTCGCGTGATATCCGTTTCACTACAGAGGCAAGTCAAGAAGATTATACCTTAAAACCAGTTATTTCTCAACGGTTAAGTTCTTCTAACTTTTGGAGATATTTTTTTGAAAACTCCCAGTCCTTTTTCAAAAGTTCCTTAGCCGATTTTGTGTTGAGTAGATCGTACCACTCAACAACAAATCTCATTGCGGTTATTAGTTTGTCTCGCTGATTTTTATTATTAGAGGCAAACTTCAGTATTTTTTCCAGCACTTTGTCGGGGTCTGAACGAGCTTCCGATCCTGTTATCGGCATTTCTGCGTTAAACGCGGCCAGGCGGGCAGCCCCAAACCTGCCTATTCCATCCCACTTATCGGCGTCTTGGAGAATTAATCCTATTGGATTGCGGGTGGGGAACTCTTTAAGGGAGTGGTAATGGATTGCCTCAATAATGGCCTTTTTATCTTTCTCTTGGAGACCTTTAACTTTGTCTAGAATTTCTTTTGCAGGTTCTGTTGATAGCTCCGCATGCCCTTGAACACCCGGTGTCCTGTCGACCGGTCCTCTTGCCTCCTCTTGAAGTCTGCCTAGGTCATGGAGATACGCAGCAAGTTGACACAAATAGGTATTTTCTCCTTCTCTTTCAGCAATTAACTTAGTAAACTTCGCAACATTTTTAACGTGAGACCAGCCGTGTGGCCAGATCTTAAGCTTCCGATAAATGGGCTCAACTAATTTGCGAACTCTTACCAGTTTTTCTTTTTTTGTCATCTTTATATTGCCTGAAATAGTCTTTTAAAATTAGATGCTGGCTTTTAAAGGCGAGTTTATTCCAAGGAACCTCATTCTCTGAAAACCATTTGAGCTCGGCAATCTCTTGGTTTGGCTTAAGTGAATTAGTTTTAAGCTGAACCCTGTATTGGATATTTAGAGTGTAGTTTTTTATCGCTTCATCGTGCATATACGAGTCAGTATAGATTCCGATGAGATCTCCCACTTTGATATTAACTCCGAGTTCCTCTTTCATTTCTCTCCTTAGGCCCACGATAGGATCTTCGCCATTGTTTAGAAAACCGCCTAGGATATCCCAATATCCACGTCTTGGGCTTTCGGCCCTTTTGTGAAGCAGGACCCTCCCTTTTCTGTCCTCAATAACTGCGCCGGCTGTAGGTTTCGAATTCTGAAAAAAAATAAACCCGCACCTTTGGCAAACTGGATGTTGTGCGCTATCGAAGGATTGATACTTTAGTTTCCCAGCGCATTTCGGGCAGAATTTGTAACCTTTATTTATCATATATGGGGTGGTCGACGGGATTTGCACCCGCAACCTCAAGCTCCACAGGCTTGTGCTCTACAATTGAGCTACGACCACCATATTTAAAATTTTGAATTCAATTTTACATTCTGCGCTTTCAATTTTCAATTTGTGTGGTACCCCAGGCAGGAGAGTCGGTCACTTGTTCTCGCCTGCTGGCGAGCCAATCGACCCCGCCTCGCGCCGTCGCGCTCCGGCTTTCGACTCCTGCGGCTCCCAAATATTTTTGCGCTTGCCCCGTTAGGGCAGTCACAAAAATCTGGTACCCCAGGCAGGAGTCGAACCTGCAACCTTCACCTTAGAAGGGTGCTGCTCTATCCATTGAGCTACTGGGGCTTTGGAGCGGGTAACGGGAGTCGGTCACCGGTCAAAATCTGCTGATTTTGCCGTCGACCCCGCCTCGCGCCGTCGCGCTCTGGCCTTCGCCTCCTCGTGCCCCAACGAAATATGACCTTTAGTCATCTCGTTGGAGCGGGTAACGGGAGTCGAACCCGTGTATTCTGCTTGGAAGGCAGACGCACTGCCATTGTGCTATACCCGCAAATTATAACAAATTCTTGGCTGTGCCAAGTTTGACTTGGTCGGAGTGCTGGGAACCCTCGGCGCATCCGCGCCTTGTGCACCCAGGTACCCCGTGCCATATTTCCTGGTCGGGGACCCGGGACTCGAACCCGGAACCTCCGGCTCCCAAAGCCGGCACTCTAGCCAATTGAGCCAGTCCCCGCTACCGAATAATTATACCTAAAAACAGGGCAAAGGTCAATTTGTGTTGATTGGCTTGACAAAGATTTTTTGTTACAATAAAAACGTGGATGAAGAAAAATCTAACACTTGGCGCGATATTGTTTGTATTCTAACCTTGTTTTGGATTCCGCCAGTTGGGGTAATTTTAACTTGGTTGGTATCCAGATGGTCAAACGCGGTTAAATGGGTTGCAACAATCTTTATTTTGGTGATTCCGATGGCGATTTTAGGGACGATGTCTTATAATGGTTGGAAGTTTGTTCAGTTTCAGAGGGGAGCGGCTCCGGTATTAGGAGTTCAGCAAGCCCTTGATTTATATGGTTTAGCTAATAACCAATATCCAGCAAAATTAGATGATCTTAAGCCAAAATACCTTCTGGAGCTTCCGGCGGTTCAGGATCTTCAATACACTCCTTCTGAAGATAAGAAAAGTTATTCGCTTAAAGCAAAAGTGTTGGGTAAAGACCTTGAGTTGAGGCCAGCTCTGGTTCAGCTTCCGGCAGCGACTCAATAAATAAGGTTTTTATAGTTGGATAGGGTTTAATAACCCTGTTTTTTTTGTTATCATATTTTTCTATGGCTAATTTTAAGATTAAATCCAAGTTTAAGCCCTCTGGCGGTCAACCCAAAGCGATAAGTAAGCTGGTTGAAGCCATTATAGCCGGTAAGCAAGACCAAGTTCTTTTGGGCGTAACTGGTTCGGGTAAAACTTTTACGGTTGCCAACGTTATTGAAAAAACGCAAAAGCCAGCTTTGGTTATTGCTCATAATAAAACTCTGGCGGCACAACTGACACAGGAATTCAGAGAATTTTTCCCGGATAACGCGGTGGAGTATTTTGTTAGCTATTACGATTATTATCAGCCGGAAGCATATATGCCGACGACGGATACTTATATCGAGAAAGAGGCGACGATTAATGAGGAGATTGACCGCCTTCGTAACTCTGCCACCCAGTCGATTTTAAGCCGTGATGATGTCATTGTTGTTGCTTCCGTTTCCTGTATCTACGGCTTGGGCTCGCCGGAGTATTATCAAGCGAACACGATCGCTTTGAGGTTGGGTGAGTCGATTTTAAGAACCGATTTAATGCGTGATCTTTTGGATCTTCAATATACTCGCTCCGATGTTGAGCTTGCGCGCGGTACTTTTCGGCCGAGAGCTGAAACGCTCGAAATTATGCCGGCGAATTTGGAGGTGATTTATCAAATTATTTTTGCTGGCGATGAGATCTCAAAAATAAATGTTCTGCATAAAGTTAATCGGAATATTATTGAAAAGCTTGATGAGCTTACAATCTTTCCGGCTAAGCATTATATTGTCCCGCAGAATATTCTAGGGGGCGCTTTGCACGGGATTGAGAAGGAACTTGAAGAGAGGCTGGAGTATTTTCGCAAGGCGGGGAAGATCTTGGAGGCAGAGAGATTAAGCCGTCGCACGCGCTACGATTTGGAGATGGTTCGCGAGATTGGTTATTGTAACGGCATCGAAAACTATTCTCGATATTTTGAACGCCGCAATGAAGGAGAGCCGCCATTTACGCTTTTGGATTATTTTGAGTCGAGATTTGGTAAGGACTATATGATGATAATTGACGAATCTCACGTTACAGTACCGCAAATCGGTGGGATGTATGAGGGAGACAAAAGCCGTAAGAATGCATTGATTGAATATGGCTTTCGCCTGCTATCCTCTCGCGACAATCGGCCTTTGAAATTCAGAGAGTTTGAAAGAAAAATGCCGCAGACGATTTATACTTCAGCCACTCCGGCGAAATATGAACTGGGTAAAGTAAAAAACAAAACTGTCGAGCAGATTGTTCGCCCCACCGGCCTTGTCGATCCGGAAGTCGAAGTCAGACCGACTGGAGGGCAAATCGATAGTTTGGTTGCTGAGATTGAAGCTAGGGTTGCTAAAGGCGAGAGAACTCTTGTTACAACATTGACCAAGAAAATGGCCGAGGATTTATCGGGGTATTTGGCGGAAAAACACATCCGTGTTAAATATCTTCATAGTGATGTTGAAACATTGGAGCGGATTCAGATTTTAAGGCAGCTGCGGGAAGGAAAATTTGACGTTTTGGTTGGCGTGAATCTCTTGCGCGAGGGGTTGGATTTGCCGGAGGTCTCGCTTGTCGCAATTTTAGACGCCGACAAGGAGGGGTTTTTGCGCTCGGACGTATCATTAGTTCAAACTATTGGGCGGGCGGCGCGTAATATAAATGGAAAAGTAATTTTATATGCAGATAATATTACCGGCTCGATGCGCCGAGCGCTTGACGAGACGGCGCGCCGCCGTGAGATCCAGCTCAAATACAATAAGATTCACGGCATTACCCCCAAAACAATTGAGAAAGAAATCAAGTCAATCGTGGCGGAGGTAAAATCACAGGAGTTGGATTTTGTAGAAAAAGAACTTTCTGAAGTTGATTTACGCTCGTTAATCAGGCAGAAGGAAGCAGAGATGAAGCAAGCTGCCGAGGAATTACGTTTTGAAGAGGCAGCCATCATTCGCGATCAGCTTATTGCTCTCAAAAAGTCAGCTAGATTTTTTAGAAAAGTTAGGTAGAACCTATGGATAATAAGGATTTTATATTTGTAAAGGGCGCGCGAGAACATAACCTCAAGAATATAGATATCAAAATCCCGCGGAATAAGTTCGTGGTTTTTACCGGTTTATCTGGATCGGGCAAGTCATCGCTCGCCTTTGATACGATTTATGCCGAAGGCCAGCGCCGCTATATCGAATCGCTTTCGTCTTATGCCCGTCAGTTTTTGGGACAAATGGAGAAGCCGGACGTTGACTACATCGAAGGTCTCTCTCCGGCAGTTTCGATAGACCAGAAAGCGGTTTCTAAAAATCCGCGTTCGACAGTTGGAACAGTTACGGAAATTTATGATTATTTACGCGTCCTTTACGCTAGGATTGGTAAAGCTTTTTGTCCGATTGACGGCAAACCGATTCAGCAATATAGCGTTGACGAAATAGTTGATTTTATTGTCCAGAACTTCGAGGCCCGCCAAATTGAAATTTACGCGCCGGTTGTGCGTGGGAGGCGCGGTGATTATCTGGGCGTTTTGCAGTCATATTTTAAAAAGGGTTATGAGGATGCCCGGGTTGATGGGAAAGAGATTAATCTTCGCAACTCAAAACGGCTTGAAAGATACAAGGCGCACAATATCGAAATATTAGTTGATCGTGTCGCAATTGCCCATAAAGCTGAAGAAAATGAAGATTTACGCACCCGGGTTTCTGAGGCGGTTGAGTATGCTACCGGCGAAGCCGAAGGATTAGCCGTTGTCCGTTCGGGCAAAGATACGGTTTCCTTCTCAACCAAATTTTCTTGTCCCGACGGTCATATTTTCGAAGAACTTGAGCCGCGACTTTTTTCTTTTAACAGTCCGTTTGGTGCTTGCGAGACTTGTGGAGGCCTCGGATACAAATTAGAAATTGACCCGCAGCTTGTTATGCCGGATCAAAACAAGACGATTGATCAGGGCGCGATTTTACCTTGGAGTTATTCTTCATTTAATTTTTACGGTTCGATTTTGCGTTCCGTCGCCCGCGATATGGGCATAAAAACCAATGTGCCGGTTAAGAACTTGTCGTCAGCTGACCGTGATTACTTGCTTTTTGGCTCGGGAGAGCCGGAAACAATCACTGTTACCTATTATTCTCAGGGTCACGCCATGCACCATTTAATCCGCTTCAACGGAATGGTCGGTTTTTTGGAAAGCAGGTTTAGTAAAACCGAATCAGACGCTGTTCGTGAAGAGATTGCTAAATATATGTCAAAGATGCCCTGCGAAACTTGCGAAGGGAAGCGGCTTAAAAAAGAGACCCTGTCTGTTTGCGTTGGCAGCAAGTCTATAAATGAGGTTTCTGACTTTTCAGTTGAGGATGCTCTAAAGTTTTTTGAGGATCTGGAGCTTTCCCAAAGCGATCAGTTGATTGCCGAAAGATTGGTTAAAGAAATTATCACAAGGCTGACATTTCTTAAAAACGTCGGTTTGAATTATTTAACCTTGGGCCGTTACGCCAATACTCTCTCCGCCGGCGAGACGCAAAGGATTCGGCTTGCCTCCCAGGTTGGCTCTGGACTGGTTGGTGTTTTATATGTTTTGGACGAGCCGTCAATTGGCCTTCACCAAAGGGATAACAAACGTCTTTTGGAAACGTTGCAAAATTTGCGCGATCTTGGCAATACCGTTTTGGTTATAGAGCACGACGAGGAGACGATTCGCTCAGCGGATTTTATTGTGGATATTGGTCCCGGAGCGGGGGAAAAAGGCGGAGAAATTGTTGCCGCCGGCACGGTTTCCGATATTGAAAAAACTCCCCAATCAATTACCGGGGCATACCTTCGGGGCGATAAAAAAATTACCGTCCCAGAAAATCGGCGCAAACTTACCGGTAAATATGTTACCGTCAAGGGTGCGAGCGAGCACAACCTGAAGGAAATTACAGTCAGATTCCCGATAGAGAGTTTTGTTGTTATTACCGGTGTTTCTGGCAGTGGTAAATCCACGCTCGTAAATGATGTTTTGTATAAGGGTTTGTCTCGTGAAATTGGTGCGGGATGGGAAAAACCGGGTAAATATCGAGAGATTGAGGGCAAAGAATTTATCGATAAAATTATTGATATTGATCAATCCCCGATTGGCCGAACACCGCGCTCTAATCCCGCCACCTACACAAAAACATTTGACGTCATCAGGCAGCTTTTTGCTGCAACTGCTGAAGCGCGGCTTCGCGGATATAAGCCGGGTCGATTTTCTTTCAACGTTTGGGGCGGGCGCTGTGAAAAGTGCCATGGTGATGGTGTTTTAAAAGTTGAAATGCACTTTATGCCTGACGTTTATATTCCTTGTGATGTCTGTCGGGGAAAACGGTATAACCGCGAAACTCTTGAAGTCAAATACAAAGGAAAAAACATTAGCGAAGTGCTAGATATGAGTGTCAATGAAGCTGCCGAGATGTTTAAAAATATTCCGGTGGCCTCGACAAGGCTCAAAGTTTTGCAAGATGTTGGTCTCGGCTATATTCGTCTTGGTCAGCCGGCAACGACTTTATCGGGCGGCGAGGCTCAGCGGATAAAACTTTCAAGTGAACTTTCAAAACGTGCTACCGGTAAAACACTTTATATCTTAGATGAGCCGACAACCGGATTGCATTTTGATGATGTCAAAAAACTTTTAGAAGTTTTAAACCGGCTGGTTGATGCCGGCAATACGGTTATCGTGATCGAACACAATCTAGACGTTATAAAAACAGCCGATTATATTATCGATCTTGGTCCGGAAGGCGGCGATGGGGGCGGCCGAGTTATCGCCGCCGGTACGCCGGAGATGATGAGTGGAATTAAGCATTCCTATACTGGACAGTTTCTGAAGGGAGTTTCGAAAAAATGAAACTCAAGGACAAAATAAAAACATTCCCCGATTCTCCCGGTGTTTACTCGATGAAGAACAGTGCCGGAGAAACCATTTATATTGGAAAAGCGGCCTCTCTCAAAGAACGAGTGCGCTCTTATTTTAGCGGTCTCGTTCCGGCTAAGACAGCAGTTCAAATGGGCGAGGTCAAAGACATTGACTTCATTGAAACTGAATCATCAGTTGAAGCATTATTTTTGGAAGCAAGGCTGATTAAGAAAAATATGCCGAAATATAATATTAAGGATAAGGATGACAAAAGCAGAATTTATGTTCACATAACACGAGAAAGGTTTCCTCGTGTTTATCTCATGCGAGAAACTGATCTCCCGCAGATAAAAGAAAAAACACCGATTATTTATGGCCCGTTTTTGTCTGGTCGTTCCGTTTCTGATGCTCTTGAGCTGATAAGAAAAATAGTACCATTTAGGACTTGCAGTGTGATGCCAAAAAGGAAATGTCTTTATGGATATCTTGACTTGTGTGAGACGCCCTGCGAAGGCAATGTATCGAAGTTGCAATATGGCAAGAAAATTCGGCAAGTCCGAGATTTTTTCGAAGGCAAAAAAGTACGAGTTCTGAATTCGCTAAAGAGAGAAATGAAACTTGCCTCGAAAGGTCAGGACTTTGAGGGGGCGGCAAAAGTTCGGGATCATATCTACGCTCTCGAGCATCTCAAACAGATGTTCGTTCGCGAGGGCAGAGGCGGAACTGTTTTCAGACGCATTGAGGGTTATGATATTTCTAATATCTCTGGTGCATTTGCGACTGGCTCGATGGTTGTTTTTATTGATGGAATGAGCGAAAAAAGCGAGTACCGCAAATTCAAAATTAAATGGGTCAAGGGAGCAAATGACGTGGCTATGATGAAGGAAGTTCTTATCCGTCGCTTTCACAACGATTGGCCTCATCCCGATTTAATTTTGATTGACGGCGGCAGGGGACAGGTTAACGCTGCCGTTTCGGTCTTGAAAAACCTCGGTTTGGATATTCCGGTCATCGGTCTGGCCAAAGGCCCCGACCGCAAAAAAGACGAGCTCATTACTTCCCGCACTTTGCCTCGCCAAGACATCTCGCTTTTTAAAGAAGTCCGCGATGAATCCCATCGCTTTGCGAAGGGCTACTACGAAAGATTGCACCGCAAATCAATCGCATAGCTCATTTATTTTTTCCCTGATTGAATCTTCGGGAATTGAATTTGCATTTAGCTCTATTGCCTTATCCGCTTTGACAGACGATTTATAAATTGCTTCCGGGTTTGCAGGATCTTTTTCGACCGGCATCTCCTTTATCTCGACGATTGCGCAGTTATCAATTAATAATAGCTGCAGCGGAATTAGAGTATCTTTCATCCAAAATTGGGGATAGTCGCTCTGGCTGTAGATAAAAAGCACCCCCTTGTTTTTATCAAGTTTTTCTCTGCCGGATAATCCCTTTCTCTGCGCATCATCGGTTTGGGCGACTTCGAGTTCGTATTTATTCCCATTAATCTTTACTTTCACGATATCCGCATCATTGAAATTTTTCGCGCAACCTGTAAGAATTAGGGCAGAAGCAGCCAAAAGGATTAAGAGTTTTCTGGTCATAGTTCAATAATAGTATGGAAAATAAAAAGTGGAAGAGGCTTAAGACCGAGAAAGTCTTCGACCATAAATTTTTTAAGGTCAATCGCGATATTGTCAAGCTTCCCGACGGACGTGAAGTAGATTGGCTTTACTGGGACAGCCGCGATTCGACAATGATAGTCCCGATCACAGCCGATAATAAACTTGTTTTGGTTAGGCAATATAGATATCTTCCCGATCAGATTGCGCTTGAATTTCCGTCGGGTAGATCGAATAAAGGCGAAGATCTTGAAGATTGTGTCAGACGGGAGTTAAAGGAGGAAACTGGGTATTCCTGCGGCAAGGTTATCAAATTGGGCGATTTTTATGAAACAATGGCCCAGCTGAATAGAAGAATCCATATTTATCTGGCAAAAAGTGTCAAAGTTTTAACAGGAGGCCAAAACTCATTTAAAAGTGCTGAGCCGGATGAGCATGAGGAGACCGAAGTTGTTTTATTAGATTGGAAGGATGTTATCGGGATGGTAACGCAGGGTAAAATTGTCTCGATGGGCTCATCGCTTGCAGCCTTGCTTGCAGAAAAGTATTTATCGGGTAAAAACTTTTAACTTGCGCGGAGGGAACATGCCTGAATTACCTGAAGTAGAAATTATAAAAAAAGGTCTCGATGATAAAATCGTCGGTAAGACGGTTAGTGATATTGAAATTAAAGTTCCGAAGATGTTCCAAGGGAAAAAAGACGACGTGGTTGGCGCTAAAATTACCTCGATTGAGCGGCGTGCCAAGATGCTTATTATTAATCTGTCGAACAAAAATTCGCTGCTTATCCATCTCAAATTAACTGGGCAATTAGTTTTTGACTATAAAGCAGGGGATAAATCGAAAAGAGTTGCCGGAGGCCATCCGTCAAAAGATTGGGTTGCTGATCTTCCCAATCAATTCACCCATGTCATCTTTAAATTTTCTGATGGCAGCGTTTTATATTTCAATGATTTACGCAAGTTTGGTTATGTAAAGGTTTATAAAACCGGTGAGATTGATGAGCAGAAAGTGCTGCGGGAGCTCGGTCCCGAGCCTTTTTCTAAAGAATTTAGCGTTGATTATTTAATGCGTATTTTCGCAAAAAGACCGAGAGTCAAGATAAAACAGGTTTTGATGGATCAAACGGTAATTTCTGGCGTGGGAAACATCTATTCTGATGAGGCGTTATTTTGCGCTAGAATTTCTCCTCTGCGTCTGGCGAAAGATGTTGAAAAAACAGAGCTCATAAAACTGGTTTCCTGCGTTCGTGAGATATTGCAAAAAGGACTCAAGTATGAGGGTTCATCTGAGAACACCTTTGTTAATGTCGAAGGCAAGCAAGGCGAAATGCAAAAACATTTTCAAGTCTATCAGCAAACTGGTAAACCTTGCCCCGAATGCGGGACTAAAATCGAAAGGATAAAAATTGGCGGGCGCTCAAGCCATTTTTGTTCTACCTGCCAAAAGTAGTTGACAGGAAAATAAAATTTGCTAATAATTAAAATATGAAAGAAAAAATCGCCGAAGTAGTATCGCTTCTACTTCTTGGAAACGGAATACCGCGGCGGTTTTGATCATCTATAAAGTTATTTGAAAAAGTGAAACCGCCGCAAGGCGGTTTTTTAGTTTGGGCCGGATACCTTGGTTCTTTGTGTATAGCAAGGGACGAAGCATATCCGATCCAACGGAGGTCGCCATGGATCCCGACGGGCCCGTTCAGTTGTGCTATGTTGCTGTTGAAGACGGTGGTATAAACGGCACTGTCGTAGCAGAGGTTCTCTTGCGGCGGGGTGATTACGTAAGCCTCGTGCAAAAAGGGGGGGCAGATATCGTAGTCGCGGTGGAAAGAGCGGTTTGCGGGGCTCTAAGGGAACTCGGGCACGACGTGAAGGTGAGGAGTGTAGGTTACGGTGGGCCATTGGGCGGGCCGTACCGCTCGACTGCCTGGGTGTTCTGGAACGGGGATGGCCGCGAGGGTGATGCCCTGGAAAGGGTGGAAGGGGTGGCACACCCCCATGTAGCGATGGCGTCCTCGGTTTTGGCCGCAGTAGCGGCTCTCACGGCTCCGTCCCCTGAAGAATAGGGGACGGAGCCGATGACCTTGTTGCATTGATAAATTTTCTTGGTAGTATTAAACAAAATGGATATAAGAAAAAATTATTTTTGGTTTTATTTTATAAACACCCGGGAGGCCGGAAGGATTTAGATTTGTAAAATAAGATCAGAAATAATCCGGCCTCCAGGCCGGTTTTTGTTTTTCTGCGAGACGATGACAGGTGCCATCGTCTCGCATGGAGTACAGATCGCTGGGAGGGACGCTGATGTGTGCATGCTATGAGTGTGTAGAGTCTGGGACCGGGATCCACGACTGGCAGCCTGGTCCCAACGGCGAGGTCTGCGGGGCGTGTGGAACTAGGCGTGATGCCCCGCTGGCACCAAGGGTGCCGCCGCCCTCGCCTCGCTATACTCCTGGATGGGGTAGCTTAGCGGGTTCTACCCGCCCCAAGCCGCCCCATTCTAAGATGTTCGGGGGTTAGGTAGCCCCTTCTCTACGGGCCTGTCTCGTATGTTGCAAGCATGCGGGATAGGCCCACCACTCTTCTGATCGATGGGTTTAAAAATAATATAATTCACAAAACGAGAGAGGTTAATATGAAAAAAGAAATTATTGGCGTATCGGGTGGAAAAGCTAGCTTTTCCGAGGAAGCGGCTGAATATTATTGCGCAAAGAACAAAATAAAAAAATATGAGATTAAGCATTTAATTTCGGTCGAAAATGTATTGACCGAGCTGGATGAGGGGAAGATTGACCTGGGGGTTTTCCCGATTGAAAATTCAAACGGCGGCATAGTTTATGAGGCAGTTTATGCTATGAGCAAGCACCTGTTTGAAATTGAGAAGCTGTTTGAAGTTGACATCAAGCATAATCTAATAGCGTTACCGAGCCTGAGTTCAGAACAAGTGACAGTAATTGCTTCTCATGACCAGGCCCTAAGGCAATGCAAAATGTATTTGGGGCGGGTTTGGCCCGGAATTGAAATAAAAGAATGGGTCGATACGGCTGACGCAGTTAGGGCAATAAAAAACGGGGAATTGCCAAAAACCGCCGCTGCAATCGCCCCTCGCAAAGCGGCAGAGCTTTACAAAATGAAAATTTTGGAAGAAGGAATTCAAGATTTAAAGTTTAACTTTACGACATTCTTGACAGTGAGGAAAAAATGAAAATTGCAATCGTCGGCTTTGGGAGGTTCGGGCAGTTTTGGGCCAAGGCCTTGAAACCCTTGGGCGAGATAGTCGTTTTTAACAGGTCAGACCAAAGTGAAACAGCCAAGAAATTGGGGGTGAAATTTTTTGCATTTGACAAGCTGCGCGAAATAGAAAGTGCCGACATTGTTTTTACCTGTGTAGCGATCTCGGCGACGGAGGAAGTTATGAAAAAAATGGCGCCGTTTGTTAAGGAGGATATGATTGTTGCCGACACTTGTTCGGTAAAAATGCTGCCCTGTAACTGGCTCAAAAATATTTTTCCGAAGAGCGAAACGGTTGGGATTCATCCGATGTTTGGGCCGGACAGCGCTAAGCATAAAACAGCTGGAATGCACGTTGCTGTTTGTCCGATTAAGATCTCCAAAGCAAATTTGCGGAAACTAAGGGGGGTATTTCACAAGTTGAAATTAAAGATCTTCGAGGTCACGCCCGAGGAGCATGACCGCCAGAGCGCTTATTCGCTGGCTCTGGTTCATTTTCTCGGGCGCGGCCTCGATCGGCTGCGTCTGGGCGAAATCCAGATAAAAACACGAGGGTTTGAACATCTCATGGAACTCAAAGATAACGTCATGCATGACAGCTGGCGTCTCTTTGGAGACATGCAGAAGTTTAACCCCTGTGCTAGGAGGGTAAGACAGTCGTTCACTCGCGCTCTGCGCGAGGTTGACAAACAGATATAGGGGGACTGTAGTGCTACCGCGCGCGACGCAAAGGATACTGTCACTTGGTCCGTCTTTGCTCAACCAGTATGCGGCGCGAGCCGCGAAGGTTGAGCACAACTTGGCGATCGGCCAGCTTAGTGAGCCGCCGCCCGACGAAGTTGTAGAGGCGGTAGGGCTTGCCCTGAAGGGACCACAGCATTCAAGGTACATGCCTGCTGCGGGTTCGCTCGAAGCTCGGGAGATCGTTGCCCGAACCTTTGCCGAGGTGGGCATTGAAGCGACACCGGAGCGATGCATCATATCAAACGGCGCCAAGACGCTTGTTGACGTGGCGCTTCGGGTGCTTCTCGAGCCGGGCGATCCCTGGACAGGGGGATCAGGTGACTACGTTGTTTGGTTTTCGCCTGGCTACCCGCCCTTCGAACGCGGGGCGCACATTAACTGCTACCAGACAGTTGCGGTTGAGTGTGCTCCCCCGATGTTTGCCCCAGACCTTCGGTCGCTTGAGGAGTGGCTTCAGGTGGCAACTTCAGCGACTCGGACGGTAGCCGTGGTTGTCAATAACCCGGTCAACCCAACAGGGCAGGTCTGGTCGCGCAAGGAGCTAGAAGCTGTTGCCAAACTCGTGGGGCGCTTCGGAGCGTGGATACTCGCCGACGAGACTTATGCCGAGTTCGACTATGAGGGGAGGTTTGTGCCGTTCGCCACTCTCCCCGGGATGGCCGGCTGCACGGTAACGGTACGTTCCGGCTCCAAGGAACTGCGGGTTCCGAGCTACCGGCTCGGGTACGCGACTGGGCCGGCGGAGATTATCAAGGCGATGGGCATTATTACCGGCGAGTGCGTCGGCTGTCCGAGCTTTGTCTCCGCCGCTGCCGCGGCTTGTCTAATGGATCGCCGCGAACATTGCCGAGAGGTAATCGGAGAGTTGGAGAAGCGCCGCCGGATGGTTATCGACTGGGCCGATCGGCTCGGGCTGCCGATGGCGCCGCCGGAAGGCGGATTCTTCGCTTTCATCAACGTTGGCCCCCGGCTGCCGGAAGGAATGACGACCTGCCAGTTCGCGGATCGCCTTCTTGGGCGCGGTGTCGGGGTAATCCCCGGCGAAGCGTTTGCGCCGCATGACAGACCCGGAATTCTCTCGGGCTGGCTGCGGCTCTCCTACGCCGGTCCGGAGAGTACGGTACGCGAGGGGCTCGGACTGATCGCGGCAGCGATCAGTGAACTATCCGGGGGGCTAGGGCTTAAGCCCTAGCCCCCCCCAATCGGCCTGCCCCAACATTTTTTGAAAAGTGTTGGGGTTTGTAAAAAGCCGATTTTTTTGTAAAAATGAACCCAAGGAGATTATATGATCAACGGGAAAAAAGCATTTGCCATCATTATGGCAGCGGGCAAAGGGACAAGGATTGGCGCAGTAGACAAGCCAAAGGTAATGTTTGAAGTCGCGGGCAAGCCGATTATTGGCTGGGCGATTGAGCCGTTTGTTAAATTAAAAAAAGAGGGTTTGTTCGATCGGGTCATTACGGTCGTGGGATTTCATGGCAATCAGGTTATCGACTATCTCGGCGAGAAGTCAGAGTATGTCTGGCAGAAGGAACAACTCGGCACAGGCCACGCAGTTATACAGGCCGAAAATCTTATTGGTAACGAAGAGGGGATAACTCTTATTGTTAATGGAGACCATGCCCTTTATACTGCTGGTACTTTTAGAAAAATGATTGAGACAGCATCCAAAAATAATTTAACCTTAGGATTTGCGGTAGTTATTACCCCCAATCGCTTCGGAAGCTATGGCAGGATAATAAGGGATAAAAACGGGAAAGTTCTAGCTGTTGTGGAAGTTCCGGAGGCAAGTGAGGAGCAGCTAAAAATTGCCGAACGGAGCCCAAGTGTTTTTGTTGCTGACAATAAATGGTTATTTAGCGCTCTGCCTCGAATTCCGCTTAGCCCTGTCAAAAAGGAATATTATGTAAACACAATCGTTGAGCTGGCGATTAAAGATGGGAAGAAAGTAGAGACAGTAGAAATTGAAAATGAAGACGAGGCACTTGGGATAAACACTCACGAAGACAGGGAGGAAGTAGAAAGTATTTTAAAGAAAAGACTGGCTAAAGGTTAATTTAGCTGCAGAAAGTTCTAATTCGACTGTGTTTTTTTGAAGCTTTTGCTATTCTCAAACTGTGAGAAACTATAAGCTCGAAGCAATTGTCATCAAAAAAAGGAATTTTGCCGAAAAAGACCGAATTCTGACTTTATTTTCGAAAGAAAAAGGCAAAACCGAGGCCTTGGCTAAAGGTAGCCGGCGGCCGGGCTCGAAGCTGGCACCATATTCAGACTTAGGCACGTTGGCGAGGTTTTATATCAGTCGGACTAACTCGATTGACATTGTAAAAGAAATCTCCCCGATTTTTGTTCCGGAAGGAGCGAGGGGTAACTTCCTTAGGACTCAAAAGATTAGCTATTTATTAAAGTTTACTGACAAGATTTTTGAAGTTGACGAGTCCCACCCCAAAACTTACTTTGTTTTAAAATCTGCTATTCAGCAGATTTGCGAACGTGAATTTCAGCTGACTGCTCTTGTGTTTCTGGCCAACTGTATTGATGAACTGGGACTAGAGCCTGAGCTTTTTGTCTGTCAGAAGTGTAGGAGGAAAATCGCCAGTAAAGAAAAAGTGGTTTTTTCACCCAAAGTCGGTATTTTACACCGGTCTTGCGACGCCGAGGGAAATCCGGAGATACTTGAGAATGAAACTAAACTGCTTCGATTGATCTTTAACTCTCCTTATGAGAAAATTGTGAAAGCAAAAGTTGACGAAAAGATCTTTGGGCGATCTTACCAATCTTTGCTAAAATTTGTTGAGTGGCATTTTGGTAAGGTTTTACCGGAAGGGGCGATGTGATAAACCGGGTCAATATTGATTTAAACGCAATTTCAAACAACTTGAAGGTCATCAAGAAACGCCTTGATCCCGAGATTAAAGTTATTGGAGTAGTTAAGGGGAACGCTTACGGCCACGGTCTTGGTGAGACCGCTCGAGCGGTCTGGACTTCTGGTGCAGATATGCTGGCAGTCGCAAATTTGGATGAGGCAGTTTCTTTGCGCGTTTCGAAAATTAAGGCGCCGATTTTAGTTCTTGGGTATATTGATCCGGCGGAGTTTCGCCGGCTGGTTGACTTTGATATTACCCTTTCGCTTTTTGATTTAGAGACTGCTTATAAACTTTCCGCCGAAGCTAAGAAACTGAATAAATGGGCGAGGGTCCATATTAAAGTTGATACGGGGATGAGCCGCTATGGTTTTTCTCCCCAAGGCATGGTTGAAAACTATCTCAAAGTGTCGTCGCTCGGACATATTAAAATAGAGGGGATTTACTCCCATTTTGCTGACGCCAGCGATCAGAAGTTTTCTCGCGAGCAATTAAGGGAGTTTCAAAATGTTCTGTTTGGTTTTCAGCAAAGCCATATTCCTATTCCGATGGCTCATATGGCAGCGACCGAAGCGACCTTTAAGTATTCGGAGGCACATTTTGATGCGGTAAGGGTGGGGTTAGGTCTTTATGGATATTATGGATTTGAAACTGAAGCAGACGAGCTTCAGCCGGCAATGAGTCTTGAGAGTAAAATTGCTCAAGTTAAACGAGTCAGTACAAATCAGTCGGTGGGCTATAAAAGAACCTATATTGCTAAGGGACCGATTAAAATTGCCATTGTTCCGCTTGGATATTCGGACGGCTACCCGAGAGCGCTTTCAAATATTGCCGAGGCAATCGTTGATGAAAAGAGAGTTAAGGTAATAGGCAGGGTCTGCATGAATGCTTTAATGCTTAACGTTACGGGCTTGAGGGCGGTTGCCGGCGACGAGGTCGTCTTGTTGGGAAGTCAGGGTTCTGCTACCCTATATGCAGATAAACTTGCCAAGTGGGCCGATACCAATGTGCACGAAATACTATCTCGGATTTCGCCCACTTTGCCGAGAGAATACCATTTTAAATAGGTCAAAGGTAAGTAAGTGAAAAGCGACATTAATTTAATGGAAAAAATCGTTTCGCTTTGCAAGCGCCGCGGCTTCGTTTGGCAGGGCTCGGAGATTTATGGTGGGGTTGGGGCGGTTTGGCATTTCGGCCCGCTCGGTGTTGAAATGAAAAATGCCATCAAGCGCCATTGGTGGGCAACTTTTGTTTTGCGCCGTGAGGATGTGGTTGGAATAGAAGGCGCGGTGATTATGCATCCGAAGGTTTGGGAGGCCTCGGGGCATTTAGAGAAATTTGTAGATTGGTTAATTGAGTGTAAGCACTGTCACGCGAGACATAGAGTAGATCACATTCTAACACCAGAAGAATATAAAATTGACGAAAAAAAGAGCGAAATTAGTGCCCATATAAAACGACAGATAAAATGCCCAAGCTGCGGGGAAGAGCTAGATCTAGACTTTATAGCAAAAGCAAAACCATTTAACTTGATGTTTAAAACTTATTTGGGGCCAGTCGAGGATAGAGCAAGTCTGACCTATCTTCGGCCCGAAACCGCTCAATCAATGTTCACCGATTTTAAGCTGGTTTTGGAAAGTTCACGCCAAAAAGTTCCTTTCGGTATTGCTCAAATTGGCAAGTCGTTTAGGAATGAAATTACCACCGGCGACTTTTTCTTCCGTGCCCGCGAATTTGAAATTGCCGAAATAGAATATTTCGTTAAGCCAGAATCTGTCGAAAAGGGAGCCGACGAGAAAGCTTTTGACGAGTGGTTTAAACTTTGGAAAAAATTTTATACAGATTTGGGCATAGACGAAAAGAAGTTGCGTGAATACGAGCATCCGAAAAAATTACTCGCCCACTACTCTAAAAGAACGGTTGATATCGAGTATGAATTTCCTTTTGGCTGGTCGGAACTGGCCGGCGTTGCCAATCGCACCGATTATGACTTAAAGCGCCATATGGAATTTTCCGGCCGCGACTTGCATTATTTTGATGAGGAGATAAAAGAAAAATTTATTCCTTACGTTATCGAGCCGACTTTGGGAGTTGAAAGGGTGATGTTGGCCGTTATAGTTGATGGCTACAGCGAGTCGGACGGATCGGACGGCCGAGAAAAAGGAGAAGTCGTAATGCATCTTCATCCGACAATAGCGCCGGTCCAAGTGGGCTGTTTTCCGCTCGTGAAGAAAGATAAATTGCCGGAGATCGCTAAAAAGATTTATAAAGGTTTGAGCGAAAAGAGAATCCGGGCATATTATGATGAGTCTGGCTCGATCGGCCGCCGCTATCGCCGCCAAGACGAAGTCGGTACTCCTTGGTGCGTAACGGTTGATTTTGAGAGCTTGAAAGATGACTCTGTCACCGTCCGCGACCGCGACACTCTTAAACAGGAACGGGTAAAAATTAAAGAATTAAACGATTACTTTTTTTCCAAACTTAATTTAAGCTAATGGGTGGCAAAGTAGGTGTAGGGTTTGGTGTGATGCTCCTTAAGGGAGGAAAAGTTCTATTGGGTTTACGAAATACCGATCCTAGAAAAGCGGATTCAGAACTCCATGGCGAGGGAACTTGGACAATGCCGGGCGGGAAGATTCATTTTGGGGAAAGTTTTGAAGAGGCTTGCTATCGAGAGGTGTTTGAAGAAACGGGAATCAAAATCAGTAAAGCAAATCTTAAGCTGGTTAGTATCGCAAACGATAAAGTGAGAGACGCTCATTTTATTACTATCGGATTTTTATGTACTAAATTTACTGGAGTTATAAAGATTATGGAGCCAGACGAAATAACTAACTGGCGTTGGTTTGGTCTAGAGAGATTGCCAAGGAGAGTCTTCTTTTGTAGCCGTGGATTCTTGATAACTACTCCTCGAAAAAAATATATTCACTCTGTTCTAGATAGATGACAGGCGGGCCTGGGGTGGCCCGCCTGTAAGCAGGATATTGGCAGACAGGCACCGAAAGCCTGCGCCAACCGCCTGTGATGCACGCCATTTCTCACGGAGCATCCCTCCCATAATCTTATGGCATCGGTGTAGTGTATCGTATTTCTTCTGAGACGTCAAGGAGCGCTCCTAGTCTTCGCAGATTTTGCTGTTCGGTTTTTGTTCTCTTGACACCCTTTTTAGTTGATATAATATGGGGCAAGTGGAAAGAAGTGGCAAAAGGTGGGGAAAAGTGGTGAGAAAATGTTTATTGGACAGTACGAACACGCGGTTGATGAAAAAGGGCGGCTCGCAGTCCCGGCGAAATTTAGGAGGGCTCTCAAAGAAGGAGCGGTTATCACCAAGGGACTTGACGGCTGCCTCTTTTTGTTCCCCGAAGCGAAATTCAAGAAAATGGCCGAGAGTATCGGTCAGCTACCGTACACAAAATCATCGGCTCGACTTTATGCGCGCTTAATCTTAGCTGGGGCGAGCGATGTGGAATTTGACAAACAGGGGAGAGTAATTGTTCCGGGATATTTGCGGGATTATGCCAGTCTTAAGACAGCGGCAATTGTGATAGGCCTTTACGATCGGATAGAGGTTTGGAGTAAATCAAAGTGGCAAGCCTTGGTAGAAAAAATCGAGCCTAGGGCCGGGGAGATATCGGAAGAGCTGTCGGAGCTGGGTGTGTAAGTCGTTTGGAAAATGCGGTCAGTGGCGTGAGGCGTTTGGCCTTAGGCCAACTGCCCGCGAGAGCATATTGACATGGGCGGCGACCCAAGGAGGGGGATTGCTCTCCCGCTACGGCGGGATGCTTTCTGAATATGGGGTTAACCCGTATTCGGAGAGCGAAGAGGAATCTTGCCGCCCATGTTCAAAATCTGCAATTCCTTGAAATCTATGGAAAAAGGTTTTCATGTCCCTGTTTTGCTAAAGGAGGTCCTCGAGTATCTTAATCCGCAAGAGGGGAATACGGTTATAGATGCAACTTTTGGCTTTGGCGGACACTCTGAGAAGATTTTAAAGCGTATCGGTAAGAAGGGTTTGCTTATAGCAGTTGAAAAAGATAGGGAAGTCCTTGAAAAAGCACGATCCCGCTTTAAAGCTGAAAATATCATCTTTGTAAACGAGGATTTTCGAAACCTAGGCTCGATCCTTGAAAAAAATAAGATTAAAAAAGCCGACCGGATTCTTTTCGACCTTGGGATTTCGTCTTATCATTTTGATTTAAGCGGGCGGGGCTTTTCCTTCTCAAAAGATGAACCGCTTGATATGAGGATAGATAAGTCTAAGGGGGCAACCGCTGCCGATCTGGTCAGCGGTTTAACAAAAAGAGAATTGGCTGATTTATTTTTCCAGCTTGCCGATGAGAGACATTCAAGGCGGATAGCCGACGAGATTGTCAAATCGAGAAGGAACAGAAAGATAACCGCCACCGGTGAGTTAGTCGCAATCATCGAGAAAGTTAAACCGAGGCGAAAGATACACCCCGCAACTCAGGTATTTCAAGCCTTGAGAATTGCCGTAAATGATGAACTTGGGGCTTTGAGAGATGCACTGGAATCAGCAACTTATTTGAAAATAAATGGCCGAATGGCAGTTATCAGTTTCCATTCTGGCGAGGACAGAATCGTGAAAAAATATTTTAAGAATAGAGCTAAATCGGGTCAATATCAGATTTTAACAAAGAAACCGATTGTGGCCAGTCGCGAGGAGATAAATGCTAATCCTAGATCAAGAAGCGCGAAACTTCGAGCAATAATGAGGGTAAAATGATTTTTATCGGAAGAAGAAACAGTTTTCTGGGGGCAAAAAAGAGAACAATCGAAAGAAGGTTCTTCCTAGGCCCCGTTTCAGCAAAGGTAGTATTCTTCATTATCTTAGCCGCTTTCTCAATCTTTTACCTTTCTCAGTCAAGCCAGATTGCCAGCCGGAAGATAGTTCAGAGCGGTCTGGAAAAGGATATGATGGACAAGCAGAACGAGATTGATCAGATTAAGTTAGAGGGACAGCGGCTTAAAGCGCTTTCGGATGTCCAGAGCGAGGCAGAAAAGAAAGGGATGGAACCAGCCAGCCTATAGGTAAATGTATCAACAAATTTCACGACCGAGCCAGAGGAGGCTTGCAAGTTTAGCAATAGCCATACTAGTTATAGGTGGCTTGTTTGCTGTAAGGCTTTTTGACCGACAAGTTCTTAAAAAACACGTTTACGCCGCTCAGGCGGAAAAACAATATTATACAAAGATCGAACAGCCGGCTAAAAGAGGGACTATTTATATTAAAGATAGTGAAAGCGTTGATTTAATAGATGAGGCAAAATCTGGTCTATTTCCTGTCGCGACCCAGCTCGAGCTATACAACATTACTGCCGTGCCGAGACATATTGATGATAAGGCTGAAGTGGCAAGAAGGCTCGCTCCGATATTAGGAGAAGATGAGACCAAAATTCTTGAAGCGATAAATATTGACAAGTGGTATATCCCCCCGCTTAAAAAGAGAGTAAGCAAAAAGGTCTCTGATCAAGTCGCCGCACTGAACCTGAAAGGCATATATATTGAGGGGCAGTATTCGAGATTTTACCCGGAGCGTGAATTTATGTCGCAAATTCTTGGTTTCGTTGATTTCGAGGGCAGCGGGCGTTATGGATTGGAGGAGTATTACGATGGTATTTTAAAGGGAGAGGGGGGAGTCCTAAAAGGCATTAAAGATAATCTCGGACGTATTTTTGAGGTGAGAGAAAGTGACCCGGGTAAAGACGGAGCTTCGCTGGTTCTAACGATTGATCGAAGTATCCAATATATGGTTGAGAAGAAACTGGAAGAGGGAATCAAGCGTTACGGCGCCGAAGGCGGCTCGATCGTAATTATGGATCCTAAAACCGGCGGGGTATTGGCTATGGCTTCTTTACCTGACTATGATCCAAATAAATTTAATGAGATCTCGACAGATTCGCAGTCGGTCTTTCTTAATCCGGTAGTTGCTCTCAACTGGGAGCCGGGTTCGATTTTCAAACCGATTATTGTTTCTATGGCGATTACGGAAGAAAGGGTTGAACCTGATTCTAAACCTGACGATATTCCCGGAGGTTTCGGGAACTTCGTCGTCGTTGACGGCTACGAGATTCATAATTCTCAAGATAAAGCTTTTGGCTATGAAACAGTCACCGAAATACTTGAAAATTCGGATAATATTGGGATGATTTGGGTTGCCAATAAGATGGAAAATAGTATTATTGGTGACTACCTAAAAAAGTTCGGCTTTGGCCAGAAAAGCGGCATTGATTTGTCGGGGGAATCACCCGGCCAAGTAATACCGACTAGAAAGTGGAGAGATGTCAACAGGGCTACTATTTCTTTCGGTCAGGGAATATCAACCACCCCGATGCAAATTATCTCGGCTTTCTCGGTATTAGCGAATAAAGGCAGAATGGCTAAGCCGAGAATTTTAGATAAAGTTATTGAGGGCGACTCCGAAAGATCGGTTGAGGTTACCGAGCCGAGGCAAATTCTCTCGGAAGAGGATACGAAAAAAATGGTTGAGATGCTGGTTTCAGTCATTGAGCGGGGGCACGGCAAAAAGGCGGCGGTTGAGGGCTTTCGAGTCGCGGGCAAAACCGGCACGGCCCAAATTCCTAAAGCTGATGGGGGATACGAGGAAAGCCAGCATATTGGCTCCTTTGCTGGATTTGCTCCCGCCGATGATCCTAAATTCGTAATGTTAGTTAAGTTTAATAAGCCCAAGAGCGTCGAATGGGCCGAGTCTTCGGCCGCCCCGATCTTTGGCGAAATTGCCGACTGGCTTTTAAATAGTTATTATAAGTTGCCGAAAACCCAAAATGAAAAAGCTACTTAAAGAAATTTTTGAGCGGGAGCTGGCATATTTGGCCCGCCTTATCATTAATCGTTTTCGCCCCTATGTAATTGCGATTACCGGCAGCTCTGGGAAAACGACTGTTAAATATATGACAGGGGAGTTTTTAAAAGCTTCGGGTTTTGATGTTCTGGTTGCACCGGGAAATATGAATACAGAAACAGGTTTGCCCTTGGCAATTATAGGTTTCAGTAAACCGCCGGAAACAATTGCCGGCTGGGCCGCGGCGTTTATTTTTTCCCCGTTTATGGCTTTCTTTAAATTGAAATATCCCAAGTATTTGGTTCTGGAGTATGCCGCCGATAAACCGGAGGACATCAGATACCTGTTAAAAATTGCTGAACCGGACATCGCGGTTATTACAAATATCGGGGTTGCTCACATTGAAGCCTTCGGAACAATCGAGAACATCCTTGAAGAAAAATGGCAGCTTGCAGTGTCGGCTCGCCAAAAAGTCATTTGTCCGCAAGATGTGTTTGAAAAAGCGAAAAAGATTGGTTATCCGAGAGCGGAAGTGGTATCACCCTCATTTAAAACAGTTAAAGCCAGAAATATTAAATCTTTCACTAATAAAACTGGATTCGAGCTTTATATTTATGGTCAAAAAGGAGTGGGCGAGTTCGAGTTTTTGGGGAAGCATAATATTTTGAACCTCGAGTTAGCGACCCTTGCGGCGATATCGGCCGGAGCGGATAGGGAAAAAATAATGGAGGCGACATCACACCTTTCTCCCCAAAGCGGGAGAGGCAATAGGGTTAATAGTTCGAAAGATTTCGTGATTATTGATGAAAGCTATAATGCCAATCCGCTTTCGATGGTAGCCGCCCTTGAAATTCTAGCGCGGTTTAAGCTTTCCCGAAGGGTGGCTATTTTAGGGGAAATGAAAGAGATCGCTCCGATAAGCGAAAAATCTCACCGCGAAGTGGCTAGTTTGGCGAGAAAAACCGCCGATTACCTAATCGGAGTGGGTGAGGGTTTTAAGGGTCTTGACCTTGATAAGTGGTACCCTAATGTGGAAGAATTAAATAGGGAAATAAACACCCTGCTTAAAAAGGGTGATGTTGTGCTTGTGAAAGGCTCTCACGCAAATCATTTAGAAAAATTAATCGAAAAGTTGGGTTAAATGAAAGAGTTATCGATTGATCCATTAAAATTCTTATCAGCTTTTATCTTTGTTGCTGTTTCATTTGTTATCACCATTTTAATCACCCCGCTTTTTACCGATTTCTTGTATCGAAACAAGATTGGCAAAAGAATTAGGGACACAGACTACGAAGGAAGAAAAACCCCGATATTTTATAAACTGCACAAGACGAAAGAAAACACTCCGACAATGGGCGGAATTTTGATTTGGGGAGTGAGCGCGGTTATTACGGCCTTTTCCAATCTTTCAAGAGGAGGAACGCTGCTGCCCCTTTTTACTCTTTTTTCTTCTGGGGTAATCGGGGCGATTGACGATCTAATGAACGTCTTCAGCGTTGGTTTCGGCAGGGGAGGGATGAGGTTCAGAACTAAGCTTTTGATTTATGCTGCCGTCGCTGCCGCCGGCAGTTGGTGGTTTGCCTATAAATTGGACTGGCTTAGCCGGGGCTTTTTTGTCCCCGGCTTGGGCGAGCTGGTTTTGGGTTATTGGTATATTCCGGTTTTTATTTTAAGCCTCGTTTTCATCTCTTTTTCGGCCAATCAAACCGACGGTTTGGACGGGCTGGCTGGCGGGATTTTCGCCATTGCTTTTGGCGCCTACACTATAATTTGCTTGGCAAAAGGAAATTATCCGCTGGCGATCTTTTGCGCCACGATTTTGGGGGCAACCCTCGCCTTTTTATGGTTTAATATTTTTCCGGCCCGTTTCTTTATGGGAGATACCGGCTCGATGAGCCTAGGCATGACTCTCGGCGTGATTGCGTTTTTGACCAATACCGTTTATGCCCTGCCCTTTGTCGCTTTTATAATGTTTGCCGAAGCAATCACCACCATAATCCAGATGGTTTCTAAGAAGTTTTTCAAGCGCAAAGTTTTTCAAGTTGCCCCAATTCATCATCACTTTGAGGCAATCGGCTGGCCGGAAACAAAAGTGACGATGAGGTTCTGGATTATCAATGCTATCACAGCCGTAATTGGTCTTAGCTTGGTAATAATCTTCAATTAGAATGAAGCTCGAAGAAATTTTTGGCAAAAAGATTGGTATTTTCGGTTACGGCGTTGAAGGCGAATCGCTGGTCCGCTATTTAGCTCCCAAGGGGGTTAAAGACATCGCTGTTTTTGACGAAGCGGAAGTTTCGGAGGATAAGAAGCGAGAAGCGGAAAAAATAGGCGTTAAGTTGGTAATCGGCCCTTGGGATAAAATCCCCGAAGCAGATATCTCCGCTTTAGATATTGCTTTTCGCTCTCCCGGGGTTAAAAGATCTAGGCTTGATAATATCCTTCCCCCGAAGGCGGGGGTTACCAGTTTGGTCAATCTTTTTTTTGCCAACTGCAAGGGGAGGATAATCGGAATCACCGGCACGAAGGGCAAAAGTACGACCGCGAGATTAGTCAGTTCGATCCTGACGGCGGCAAATCAAAAGAACTTTATTGGGGGGAATATCGGCAATTCCCCGCTTGATTTTCTCGACGAGGTCCAAGAAAAAGACTTTGTTATCTTGGAGTTATCAAGCTTTCAACTTGAGGACATTAAATTCAGCCCCCAGATTGCGGTTATCCTGCCGATTTTTGTTGATCATCTGGATTATCACGAGAATGTAGAGGATTACCTTCGGGCAAAAAGCCCGATTTGTAAATTCACGAGCGATGACTCGATCATTATTTCAAGCGACCAAGAGAATTCTCTTAAGCTGATCGATGGTGCCAAGGGCAGGAAATTTATTTTTTCGACACAATCCGAGATAGAAAACGGCTGTATAATGTCTGGCGGTGACCTTTTCTGTCGGGGCGAGCCGGGAGAAAAGAAATTTGAAGGGGTAGGCGAGCTTTCAGGCCGCTGGAAAGTCCCCCTTGTTAATTTGCAAGCCGCTTTTACTTTGGCTTATGCCCTGGGCCTTGATGTCAAAATGGATTCAGTCAAAGAGCATTTTAAGAAGCCGGAATTTAGAATAGATTTAGTTAAGGAAATCGAAGGGATCAGGTTTTATAATGATTCTGCCTCGACCAACCCGATTTCAACAATCGCTGCAATTGAAACGATGGATGATGAAACCGCTCTGATTTTAGGCGGTTCAAGCAAGAACCTAAACTATGCCGATCTGGCGAGGAGAATATCAGAGAGCGGCAAGATCGTCTTAGTTTACCTGTTTGGCGAGACAGCCGCCGAGATAGCCTCGGAATTGGAAAAAGCGGGCTCGAAAAAAGAAACAGTCGTTCTGGGCTCTCTTGACGAGATATTTGAGGATGCTCGAAAGAGGAAGGGGCGGTTTAAATCGCTTTTGTTCTCTCCGGCTTCGGCAAGCTTTGACCAGTTTAAAAATTATCGCCAGAGGGGCGATTACTTTAATAGCCTTGTCGAAAAATGGCAAAATATTTAACCAGCAAAACGCGGCCGGATTTCAAAATTGCACTGCTGACAATTGCAATGAGCTTATTCGGTTTGGTGATGATCGCTTCCTCTTCGGTTGTTGTCGCTTACGAAAACTTTGCTGGGAAAAGTGATTATTATTATGTTGCCCACCAGGCAGTCTATCTTCTGATCGGGGTGATTTTAATGTTGGTTTTGTCGGCGGTTGATTATCATAAATACAAAAAAATTTCTCTATTTCTTCTTCTTGGAACTTTAGTTCTTTTGGTAGCGGTTTTTCTGCCTGTTATTGGGTCGTCGGCGAAAGGCGCTCACCGCTGGTTGGACTTGGGATTTTCGCTCCAGCCATCGGAGATTGCCAAGGTGACCTTTTTGATTTACTTGTGTTCCTGGCTTGACGCGAGGTCGGACCATCTAAATAGGATTGAGAAATCTTTAATCCCCTTTGTTATTTTGCTGGGTGTCATCTCGTTTCTTATTATTGCCGAACCCGATCTTGGCACACTGACAATTATCATCGCAACTTCCTTCATTGTTTTTTTCGCCGCCGGGGCGCCAATTTGGCATATGGCATCTCTGGCCGGCTTTCTGCTGGCTGTTTTCGCGGTCTTTATTCGTTCAAAATCCTATCGCTGGGAAAGGTTTATTACTTTTTTGAACCCTTCGGCTGAAACGCTGGGCAGTGGATACCATATTAATCAGGCATTTATTGCTGTCAGCCAGGGGGGGCTTTGGGGTCTTGGTTTCGGCAAATCAATCCAGAAAATGCGTTACCTGCCCGAACCCCACACCGACTCGATCTTTGCGATTATTTGCGAGGAGCTTGGCTTCTTTAGATCGATTTTTGTGATTTTGGCCTATGTTTATTTGTTTGTTTTGGGTATTTCGGTGGCGAAAAAGGCACCCGATGGTTTCGGCAAAATTCTTGCTGTAGGCATTACATCCTCGATTGTGGTCCAAGCACTCATTAATATTGCTGCTATGCTTGGAATAATACCACTGACGGGGGTTACCTTGCCATTTATATCCTATGGCGGTTCCTCGCTTATAATTTCATTTATTCAAATCGGGATATTATTGAATATATCAAGGCAGGCAAAAAATGAAGTCTGAAAATAAGAAAGTTGTGGCTTTGGCGGGCGGGGCGACAGGCGGCCATATTTTTCCTTTGGTTGCGGTAGCAAAGAGCTTGAGGGAAAAAGATGAAAATGTCGAGATTGAGTATTATGGTTCGGGGGACGAGCTTGAAGTTAAGCTGGCGAGGGAAAATGGTATCATTTACCACAAAATCTCCTGCGGCCGGCTGCGCCGATATATTTCGTTTCGGTCGATTTTTTCCAATATCGCTGATTTATTCAGATTTATCGCCGGCTTTTTTCAAGTGCTATTTGCTTTTTCTGCTCGCAAACCAACCCTGATTTTTTCCAAGGGTGGCTTTGTTGCTCTTCCGGTGGTTTTGGCTGGTTTTCTTTATCGGGTACCGATAATTGCCCACGAGTCAGATACCACAATGGGTCTGGCTAATAGAATTTCCTATTTTCTCTGTCGGCGTTTGGGCGTAGCTTTTCCCCTTGATGCCTACTCCGAGCTGGTCCAAGAAAAGGCGTTCTATTGCGGCGTTCCCCTAAGGGAGGAATTTATTTCAAATGAGAGCTCTCCGGCGGGAAAATATTTGCTTGTGATTGGCGGAAGCTCCGGCGCGGTCAGTTTAAATTCTCTGGTTTTCCAAGTTGCACCAGCCTTGCTCCGCCACGCCCCGATAATTCACATTACGGGTAAGGTTGACTTTGAGCGCTCAGAAGACTTCAAAAAAAGACTGCCTCTTGCATTACAAAAGAGGTATAAGTTGATTGATTTTTCCGACGATATTGCCCGACTTATTACCCACTCCAAAGCGGTTATTTCTCGTGCAGGCGCAACGGCAATATTCGAAATAGCCGCCTTTAATAAACCCGCCCTTTTTGTCCCGATTCCCAAAGAAGTAACTAAACATCAAATTTTAAACTCACTTTATCTTTTTCAAAAAGGTTACGCTGACGTTTACTTTCACCATCAATCTGACACGGTTTTTGAAAGGAAAGCAATCAACCTGCTGAAGGGAGAAAGGGATTATAAAATAAGGGAGTTGTTTTTTCCCCGTTCTGCTGATTGCGTCGCCCAGGTGATTTTAGACGAAATTAAAAGGATAGAGTTTTCAAAAATAAAGAAGATCTTTTTAATTGGAATAGCCGGCATTTCGATGAAGTCATTGGCCGTTGTCCTGCGTTCACTCAGCAAGAAAGTCTACGGCAGTGATCTTAAGTTAGGCGGGCATAATCCCAATAATATCTTTAAAGAGCTTGATTTAGTGGCTTATTCCTCGGCTGCAGGCAGAGATTCAGCTGCTCGGGCTGAGCACGAAGAAGCGGAAAAACTAGCCATTATGACCGTTAAACGCTCCCAGCTGATTGGGACTTTAATGCGCGGCAAAGTGGGGATCTCGGTGGCTGGGATGCATGGCAAGACGACGATTGCGTCACTTATCGCCAGGATTTTTGAGACAAGCTATCACGGCACCTCTTATCTTGTTGGAGCGGATTCCTCGGCTAACAATCCGACAGCTAAAATAGGCAGTGGCAAGTATTTTATTGTCGAGGCCTGCGAATATGATGATTCGTTTTTAGACTTTCCTACCACGATCGCCGTGGTTGCAAATATTGAAAGAGAGCATCTCGATTATTTTAAAGGCGGGCTTGAACAGATCAAAAAGCATTTCTCCGATTTTATATCGAGGATTTATCCCGGGGGAGTGCTGGTTTACTCGGCCGATGATTTAAATACTTTTTCGGTTATTAGAGATAAAGCAGATGAGCTTGAGAGGATGAACGTAAAACTGGTTTCATACGGGTTTAAGCCGACGGCAGATTTTTCAATTAGTGCTTATAAAGTGGAAGATAAACTGACCTCTTTTGAAATAAAACACGCCAGCCAATCTTATTTATTCGAGAGCCGTCGTTTTTCGGGAAAACATTTTGCTGCTAATGTTGCGGCGGCCTTTGCCGTGGCGACTGTTTCGAATGTTGATCCTCTCGCCTCGCAACTAGTAGTAAGCGGCTTTAGGGGAGCATTGCGGAGATTTACCAAGATGGGAGAAAAAAACAAGGTGGTGGTTTATGACGACTATGGCCATCACCCGACTGAATTAAAAGCAGTTTTCAGCTCGCTTGTTGAGCTCTATCCCAAAAACCGGAAAATCGCCGTTTTCCAACCCCATCAACAGGGCAGGTTCAACCAATTTTTCAGGGAATTTGAAAGCGCTTTTGGAAAATCAAAATTGGATGTGGTCGGCCTGCTGCCGGTTTATAAAGTTGCCGGAAGGGATGAAAAGGAAAAATATTCAAGCCGAGACCTTGTCTTGAAGCTTAAAAAAGAGGGAGTGAATTGCTATTATTTAAAAGACTATAATGAGGCGGTTCAGTTTCTTAACGGAATTACCGGGAGGGGAGATGTAGTTTTGACTGTTGGAGCAACCGATGTCTGGAAAGTGGCCGAAGAGTACTTAAAAGGTTGAAAAAAATTTAGGATAGTGCATAACATATATTATGAGCTGGAAAGAAAAATTTAAAGAGAATTTTAGCAAGGCAAAAGAAGGCATCTCTCTGACGCAGTATTGTGGACTTGGGGTGGGCGGAAAAGCGGACTTTCTGTTTGTCGCCGATACGGTTAATGATTTAGTCGGGGCGGTAGTTGCAGCGAAAAAGAGCGCAGCTGCGTATCGGGTAATTGGCTTTGGTACCAATGTCATTTTTTCAGATACGGGCTTTAAGGGACTGGTAATTGTGAATAGAACGGCTGGGCTCAATATTGATTCTTCGACAGGTAAAGTGATTGCCGAAAGCGGAGTTTCGCTCTCTAAGCTGATTCTCGAAGCGGCAACGGCCGGTCTTGGCGGATTAGAACCTCTTTATGGAATACCGGGTACGGTTGGAGGGGCGATCGCTGTCAATGCCGGCGCGCACTCTGTTAGCATCGGAGATTATTTAAGAAGCTCATCGGTTTTGATTTCGGCTGATAAAATGTTGAGCGCCAAGAGGGATTGGTTCAAGTTTTCCTACCGGAAAAGCAGACTCAAATATAGCCATCTAAATTCCCCGCCGGTTGTTTTAAACGCCATATTCCAGCTTCAGAGGCGAAAGGAAGAAGATATTCTTGATGGTATCGCCCGCTTTAAAAAGGAAAGGCAGGAACGCCAACCGATCGGGCAAAAAACCTGCGGCAGTATTTTTAGAAATCCGACTGGCTCGGACCAGATGAAAAGTGAAGAGGACAGGTTTCGCACCGCCGGCTATCTTCTCGACAGCGCCGGAGCAAAACAGCTCTCTTCCGGAGGGGCAAAGGTGTCCAAAATTCATGCTAATTGGGTAATAAATAAAAAGAACGCTTCAGCTCACGACGTGAGGGACTTGATCGAGAAAATGCGAAACGCTGTCGAGGAAAAATATAGTCTTACTCTTTTAGAAGAAGTGGAATATCTTGGGGATTGGAAAAATGCTTGAGAGACGAAAAAGCCGGTTTAGTTTCTATCAGCGCAGGGAAATTGCAAAAGTGACCGAGTTTGAAAAAGAGAAGCCAAGAAGAAGCGGGTTGCTGTCCTCAATTTTGCGCAGTTTGTTTTATATATGTTTGATCTCCGCGGCAACCTATTTCATTTTTATCAGTAATTTCTTTGACGTTAAGAAAGTCGAGATCGAGGGCGTTAAATCGGTTGAGATTGCCGACCACATTAACAGGACCCTGCTTGGCAAGAATATTTTGTTTATGATGCCGGGAACATATTTGAACGACTTGGCCAAGAAATTCCCGATTTTAGAGGAAGCCTCAATTGTCCGAGGTTTGCCCTCAACCGTTAAAATAGCGGTTTCCGAAAGACGCCAAGTTCTAATCTGGTGTACCGATCGCTGTTTTGAAATTGACAACAATGGTTATGCCTACGAAGAAATTCCCCGGCCGACCGATAAAATTGTCGTTGTCGATAAAGCGGGGGCGAAATACGAGCTGGGAAATAAAATTGTAACGAGTGACTTTATCAGTTTTTTTCTCGAGGCGGTAAATAGAATCGAAGAAAACAGCCTTAAGATTAGCGAGGTTGAAATTAGAGAGACGACTTTTAAATTGGCTTTTGTCACATCCGAGGGCTGGAAAATCATTTTAGACCCGACTGAATCTCTCTCCAATCAAGTTTTTGCCTTAAAGCAGGTTCTGGAGAAAAACCGGCCCGACATCCATGAATATGTCGACTTGAGGGTTCGGGGCTTGGCCTACGTTAAGTAAAGTTAAAACTTAAAATTTTGGAAGGCTTCTTTTAAAAGATGAAAAACAAGACCTCCAAATGGAAGATTCGCTCTTTTTATCCCAAGGATGTGATAGCCGAAGTATTGAAACTGCGCAAAGTTAAAGACAAATCAGCCTTTTTAAATCCCGACTATGGTAATCTTTCCCGTCCCTTTGATATACCAGGCCTTAAAAAAGCCTACGAGCTAATAATCAAAACGATAAAGGAAGGGGAGCCGATTGGGATTTTTTCCGATTATGACGCTGACGGGATTTGCGGCGGGGCAGTCCTCTATCGGGCGTTAAAAAAACTTACCCGAAAAGTTTATTATTATGTTCCGACGCGCGAGGAAGGTTATGGGCTAAACAAAGAGGGAATCGAGAGTTTTGAAAAATCCGGAGTTGGACTTTTTGTTTGCGTAGACTGCGGGATTAGAAATGTTGAGGAAGTTAAATTCGCCAAAAAGCTTGGCCTCAAAACCATTATTGCCGACCATCACTTAAAGGGAGATAAATTGCCGCCGGCTGAGGCGATAATTTATCCAAAATCCGCAAGTGAGAATGCGCCGTTTTACAACCTCTCCGGAGGGGGAATTGCTTTTATGCTGGCTAAAGCTCTGCTAAAAAGCTCCGGTCAGGAGAAGTGGCTCGTTGACCTGGCGGCGATTGCGACCGTGGCCGATATTGTCCCGTTGGTTGGTGATAATAGGATAATTTCTAAGTTTGGTCTTTTGGTAATAAATAAGACCAGGAATCTCGGTCTGAAATCGCTAATTGGCGAAGCCGATTTAAAAGGCAGGGAAATCGGCACTTATGAAATCGGCTATATGATTGCGCCGAGGATAAATGCAGCCGGACGCATTAGTGAACCGATCAAGGGCTTTAATCTTTTGGTTGAGCAAGACCCGGAGGAAGCGAAATTGATAGCTAAAGAGTTAAATATTTTAAACTCCGAAAGGCAGAATATTCTTAAAAAAACGACCGAAGAAGCGCTCAAGATCGTCGAGCAAGGCAAGCTTTATAAAAACAAAGTCGTCGTTGTCAAAAAGGCCGATTGGAACGATGGGGTAGTGGGTCTGGTGGCGGGGAAAATAACCGAGAGATATTGGCGCCCGGCGATTGTTTTGTCCCAAACGGATGATATGTTGCGCGGCAGCGCCCGCTCAATCCCGTCGGTTAATATCTCAAAATTATTAGAGAGCAGCTCAAAACATTTATTGAGTTACGGCGGGCACACCCAGGCGGCGGGGTTGTCGCTCGAGGCGAAAAATTTTGAAAAGTTTGGAAAAGCGATTTTAAAAGAGGCGGAAAAGATTGAGGATAAGTTGTTTGAAAAAGAGTTAATAATTGATGCGCTTGTGAAAGTAGGACAGCTTAGTTTGGGGTTAGCCAAAGAGCAGGAAACGCTTGAACCGTTTGGACAGGGAAACCCTCAACCGGTTTTTACGCTTCAGAATATTGAGCTTAAAGATGTTAGAAAAATGGGACGCGACGGCAATCATCTTCGCGCCAGAGTTTGCCAAGATGGTAAGGATTGCCATATGGTTGCCTTCGGCGTTGATAAAAACGAATGGGATTTTAAAGATAACAAGAAGTACGATCTGACTTTTAGGTTAAAACTTGATAGATGGGGAGGGAGGGAGAAAGTCGATCTCATCCTTGTAGACAGTAAATTAAGTTGAGATCTATCCCGGGCTTGACCCGGGATCCATCCTGAGCAAAGCCGAAGGAATTCAGGATCCATTTAGTGCTCGTGGATGCGAGGACGGCGGGTTAGGCCCACACAATT
>JAOUGE010000015.1 GCA_029865605.1 Candidatus Berkelbacteria bacterium | reverse complement strand
ACTCTTTTTGGATAAGAAACGACGGCGTATCAACCGGCACCTACCGCGAACACTTCCAGCTGGTAGCTGACGGAGTCGGCTGGATGGAAGACTACGGTATTTATTGGGATGTGGTGGCGCCATAGATAAGTCTTGATTTAAGAAGGTTTTCGGTAGAATAATTAAGATAATGTTAAGTAAGCATTTTTCGAAGTGGCTGGTTTTAGTTCTAGTCGCTTTAGCAATTGGTTTGAGGGTTTACTGGATTTACTACCCTTTTTTTATTTTCGATTACCTGGTGCCGCCGGGCGATGACGCTGTCAGCCATTTCCGCTATATTGAGGCGATCTTAGCCGGCAACTGGAGCGCTTCTTATCCACCGCTTTTTCATGCTGTCATCGCGCTTTTGAGCAAGCTTTTCTCGATTGATCCCTTTTTGGTTTTAAAATGGGTCTCGCCGGCTCTTCTCCTTTTACCCGCAGCGGCGGTATGCTTTTTGCTCAAGCGCCTTTTTGATTCGCGGACCGCCCTAATCGGTCTTTTTGTCGCTCTTTGGGCCTCTGCCTATGGACTTTTGGCATTCGGCGACGGCAATTATCCCAATATCCTAGCGGCAGGTTTCTTTATGCCGCTAGCCCTTGCTTTTTACGCCGCGGCTTTTGCTGAAAAGCCGAAGAAGAATCTGTTTTGGGCAGCTGTTTTCGTTCTTTTAACCGTGCTTACCCACCATCTCAGTTTTGTTCTTTTTATTGTTATAGCTCTCTTTTATCTCATTGTCGTTGGCATCTGGAACAGGTTCGAGATAATCGCGCCGAACTTTAAGAAAGTAGCTTTGAGCCTGGTGGTTATGGTGGCGGTTTCTCTTTTAGTAGTTTTCCTTTTGCCAATAAGAGCTGGTTTTATTTCTGCGCTGTCTAGTTTTCGTGAGACCGGTTATTTTTTCAACCAGAGCGCCTTTACCAAACTTCTTGATTTTAGCGAATATCCGGTTGCAACAGGGGCCTTGGTCTGGTACGCCGGCGGCCTTGCCACCCTTTATCTTATTATTTATTTATTTTCTCATGAGGAGAGCCGGAAGAAATCTGCGGTCTTGCTAATAGTTACTTGGGTGATGGTGACTTTTATTCTCTCAAGGCTGTCTATTTTTGGCCTTCCGGGTCGATTTGCTCGGGAAATTGGTTTTCCGCTAGCCGCGGCAATAGCCTTGGTGGTTGGCTTTGAGTTTTATCGACTTAAGAATGTCTTGAGCCGATTTGTGGTTGGTTCGGCACTGGCTTTTTTTATTATTTTAAACTTGGTTCAAATTAACTCAGGTCTTTACAGCTCACCGGCTTTCTTTGAAAGAATGGTTTGGTTTACCCAAGAGGATAAATCCAAAGCTGATTTTTTAAACAAGACCGTCGGTGAAGACGGAACGGTTATTGCTAACCCCACGACGCCCTATCTGCCGATTTTTGCCAAGAGAGAGATCATTTTTCCTAAGCCCGAATGGATTTTGTCGGGGGAATCACTGCGCGCCTATATCATTGAACATGGTGTAAGTTATGTTTTTGTCGGCAGAATTACCCGCCAAAATCCTCCTGGCGACACCTACCCGTTTTTCGAAAAATTTGACGAAATTACCGCCGGGCTTAAAGAAGCCGCCGAAGGCTACTTTCAAGAGATCTATAAATTCTCCGATGGCTCGGTGCTATATAAAGCCAGATAGTCCTATTTTCCTTTCTTAAGCTCGAGAATCTTGTTCGTTTTTTCCCACGGTAAATTGAGCTCTTCACGCCCGAAATGGCCGTAGGCGGCGACTTGGCGGTAAATTGGCCGACGCAGGTCAAGTTCACGGATTATTATTCCGGGGCGAAGGTCAAAAACTTTTTTGATTTTGTCGACGATTTCATAATCGGATATCCTTCCGGTGCCGAAAGTGTTAACCGATACCGAGAGGGGCTCAGGGATGCCGATGGCGTAGGCAATTTGGACTTCACAGCGCTCGGCAAGCTTGGCCGCGACGACGTTTTTGGCGACCCAACGGGCGGCGTAGCACCCCGAGCGATCAACTTTGGAGGGGTCTTTTCCGGAAAGGGCCCCGCCGCCGTGGCGGGCCATTCCCCCGTAGGTATCAACAATTATCTTTCTTCCTGTCAGCCCAGTATCACCTTGGGGGCCGCCGATTACAAAACGGCCGGTGGTGTTAACATAGATTTTCGTTTTGGAGTCAATTTTGAAGCCGTATTTTCTCAAAATTGGTTTAATAACTTTCTCGGTTAATTCGTTCTTTAATGAACTCGGCTTTCTGTCCGGCTCGTGTTGGGCGGCAAGCAAGACAGTATGGATTCTTTTGGGAATGCCGTTATCGTATTCAACTGTTACCTGCGATTTGCCATCGGGGCGCAATCCTTTGACGGTTTTTCTCTTTCTTACTTCGGCTAGACGTTCGCAAAGCCGGTGGGCAAGGACAATCGGTAGAGGCATAAGTTCTGGGGTTTCTCGGCAGGCGTAGCCGAACATTAAACCTTGGTCGCCAGCACCCAGGTTTTCGAGATCTTCCTTGACAATCTTCCCCTTTTCGCTCGCCTTGAAAGAATCAACTCCTCGAGCAATATCTGACGACTGCTCTTTGATTGCTACCGCCACACCGGAAGTTTCCCAGTCAAATCCGCAGCCGTTGCCATTGTAGCCGACATCTTTGATCACCGATCGGGCGATTTTAGCGATATCAATATAAGTGTCAGTTGTAATTTCTCCCGCGACAAAGCAGATGCCGTTGGTTAAAAGGGTCTCGCAGGCGACTCGGCCGCGCGGGTCATCCTTCAAAATCGCATCCAAAATAGCATCGGAAATTTGATCGGCGAGTTTATCCGGATGCCCTTCGGTTACCGACTCTGATGTAAAAAGCATTCTTCTCCTTTCTTAAAACACGCCTCAAAGGCGTGTAGTTATTTTATCTTTTGCCTTTTAGCAGTTGGATTTGGCACCTCGCTAGACGCAAATAGCTAGCTGTTGCCGGGTGGTCATCGGGCCAATTCCCTCGCACCGCTCTCGATAAAACCTGACAAGCAACATAATATAGCAATCACGAATTGTTCGCAAGCTCTCGGATTTTTCTTTGGTTAAATTAAATCGGAGATGATTTTATCCACCGAATATTTGGGTTTAAACCCCAGCTTTCTTAGCTTTGAGTTTGAACCGTAAAGCGACATAAGGCCGCTTTTTAGCACAGGGATGATTTTTATGTTTGCCAGCCCGGCGGCTTTGAGCATTTTTTTAACTAAGTCGACGATTTTATATTTTTTGCCGCTTGAAACATTGTAAACTTCGCTCTTTTTGCCTTTTCTCATAATCAGTTTGTAAGCTGCGACAGTGTCTTTTACATGCATAAAGTCTCGGACCGAGTCGGGATTTATGACCTCAATAGATTTTTCTTTATTTGCCTTTATCTCTTTTATTCTCGCGGCGAGGTCTGGGAAGAAAAACCCCAAACGCTGATCGGCGCCGGAATGGTTAAATGAGCGGGCGATTGTGATTGACAGGTTTGGAAATTGCTTCAGGGCTTTTTGTTCCATTTCAAGCTTGCTTTGGGCATAGGCACCTTGGGCGCGTGTTGGGCTATCTTCTTTAGCTGCTTTTTTGGTCTCTCCATAAACATACGCCGTTGATACAAGGAGAATCTTGGCTTTGGGAGAGAATTTTTGAGCGGATCGCAAGAGGTTAAGCGAGCCCGTAACGTTAATTTTCATTATTTTGGCGCTATCTTTATCTCGAGTGGAAGAAATCGCAGCAAGGTGATAGATTTCGTCAGGTCTGACTTTCTTGATTAATTTATCAACCTGGTCTTGCTTGGTTATGTCGCACGTTAGAACTCCTCGGCCGCCAAGATCGGTCATCACTACATCTTGACCGGTCAAGATTTTTTTCAGGTATGGGCCAACGAAGCCGCCCCCGCCTGTTATAAGAATTTTCATCTTTTCACCTTACCCCTTACCTTTTAATCTGCTCATATCGGCGTCAACCATCATTTCAACCAGCTCTCTAAATTTTACCTTTGGCTTCCAGCCCAAGACTCTTTTTGCTTTGCTCGGGTTGGACACTAAAACGTCGACTTCCGCAGGCCGCCAAAACTTCTTGTCAATTTTGACGTATTTCTTCCAATCAAGTCCGACTCTCGAGAAGGCAATTTGGCAGAATTCCTTGACGGAATGAGTTTCGCCGGTACCTACAACAAAATCATCAGGTTTGTTCTGCTGCAGCATTAACCACATCGCTTCAACATAATCTCCGGCAAAGCCCCAGTCTCGCTTTGAATCAAGGTTTCCGAGCCGAAGTTCGTTTGCAAGTCCTAACTTGATTCGTGCCACTCCGTCGGTGATTTTGCGAGTGACAAACTCCAGCCCGCGGCGAGGACTCTCGTGATTAAAGAGTATTCCCGAAACGGCAAATAAGCCAAAGCTTTCGCGGTAATTTACAGTGATGTAATGGCCATAAACCTTGGCCACGCCATAGGGACTTCGCGGATGAAAAGACGTGGTTTCTTTCTGGGGGGTTTCGCGGACTTTGCCGAACATTTCCGAAGACGAGGCCTGGTAAAACCTTGTTGTTTTTTTACCGTAGTGATGAATGGCCTCCAAGACCTTAGTGACTCCGATTGCATTATACTCACCAGTCAGGACCGGTTGATTCCATGATGTCGGGACGAAGCTTTGCGCGGCCAGATTGTAAACCTCATCAGGCCGAACTTCGCGAATTGCTTCGTCAAGAGAGTGCTGGTCCAAGAGATCCCCTTGGATTAAAGTAATTTTACCCCGCAAATGTGCGATTCTGGAGTCGATCTCAGTCGAGCTTCTCCTTACCAGGCCAAAAACCTTGTAGCCTTTTCCAAGCAAGAATTCGGCTAAGTACGAACCGTCCTGTCCCGTGATACCGGTGATGAGCACAACTTTCTTCATGATTACCTTCCCTATAATTTTTTTATTGACAACCAGTATTATAAGAAAAGATTTGAAAAATGCAAAATAGGAGGGTCGAGTGTTGCAACTCTCTAACAAAAATAGTAAATTGGCTTTGTCTTTAATCAAGGGGATTTTGAAAACCTTTTTTTGTCTATGCTTTATGAAATAAAACCTCCAAAGGGGTTAATACAGATAAACCTTAGCGAGCTTTGGCGATACCGCGATCTTTTGTATATTTTTGTTTGGCGAGATATCAAAGTGCGCTACAAGCAGACAGCAGTTGGTGTTGCCTGGGGAGTTTTTCAGCCCTTTTTGACGATGGTGATCTTCTCCCTCTTTTTTGGTAAGTTGGCCCAAGTTCCATCAGAAGGAATCCCATATCCGGTTTTCGTTTATACCGGCCTTTTGCTTTGGAATTATTTCGCAGCTGCGCTGACAGGTTCGAGCGATTCGTTAGTAGCAAATGAGGGGATTGTCAAAAAAGTTTACTTTCCCCGATTGATTTTGCCTCTTTCCTCTACCGTAACGCCGGCAATTGATTTTGCTATCTCATTTTTAGTTTTGATTGCCATTATGTTTTACTATGGGTTTACGCCGACACTGATCGGAATTCTAATTATGCCTGTATTATTGCTAGTTTCGCTTATAGCGGCCGCCGGACTAGGATTTCTCCTTTCTTCAGCCAATGTTAAGTATAGAGACGTCCGTTTTATCCTGCCTTTTTTTATCCAGATTATGCTTTTTTTAACTCCGGTTATTTATCCCGTCAGCATAATCCCCCAAAAATTTCAGTGGATTGCTTATCTTAATCCCATGGCTGGTTTGATCACTTTGGCTCGGGGGCTTTTGCTTCATACGGGCGTGGTTGACTGGAAGCTTCTGCCAATTTCGCTTCTTTCAGCCCTGGTTTTGTTTGTAATTGGGCTTGTCTATTTTCGTAAAACAGAGAGATTTTTCGCGGATATATTATAGGTTAGAGTAAAGGGTAAAGATGAAAGGGGAAAGAAGAATGAAGGGCAAGACGGAAAAATTCGAAGATTTAATAGTTTGGCAAAAAGCCAGGGTTTTTTCACTTGCCATCTATAAAACATTTAAGACATTAAGAGACTTTTCTTTTAGAGATCAAATTCAGAGAGCCGCTGTTTCGATTATGAATAATATTGCTGAAGGTTACGAACGAAAGGGCTGTAGAGAATATGGTAGATTTCTATTTGTAGCCAAAGGTTCGTGCGGAGAAGTTCGTTCAATGCTTCACTTGGCCTTGGGGTTAGATTACATCTCAAGGCAGAGCTATCTTTTGCTAAGCGAACAAGCAACTGAGATTTCTAGGATGCTTTACGGTTTAATTAAGAAATTATGAATTACCTTTCCCCCTTACCCTTTTAACTTTACTCTGATATGCAACCCATAATCAAAATAGAAAAACTGTCAAAAAAATACCGGCTTGGGGCAAGAGAGCCATATTATTCGCTGCGGGATAAAATTAGCGAGCTTTTTAAGTTCAAAGGGCATGGTCGGGGTAAGACAAAAGAATTTTGGGCGCTCAAAGACATTAACCTGGCAGTAAAACAAGGCGAGGCCCTGGGAATAATCGGGCGAAACGGGGCAGGGAAAAGCACTCTTTTGAAAATTCTTTCCCAGATTACCCCGCCGACGAAAGGTAAGATCACTATGCGCGGCCGGGTCGCCTCACTTCTTGAAGTTGGAACTGGCTTTCACCCAGAGCTAACAGGAAGAGAAAATATTTACTTGAACGGAGCAATTCTGGGGATGAGTCGCCGAGAAATAAACAGAAAGTTTGATGAGATAGTCGCTTTTTCGGAAATAGAGAAGTTTTTAGACACCCCCGTCAAACGCTATTCAAGCGGGATGTATGTTCGCCTCGCCTTCGCGGTAGCGGCGCACCTTGAGCCGGAAATCCTTCTGGTTGATGAGGTTTTGGCCGTTGGCGACACCCAGTTTCAAAAGAAATGTCTCGGCAAAATGAGCGAGGTCGGGAAAGAAGGCCGAACAGTCCTTTTTGTCTCTCATAATATGGCGGCGATTGCCGAGCTTTGCCAGAGTTGTGTTATGCTTAACAAAGGGAAAATTGTAAAAGTTGGGGAATCAAAGAAAGTAATTTCTGTCTATTTAGCCAATCAGTATAAATCCCTAACTGGTAGCGTTGATTTGACCCGTCCGATGCTACGCAGAAACTCGCTCGAAAACAGCTTGTTTAAATGGACTCAGATTCAGGTTATAAATTCAAGGGGCGAGAGAACCTCCTCCCTCGAATTTGCCGAACCATTTGAAATAATTATCAGCGGCAGAGCTACTAAGGCAATTAGGGGTCTAAGCGCTGGTTTCGGTGTGACATCCGCATTAGGATTTCCTTTGTTTAATTCGCATGTAATAGATGCAGAGCTACCATCTGACTATCCTGCGGGAAAAATAATCTTTAAGGCGAAGCTTAATCCTAATCTTTTGGGTCCAGGAGTGTACAATGTCGATGTTGGTGCTGTAGGCGAGGGTGTTGCTGACTGGATACCCGAGGCAATCAGAGTTAATGTGGAACAAGTTGCCTCTAAGGCCGGGAAGGCAATACGATCAAACTACGACGGCATTGTCGTCCATCCTTGTGAATGGTCTGTTCAATTAAAGAGGTGATCAATGAACAAAAATAATAAACTTTTACGTTTAAAACGCGCTTCTGTCAGAGCCTTGAATGATGCAATAAAATCCCTAATTTTGTTGCCAGGAATAAAACAAAAAAATAAGATTATACATCGCTCTAAACGTGTGCCATTACTAATTAAAAATATAAAAAGATGTGGGACTCTTCTGGACGTTGGTTGTGGCGGTATCGAGCACACTACCTTTGATCTTGTTTGCGCAACAGGTAATTATCATTTGATTGTCGGAGTAGATGCTCATAAGCGCAATATAGATGAACGAAAAATATGGGCGGCTTCGAGAAGAGATAACAGCAGATACAGGTTCATAAATACCAAGGCTCAAGACCTAAGGTTAGACCAGACCTTCGACGTAATTTTTCTCTCCCACGTTCTTGAACATCTTACACTGAATGAGAGTAAAAAACTCATAGATTATTTATGGAAAAGTTGTAGTGAGCAGATGATAATAGAAACTCCTGACCAGTTCGAAAGTGGACGTAACGCAGTAAATGAATATAAAAATCCATATCAGAAGCACAAGTGTCTAATTGATCAAAAATTAATGTCAGGGAAAGGATTCAAAAAAATTTTCACCTACTTTCAAGAGAGTGGTTATTCAAATTCCGTGTATAAAAGAGATAGAGGAATTGTGTCTGATTCTAGCATGACAGCAAAAAAACCAGATGGCCGTAGTATGAAAAAAATTAATATAGGATGCGGCCCTTATAAGCTTGATGGTTATATAAATATCGATAAAAATTCTATTTGGAAGCCGGATAAAGTTCTTGATGTTCGAGAAGGTCTTACCTATCCAAATAACTCAGTTGATGAAATCCGGGCTTGGCATTTTATCGAACACTTGGATAAAGACGAAATTATTTCCTTTTTGGCTCTTTGCTATAAGAAATTGAAAAAGCGCGGGAAGCTTGATTTGCTTTTTCCCGTGGGGATTACGTACGATTTAGATCACAAATCATTTTTAGATAAACGGAGTTTTGACCAGGTTACAGGTTCGGGTTCAGAAGATAGCAGAGACGAATATTGTTTTGGACCCCGAATTGCTTTCCGCATTATATCTGAAGAAAGAAGCCGAAATAAATTCTGTAAAATGTTAAGATTAATTCTTGAAGTTAAAAAATGATATATCTATCAGCCGAAGTAGTAAGTGGATTGGGAGAAGATACTTTTTGGACATGGTTTAAAAGGGAGTTTCCTTCTAGCTCATTTGGAACTCCCAAGCATCTGAACGATGAAGATATTGTTCTGCGTTATTCGACGTTGGGATTTTTACCGATCCAGGGTAAGCAAGTGGCGTTGTGCTGGGAGTTGTACCCTGACATGAAAGAGTTATTTAGGACTGACCAGTGGGATAGTACTTTGGAAAGAGTATATCAGACAGCTAGATATAGTACTTATCGTACAGTAGCTACAGATTATACCAAGAAGTATTATCAAAAGTTTGGAAGCGTCGAAACGATTCCCATAGGGGTTAACACAGATTTATTTAGGCCGATTAAAAATAAAAAAGCATTAAGAAAAAAGTATGGTATCCCCCTTTTCCAAAAGATCGGTATATGGATGGGTACTGTGCACCCGATGAAGGGATACGCTAATTTACTTCAATATTCTGAAGATAACCCTGATATCCATTGGATAATAATTTGGAAAACCCCGCGCGAAGCGGGGCATATGCCGGGGGCAAATAATTTTACGCAAGTATCTCAGAAAGTATTAGCTGAATTATTTAATTGTGCTGACTTCTATTTGGTTTCTGGCCTGCTAAGACCGTTTTTTATGGTTGAGTGGGAGGCAATGGCCTGTAACCTCCCAATGGTTATTTTGAATAAGAAAAGTAAAGAGTTCGTCCCTTCTAGCAATCCCCGGGATGATATTTTGCGCATGGGATGGGATCGAAAAAGTGTCAAAAAAACCTGGGAACAATTTTTATTAGAAAGAGGGATAAAGTGGTAAGAATCTCTGTCATCGCTTTAATTTACAAATCGCGACAGTTGGCGGACTGGGTTTATAAATCAGTCCACGAGTTTACTCCTTTGATCGAAAAAGGAGAGGCAGAGTTTTTCTTTATTGCCAACGATCCTACAAAAATGCTTCTCGATCATCTTAGAAAGAAAAAATATAAATACTTTGTGAATAGAAATTATCATTATTCGGAAGAGGAGCTTTTTGAAGCGGGATATGGACAGCCGGAGTATATTAGTCGTGTTTATCGCGGATGGAACCAAGCAATTTTGCATGCCCAGGGAGAGATAGTGGTACTCATTAATAGTGATATGTATTTTTCACCTGATTGGCTTGAAAATTTATTAAAATATTCTGACAGAACTAAAATCATCTGTTCAAAGCTTGTAGAAAGGAAACACCCTAAGTATGGAGAAGTATTCCCCGGAGCAATCCATGGTGAATTCGGGAATGGACCGGATAATTTTAAGGAGAAGGCTTTCTTAAAATTCGTTAATAAAATAAAGAAGACCGGGTTGGAACATGCCGGGGCATATATGCCGTGTCTGATTTATAGAGATATAGCTTTAATTGCTGGATTATATCCGGAGGGCAATATTGCAGGTAAAAGCTTTAGCGACGTAATAGCCTATGGGGACGAAGCCTTTTTTAATAGACTAAAGGATTTAGGTATAAATCATTTTACCGCCCTAGACTCAATAGTTTATCACCTTAAAGAAGGCGAAATGGATATTGTTCAAGACCAGGGAGGAAATAGTGATCACCCTGGGCAATATCAAAGAAAAAATAAATTAAAAATTGCGCCTTATAAGCAAGGAAAATTTGTTCACCAGATTCCAAGTTATTTTGTTCCAACCAGAGATCATTTAGATTTACTTAAAAAAATTACTATCGGAGGTAGTCCAGCGCAAGAGAACGAAAAAAAAAGATTTATAAGACCTTTTGTTTCAGTAATGAATAGACTATTAATTCTTATCTGTCATTTGGCTAAAAGAATTCTCCCCGAGAGGACTTATAACAGGATCGGGGATTTCCTCTGCCGAAAGTAGAAAAATAATGAGATGAAAATCCTGATTGTTGCAATGACCGATAGTGTCCATACTGCCAGGTGGGTCTCGCAAATTTCAGATACAGGCTGGGATATTCATATATTTCCTGGCATTTTAGGGGGAATCATTCACCCTGAGCTCAAGGACGTTATTGTTCACGACGATTTTTTAGTTTTTGATGGCAAGGTTAGAATCAAGAAAAGTTCATTTTTTAAAATATTTTTGGCTATCCCTGACCTGATTTGGACATTGGGGAACAAAAGAAAATTTCATCTTAGGAGATTAGAAAAATTAATTAAAGGAATTAAACCTGATGTTGTGCACTCGCTTGACTTCCAAAAAGCTGGCTATTTAGTTTTAGAAGCGGCAAAATCTAATCCAAGAAGAAAATATAAGTGGATTGCGACTAACTGGGGAAGTGACATTTATCTTTTTGGCCGATTGCCGGAGCATCGGAAGAAGATTATGGAGGTCCTGAAAAGTTGCGATTATTATTCTTGTGAATGCAATCGCGATATCAAAATCGGCCAGGAATTTGGTTTCTCAAAAACCGTTCTGCCAGTTTTGCCTAATTCCGGAGGATTCGATTTAGAGAAGGTTAAAAAATTGCGCCAAAAGGGTAAGACCTCCGGCCGCCGCCTAATTGTTTTGAAAGGTTATCAGGGCTGGGCCGGCCGGGCTCTGGTAGGTTTGAGAGCTCTGGAGAGATGTGTCGACTTGCTTAAGGGATATGAATTAGCGATTTACTCGATCCAGCCTGATACGGGGGTTGATTTCGCCGCCCGCTTGTTTTCAGAAAAATATGGCATAAAAATCCATCTCATCCCGCTTCACACCCTCCATAATGAGATTTTGAAGCTTCACGGAAGAGCTAGAATTTCGATCGGTTTAAGCATTTCAGATGCAATTAGTACGCTGGTGCTTGAGGCGATGGCAATGGGTTCGTTCCCGGTTCAGTCCAATACTTCTTGCGCTAATGAGTGGTTTAAAAGCGGCCGGGGAGGATTTTTGGTTCCGCCGGAGGATCCGGAGATTATCGAGAAAGCAATCCGCCGCGCCCTAAAAGATGATAAATTGGTAGATGAAGCGGCAAAGATTAATTGGCAAGTAGTTAAAGACAGATTGGATGCGAAAGAATTAAAGAAGAAGATGGCCGCTTTTTATGAACAAGCCATGTCGGGAGATTAAGTTGCAAAACTTAACTAAAAATGGAATTATAAGCTCAAAAACGAAAGAGACGAGAGGAAAAATATGAAAGTTCTGGTTGTCGGAGGGGCAGGATATCTGGGGGGAGCGGTTACGGATGTTTTGCTTGAAGAAGGAAAGCACAAATTTAGGGTTTATGATGCTCTTTTGTACGAAGATAGTTTCCGCAAGCCGGTCGAATTTGTCTATGGCGATATAAGGGATAGGAAGAGACTTCTTCACGAGCTCAAATGGGCTGATGCGGTTATTTGGCTGGCGGCTCTGGTCGGCGATGGCGCCTGTGCTATTAATCCGGATATTTCAACCGAGCTGAATCATTTAGCCGTTGCTTGGCTGACGGCGAATTTCAAAGGTAGAATCATTTTCCCTTCAACCTGCTCGGTTTATGGCGTCCACGATAAAATCGTAGACGAGAAGGGCGCGATTAGTCCTCTTTCTGTTTATGCCGTTACCAAATTTGCCGCCGAGATCCATCTTAAAGACAAGAACGCAGTCGTTTTCCGCCTCGGCACCCTTTTTGGCTTGAGCGATCTGTTCTCGCGCTTAAGACTGGACTTAGTGGTTAATACGATGACTGCAAAAGCTTATTCCGAAGGGAAATTAAGCGTTTATGGAGGAAGCCAATTTAGGCCGATTCTTCATGTTCGCGACGCCGCCCGAGCGATTGTTAACGCTTTAGAAGGCGATAAAACAGGAGTATTCAATCTCCATAAGGTTAATGTGAAAATTTCCGATTTGGCCGCTGAAGTGAAAAAACACTTCTCGGGGCTGAAGGTTGAAAAGGTGAATATGAAGTTTGAAGATTTGCGCAATTACCGCGTTACTTCGGATAAGGCAAAGAAAGGGCTCGGTTTTGATCCAAAATTTTCTGCTGCCGATGGTATAGTCGAGCTGAAGAAGCTCCTTGAAGAAGGGAGAATTAGAAACTTAAGCGACCCGCGCTATACCAACCAGACGTATCTTTCGCAATTTAATACGCATGTAAGAAGATAAGTGGAGACCCCATGCCCAAAGAAAAAAGCAATAATGAGGAATTGCCGCAGCTAATTGAAGGCGGGATAGCGATTGACGATCGGGGGGAAGTTGTTTTCGCCAACGGGTTTGACTTTAAAGGGGTTAAGCGCTTTTATATGGTTTCAAATCACAAAGCCGGGATGGTGCGGGCCTGGCATGCCCATAAAAAAGAGGCGAAATATGTTTTGGTAACCTCCGGCGCGGCGGTTGTCGGCGCGGTTAAAATTGATAATTGGGAGAATCCCTCAAAATGGGTGGAGGTTCGCCGCCATGTTCTCTCTGCCAAGAAGCCATCTCTTTTATATATACCGGCTGGCTATGCCAACGGCTTTATGAGCTTAACTGAAGACACTAAAATTGTTTTCTTTTCGACCTCGACTTTGGAGGAATCCAAAGGCGACGACATCCGTTATGATTCCCGCTATTGGGATATTTGGGAAGTCGTCGAACGCTAGCATTGTCCTTTACCCTTTTCACTTTTAACTTTACCCTGACTCTGTCCTTGACAGAGTTACTGTTTTGTTCTACATTTTGGCGATGCGCTTTTTGGTTCCGCTTGGCGGGGCGGCGCACGCACAACACATGAAAGGAACGAAAGCCATGGCGTTACCCTGGGTGCAGGGACGCATAGTAGGCGAGATGAGAGGTGGCCGGATTACGGCCCAAGTCGTAGAGCGACGTCTGATGGAGGGGGACAGGCCGCGCTCACTTGAGGAAGCGGGCGCCAGCCGCGAGTTCTATGAGAAGCTGCGTGCCCGCGAGGAGGACTTCGACTTCGAGACCTTCGGCTTCATGGGCGGCGCGGTCGCCTGGGTGCTGCCGACGACAGGCCTCGAGCTGCTTCCGCTAAACTGGATGGATCGGCTCGAGCGCCACAACGGTGGTCCTCTACCTGACCAGACGTACGTCGCGCTAGTGCGCAACGCTGGTGCCCCGACCATCCAATTCTGCGCGGAGCCTGCTGGCGGGATGCAGGAAGATCCCGTTACCGACTGGCTCTTCGACCTGCTCGACGAGGGTCTGGAGCTTGGCGCCTACGACAAGGAGGGTTGGCTTGCTTTCCGCCTGCCACCGGGCTACGAGCGCTACCAAGTCCAGCTTGAGGAGAAGCAGGCGATTTGGTGGGCGGCCGTTCGGCCCGACTTCCCACCGATCGGCTTCGTGGCTGCGGAATTCCTGCCGATCGGAGATGACACGCTCGACGGCGAGTCTGGGATCATTGTTCCCTGCCTCGCGGCTGGCGAGTGGTCCTTCCTCAAGACGGCGACCCTTCATCTCCCTCCCCGTGGGAAGGGCTGGAAGGTCTGCGATCTTGAGTGCCGCAGGGTTGGCGATCGGTGGGAACCGCTCAATCGGGCGGTTGTCGGCATCACACCGCGCGAAGGCCGGAGTCCGATGCTCTGGCGCTTCTCGCCCGACGGCGGGCTCGACCACTGCGGTCCTCACTTCCCCCTCGCGGGCGAGGAAGTGATCGAGAGCGTGCTCTCTCACCTGTCGATCCCGCTTCTCGGTCCGCGGGGCCTCAACTGGCTCTTGCCCGACTAGCCCCGCTCCGCCAGCTGGCGGACGGCGGGACGGAAAGGAGACGGCTG
>JAOUGE010000014.1 GCA_029865605.1 Candidatus Berkelbacteria bacterium | reverse complement strand
TAGGGCACTAGTAAAAGCACAATCAAAGGAAGCGGGTATTTATCTAGCACCAATTTTTAAATCTGATGCACACGTAGAGACTCTTAGGAACTTGATTTATAAACGGTGAAAAATACGTCGATTTGTGATTATTTGTGCGGGATTGAGTACTTAGACACCGTGCTTTGCTGTTATTCCCATTAAAACCCGAATGATAAAAATCGATAAAAAATTAGAAGAAATAATTCAAAATAGCACTTTTGGAATTGTGGAGGCGGCCAAAGGGTGGAACTTTGGGCTAATCTAATGCATAAGCAGGGCAGGAGACGGGGGGACGGGAGAGATGCAAAAAGTTTATAATAAATTGATAAGAGATAGGATTCCGGTGGCCAAAAAGCAAAAGTGGGTGATTGTGGTACAAATAAAATTTGGAGATAAAGCATGAAATTTGAAAGAGGCGTTGAGGTGGTGGGGTCAGCAATAATTGAGAGGGGTGATGGTAAGATTCTGGTGGTAAGATCACCCAAGTGGTCGAACAAATGGACTTTCCCTGGCGGCCATATCGAATCGGGAGAAACAATAGCCAGTGCACTAGAGCGGGAAGCCGAAGAAGAAACAGGGCTGAAATTAAAACCTATTGATGTAATAGCTTATGGCGAACTTATTGGCTCGAAAGACTTTCATCGTCCGGCGCACTTTATATATTTTGATCTTTATTGCAGGGTAACCGATGCGGATATTAAAAACCTGAAACTCGACGGTAATGAGCTGACAGAGCACAGATGGATCGCACCCAAAGATGCTCTGAAACTCGACCTTGCCGAAAGTTATCGCGAATCGATCGAGAAGTTCATCGAATATCTCGACAAAAAATATGAATAAAAAACCAGAGAAAATTATTAAAAGCAGCACTTTTGGGATTGTTGAGGCGGCCAAAGGGTGGAACTTTGGGCTAATCTAATGCATAAGCAGGGCAGGAGACGGGGGGACGGGAGAAATGCAAAAAGTTTATAATAAATTGATTCGAGATAGGATTCTGGAGCACCCCTAGAATATCATTCTTAGTTTCTTGCTAAACTAAGAATGATATTGATATAGTGATAATATGGACAGCAAAAATATTCGAACTCTTGAGCGAGTATTCAAGGGCGCAGCCAATCATTGGCGAATAAAAATATTGTTTCTCATCTCAGAAAATCCCGGAATCACTCTAGATGAGATAGTCAGAGAATTAAAAAGTGTTTACCAGACAACCTCGGAGCATACCAGAAGATTAAGAATTGCCGGCTTAATAAACAAAAATTATCGTGGTAAGACTGTCGCTCACGAACTCTCCCCATTCGGAAAAAAGATGGTTAAGACATTAAGGACGTTCCTAGATTAGCAAGAAACTAGTAATGAGGACTGGGATAGGTAGAATGCAAAAAATTTATAACAAGCTAATTCGAGATAGGATTCCGGAGATTATTGAGGGAGCCGGAGAGATTCCGCATTTGCGGAAGTTGGGCAAAAAAGAATTTAAGGAGGAGTTAAAAAAGAAGGTTCTGGAAGAAGCCAGAGAATTGATTGGCTCAAAAAGCAAAAAAGAAATTTTGAACGAGGTTGTTGATATTCAGGAATTGATTGACTGGCTTGCCAAGGAGCTTAAGATTAATCCCTCCCAACTTGGAAAATTGCAGGCCGAGAAAAACAAAAAACGGGGAAGCTTTAAAAAGAAATTGTTTTTGATTTCCACTAACAAGAATCCAAATGAAAAAACCTCTTAAGCTAAGATTACAAAAAACCTTCGAGGTTAAGCCGAAAGGGGATTTTGCATTTGATCCGACCTTTCACAAACCGGACCATTTTACTTCGGGCGATAACACGTGGCAGCCGGGAATCCGCTGGCAGACATGGAATTGGAAGGGTAAACCCTTGGGGATTAAATTTATAAATCAAGGGACTGTTGCTAAACCGCTTGTTAAAATTGAGGTTTATGCTGAGGGCAAAACCAGTGACGATTTTGCAAATTCTTTAATCGAAGAAATAAAATATCTTTACAACTTTGATTTGGATTTAACTGAGTTTTACCAACAGTTTGAAAACGATAAAATGCTTGGGCCAATTATCAAAAAATGGCGCGGAATGCGGCCGGGACACCCAAGTTCTTTGTATGAATATTTAATCATTGGCATTGTTTTGCAAAACGCTACAGTCCGCAGATCAATTTCTATGTTTCAAACATTGTTAGAAAATTATGGTACAGAAGTTGAGTTTGATAGTAAAAAGTTCTGGTGTTTTTGGTTCCCGGGCGATTTGCGGAAAGTTACCGAGGAAGATTTGCGCGCGTTAAAGATTGGCTATAGGGCTAAATATATAAAAAAAATAGATGATTATTTCGCCAAGGGCGAAATTGACGAAGATGAGCTTCGGGCCAAAAACAGAGATACTCAAATAGAAGAGCTTCTGAAACTCTACGGTGTTGGCCCGGCGACAGTTTGGTATTTATTGTTTGATGTATTTCATCACTGGGATTTTTTCGACCATGTTTCACCGTGGGAACAAAAGATTTATTCTAAACTGTTTTTCGACCGCGATCCGGAAGACCCAGTTCCTGTTCCGGAAATCTTAAAATATTTTGAGCGGTTTGGAAAGTACAAACAACTCGCAGTACACTATATTTGGGAAGACCTCTGGTGGAAACGCAAAAACGAACATATCCCTTGGTTGGAGAGAGAAATAAGGATTTAATAAAAATCATGCAGAAAGTTTATAATAAATTGATAAGAGATAGGATTCTGGAGCGCTGGGTGGTACGATAGAACAAAACAATAATAGAATGGAGAAAAATGGATAACTTTCAGTTGATTTTGGGGTGGGGATCGCCTATCGGAATAGGCATTTTTTTGATTTGTCTCGCTGGGATGATCTTTATTTTGTCCCGAGCCAAACCGAATAAATAACGGCGACTTTTGAAGAGAACTCTGATAGATAGGTTTTTGTTGTTATTTTTTGCTTGAATATTAAATTTTGGCGGGGTAAGATTTGGATGCTTGGAGATTTTTTGATACTAACGGAGGAGGTGAAAATGGTTGAAGGAGAAGGGTTTGGTCCTGAACCGGAAAAGCAGGAGGAGCGTGAGCCGAGTGTTGAGGATGTTAGTAGGGCTTGCCAAGAAGTCCTCGGTGCAGAAGTGGCGGAAGATTTTCGAGGTTTAGAGCTCGATGAGGCAATCGGCTATGCTTATACTTTATTGTTGGATAGTGGCCACGACCCTGATGAGATTTTAAGCCGGCACGGAATAATCATTAATGGAGATGAAAAAAAATAGTACAGTCTTTATCTGCTCTAGGTGCGGGAATGAGTTTTCGCGCTGGTCGGGGAAGTGCCAGATGTGCGGGGAGTGGAACGCTCTGAAAGAGCTAAAAATTGAAAGCGAAAACTTGAAAGGCGGGCAAGCCGAGAAAGCGAAGCCCCTGCGCCTTTCGGACATTAAAGACAGAAAAGAGCGGTTTAAAAGCGGGATTGGGGAATTTGATCTGGTTCTGGGCGGCGGGATGGTGCCGGGCGAGGTGATGCTTTTGGGGGGCGAGCCAGGGATCGGCAAATCCACCCTTGTCTGGCAAGTTGCCTGTGAGATTCCTGGCAAAATCGTTTATGTCGCCGGTGAGGAATCACCTGACCAGATAAAATTGCGTGCCCGGCGTCTGGGCAAGAATTTTTCCCAAATTATCGTTTTTGACGATCAGGATATTAACTCCTGGCTTAATCAACTTGAAAATATAAAGCCGAGACTTTTGATTATTGATTCAATCCAGACCGTTTACGACTCCGGCGCTTCCGGCTCGGCTGGCGGCCTTGTCCAGGTAAAAGAATCGGCCCTTAAAATTATCAGAGCTGCTAAAAAACACTCTGTGGCAACAATCTTAATCGGCCATGTGACCAAGGAGGGCGAGGTGGCCGGTCCGCGCATGCTCGAGCATTTGGTTGACGCGGTTTTTTATTTGGAAGGGGAGCGAGGGGTGTCGGAAAGATTTTTGAGAAGTCAAAAAAATCGCTTCGGCCCGACTGACGAAATGGGGGTTTTCCGCCTGACCGCCGAAGGTTTAATTTCAGCCTCCGATTTTGGCCGGATTAAGCCGGATCAGCAGCTTCCGCCGGGGGTGGTCCGCACTGCCGTTATCGAAGGCAGCCGAGTCTATTTTGTTGAAGTTCAAGCGCTGGTTCAAAAATCAGGTTTTGGCTTTCCCCGGCGAAATGCCGTCGGCTACGACTTAAACCGCCTGCAGATGCTCTCGGCGGTTTTAAGCCGCCGAAGCCAGGTTAATTTAAGCGAACATGATATTTATATAAACATTAGCGATGGCTACAGGTTGAAAGACCCAATTGCCGACTTGGCGGTTATGACAGCTATGGCCAGCTCCTATATTGACCGTCCCGTTGACGGAGATATTTTGCTTTTGGGCGAGTTAGATTTGGCCGGCCGAGTTCATCTGCCCGAGGCGTCAAAAAGAATAATTAAAGCAGCCCATAAGATCGGTTATAAAATTCCCGCTGTCTCGAATCTCAACTTGAACCAAATCCTCAAAAAGATTCTTGGCTTGTGAACTTAGAGCGTGGTAAATGTTCCTAAGGCCGAGGACTCTTGGCCGACTGAATTGTAAGCGACGATTTTAAAGTAATATTTTTTTGAGCTGATGAGGCCGCTTAGGGTTGCCGAGTGGCTGGTTGTTGAGGTTCCGCTTGTCTCGCTATACGAATAGCTGCCCGAGACGGTTCCATAAAAAACTTTTGAATTGGCGGCAATATCGGTCAAGAAGCTCACCGTTGCCGAGCTTCCCGTAATTCCACCTACGCTAACATTGCTAATCTTGACCAGCGGCTCGTTTTTAATAATAACATTGGTTGACGACTGCCCGCTGACGCCGTTTTCATCGGTAATTTTGGCGGTTATTTCGTGGTAGCCGTTGGAATATTTGCCGGTGTCTATGGTTGCGGAATACGGAGGGCTTGAGGATGAGGTGAATTCGTAGTTGTCAATATAATAGGTAACCCTTGAAATATTATATTGGGATCTGGTTGAAACGGTAATCGGTGTTAATCCCGAAATCGTTGCCCCGCTGCCGGGGGAAGTAATTGAAACTTCCGGCCGCGACGAGTAGCTGTCGTCTTTTTCGGTCGGAGGGAGCAGATTCATACTGTTAGACTGCGCCCAAGCTCTAATCGGGGCTTCCCAGTTGGGATAGCTTTTCCAACTTGGCCCCCACTCGTTATGGAGGTTGATATAATGTCTTTCCTCGACTAGTTCGGGTGGAGTCGTGTCAGTAGCTATTTTCCCGTTGACCTTATTGACCTTGACAGTAACGTTGATGTCGTCTCTTTCGGTTGGAACTTGCCAAGAGGCAAAAATGTCCTTGACCAGATTGGTTGAGCTTCCCCCGGGGAGCTTGCCGGAATATTTCTCAACCGTTACTTCCTTGATGCCCGCCGGCCTGACAAACTCGGTTTTGTCGACAAGCTTAGCCATATAATCGTGAAAGATTGGGGCGGCTACAACCGAGCCGTCAGCACCGCTGGCCATTTTAGTGTTGTCGTTATTGCCGACCCAAACGGCGGCGGCGTATTTGGGAGAATAACCGACTGTCCAGGCATCGTGGAACTCTTGGGTCGTGCCGGTTTTTGCCGCGACTTGAAATCCCCCGAAATCCAGGGCATTACCGCGTCCGAAGATCATTGCTCTTGCCCCGTCATCATCCAAAATATGGCTTATAAGATAAGCAATCTGGGGGTCGATGGCCTGAAAGCGATTACTTTCTTTTTTGTATTCGTATAAAACTTTGCCCTTGTGATCCTCTACTTTCAGGATTGAAACCGGTTGATGATAGGTGCCGCTATCCGAGAAAGCGGCAAAAGCCCCGGCCATTTCGATTGGTTTAACCTCGCCGCCCCCTAAGACGAGCGAGAGCCCGTATCTTTGCGGCTGGTTGAGGGTGGTGATGCCTAAGTCCTTGGCGGTTTTTAGTGCCTCGGGTAAGCCGACTAAAGCTAGAGTTTTAACGGCCGGGATATTAAGGGAGTTGGACAGAGCTTGGCGCATCGAAACCGGGCCGCGGGTTGAGCCGTCGTAGTCGTGCGGGGTATAACCGTTAAAGTCAGTCGTCAAGTCATACAAAGTGAAAGCCGGGGAAAATCTCGACTGTTTGAAGGCAGTAGCGTAAACGATTGGCTTAAAAGATGAGCCCGGTTGGCGGGCGGAGTCGGTAACGTTAACATTTCCGCCATGCTCAATATCAAAATAGTCTTTTCCCCCAACCATAGCCACAATCTCTCCGGTCTTGACATCGACTGATACCAGAGCGGCGTTAGTGGCCTTGTAGCGGGTGAACTTCGCCTCATTCTTTTTAATTGCATCCTCGGCCCAGCCCTGCTTTTCGGAATCCAAAGTTGTGGTAACTTTAAGACCGCCGCTGTTGACCAGCCTTTCGCCGTAGAGATCAACCAGTTTTTCCTTAACATACATAACGAAGTGCGGCGCTTTGATTGACTCGCGTTTGGGCTTAAATTCTGCCTTGGCCAGTGAGGGCGGCTCGGTTTTGGCTTTTTCGGCCTCCTCTTGAGTGATATAACCGAGCTCGGCCATTCTGTTTAAAACATAATCTTTTCTGACAAAAAGTTTATCGGTGTGGGTCCCGTATGGAGAATAATAGGTCGGTGCCTGGACGATTGCCGCCAGGGTTGCGGCTTCAGACAGGTTTACTTCTTTGGCTGATTTGCCGAAATAAGTTTGGCTGGCTCCCTCGACGCCGTAAATTGTTCCTCCCCAAGGAATTTCATTCAGATACATTGTCAAAATCTCATCTTTTGAATAGATTTGCTCTATTTCGATAGCCAGAATCAGCTCTTTTATTTTACGGCTTAAGGATTTTTTGTTGGTTAGAATTGCGTTTTTAACGAATTGTTGAGTTATTGTCGAGCCGCCTTGAGAAACTTTCAGGTTTAAGATGTCGGCCATGGCCGCTCGGGCGATTCCTCTGAAATCAACCGCTCCGTGTTTATAAAAATTTGCATCCTCGGTGGCAATAATGGCATCCTTCATATTGTCGGGAATGTCTTCCTTGCTGATTAGAGTTCGCCTCTCCTCGCCGGTTTCATAAAGAGGCAGGCCGTTTCTGTCCAGAATTCTGGTTGATTCAGCCGCTCGAAGCTTCGCCAGTTTTCCGGGTGTTGGTAGATCTTTAGCGTACCAGGCGAAAAGAAGAACGATGAATAAAACAAACCCACCCAAGCCATAGAGAAGAGTTCTTTTCCAGTCTCTTTTTTTAGGTCGATATGGTTTGGCGCTTTTTGTCTGCCTGAATCTTAGGTTAAGAATTCCACCTATTTTCATGATTTGAATTATAGCATAGACTAGGGTAGAATAACAGAAGAAAACTAATTAATCAAGGTCTATGGACAAAATTGAAGAACTTTTGACTCGTGGCGTTTCCGCGATCTATCCGGATCGGGAAAGACTCGAATCAGCCTTAAAATCGGGGAAAAAACTTAAGCTTTATCAAGGCTTTGACCCGACCGGAATAAAGCTCCATATCGGTCATATGGTAGGTCTCATGAAATTGAAGCAGTGGCAAGAGCTTGGCCATGAGGTCATTTTCTTAATTGGAGACGGAACCGGACAAGCAGGCGACCCATCAGGAAAAACTAGGGCTCGGAAAAAATATTTATCCAGCAAAGAGCTTCGTGATAATGCCAAGGATTATATCATGCAAGCCGGCCGGATTGTGAAGTTTGATGGTCCGAATGCAGCCAAGATTCTTTACAATGGCGATTGGCTCAATAAGTTGACCTTGGTTGAAATCCTGAATATCGCCAATAACTTCTCACTCCAGCAGCTTGAGGAAAGAGACTTGTATGTCGGACAAAAGAAAAGAGGCGAATTTATAAATATGAGAGAGTTCTTTTATCCGATGCTTCAAGCTTATGACTCGGTTGCAATGGAAGTAGACCTTGAACTCGGCGGTGAAGATCAGACGTTTAATATGTTGTGCGGGCGAACACTAATGAAGAAAATGTTAAACCGAGAAAAATTTGTCATGACAACCCCTCTTTTAACCGACTCGAAAGGCAATAAAATTGGCAAAACAGAGGGGAATGTCATAGCGCTTGATGCTGCGCCGTATGACTTTTATGGAATGATTATGAGCCTTTCTGACGATGTAATTGTAAAATGCTTTGAATATATAACCGATCTGGAAATGAGCGAAGTTAGAGAAATTGAATCAAAACTTGAAGCGGGTGAAAATCCTATGACCTTTAAAAAGAGACTGGCATTTGAGCTAACCCGAATGCTCAATGATAGAGAACAAGCTGAAAAAGCGGCGGAGGAATTTGAAAAGAGATTCAGCAAGAGGGAATTGCCCGAAAATCTTGAAGTTAAAGAATTAAAAAGCGGCCAGCCGTTAGTTGAGGTTATGGTTTCGCTGGAACTTGCCCCGAGTAAATCGGAAGCCCGTCGCTTGATCGAGCAAGGTGCGGTTAAAATAAACGGCGAGGCGATTAAGGATGTGAATTATATTTATGACTTAAAGGGCGAAAATATTCTGCAGGTTGGCAAGCTAAAAGCAGCCAAGATAAAACTTAATGATTAAAGAGAAACTTGAAGAAGCGCTGGGGGGCATTGCCGGAGGGAAAGTCATTCTCGAAATCGCGAAGGGGGAATTCGGCGATTTTTGTTTGAATCCTGGGCAGATAAAAGAATCCGGCCAAAATTCAGAGGAGCTAGCGGCAAAAATTAAATCTGCGCTTGACGGCTCAGGATTAGTGAAGGAAGTCAAAAGCGAAGCCGGCTACATTAATATTTATCTTTCAAAACAGGCCTATTTTGACGAACTCGAGAGAATCGTAAAAGACGAGAGTTATTTGAAAAATAATGATTATCAAAATCAAACTATTGTTTTTGATTACTCCAGCCCCAATATTGCCAAGCCGTTTTCGGTCGGGCATCTGCGCTCAACCATTATCGGCCAGGCCAATTATAATATTCACGAAGCTATCGGCTATAAAACGGTTGGTATAAATCATATCGGTGATTGGGGAACGCAGTTTGGCAAGCTGATTGTGGCGATAAAAAAATGGGGAGTCGTGGAGGAAATAGCGAAAAATCCGATCAAAGAACTTAACCGACTCTATCAAAGGTTTCATGAGGAGGCTGAGAAAGACGAATCGTTAAACGAAGAAGCACGACAATGGTTTAAGAAATTGGAGGACGCCGACGCTGAGGCGCTGGAGCTCTGGCAGAAATGTGTTGACTGGAGCCTTGAGGAATTTGAGCGAATTTATCAAATTCTCGGCGTTAAAATTGATGAAGTTAAAGGCGAGAGCTTTTATGAAGATAAACTTGAAGGGGTGATTGATGAGTTAAAACAAAAAAATCTGCTTAAGGAATCAGAAGGAGCCCAGATCGTTGAGCTCGAGAAAATGCCCCCGGCGCTAATTAAAAAGAGCGATGGTGCGACGCTTTATATGACTCGTGACTTAGCAGCCCTGAAACACAGGATAGAAACATACAAGCCGTCAAGAATAATCTATCATGTCGGAGGTGACCAGGCTTTGCATTTTAAGCAGCTTGAAGCAGTGGCGAAAAAGTTGGGCTGGTTAGAAAAAACGGAGATTGTCTTTGCCGGTCACGGCCTGATGCGACTTAAGTCAGGCAAAATGTCGACCAGACGCGGCCAAGTCGTTTTGCTTGAGGATTTGATCGGTGAGGCCAAAGAGAGAGCCCTAAAAATTATCGAAGAGAAAAACCCTGATTTGGAGAATAAAGAAAGTGCAGCTCAGCAAATCGGTATTTCAGCCATTAAATACGCCGATTTATCCACCAACCGCCGTTCGGATGTGGTTTTTTCCTTCGATAAAATTATTTCTCTTGAGGGCAATTCTGGCCCGTATCTTCAATATAGCTACGCTCGCTGCGCTAGTTTAAAAAGAAAATTTGAGCAAAAACACAAGGGTGCAAATATCCAAGCCCATCTTGATGATTCGGCTCTGAAGCTCGCGAAATTGCTGAAACAGATCGGAGCGGTTCTTGAGTCAGCGGCAAAAATTAGCGCTCCTAATCAGCTCGCCGATCTGGCTTATAGAATTGCCAATGAATTTAACGCTCTTTACGAGAAAGAACGCTTTATTGTTGGTGATGCCGAGCAATCAAGCAAGAATTTCTTTATTGTCGAAGCAACTCAAAAAGTACTCGGAAAAATATTTGACCTTTTGGGGATTGAGAAACTCGACGAGATATAATTAGATCCTGTATTCCAAAATCTTTTTGTCTTTTAGGACATAAATCTCGCGCAGATAGCTGTCGAGCACTATTTCCTGAAAACTGTCAGCGCTCTCTAGATAGTATTGGGCCAAAAAGTTGCCGTTTTTCTTGATCTCGATTATCCTCGTCCGGTTTCCATCTTGGGCGACGATGAATATACTGGTTGAATTTTCACTTGTAAAAATTTTTTTGTAGCTGGTCAAAGTTTCCGAACCCGGCAGGGTCACTTTGAATTCGTTAATTTTCGTTCCTCTGGAGAGCTCCATAATTTGTCCCGAGCCGTTGAGGGTATAAATGCTGCCGTCTATTGCCAGATCAACCGCGTCGGAGATTTTTATTGACTGGTCTTTGAGGTAAGTGCTGGAAGTAGTGTATTTTGAATCTTCGGCAGTGATTTTCCAAATTTGATTATTTGTAGTGTCTAGTAGATAAATATTCTCGCCAAAGCTTTTTATCTGACCGTCACTCTTGAGTTTTATTTCTTGGGTGGTGATTGTTTTCTTGACGGGATCGAGGATGGCAAGAGCTTTATTGTCGAAAACCAGAGCAAAAAGATTGACTTCTAATTCGGTCAAAGAGACGATTTTGTTTGAAGGGAGCGTCGCACTAAGCAGAGTCACGAAACCGGCATCAGTCGCTTTCCTTTCTTTTATCTCGCCGCCTGATAAAACCCCAATTATTCTCTTGCTATCAACCCCAATTGCTAAAGTGTCACCCTCCAGATCTAGAGTTTTTAGTGAACTAATTGACCTTAGCTTTGTGATTTCGGTTATTTTCGCATTTGCCTTTTCCAAAAATTCCTTTGTTTTGTCCGCATAATCCGTATCCTGCAGTTCCAGAGCTATATTGTAGATTTCTTTATATTTTTGAAGCGCTGTTTGGTCGTCTCTTTTTGACGCGGCAATTGAGGCCTCGCCGTCAAGAGAAGTTAGTTGAGCGTATCTTTGCTCAAGGTTTTTTGCATTGGAATGCCATCTGTTTTTTGCAAATGAATAAGTCAAAGCTGCCGCCAGAATTATTACAACAAGAACGAAAACGCCTAGCACCATTTTTGACTTATCCCTTGAGTAAAGACCCAAGGTAATGAGCATTCTTCTCAATTTATTTTTTGCCTTTAGTAGACTTTTCTTGGGGACGACTCTTCCCGCCTCGTCTTTAGATTCGACACTATAAGTGTGGGGCGCTTCTTCTTTTTCCCGTCTTTTCGCCTGGCTTACGACGCTCTGGGCGGTTTCAAATGATTTAATTGAACCTTCTCGGGTTTTTTCCCAGCTTTTCTTTACCCTTGGGGCAATAAATCTACCGGTTGCTCTTGCTCCGCTCACAGTTGCTCTTCCCAGCGCTTTAAAAGCCGGCCCAACGGAATTTTTGAAAAAATTTTTAGCCACTAGTGAAAAATTAATACCTGACTGATCTAGATAGACCGACTCGATTTTTTGCTCGGGCGGGATATTTGCTAACTCCTCTTTGCTGGTGCTTTCTAAAAATATGGCATTTGCTACTCGGTTGCCGTGGCTTTTTAGGATCTTGGCGCATTCCAGCGCCGCTAGGGTAGGCCTGTAATTGCTAACTAGCAGTTTCAGCTCCGAAGGGGCGATATTTTCAAAAAAGGAAGAGTTGGCAACAACAATCTTGTCGCCCATTTGTAGAGTTCCCGAAGTGAGGTTGGTAAAGGTCTTAAGCGGATGAGGCTCGTCGTCAATGTCCAGCCCCTCAGTTATATGATTTATTTTTGATCCCCGGTAAAGGTAGGCATGGGAGTGGCCTGTCTGGGCGATATGAATCTCTTTTTTGTTGATTAGAATTAATACACCGCTCAACTTTCCAATCCAATCTGTTTCGCCATTTTGGGCAAACTGTGAGAGAACTCGGTTGACCCCCTTTATTGCGTTTTCGAAGTTTACAAGGTCAGAAGTATCGGTCCCTCGATAATACTCTCGAATAAGAGTATTGATTGCTGTCTGGCCTATTTGGGAAGAAGGGAACCAGGGGGTTAAGATTTCGATCTGCGAGAAGATCACCCCGGAATCGATTTGGTCTGGGTCGACTGGTTGGTAAAACTGACAGGTCAAGAACCTATCGGGGAGCTTATCCGAAGAAGTTAATCGCGTAAAATTAATAGTTTCGCTCATTCAAGAGTTTTTGAGATATCAGCTTTATGATAATCGGTTGAGGAGAAAAGTCAAACAGAAGTGGGAGCGTTTAGAAAAGCCAAAATCGCCGAGATTCAGTCCCTTCTTTCGGAAACGGCTTGCCCGCTCCAGCGACGGACTGCGCCTCTGGGGAGAATTCTCGCGTTCCACCCGCTCGAAGCAGTCAAATTTCCCATTCTGGGAACCAAGCAATTTGACCTGCGGATGTTCCTCAAGAAGGACTGCCTCTCGGCTTGAAGGTGCCTTCCACATTAGCCCCTTGTCACCTTTCGCTAGTTGGCCTATATTGGTTTAAGGAGTAAGTATGCCTTTAGCTCACGATATTAGACCTAAAAACCTCGACGGATTTTTCGGCCAGGACCATGTCGTTGGCCGGGGTTCGTGGCTAAGGAAGGCAATCGAGGGAGACCTGCTCTCTTCGATTATTCTCTTTGGCCCGCCGGGGAGTGGTAAGACGACTCTTGCTCACATTATAGCTTGTGCCACAAGTTCGAGGTTTGTGCAGATAAGTGCGGTTTTGGGGACAACCAAAGAACTTAAAAAGGAACTCTTAAAAGCACAAGAAGATGCAAAGTATTCAAGAAAGACAATTATTTTTATTGATGAGATTCACCGCTTCAACAAAGCCCAGCAGGATGTTTTATTGCCTTATGTCGAGCGGGGCGAAATTATCTTGATTGGCGCTACCACGGAAAACCCGTCCTTTACCGTGATCTCGCCGGTGATTTCCCGCTCGAAGGTCGTGGTTTTAAATCGGCTGGAAAAAGAAGATTTGGGGAATATTTTAGATAGAGCTCTTGCCGAAGAAAGGATATAAAAATTGACCAGAAAGCGAAAGAGATTTTGATTGAGAGCGCAAACGGTGATGCCAGGATACTTTTGAATAATCTTGAAGATTTAGCGGGACAGAATAAAAAGATAACTAAGTCGGCAATTGAAAGATCGAGAGTTGTCAAGACGTTGAAATACGATAAGGCGGGGGAGGAACATTACAATATTATCTCCGCTTTGCATAAGTCAATGCGCGATTCGGATCCTGACGCGGCTGTTTATTGGCTGTTGCGAATGCTTGATGCCGGCGAGGACCCTCTCTATATTGCTAGGCGTCTGGTTAGATTTGCCTCGGAGGATATAGGTATCGCTGATCCCCACGCGCTTCTGGTGGCTGTGGCTGCTTATGACGCTTGCCATTATTTGGGCTTGCCGGAGTGCGATGTTCATCTTGTCCAAACGGCGGTTCATCTTTCCCTCGCGCCCAAATCAAACGCCTGTTATAAGGCGGCTCGGCTGGCAAGAGCTGATATTAAGAAATTCGGCAACCTTGATGTGCCGCGGCACTTAAGAAACGCCCCGACACGCCTTATGAGAGAATGGGGTTATGGCAAGGGCTATAAATATGCCCATGATTTTGAAGATGCGAAGGTGGGACAAGAGCACTTGCCAAGCAAACTTAGAGGTAGAAGGTACTATTTTCCAACCGACAGGGGACTTGAAAAGAGGGTAAAGCGCTGATGAGCGATATTAGCTATATTCTTATTCGCCGCCGCCGCCGAACTCTCTCAGTTGAGATAAGAAATAAAAAAGTGATCGTTCGCGCCCCTCTCTTTTTGGGTCGGAGATATATCGAGAGTTTTTTGCGAGGTAAGCGCGCTTGGATTGAGTCAAAACTTAGGCAGCCACAACCGAAAGTTCAAGATAAGAAATTTGTCGAGGGTGAAGAATTTAAAGTTTTGGGAAAAGCATATCGGCTTAAACTGCTCTTGGGCTCGCCCAAAGAGACTAAGATCTCGGGCAATAATATTGTCGTAAAAGCAGCCGACTTAAACCCGAGATATATCCGCAAATTAATCGAGAATTTTTACATTTCCGTTTTGAAACAGAAGATCGATGAAATACTTGCTAAATACAAAGGAGAATTTAATCTTGGCGGCCGGAAATTAATTGTAAAATTTTATCGCTCTAAGTGGGGGAGTTGCTCGGCGAAAGATTGTTTGAGTTTTAATGCCAAGCTGGCCCAAGCGCCGGAAGAGGTGATTGGGTACGTAGCTGTCCATGAGCTTGCCCACCTCCAAGAGAAAAACCACTCTAGGCGTTTTTGGGAGTTGGTTTCAAAGTTTTGCCCAGATTATAAATCTTATAGGAAGTATCTTAATCAAAACCGTCCTTTATTTAAGTTTTGATCCAATCCAAAAACCCCGCTGAAGCAGAGTTTTTGGATTTATCTTAAGAAGAGTTTACCTTGTAACCGAAATGACCGCTCCTCTTTCGGCGTTCGGTGCAGCAACGGTTATTCTTCCCGTTACTCCATCTCGCATTATAGTGTAACCTGCGCCTGGCGCAGAACTGTTGGGGTCGTTCGGGACTGCAGTGATATAAGTTCCGGATGCGGTAAGGGTGGTAAGGTCAACAAATGCGCCGCAGGCAGCTTCACCGGTTCGGCAAATCTCCGTTGAGGCCGCAGGGATAGTGCCGGGCATATTTCCGTTGTTATCAACCGAGTATTGATAAACAGCATTTAAGACTGTATTTGTGTCAGATCGCCTTTGAGCATTTCGGCTTTCAGCCAGCTGCTTGCCTGGGTTAATTGCGATGATGACAATTGCCGCCAAGATGGCGATAATTGCGATGACCAAAAGGATTTCAAGCAAGGTGAATCCTTTTAGCCGACCAAGTCGAGTCCTCATTATTCCCTCCTTATTATTCTTAAATTTAGCCCTTTTTTGGCTTTCTTTAATTATTATATGACAGCAAACTCTTAAATGCAAGGGGG
>JAOUGE010000013.1 GCA_029865605.1 Candidatus Berkelbacteria bacterium | reverse complement strand
GGCGACCTCTTCGTTGCTGTCGCCGGCGTCTGGGCGATCAAGTGCATCCGTCGGCTCTAGTCTTGGGCGCCTGGCTGAGATCATGCGCTGCTCCCAGGGCACCGTCAAAGCCACGATCCTCCCCGGGCGCCTGAGTCGTGGTCGCCGCTTGCTGGCTCACCGATGCTGTTGAGTCAGTGGCGCCTGAAGCGGCGACCACTCCACGTCCCGTCCTCCTTTGGGAGGACGGGACGTCCTTGTTTTATAGGCTAGTTTTCTTTCCAATTCTTCCCGTCAGTTTCAAAACTAATCGTTCCTAGTTCGTCCGTTCGCAAAATTTTTGCCCCTATTCCGGCTAGACTATCCAGAACTGCTTGAGTCGGATGGCCGTATTGATTGTTTTCTCCTACCGAGATCACGGCATATTTTGGCTTCACCTTTTCTATAAATCTTTTATCGAGTCCGTTTGCCGCTCCGTGGTGGGGGACTTTATAAAGTTCGCATTGGATATTTTGATCTCCCCCCAGAATTTTTTCTTGTGCTTGAAGTTCTGCATCACCGGTTAATATAGCGCAGGATTCCTTGTATTCAAACTTTAAAACAACCGAGAGATTATTCGAATCAAAGCCGCTTCCTTCGTCCGGCCAAAGGACTACTCCCCTGGCCTCGCCACCGAAGCGTATGACATCTCCCCGGCTGACTATTCTGGTTTTCGCTCCCTCGTTTTTAACGGCTTCTTGAAGTTTAGCGTAAGTTGCGGAGTCGCTTTTGTCGCCACTTTCGATAAATTGCTCTATCTTATAGCTTTCAAAGACTTCATCTAGGCCGCCAATATGATCGGCGTCAGGGTGAGTAGCGACTACGTACTCAATCTTTTTATCGAAAAGAGGCATTTGATCATCAAGAGGATTGAGAACTCCGCCATCTCTTCCTCCGTCAATTAGGATTTGAGTTGAGCCGCCGAGCGAGATAAGAATTGCATCGCCCTCCCCGACATCTAAAAAAGTGATCTCTACCTCCCCCTTCGATGCGTTAGCTTCGGCTGCTTTGATCGCATAAGACCAAATGAAAACCGCGAATAACAGGGCAACAGCGATAAAAAAATTAATGTATTTGGAGAATCTATTTCCTTCCATTTGGTTTGCTGTTTCTAATGTTGCAATCTTTTGCTTCTAATTTTTTCCCTGATGATAATTGAAACGGCAATGAGCAGAATATAAGCCGCTATTGTCCATCCCCAATGAATTTTATCGAATCCGTATGATGACCACCTAAGAGAGCCGAGCCCATTGATTACCAGCATAACATAGTTTAAGATGACGCTCGTCAGACCTCCAATGATTATACCTAGCGGTTTGAGGACAAAAAAGGCGGCAATTGCGAGAGAGACAAAAAGCATTGCCAGGGGAATAATCGGCAGGATCAGAATATTAGCCAGAGGCGCTACAAGTGAAACCCTGCCAAAGTAAAGCAATATTATCGGTAAGGTAAAAATTTGAGCAACCAAAGTTTCTGCCAAAATAGTAAGCAGCGTTGCAAACAAAACCTTCTTTTTTATAAAGCCCATAATTTCATCCGAGAAGGCAAGGCCAGCTGTGGCGGCAAAAGAAAGCTCGAAGCTTATATCCCAGAGAGTATAGGGATTAACAAGAAGCATGACCAGTCCGGCTACAAAAAGAGAATTAATAGCCGTTCCCTTTCGCCCGATGATTTTTGAGAGGATATAGACCCCGCCCATAAAGGAAGCTCTGGTAACGGAGGGCGTAAAACCGGAAAGAAGACAGAAGCCGGCTAAGAATAAAATCGAGCTGATTATCGCTGATCTTCGTGAGAAGAGGTTTCGGATGAGCTGGAAAATAATAACCGTGATAATTGAAACATTGTATCCCGAGACAGCAACAATATGGCTGGTGCCGCTTCCTTGCAAATTATCCTTGAAGCGATCGCTGAAGCCGCTTGATGAACCGATTATTAGGCCTTTGGCGAGAACCGCTGTGTCGCCGGCAAAGAGTTCCTTGGCCGCATCGGCGATTTTTTGGGAAAAGTTGAAAACCGCTCGGACAAATCCTTTGCCTTCAGATAATAGTTTGATATCAGGATTATAGATTAAATTGGTGGTTTTATATTTAGCTAAAAAATAATCAGCTCTTGAAGTTTCCTTAGTCAGATTCTGTTCCGTGGCGCAAAGTTCGATTTTGTCAGCATAACCATAATTCCCAAGAATTTTCGTTCTTATAACCGCTGCCTCGCCGGTTTTTGCGCTAACCAAAAATTCGCTGTAAGTTGCACTTTCTTTAATCTGGGATGAGATTTGTGCGCTCTGGCATCCCGGCAAGAATTGTTTTGGGGCCAAATATGAATGGAGGTTCAAGTAAAAAGAGCCGAGAGCAAAAGACAGCGCCCAGCCGATAACTAACTTCTGTTTTTTTAGCATCAGGAGAATAAGACCGCCCGCAACCAAGATGATCTCGGCGATTATTAGGTGGTTTAAGCCTGTTTTATGTCCGCTGATGACTCCTAAAGCGAAACAAAGTATAAGAAGTGTTTGAAAGGGTAAGTTTTTTGACATAGGGGCCGCTTTGCTTTAGCATTATATTAGGACATATAAGATAAATGAAAAGACCACAAAAATACGTCAATATTATTGTTGCGGCAACTATTGTGCTCGGTGTCGGTTTAGTTTTGGGTTTAACTAGGCTGGTTGGCGCCGACACGGTTGTGGCTGGTTATGCCACTGCTCGTGTTCATCTCGAGGTAACAGTTTGCGAAAAATCGAATGTTAACGTCAGAGCTGAATTTCGCCCTCCGACCGGCAAAAAATATTATTTTAAGGACAGATATTTTGAGGTTCAGAGCGGGCTTAATACAATCGAGTGGTATATCAGGAAAATTCCCGGCGGCTCATATCGGGCCATAATAAGCTCGGATGATGGTTCATTTTCCCCCAGCACATTTGACGTAAACCTGACAATGGACATCGCCAATCAGGCCGGTAGGTATTCGCTGGTTATCTGTACGCCTCAGCCGGCTGAAGCCACTTCTCCCGCGCTTGATGAGCCGGACGGCGAGATTTCTGTCCCCACTGTTCCTTCTCCCGAACCTGCTGTTTCTGCTTCGGCCTCTTCAGATTATCAAAATCCGGGTTCTCCTCCGGCCCCGAGCCTGAATGATGACAACGACGACCTCACGCTACCGGTCTAGACAAAAGATCTTATTTTTGCTAAATTTTGTCCTTGGATTTAAGTATGGTTAAGAAGAAAAAAGAAATAGAAGAACTAAAGGCCGGTTGGCAGAGGACCCAGGCCGATTTTGAAAATTACAAAAAGAGGATTGAGGCGGAAAAAATCGGTTGGCATCGCGAGGCGCAGGCCGAAACCATCAAAGAGCTTTTACCGATTTTTGCCAACTTTGCCCTCGCAGCTAGCCATATCCCCAAAGGTAGTTCTTGGGGTAGCGGAATTGATCTCATTTTGAAACAGCTTGATGATAAGCTAAGCTCACTAGGGGTTGAAAAAATAGCGCCTCGAAGAGGGGAAACCTTTGACCCTAGTCTGCACGAGGCGGTCGCTGCGGAAGACTTGACCTCGGTTAAAGAGGGCTGTATAACAAGAATGGAATCGGAGGGCTATAGGATATCGGGCAAAGTTGTTTGCCCGGCAAGAGTATTTGTAAAAAAGTAAATGGCAAAGAAACAGGAGAAAACAGTTCCGAAAAAGCTTTATCGCAGCGCCAGCGACCGATATATCGCCGGCGTTTGCGGCGGTTTAGGTAAGTTTTTTGATATTGATCCGCTCATTTTTAGACTTTTGTTTCTAATCATAACTGCCTTTGGCGGGGCGGGGGTGCTGGTTTATATTATTTTGTGGATTTTGGTTCCCGAAGAGGGAGAAAAAATTAGGCCGAAGGATTTTGGCGAGAATATAAAGGAAGGAGCGAATAAAATGGCGCAAGAAATGAAGACATCTGGGGATAGGCGTAATAACTCTCGTATTATCGGTGGAACGATAGTCGTGTTAATCGGGGCTATCTTTCTTTTGGAGACTCTATTCCCGGGTTGGCGGATGGGTTTTGGTCGGCTTTGGCCACTTATCATTATCGCTATTGGCCTAGCGATTATTTTCGGGCGCTCGCGGGATCAGGATAAGAAGGAAGATAAATGAGTCTGGGAAAACTTTTGTGGGGGGTGATAATTGTCGCTATTGGCCTTATATTTTTGGCGGTTAATTTTGGTTTGCTTGACTCTTCGGTCTGGTCGCAAATTTTCAAGCTCTGGCCATTAATTATTGTTGTAATTGGCATTTCCATTATCAGCGGAGCTCTGTCCAAGGTCTGGCAGATTATTTTGAGTATTATCGCAGCCTTAATTGTTATTGCGGCGGTAGCTCTAGTCGTTAGTCCTATTAGTATAGTTTCGACAAGCTCAAGCGACTGGAGTTGGGGCTTCGGGGGGACGCACGAGGTAAAAGTCCAAACCATTTCTGAACCGCTTAATGAAGCAGCCGAGAGAGCAAGTATTGAGGTTCAAACGGGTGCGGCTGACTTGGATTTGTCTGGAGGGAGCCAAATCTTGGTTGACGGCCGCGTCGAAAGTAATTTTATAAACTCTCAAGTGGAGAGAAAAGTCGACGGCAAAATTGACAATATTGTCATTTCAACCAAGAGTTATTTCAATCCGATTTTCGGCGGAAAAAATGTCTGGCAATTATCGCTTAATGAGATTCTGCCGATGAAATTAGTTTTAAAAACTGGGGCGGTTGATGCAAAGATCGACCTTAAAAAAACTAATATTGAGGAACTCGTGATTAAAAGCGGCGCTTCGACCTACGAGGTTGATTTTCCCGTGAGACCAAATCTGGTTCGGGCCGATATTGATCTTGGTGCTTCAACAATAAAAATTAAGGTGCCTAAGGATGTGGGGTTAAAAATTGAAGCAAAAACCGGGGCAAGCTCGAACAATTTTAGTTCAAAGGGGCTGACCAAGACTAACGACACCTATTCAACGCAAGATTTCGAGAAAGCCTTAAAAAAGATTGAGATTAATTTAAAGACTGGTGCTTCGACGATTGAACTCGAAAGATATTAGTCGAGGTATTTGATTGCTATTTGCGGCAAGGTCTTGTTTGTGCTACAAAAAAGACGAACCCGTACCTCGCAACAACTACGTGGCAGGGAGGGAAAGCAGTTGGGAGCAAACAAGAAGCTGCAGGAGCTGACGGAGCTGGTAGACCCTTTCCCCAACAATCTCCCCTCGAAGTTCAGCTTTGAGGGGACAGTCTTCACCCGACTTCCGCTCTCCGGCCAGCTCTCGACAGAGGCCGTCATCTTCGCTGAGAAAGTGGGGAAAGGAGAACGGCCAGCTAAGTGGGTAGCAGTGTGGAGGAAGGGGAAGACTGTTAAGGCCGAGCTCTTCGATGACTACGCGAAGCTTCGTAATGAGCTACCCGGCTAACACCGTTCCCTACTGCTTCCCGGCTCTGCCCGTGTCTTCCAGGCGAGGCGCCCTCTCCGGCGCCTCGCCTCCCGACCTTATGTTATAATCGGACTATGAAAGAAAAGGCCCTTAAAAATAAAACTGTCGCTCTGGAAAATTGGAAATATGTGATTCTGGCGGCATTAGCGGTCGTTATTTTGGCTGGCAGCGCCGTTTTGTTTTGGCAGATTGAAAAGCAAAACAGCCCTCAAGGCGATGCCTTTGCTGGCGCCAGAGAACTTCAAGCCCAAGTTGATGAGCTAAACAAGAAAATCGATGATTTAAATCGCGCCTTAGAGGAGGCAAAGTCACAAAGCGGTCAGACGACGGTTAAAACAACAACCGGTAAAGTAGCAGGCGCTTCAACTTCTAACTCATCCGCCAATCAGTCGAAAATCAATATTAATACCGCTAGCTTGAGCCAGCTTGACTCTCTCCCCGGCATCGGTCCAACTTACGCTCAAAGGATTATAGATTATCGGGAAGCAAACGGCGGTTTTCAATCAATCGAAGAGATTAAAAATATCAAGGGCATCGGCGACAAAACTTTTGAAAAATTTAAGGACCAAATTACGATCTAGGCCTTTATTTTTAACCCGTTTTGAGCTATAATTTATTATTGATTTGCCTTGGTGGCGGAATTGGAATACGCGCTAGGTTTAGGACCTAGTTCCCGCAAGGGATTGAGAGTTCGAGTCTCTCCCAAGGCACCATCGAGATGGCCCCTTGCGGGCCATGTTTCGATGGTGCTATGATTTGACTCGAAAGCCGGAGCGAGCGAAGGCGAGTGAGGCGGGGTCGCGAGCATTGCCAGCAAGGCAATGACTTGTGACCGAGTCTCTCCCAAGGCACCATACACCTAATCCGCTAAAAAACGGAGCGGGTGACTGCTTGTGAGTAAGGGGGAAGAAGAAATGTCTGGTGAGCCGACCTATGTCTGCCTTGGCTGCGGGCGGACATACAAGCGGCGTGAACTGAAAGTGACGACTCGGCGGGATAACGGCTTTCTTCTGTCCCGGTGTTGATTGTAGCGCTGGGGTCCAGCGCTTCTCGCCCCCGAGGAGTTGCCAAGCTACCAGAGGAGTCTGGCAGCAGCAGCAGCTCGCCAAGCAGCCGCTCGGGTCGCCGACCCCGCCCCTGAAACATAGGGGCACGGAGAGGCGGCCCTGTCGTTTTTTGCTAGAATAGAGCTATGCCAAAAAAAGAATTTGAGTATCTCCCGGGCGAAGAAGTCATTTTTGAAATAAGGCCGGCCTTTATAATCTTATTGGCTTATCTCTTGCCTCTGATTTTGGCAGTGGCGGGGCTTCTGACAATTTTCTCATTGAGCTTGGGGCTAAATATCTGGCTCTTTATCGTCGTTATTTTAGCTGGGATCTTTGTTGCCCTTGTGGTCTTTCTAAATTGGTATTTTACTATCTTTCGCTTAACGAACAAAAGAGTTGAAAACCGCTACGGGATTTTTGGCAGCCGCGAGGAAGAGGTTGCTCTGATGGATGTTCAGTCAATTGACTATCAAAACACGATTTTGGGGAAAATATTTAACTTCGGAACAGTCATTATTAAAGCCGCTGGTCAGCATCGAGAAGTGGACTTTACAAATATCACAAGTGCTAAAAGGGTTGCTGATGAGATTGAGGATTTGGCGATGAAAGTTCGCTCGAACGGTAATCGGCCCTTAAGCTCGGAGGAAGAAACCCCTAATAATCCTTGAGTTTTATGATTTTAATTTATATTTTGGCCTCGCTTGCCGTGATTTGCGGTCTTATAGGGACGGTTTTACCGCTGATGCCGGGCGTGCCGGTCGTTTTTCTGGGGCTTTTTTTGGCGGCAGCGGCGTCTAGGTTTTCTTTTATTTCGACGCCGACGATTATAGTTCTATTTGTTTTAGCAGCCCTTTCAGTCTTAGTAGATTATCTGTCCGGCTTTCTGGGAGCAAAATATGCCGGCTCATCGCTTTTTGGTCTTTTAGGGGCGGTAATTGGAGTAATTTTCGGCGTTTCAGTTTTTGGCCTGATCGGGGTATTAATTGGCCCGGCAATTGGTGTTTTTGTTTTCGATCTCCTGTCGCGCCGCGAGATAAAAAAGAGCTCAAAAGTAGCTACTTACACTTTCTTTTCGACAGTTGCCGGTATAATTACCAATGTTGTTCTGGCAGTCCTTATGATCGGGATTTTTGTCGGCGCAATCTTTATTTAAACGACAAGTCCCGCCCTTGGGTCGGGCGGGACTGGGTTAGGACTCACTCCAGAGGAAGTCTGGTCGTCTGCCTTCCTCTCTCAACTCCAGTACGAGTTGGCCCCTCCTCATCCTTGAGGCAAACCTTGGCTTCTGAAGGAGGAGCTGGTGGTGGACCTCATCGGCTCGCTCGGCGTTGATCCGGTAGACACTCCGGCGGTGGATGTGGGGGTCGCCCTCGTTTTTTGTCTCGAGGGCGCGCTGGATACTCGGATGGGGGAATCCTGTGCAGAGCCGTCCAAGCGGCACGATTACGCCATCGGCGATCAGCTGTCGTCTGACCAGCCGGTTGCTCGCTTCTCCACCCGAAAGCGAGTAGTAGGAGGTGGAACCGTTCGTTTCAGCGATCTTAACTGCGCGCTGGTGGAGGAGCAACATTGCCTCGTCCATCCTTTCCCACCACGGGCGCCTTATCACTTCTACCACTCCTTCCTCTGTGGTTTTATGGCTCGGATTGATATTCTAGAGCATAGGTCTTATCTAAGTCAAGGGCTGTGGTCAGATCCTTGTAAATTTACCCCGTTTTCTTTATATATATAGGTATGCTTTATATTATCGGCACGCCAATCGGGAATTTGGAGGATCTAAGCTTCAGGGCGAAAAGAATATTGTCTGAAGTTGATTTTGTTTTGGCTGAAGACACTCGGCAGAGTCGGAAACTGTTAGCGCGATACCAAATTAATAAAAGCTTGGTATCGTTTCACGAGCATTCTGGAAATGAGAAAATAAATTGGGTGATAAAAAATCTTAAAGAAGGCAAGGATATTGCTTATGTTTCTGATGGCGGAACGCCTAATTTATGTGATCCGGGAGGAAAATTAACAGCCGCCGTGCTTGCAAACGGTATAAAAATATCGCCCATTCCCGGACCTAGCCCCCTCTTAACTTTAATCTCAGTTGCACCTTTTTCTTGTTCAGAGTTTATTTTCAAAGGTTTTTTTCCCAAGAAGAAGGGGAGAGAAAAGATGGTTGGATATATCGCAAACCAAGACATACCAGTTTTCTTTTTCGAGTCACCCCACAGAATCAAGAAAACACTCGCTTTTTTGTCTGCCAGGCTTCCTGATTATAGGATTTTGATCGGTCGAGAGCTGACGAAAATCCATGAGGAGGTTATTTTTGCCGACTTGACTGATGGGAATATTCTTGAAAAAATAAACTCAAAAGGCGAGTTTGTCTTTGGTTTAATTAAGACAAAAAAATACTAATAAGGGAGGGGATATGGGCGGTTTTAAATTAAATAAGGGTTTTGTAATAACCTATGGTCTGGTTGCAGCTCTCGCGCTTGCAGCGGGGCTGTATTCGTCTGGTACGGTTCAGATTTCGGCCGATCAACCCCAGGCAACGTCAACCCCAACCCAGCCGACAGGTGCTTGGAAGAGTGCCAAATGTTCTGCTTCTGATACCTCGACAACGAAGAAATATCGGTTAACTAGTCTGCCGGCAGGTCTTGCTAGCTCTTACCCCTCTGGTGTAACGAAGGTTTATGATCTTCGCACCTCTGACAGCAAGAGTTTTAGAGTGATAGTAAATATCAAAAATTTATCTGCCGCTGCCAGCCCGACACCACCTGCTCAACCAAGTCCTTCGGCTACCTCTACCACAACGAATACAGTTCTTTCGTCTCCCACAGCAACTGCGACCGGCTCGGCCGAGCAGCAGTCGAGCCAAGAAACTGAGGGAACTCTTTCAGAAGAGGAGGATATTGATACGATGGCTGATATTGAAGAGGATGGTGATACTCTTTTAGAAGAAGAGGCTCAAGATGCGCCGGCAGTGGCCGCTGCGGCAACAGCGTCGCCCTCCGCTACTGCAACACCTCAAGCTGGGGTAAAGTATCAGATTAAAGTAGGGATTCAGAATACCTCCTCCGGCACGCTTAAAACTAACAACGGCACTATTCTTCTGGATATAATCAATGCATCAAACCAAAGAGTCGACACTCTTCAATTTAATCCGGTACCTGAGCTCGCAGCCGGGAAGCATAAGATTATCGCCACAAAGCGGTTTACAAGAACGGCAGATATGGGGAGACTGACTGTTAATCTTCATTACCGCTACGATGAGCCGAACCGCGATTATCCTGCGATCTACCCGCGATTTGAAACCTGCGGCGCTAAAGTACCGAGAATTCTTGCTCTGGGCAAGAAACCAAAGACGGTTAAGTTAACTCTTAAGAACGGCTTTAATGCTTTCTCGATACCTTTCGATGCTAAAGTCATTAATACAAGGCCGATTAGGCTTAATTCTAACCTGACTCTCTTTGTTCTTGACTATAAGTGGAAGAAGCTAAAATCGGGTAAGTACCTTAACTGGAGGACGCAGGGTAATTCTCAACTGCCTGAACTCTGGAGAAAGGGCGGCTATTATATCTATAATCGAGGCAATGAAGTAAAGCTGACTTTAAGGCAAGATCTCAATCCTGAAACAACGCCTGTCTACATTGAGCACGATTGGAATCTTCTCGCCAATAGCAATTCTACGGCGAAAAAGCTAAGTGAGCTAAAATTCAGAGTGATTAAGAAAAGCGTGGCCAACAACAACTGTGGTCCCAATAAATTAACCTCTTGCACAGAGATAAAAACCCTTAAAGATTTGTTCACTGGGGACGCTAATACCCGTCGAGCTTACCCGACGATCTTCATCGTCGACAAGGAGAATTGCTGTGCTAATCAAAGCGAAGCCCAATCTGCCTTTAGCTTGGTTACTGTGACGGCGGACAATATTGACACGGTTGAAATTCCCGCCGGAAAAATCTTTTGGATCTGGCTCTTTAATTAGTCCTTATCTGGTTGACTCTTGGCCCAATTCTTGAAAGAATTTATTTTAGGATTGGTGTCCTTGTCTTGAGGAGGAAATTGAAGCGGAGCAGATTTTTATTTAAGGGTTTCTCCCTGTGGTGGGTGATTTTGCTGGCGGTGGCGGTGGCGCTTATTATTAGCGTTTTTTTGTTTTTTCTCCCTCGGATTTCAGCCCAAAATGAGCAAGATTATTCACTAGTTAGCTGTCCTCTACAAAACGGCGCGCAGCCTGGCTCGGTTTATTTTAGGTCGGCAAATCTTAAATATCAGTCGGTCTCTGCTGAACCATACCGCGATAAATATCCCCAAGGCAGCCTTTATCGATATTATATTGAGAGGGAAGATGGGCTGAAATTTTATCTGATATTAAACTTCTCGATTTCTTCGGAGGCAGAAAGCGCGAGCTCAAAAGAGAGACGGCTGAATATTAAAGGCGATACTTCCCTCTTTCAGGGAGTTCGGCTTGAGAAATATAGTCTTGGTTTTCTCAAGTTAGAATTTCTTGGCTCGAGCGGGGAAAAATTAACGGTTTTGGATTTTGGCCAGCTAGGCAGTGGTGATATTTATCCCCAGCAGTATAACCTACCGAGTAGAATTGAAGAACCGAGATTCATTGCCGAGTACAGCTATTCTGATTCAGGGATTTATGGCGGCCCAAGTTTTAAATGTAAATTAGAGGATTTAATCCACCTTGATTAGTGCTTGCAAAGCAAAATTTTCTTTGCGATAATATCTTTGAGCGCAATTTTATGTGTTAAATTTAGCTCTCAATATAAGGAGGAGCATGAAAAAAATAAAAATCCAAAGGGGCTTTCTTATTGCCTATGGGGCCATTGTCGTTCTAGCCCTTGCCATAGGGATTGTTTTAGCAAGGGGAGGCTTTTTACCTAGTATTTCTGCTGATGTCGCCACTAGTACTGTAACTTCCGGTTCTAACCGCTGCGGGGCGACAGGCATAATAAGCTACAAAGAAATACCGCTGACCTCCGAAATGCAGCAACTCTATGGACAGGGAGTGTCGCGGGCCTATGAGATAACAAGGCCAGACGGAGCAGTTTTGCAAGCCGTCTTTAATGTTGTAAATAGGAATAATCCCGCCTCCTTAAATTTTGCGCCTAATACGAATATAAGAGTTACTGGCGACGTTGTCTTTACGGTTGCTCCGGCTACCACTTCAACTCCTGGGCAAGTCAACCGTCCGGGCGAGTTTAGAAATAGGCTCATAAATCGGGTAGGCAACCGTTATATAAGGGAGATGATCTGGGACGACCTTCCTGACATGAGGATTGGAAGCCACTGGACTGAAAGAAAAGACTATCGGATTCCTGCAACGGTGACGACCAATAACTTGGCGATGCTGATGTATTATCGTTTTTCTTACAACAGTAGGTGGTGCTCTATCACTGCTAATAGATTGATGATCTTTGCTCCTCCATCAGGAGGTACGACTCCGACTCCCGGCGCTTCGGCGACAGGAACAGCTTCGGCAACTGCGACTGTGACCGGTACACCCTGCTGTGTCAACAAGTGTGGCGACGGGACTTGCCAAAGGGAAGTTTGTTTAGCTTGCGGTTGCCCTTGCGCTGAAACTAGAAAAACCTGCCCTCAGGACTGCCCAACAGATACTGTTACCCCGACCGGCTCTGTAACTCCCTCGCCAACCGGCAGTGTTTCCGCGACCGTTACTGCCACAGACAAGTATGCTAAGTGGCGCATTAAGAACGGCTGGACTGCGATTTACATTCCTCAAGCACTCGAGGATGTCAGCGCGACCGATATTATCAAGCAGGGAATGTCAATCTTTGAGTATAACGCTAATGGCAATCTGAAGTGGCGTTCCTCGACGCCCGGAGGGAAGCGAAACCGCACTGCCCTGCACAGGAAAATCGGCTATTATATCTACAATCCCGGTCCGGATAAAATGGTGACAGCCTATAAGGTTACGCCAAAACCCAATCAGCAGATAATGCCGGTAATTCGCCGAGGCTGGAACCTGCTTGCCAATAGCCGAGGCATTCCGATGAAACTTGAAGATGTTAAATACCGAGCTGTTCTGCCAGGCTATGGCGGCAAGTGCCAAGATCCAAACTCAACCGAGTGTGCTAAGATGAAAGCCTGTACCTCTGATTACGATACCTGCTCGAGATTCGTGAACTTAAAGAGCCTTCTGACTGGCACTGCCAGCGAAAAAAGAGGCTATGCAAAGATCTATATCATCAAGGATACCCACACTAGTGACCCCAAAGAAGCCTTCGAAGTCATTGACGTAACTGCCAAGAATATTGACACGGTTGAAATCCCGGCTGGCAGAGAATTCTGGTTCTATCTCTTCAAGTAAATTACCAAGTAAGGCAAGATTATGGAGGGGATACAGCACAGTTCCAGAAATAGTTTAATTGCCCTTGCGGTTTTGCTGTTAGCGACAGCGAGTCTTGGGGTTGCCTATTACAGTGTCCAGATCGAGGCAAGCAGCGAGACGGCAACGCCGTCGGCTGCTACTGTATCGGGGGGAACTCCCCTTAAGGCTGGCTGGAATACCCTCAAAAACGGACCGCGAACGATTGACGAGAGAAGCGAGGTAATTAGCTTAAATGGCAGTCTCTTGACGATTGAAGAGGCAAAGCGGCGGGCCTTGATAGGCGAAGTGAGTCTAGTATCATCTGGCAAGGTTTGGGGAGAAAACCTTGACACGGTTGGTCCGGGAGAGGAGTTTAAAATAAATGTCTTGAATGCCGTTTTGCCCTTGGCCTTTTATCCAGAGTCAGTAATATGAAAGATTACAGTCGGTTAGAGAATATGATTGGTAAAGATTCCAATTACCCGAAGCTCTTTATGTTTGTGGCGATTGTTGCTCTAGTGGGACTTGGTCTTGTTACCGGGGGAGTGAATTATTTTTTGGTTTCAGCTGAAACGCAGGTATCAAATACTCCGCCAGTACCGCCGGATCCGCAATCCGAAGGGGTCCCGGCCACGCCTTCTGGTCCGGGAGCCGCGGGCACGCCTGCCGTTCCGCCGACTCCGGGAGCACCCAAAAGTGATGGCAAGGGGAATTTTACCTTTCCCTCTGGCTGGAGTATGGTCAGCGGTCTTGAAATAGGGGGCTATGACCTGAAACCGTTTAAAGACGCAGGGCTGATTCTTTATAGCTTTAATGACCCGGCTTATCCGACCAGAGTTTGGGCTACCTACCCGGCCGAAGGCGAAACTAACCAAACTATAATTCCAAGGATTCCGCTTGGTTATTATGTTTATAATCACGGGGCAGATCCCTCCAAAGCCACTCTGACTAAAGGGGGGGCTTCATCGGAAGGCGAGCTGATGTTTGCCCGCGGCTGGCATCTCATGTATTTTCCAGCGGCAGCGGCAACGAAAGACAGTTTGTTTGAGGATATTAAGCTTACCTACTCTGACTCAAGCACCGTTTCTGCACAAGATGCGACTTCAAGCACCTTGCATAAGGCGAGCATCAGGGTATTTGTGATTGTTGATGAGGCAAACATAACACTCGGCAGTGCGGTTAAGGAATTAACCGGCGAAGATTCCACTACGACTCTTTCCAAAATCCCTGCCCAAAGTTATTTCTGGCTCTATTTGCGCAGGACAAAAGATCGAGTTGTTGGTCTAGAAGTTGCAGGAAATGCTTCGACGAGCGAGAAGGATAAAATAGACGCTTGGCTTAAAGCCAATAACTTAAATGATTGCGGCGATTCTCCTGGGACAATGTATGCGGGCGGTAACTGTCTTTTTGACGAATCAACAGGCAAGCTCAAAGATAAATACGAATATTTGATCGAAAAATTCCCTGCCAAACCGTGGAACGATTAGTTGATTCTCATTGCCATCTTGAAGATCCGGCCTTTAAGGCCGACCGAGATGAAGTGATCGCGCGCGCGAAGCGCGCGTTAGATAGTATTATTATTTCTCTTGTTGATCCGGCTGATTTTGAGGTTGGATTTGAACTCGTCAGCAAATATCGCGGTTTTGTTTTTGCTACCGCTGGTTTGCACCCCGGACTGATTGAGAAGCTTACGGATAAAAAAATTGAAGAAACGCTTGAAAAGATTGAAGAAAACAAGGATTTGATTGTCGGAATTGGCGAAACGGGGCTTGATTACAATTGGGTTAAAAAAGAAAGCGAAAGGGAAAGACAAAAGAATTTATTCATTAAATCGATCCAATTAGCCAAAAACTTGGATTTGCCTTTGGTGGTTCATATTCGTGCCGGGGAAGATAAGAAAGAAAACGACCCGTATCTTGAGGCAATTGAAATTCTTGAGAAGGAGAGTGCCAAACGCGTTTTATTGCATATGTTCGGGGCGAAACGGCTCTTGCAAAGAGTTCTTGATAATGGTTGGTATATTTCAACCAACGCGATTGTTTTAACCGGCAAAGAGCACAACCGGATCGCCCGAGCCGTCCCGCTTGAGAGGTTGATGCTCGAAACCGACTCGCCATATCTTGTTCCAGAGCCGGAAAAACAAAAGGGGATAAAGCGCAACGAACCGCTTTTTGTCAAATATGTGGCCGAAAGGGTGGCGAAGATTAAAGAGATTAATTTAGATAAAGTTGTTGAACAGACTTCTAAGAACTCAAAATTATTTTTCAAAATTTAATTGAGGGAGGGGGCGCTGTGCTGGCGCCCCCGAGCCTCTGACCGCCGGGGGTATCACTGCTCGGCGCTGGGTTCCACCTGGAGAGAGAAGCTGAAGGGGAACTTGCCTTGTCTGGCCCAGTCTGGGGGGATCATCCAGCCCGAGGTGATGGCCTCGATTGCCGCTCCCAGCTGGTCCTGTGTTGCCGCCACGATCCGGATTGCCGGTGAGTTGTCGCTCCGGTGGGAGCAATGAACTGCTTCCACACTTGCGACCACGCCGGCCGAGTCCAGAAGAGCCCCGATCTCTCCTGCCTTCGCCCTGACGGCAGCCGTCTCTACAGTACTGTTCAGTCCGATCTCAATACAGAAGTCTGCCTTCACGCGATCACCTCGCTTGTGGTCAGATTAGCTCGATTGTAGCAGAAGATTTGAAAAATAGAACCAAAAGAGGTTTTGGTATAAAAGTTTATTTTGGCAGGCTAAAGCCTGCCTTCTAATGTTAAGATAGGGGGACCTACTTGCGAAGCGTTCCCCCTATCCTAACAACCAACCCTCTAGCTCGCTCAAAAGCACGATTTTTCTTTCTGTTGAACCTTCATCAACAAGTTTGTGATGCTTTCAACGAATAGAAAAAT
>JAOUGE010000006.1 GCA_029865605.1 Candidatus Berkelbacteria bacterium | reverse complement strand
GTTCTTCCCCCTTTCGGAGCCTCCTCTAGAAGAGAGGAGAGTTGCAGCGGATAGTAGCAACAGCTCCTTTCAGAGACCAAACGGCCACGCCGCTGGCCTCCTATAGTCAGTCTCGCACGACGGTGCAGACAGACCCTCCCGTACGGCAACGACTGTCCCCACAACCAAGAACCACCCGACACACCAGACAAACATGATAGAGAAGCTCAACGGCCAAACGACCCCGATCAGAACAAAGAACGGGATCGCCGGCCTCGGGAACCAGAGACGGAAACTGAACTCAGGGGGAAGATTGGGGTTATCTGTGGCAAGCAAATGCCACATAAACCCAGCTACAGACCCTGCTACGATGTAGGCGGCGGCAAGCACTGCTCCATCGGACACGGCTGTCCCTCCCTTAGGATACGTCAAAGATCACCCACCGCGAAACTTTTCCTTTGCCTCGAGGCAGGATTAAGCAAAATGTTAGCACTATCAGTATAATAATCAATGGAAATGAGGCAAAATGACATTTGAACGAAAATCAACCGGCAGTTACGGCGAGGAGCTGGCCGCCAAGCACTTTAAGAAAAACGGCTACAAGATTATCGCTCGTAATTTCAAAACCAAAATTGGCGAAATAGATATCTTGGCTCGGCAAAAGAAAGACATTATTATCGTTGAAGTCAAAACAAAATCCGGCCGGGAACTTGGTGAGGGATATGAAATGGTTAATTATTTCAAGCGCCGAAAACTTCTCCAGCTTGCAAAGCTACTCCAGATAGAATATCCTAAAAGCGTGATTAGAATTGACATCATCTCTGTTGATACCTCAAAAGAGCCACCCGCAATTCGACACTTTGAGAGTGCAGTAGAAGAATAAAATATGGTAATAACCCGTTTTGCTCCCTCTCCCACCGGCGATCCCCATATTGGAAATATCAGGACCGCCCTTTTTGGCTACCTTTTTGCCAAAAAAAATAAGGGCAGGTTTTTACTTCGAATCGAAGACACCGACCAAAAACGCCTCAATCAAGCCTCGATCAACATTGTCAAAGAGGCCTTGCGCTGGCTCGAAATCATACCCGAAAACATCAATAAGCCGATGATCCAATCCCAAAGGCTTGAAATTTATCATAAAGCCGCTTTCGAACTTGTTGAAAAGGATATGGCTTATATCTGCACTTGCTCCGAAGAAAGACTGAAAGAAGTAAGAGCGTGCCAAAAAGCGCTCGGAAAACCGCCTGGATATGACAGCCATTGCCGCAAAAAAACCTTCACATTGGCTGCAACCCGCCTCGACGAATTGCCAGAGGGCACGGTAATTCGAATGAAGCTGCCGGAGAACAAAACGATCGAATTTAATGACCTCGTTCGGGGGAAGATTTCGGTCAACACATCGACCCTCGATGATTCGGTCATTCTCAAGTCAGACGGCTTCCCAACCTATCATTTGGCTGCTGTAGTGGACGATCATGAAATGAAAATTAGCCATGTTATCCGCGCCGAAGAGTGGCTACCCTCGACCCCCAAGCATGTTTTCTTGCACCGCGCTTTTGGCTGGGAACCGCCAGAATTTGCCCACTTGCCGGTGATTTTAGGGCCCAACAAAGGCAAGCTTTCAAAACGCGACGGCGCGACGGGAATTTTAGAATACAAGAAGATGGGTTACCTGCCAGACGCGCTAATTAATTTTATGATCCTTCTCGGGTGGAACCCAAAAGATGATAAGGAGTTATTTGTTTCACCATCGCAAATTGCGATAGGCGGAACAAGTCTCATGATGCTCGAGAAACTATTTAAGATTGAGTACGTTAATAAATCCCCAGCGGTTTTTGATATAGGGAAGCTTAACCACTTTAATGAGTTTTATCTCAAGTGCAAAACTCCTAAACAACTACAAGAGCTTATAAAAGACTTTGATATCCCAGATTTATCAATCCCTGAAGGCAAGTTATTAGAAAGGGGTGGTTTCAAAACGCTAAAAGAAATGGCCGAATATATTAAAGCACTCCGCCAGACACCCAAATACCCCAAAGAATTGCTGGTTTTCAAAAAATCAACACCCGAAGCAACCCAAAAGGGACTGAAAGCAGCAGCTGAAAAACTTGAAAAAATCAGCGATCCCAGCTGGAAGCAGGACAACCTGCAAAAGGCGCTCGAAGAAACAGTCAAAGAACAAAATCTCTCAAATGGTGACGTTTTCTGGCCGGTCAGAGTCGCTCTGTCCGGTGCTGAAAAATCCCCCTCCCCAGTTGAGTTGCTCGTTACTCTCAAAAAAGAAGAGTCAATCAACCGAATAAAAAAAGCTCTTTAAGCTGGTTTTTTGACCGCTTTCAGTTCTCGATACACTAAAGTCCAATAGGTTGCGATAAAGCCGGTTAGGCCGGCTGACACTACCAGTGAAGCAAGTGCCAAAACCGTTATTGCCATAACGGCGTAAATAACCGCACAAAATTGAGAAAGAAGAAAAACCAAGAAACCCATCAGTCCAAAAATCGCAATGAACAGGAGGATCGCCAAAAATATAATCATACCAACTATCAACATCACCAAGTAACTGACGAGATAACTCAAAATAACCTGAACAAAACGAGATTTTATAAGTCCTCTTGCCTGCTCAAACACATCTAAAATCTTCCCATTTTTCAAAACCAATGCCCTGGCTGCCAGAGTTTCGGCAAGATTTAAATAAATCGCCGCTATAACCCAAATCACAATCGCCGTCACCCCGTAAAGAACGGCAATGACAATGGAAACAACTGACTGGTTAAGAGCAAGCACTAAAATCGCCGGCAAAGACAACAGGGCCAAAATAACAATATTAATCAGTATAATAAGAAACTTTAACCCGACCAGCCGCCAGGCAAAACCCCTGCCGCGATGAAAGGCCTCTTTAAACCCGAGTCCCTTGCCTCCCTCCTCCAGCTCGTCAACTGAAAGAATAATTCCTGCTCTGGCCGAGCTCCCAACATAATATAAAACCAAGCCAAGCGCTAACAATAAAAGGCCAACTGTCAGTCCTACGGCGACCAACCCATAGGCCAAATCCGAATCATTACTATCTTCTTCTGGTTCTCCTTCGTCATCAACTGCCGATACCTCATCGCCCAAAACCCTTCCCTCATTCCAAGCTACTGCCGCTGCCTGCTCAACCGGCGTCATATCTCCTTCCTCCGGCAACGCCTCCTCATCGGCAGGGGTCGGCTCATCAAAATAATCTTGGATTTGCTGCTCATAGCCGCTCTGATTGTTCCCATTTATGATATAGGTCAATGAGTTAGCCGGATTCCAACTAATGACCCCCGCTGACCCTCCTTCCACAAACATTGCCAAAAGCCCCAGCCACCAGATAAAACGGTACTTTTTTACAATTTGCCAAGATGTTTTGACTATTTTAAGATAATCCATACCCCTCAACTAAAATTATATCACCGTTGCCTAAAATAGCGATTTATGCTATTCTGTACCCGTTATTCGGAGGTCGTTTAGTGATCCGCCTATATCGTTCACGATCGGGCGAGATCTCGCCCAAATCTCATTTGGGCGGACAGGACACGAGATGATGTCTATCCACCGGAACATTCCCGGGTCGTCTAACGGCAGGACAGCTGACTCTGGATCAGCTAATCTTGGTTCGAATCCAAGCCCGGGAGCCAAAAGTATGAGAGCAAATCCCAGCCTCAGAATTATTCTTGACGATTTTTTCAAACCTTGACAACTTCCCCCTTTTTTATAAACTATATTTAGAGTCGATTCAAAATAGAGAAATTTAAGGGGGGCAAATGGTTAATGTAGGAAAGTGGGCGTTTATTGCCGGTGTAATTTTAGCAATTTTAGCCGGCTTTTTTGCTATCGCTAATTTGGCGGTAGTTTTGTTGATTTTGGGATTAATTGTCGGGTTTCTAAATGTGGCAAAGGAAGAACAGCAATCCTACCTTATTGCTGTAATTGCTTTGATAGTAATTGGCGTTGGTAGTTTGCAAGCGTTGTCTGTCCTAGGTGTCAGCTTAGCTGATTGGACAGGGACAGTTTTTGCCAACTTCCTTACTTTCATTGCAGCTTCTGGTTTAGTGGTAGCAATTAAAACCATTGCTGATTTAGGAAAGCCCAGGTAATCAAAAAGCAACCCGATTTCTCTTGTAAATTAATTCTGTGGAGTGTTAAGGTTAGTTAACAATTGTTTTGTTTGTATTAAAACAACCTCGGGACATCTAAATACTTCCACCTAATCCATAGTTCTGAACTGGTCCAGCCAGGGGAAACCAACACCAAAACGAACACCACCCAAGCGGTGTTTGTTGACTCAATCTTATTTCTTGGCAATTGCCTGATAAACAACTACAAAAACCAAAGTTGCAAGATAAGCGACTATGAATAAGCTGACTATGCCGACAATGATGTTCGTTGCACTAAGCATTTCCTCTGACCAGATCGGCCCTAGATACGTCCCCGGCTTCCAAGTTTGGACAACTTTTCTAACGGTCTCCGGAATAATCGCGGTAAAGGCCAATAAAATAAGGTAGGCGATTTCGACAAAAACCGCGACTGCCAAAGGAGTCTTCTTTGTATCCACTCCCATCACCCCCTCTCTTATAGCTTACGAAATCCAGCTCTAAATTTGCGTCTAATACTATTTTAAATAAACCAAAAAGCTAATTCAAGAGGGGGGAATCTTGACGAAAGAGCTATTTAGGTTTACATTTTAACCGTCAGTAAACCACTGCGTCTGGGAGAAGGAGGTGAGAGCATGCCAAAGGCGCTCGTTCTCATCCCAGACATCAAAGACGGCCGATTTGAGCGAGCGTCTAGGATAGTCCAGACGCTCCAAGATAGGGGACACGATGCCCGCTGGCTAGCCCCAGACGAGCGTGTAAACCGTGCGCGTAAAGAGGGGTGTTCCCTGCTGGTGCTGATCGGTTTCCCCCCAGAGGAGGCCGAGCAACTTGCAGCAGAGTGCGCGAGGCAACTCCCCGACTGCCTGGTCATTGCCGAACGGGCCGACCGCGGCTTCGTTCGCCTTAACGGGGCCACCCACGCCTGCGGAGAGACAATCGAAGCTATCCTCGGCCAGATCGGCCAGTGATTCCGGGGTGCGGCGGTGTATCGCCGCACCCCCCTCATCCAAAATGAAAAAGCTCCCGCCCTTTTCCCAAAAAGTCCTCAAAATCACCTCTAAAATCCCAAAAGGAAAAACTCTTAGCTATAAAGAAGTTGCCCGTCTTGCCGGCCGGCCCCTTGCCTACCGCGCCGCCGGTAACACCCTAGCCCAAAACTATAATCCCAAAATTCCTTGCCACAGAGTCATTCGCTCCGACGGCAAGCCCGGAGAGTATAATAGAGGAAAGACACAAAAACTGTCTTTGCTTAAAAGCGAGGGGGTAATCTTTCATGAGAGATAACGACGAACTAATCAAGCATCTAAAGCGCGCTGGTGTACTGCGGACAAAACTAATCGCTGATGCTTTTCAAAAAATCGACCGAGTCGATTTTATAAAAGATGACTTTAAAAACGAAGCCTACGCCGATTATCCTCTTCCAATCGGCTTTAACCAGACTATTTCCCAACCAACAACGGTCGCCTTTATGTTGGAGCTTTTACAGCCAAAAACCGGCAATAAGATCCTGGATGTCGGCAGCGGCTCGGGCTGGACAACAGCTCTCTTGGCCCAAATCGTAGGCCAAAAGGGCCAAGTCATAGGAATCGAAAAAATCCCCGAACTAGCCGAATTCGGGCAAGAAAATCTGAAAAAATACCCGTTTTCTAACGCCCAAATCCTGCCGGCGGCAAAAACTGTCGGCTTAGCCAAAGAAGCTCCATTTAATAAAATCCTCGTCTCCGCTTCCGCCAAAAATCTGCCCCAAGAGTTAATTAAACAGCTCAAAAACGGAGGCGCTTTGGTAATCCCAATCAGCACTTCGATTTACAAAATCACAAAAGACAAACAGGGCAAACTGTCAAGCAGAGAATACCCCGGCTTCGTTTTTGTTCCACTGATAGAAAGTAAAAGCTAAAATGGCAAAAACGAAAACTGCGGTTCTCTTCAAAAAACTCCCCAAAGGCCTAGTTGAATGCACCGCCTGCAACCATCGCTGTAAAATCGCGCCGAACAAAACCGGCATCTGCGGCGTCCGCAAAAACGTCGCCGGTAAACTTAATCTCCTCGTTCACGGACGCGTCATCTCAGCCAATATTGACCCGATTGAGAAGAAACCTCTTTATCATTTCCTCCCCGGCACGGAGATTTTTTCAATCGGAACAGTCGGCTGCAATTTTGGATGCGACTTCTGCCAAAACTTCGATATTTCCCAAGCTAGCAAAAAAGACGGAGTTGATGTTGAAAAACTCGGTTATGAGCTCCCACCTAAGGAAATCGTCAATTATTGCCTTGTAAATAAAATCCGCTCAATTGCCTTCACTTACAACGAGCCAACCATATTCTCCGAATACGCCATCGACGTTATGAAGCTAGCCCGTAAACAAAAGCTTTTTGGCGTCTATGTCTCAAACGGCTATTTTACCGAAGAATGTTTTGACTATATCAAACCTTATACCGACGCTTTCAATATTGACCTTAAATCTTTCTCCGACGATTATTACCGTAGGGTCTGCAAATCCCGCATCAAGCCAGTAAAAGAATCAATTAAGCGCATTTTTGGGGCAAAAAAACATCTTGAAATCACTACCCTTCTGGTGCCGGGCAAAAACAATTCCAAAAAGGAAATAACTGACTTAGCCAAATTTATCAAATCCGTCTCGCCCGATATCCCTTGGCACATCAGCGCCTTTTTCCCAACCTACAAAATGACCGATGTCGAAGCGACCCGAGCCGAGGAATTATTCAAGGCCTATGAAATCGGCAAAAAAGTTGGCCTTCATTATGTATACTGCGGCAATATCGCCCCGAAGGGGCCCCTTCGGGGCCGAATGTGTTTCCAGACGGTCTGTCCAAAATGCAAGAAGGTAATTATTGAAAGAAACGGGACTCATAATTTAAGCACCGGTTTTAGAGGCGCTTGCCCAAAATGTAAGACAAAAATTTACGGGATCTTCAAATGATAATCTACGCCGCGATAATGCCCCATGCTCCGATTCTCTTGCCCAAGATTGGCACTGCCCAAGACCGACAAAGAGCTAAAAATACGATCAAGGCAATGGAGAAAATCGGCGAGGAGCTAAAGAATAAGAAATTTGACGAAATAATTATCAGCTCCCCGCACGAAGATTGGGGCTTTAATGTGCCTCTTCAATTTGCAGCGCCCGGTTTCAATGGTAAAGTCAATAAAATCCTGACCGGCTTTGAGCCGCCCAAAGAATATTTCAAAATTGGCCAAAATCAGGCAAAATCTCTCGACGCCAACAAAAAATATATCTTAATCGCCTCCGGTGATCTATCACATCGTTTAAAAGAGGGTGGGCCATATGGATTTCACGAGCAGGGACCGAAATTTGACCAAGAATTGATTGAAAATCTGAAAAAAGAGAGCTTCGAGGCGTTATTTAATCTCGAGGCAAAATATCCTGAAGCCGGAGACTGCGGGTTGCGCTCATTCTGTTTCATTTTAGGTATCCTGAAAGCATTAAAGACCAGAATAGAACCGGTAATTTTGTCCTATGAAGGCCCGTTTGGCGTCGGATATTTAGTAGCGAGGCTACTGAAGTAAAAAATCGAAAGGGATTTCCCTCCTGACTTGCACTTTTGACTTACATTAATTTTTTTTGTTATACTAAAAATGTATGAATAGGAGGGATTTGCCCAAAGCGTTTTTGGGTGGTGGTCTAAGAGTACTCCGAAGGGTTTCTAGTGGTCTAAAATCAGGAGCAACAAACCTGTTAGCGGCAGTAGTTGCCCTTGGAATTGACAAAGAAAAGCGGCGGTTCTCTTTTGCTTTTTACATTTCATTGGTCTTTCTTGTTCTGATTTCCTATTTTATGACTTCCCTTCTGGCTTCAAGCCAGACCAGCATTGCTAAATCATCCTCCGCGGACTGGGATCTGGGGACAAATACAGGTGTTACCACGACCTCTGATGAGATCAAATTGACCGGAAGGAGCGGGAGCTGGTATAACTCCTCCGCTCCGACTTTCTATGATAGCGCCTATTCTTATCGTCGCAAGATTAGTTTTGACAATTCAGCCCAAGCGGAAAACCTGACTGATTTCCCAGTCATGCTCAAACTTGATAATGCCTCTCTCTCCTGGTCTGGCAAAATCCAGGCGGATATGGATGACGTTATCTTTAAAGAAGCTGACGGAACAGCTCTCAAATGGGAGTGGGAGAAAAAAGACCCCACTGGTGAGTCCATCGCCTGGGTCAAAATCCCTCAAATAGACGCCTCCTCCAACACTGACTATATCTATATTGATTACGGCAACCCCTCTGCCACTGACCAATCTGACGCGGTGAATGTGTGGACAAATGGATATGCCGCTGTTTGGCATATGAATCAAGCCAGTGGGAATATAACTGATTCAACGGGCAATAATACTGGAGTTGCAAATGGAACTCTCACTTATAACGACACTAGTAAAATTGGCGGGGCAATTGGCTTTGACGGCTCATCTGCCTATTTTGATGCTGGAAGCCATGACTCAATTGATAATGTGACTCCAATGACTTATCAGGCCTGGGCAAGACCGACAAATAATCCCGTAGGAAGTGATTGGCGAGGCATAATTAATAAGGGGGGTATAGACTTTTCTACCTACAGTTCGCAACTCCGCTATTATACTGGCTGGACAAGCGGCGCCTATTATTATTCTCCAAGCGGTACCATTACTCAGAACCAGTGGAGCTTTTTAACAACCACTTATGTCTATTCCACGGTTGATGATGACCCGATTTTTTACAAAGATGGTTCATTAATCTCAACAACAGAAATCACCGCCCCTGTCGCACCCAAAACTAGCAACGCGGCTTTTAATGCACTTATTGGTAGCAACTGGAGCCATACAAATTATTTTTACCAGGGTCAGCTTGACGAAATTCGCATTTCCAATGTCATCCGTTCTGCCCCTTGGATCGCCGCTGAATATAAAAATCAAGGCGATAATAATTTCACCTCGGTCGGGGACGAAGGAACATTAGACGGATTTACATACAGAAGAACGATTACTTTTGACAACTCGGCCCAAGCGGAAAACCTGACTAATTTCCCAGTGATGGTCAAGGCGACCAATGATGAGCTCAACTGGGCATCTCTGGTTCAAGCTGATCTTGATGATGTTATTTTTGTTGATTCAGACAATTCAACACTTCTTGATTTTGAATGGGAAGAAAAAGATTCTTCAGGTGAGTCTATTTCTTTTGTGCAGGTGCCCCAAATAGATGCTTCATCTTCATCTGATTATGTTTATATGTATTATGGTTCTGCCACCGCAGCTGATCAGACAAATCCAGCTGGCGTTTGGTCAAATGATTATATTTCAAGATATTCTTTAGCGGATGCAAGCGGACATCTGACTGATTCGACAACAAATTATACTTCAACTGCAGAGACAAATTTAACTTATTCCGTTACCGGTGAAATAGGCAATGCCATAGAGTTAAATGGTACTGATTCAGTTGCCAATCTTTCAGATATTATAGAGCTTAATTCGGCAAGTGCCTTCACTTTCAGCTGTTGGATGAATCAGGATGTCATAGATGTAAGTGATAACATTTTTCAGAAATATAATGGTACCAGTGCAATTCTTCGTCTATGGACAACAAGCACTGGGAATTTAACGCCAGTTGTAACCGCCGGTGCGGCGTCTAGAGGCGAATTTGATTATTCAACTGTTTATACAGCCGGAACCTGGGCTCGCGTAACAGTGGTTTATGATGGCTCCCAAGCTGACAATCCTGGGAGATTAAAATTATATATTAATGGTGATAACCAGACAATGTCATATGTCGGCACAATACCTGCAATTGGACCAAATTTAGCGACATTTGATGCATTTATTGGTGGAGGAACTAACCCTTTTGATGGAAAAATAGACGAAGTGCAATTATCCTCAAGTCCCCGCAGTGCTGATTGGATCAAAGCAAGTTATCTTTCTGAATCAGACCAATTCACCACCTTTGGTGCTCCGCAAAATTCAGATAATTATTCGTACCGCCGCAAGATTACTTTTAATAATGCAGACCAAGCGGAAAATCTGGTCAATTTCCCCGTTGTCGTTAAAGCCAACAACTCATCTTTGGCTTGGTCAACACTTATCCAAGCCGATATGGATGACGTCATTTTTGTTGACGCCGACGACACCACCCCATTATCGTTTGAATGGGAAACCAAAGCCCCGGCTGGTGATTCCATCGCTTGGGTCAAAGTTCCCCAAATCAATCTTTCTTCCTCTGCGGACTATATATATATGTATTATGGTAATGGCACAACGTCTGATTATTCGCATCAGAGAGGTGTCTGGGACTCAAATACTGTCGCTAATTACCATATGAATCAGCCTTCGGGCCACCTTTCGGACTCCAAGGGAAGCTACAACTCAACTGCAGAGACAAATCTCACTTATTCGGCTACGGGTAAAATCGGAAACGCAATAGAGTTTAACGGCACAGATTCAAATGCAAATATTGGTGATGTGACACAGCTCAATTCCGCCTCGGCTTTTACTACATCTTTCTGGATGAATCAGGATGTATTGGATCAAAATGACAATATCCTTCTAAAACAGCTTGACGGAAGTAATTTAATTCAGATTTCTCCAAGGGCAACGGGAAGTTTTGGATTTTTTATTTATAACGGTTCGTCTGCTTTTGGCTATTGGGATTACTCAACGACTATAAGTGCTGGTAGTTGGTTCCACATTAGTATGGTATATGACGGTACCCAAGTTGATAACGCTACACGACTTAAGGTTTATGTAAACGGCTCAGCAATCGCTCTATCATATAGTGGGACAATCCCTACCACAACCCCAAATCTAGCTGGTTATCCTGCAACCATCGGCCGGTCAAGTGAAGCTTTCGACGGCAAGCTCGATGAATTCAAAATTTCATCAAATGCCCGCTCCGCTCCTTGGATTGCGGCGGAGTATAAGAATCAGACGGATACGTTTAACTACATTGGCGCCGCCGAGGGAAAGAATTATCCGATCACGGCGGATGGGGCTTGGTATGCGGGAGCGGGCGGAACATGGAGCTATCGCCAGAAGATAACCGTTGATCACACCAAAGTCGCATCTGATCTAACCGACTTCCCGATGCTGGTTAAAATCACCGACGGAGCAAACGCGGTTTTTGACAACGCCCAGAGTGACGCAGATGATATTCTATTCACAACATCTAACGGGACGACCAAATTATCTCACGAGATAGAAAAGTTCACTACTTCCTCTGGCACCCGAGAACTCGACGCTTGGGTTAAAACCAACCTATCAACCTCTACCGACACGGTTTTGTATATGTATTACGGCAACGCGGGGGTGGCTAGCCAGCAGGATCAAGCCAACGTTTGGGAAGCAAACTATAAAGGAGTATGGCACCTTAATGAGGCGAGCGGAACTGTTTATGATGCTACCTCTAATAATAATGATGGAGCAACCAGCGGGACTGTTTCATTCGGTCAGACCGGAAAAGTAAACAGCGCCATGTCGTTGGCCGCAAGTGGAAGTGGGTATGTAAATTTTGCATCATTTGGTAACTTTCAACCCCCGATAACAATAAGTGCTTGGATAAATCCTAGTACGACGAACGGAGAAGTAATTTTTGGGACTTCGCCATACAGTATTTATTTTCGAAAAGAAGCTACTACAAACAGATTATACTCCCAATACAGAAATGGTTCAGGAACTTGGAAAAATATTTTCGGGAATGGCTCTAAGCCTATCTCGGTTAATTCATGGTCTAGAGTTAGCTTGACCTATACCTCTGGCGTCGGCGGCAAGCTCTATCTCAACGGTGAGGATATAACTGCTAGTTCAGATGTAGATAGTTCACTTTATACATCAACTACTGCGCAAATTGGCAGACATGACGGCGGTTCATATTTCACAGGCCTGGTTGATGAGGTGACATCGGCCACTACTGTCCGCACTCCCGAGTGGATAGCGACTGAATACGCCAATCAAAACAGCCCGTCGACATTTTTCTCTTTAGCGAGTGAGGCTAAGACCGCGAGTTATGCTTCACCCACCGGAACGGGCGGCGGGTCGGGGATTATCAATACCTTGTGGAACGGCGGCTGGGGGTCGCCAAATGGCTTTAGCTCTAATGTGACCATTCCCGCCAACACCTCAATCAGTTATCAAATCCGCTCCTCGGCAGTTGGCGGACCAAATGACGGCGACTGGACGGCGTGGGGCTCACTAGGAACAGCAATCGCAACCGGCACCTACAACGTTCCTAACGGTTCAATGCCCGCAATTACTCTAGGGGCAAATAAATATCTTCAAGTTCGCTCATTCTTAACTACTACCGACGGGCAATCAACGCCTGTTTTAGCCGACTATACTATTTATTATCTCGAAGATGTTGACCCACCCACCAACCCCACAACCACAGGGTTAACTATCGGCGGCGTGGCCCAGACAACCGGCACCTGGACAAATGATATCGGCGCGGTTTCTACCTCCTTCTCGGGCGCGACAGACACCGAATCTGGCGTTGCCGGCTACTATCTCTATCTTGGCACCGATTCCGGAGCCGATCCCTCAACCTATCAAGCCCATGTCGGAGCGGGGGGAGATACCCAAACTTGGGCGACCGGGACGACCTTATCTTCGGCCGATGACGGCAAGACCTACTACCTACGGGCCAAAACCAAAGACAACTCAAACAACACACCTGCCGCCGCAACACTCTTCACTTTCTCCCTTGATACGACCCCGCCCACAAGACCGGATTACATCACCGCCAATCCGGCCGGCTATACCACTACCAATAGTTTTGACTTCACCTGGCCAGCCGGCACCGATCCAGTTGGTGGCGGTGGCGGAGCATCAGGCATCGCCTACTATCAATACAAGCGCTCAACCGATGGGTCCTGGACTGATACCGCCGGCCCTGATGATAGAGCCGCCAATGACATCACCGCCTATCAGGAGGGGGCCAATACTTTCTATGTCAGGACAGTTGATACCGCCGACAATATTTCGACAACTTACACCCAAGTCACCTACTACTGGTCGGGCGAGGCGCCGCCAAAGCCCGTTAATCTTGATGTTGCACCCCTGTCATCTGACACCAACTCTTTCACCATTTCTTGGGACAAGCCCTCTCAAGATCCCGGTGAAAGCCCGATTATTGGCTACTACTTTTCCTTTAACGAGCCACCAACCGCCCTTAACACCACCTATATCGCCTCAACTGACGCCCATGTTTCAATCGGGCCCGACAGCTATGCTACCCAGCAGGGCGAAAACACGGTTTATGTAACATCGCGCAACGAAGCTGGCATCGGCTCCTTCCTGCCCGAATACTATGCCAGCGACACATTTACCTGCAACACCGCCGCACCGCCTATTCCCACTTCAGTTTCAATCTATGACTCCTCCGATAAAGTCTTGCAAAGATTTTCAATTTCTCTAAACTGGCTTGCTGGTGTCGGTCAGGATCCTTCAAGTTTCGACCACTATCTAATCGAGCGTTCAACCAACGGGACCGATTACAGCACTCTTGCCACTACTGCCAACGCTTCCTTTATTAATACCGACTTAAGCGATGCTATTACCTACTACTACCGCGTAAAAGCGGTTGACAATGCCGGTTCCACTTCTGCTGCTTCAACCATTGTTTCGCTCAAACCCTCGGGCAAATATACTTCCCCGCCCCCCCTGCTCACCGCTCCAACCGTCATAACCCGACCCCATGAGGCCGAAATATCTTGGCTAACAGAAAGAACTTCAACCTCATTTATCAGATATTCAACCGATGAAAACGATTTGAGCGAATTAAAAGGGCAGGAGGAGTGGGTTATATCCCACAAGGTAACTCTGACCGGCCTCAAGGCCAATGCGAAATACTACTATAAAACCCAATCATTCGACCTATACCGCGACTATGCCCTTGAGAGCGCCTATTCAACTACCCACACCTTTATCACTCCTGACGCGCCCTCCATCTCAAAAGTCGAAGTTGCAAACATCACCTTAACTTCGGCCGATATCAAATGGGAAACGACTACCATTGCCACCTCAACGCTCCATTACGGCAAAACATCCTCTTACGGCAAAGACATCGAGGACATCTCCGGCATCTCCTCAACCCAGCATTCCACCAAGCTAAGCGCTCTTGAGCATTCAACTAACTATCATTTCGAGATCACGGCGACCGACATTGACGGGAATGAGCTTTCATCCGACGACTACTCTTTTGAAACTCTGCCGATACCAAAAATCATCAGCTTCAAACTTACACGCCTTGAAGACAGAGCGACCCAGAGCGCAAAAGTCACCTTTGAAACAAATGTTGAGACCTCAACGGTTGTCAAATATCAAGCAGCGGGCGCTGTCGAGCAGGAGATCGTCAAATCAAAGTTAGAGAAAACCCATGACGTAGAAATCGCCGATCTTTTGGACAATGCCAAATACACCATCTATGCCCAGGGTAAAGACCAGTTCGGCAATGTCGCCACATCAGACAAATTAAACTACGAAACTCCTTTTGACACCCGACCGCCAAAGGTTGAGAAAATAGAATATGAGGTTTCAACCGTCGGGCTATTGTCGGGCAAAGCTCAAATTATCGTTTCCTTCACAACCGATGAGCCGGCTCAAGCCTATGTTGAATACGGCGAGGGCCTAGGGGGAGGATACACCCGGCAGACATCCAAAGAAGATATCCTCAAAACCTCGCACGTTAAAATAATCAGCGAACTTGACCCGATGCAAACTTATCACTTCAGAGTCAATGCTTTGGACAAAAGCGGCAATACCTCCACCTCTTCCGAATATGTCTTCGCCACCGGCCAAGCGACTGAAAGTATTCTTAACATCATCCTGCGCGCCTTAAGAAGTGTGTTTGGGTGGATGATGTAAATCAACCAAGATGAAAACCATAAAACAACAGTCCGGAACAAAAACTAGACGCAGGCCGTTGACCCTTATACTTGCTGCCCTCCTGGTTCTCGCCGGGATTGGAGCAACCCTTTTCTTCATCTCCCGCCAACCTGCCCGCGCCCTTGGCATCACCAAATACGCTAGAACGGCTGGCGGCAACTGGTCGGCGGATGCCACATGGTCAACGACCTCGGGTGGAGCGGCAGACACCACTGCTCCAACCGCCAATGATGACGTGGTTTTTGACGCCAACTCCGGCGATGTGACCATTGACGCCGCCGCCGTAGCCGGCTCAGTCGATGCTTCCGCTTACGATGCAGCCAGAACCCTCACTCACAATGCCGATATCACTCTCTCTATCGGCGACGCTGAAAGCGGAGCACTCAATTTCTCCGGAAGCTGGACCTATACCAAGGGTTCTGCCACCACCTCTGCCATCTCCTTTATTTCTACTTCTAACAACGGGGGTGCGGGTTGGAATATCACTTGGGGAGGGCATACTCCCGGTAATGTAACCTTCGACGGAACCGGTGGGGAGTGGGTGCTTCAGGACGGATACACCGCGACATCAACTACGCTGTATTTGAAAGCCGGGGAGTTAAATACTAACGGCCAGACAATCAGTTTCGGGACCTTTACCCCCACCAATTCAGCCAGTGCAATCTTGACCTTGGGGGCATCGAGCATAACTGTCGGTAGGTGGAATAATAATCAAGTTGCATCTTGGGTTCTTAATTGCGGGACATCTACCGTAACAGTTACATACAATGCATTTAATCCGGGTAGCAAAACCTACTATTCAGTTGTTCTGTCAGGCGAGGACATACTTATGATAGGGTCAGGTACTTATACCAATTTCACCCGTACAGGAACGGCCACAAAAAATAACGTTCTTACTTTACATAACGTCGGCCAAACTATCACCGGCACTCTTACCCTAACTGGCAACAGCGCTGCCAACCGCCTTCTCGTCAAATCAGGCACATTTGGAGCTACCCGCACCTTCACCGCCGCGGCAGTGGATATAGATAATGTTGATTTTCAAGATATCGCTGGCGCCGGAGCGGCCTCGCCGTTTACCGGAGTTTCCATAGGTGACGCCGGCGGCAATTCTGGCATTACTCCTACTTCCGCCCAGACCAACTACTGGGTCGGCAATGGCGGTGATTGGTCCGATGCCGCAAACCACTGGGCTAACGCAAGCGGAGGCGGCGCCGGAACCGGCCGAGCCCCTCTACCGCAAGACACTGCTAGATTTGACGCTAATTCTTTTAGCTCTGCCAGTCAAACAGTAACGACTGATATGCCGCGCATAGGGACAGTAGATTGGACGGGAGCCACTAATACGCCGACATGGGCGCTAACCTCAACCACATATTACACTTTTGGTTCAGTAACGCTTATTTCGGGAATGACATATAGCAATAGCAATGATATCTATTTTCAGGGAAGAAGTTCTTATGCACTGACCAGCGCAGGAAAAACTTTGCTCGGGGCTGGTGCGTACATGTACATTCACATGGTGGGCGGAACTTTAACTTTGCAGGATGATCTTACCTTGTCCTCTTCCTCCTCTCTCTATATTAGATATGGAACTTTTGATGCCAATGATCACAACGTAACGGTAGGGGGCAACGCTGGCGTATATAGCTCTTACTCTGATACCAGATCAATTTTGATGGGCTCCGGGACTTGGAATATGATTGGCTATGGCGGTTGGGACATAGCCACAACCACGGGCCTAACTTTTGATGCCGAAACATCCAATCTTACACTTTCAACTTATAATGGAACTCGCAAGTTCACTGGTGGCGGACTCACCTATTATAATGTTTCACTTAATACGGGATCTTTTAGTTTCAATCCTATTTCAGGCGACAACACTTTTAACAATTTTACTCTGGCTAATATAGACCAGACCGTCAGCTTTACCGCGGGATCAATCCAAACCATCAATGGCACTTTTTCAGCTACTGGAACGTCGGGCAATCTGATTACCATTAATTCATATACACCGGGCAGTCCCTTTACCCTCTCTAAATCATCCGGGATAGCAACAATCGATTATGTTTCCTTGCAGGATTCAACAGCAACCGGCGGAGCGGGTTGGAACGCAAAACGCAGCACTAATGTATCCGGGAATAGCGGTTGGAATTTTGTTAAGACCGCCGTAGCTGCTGGCGGCAACTGGAGCGCTGGGGCGACCTGGTTTAACGGGGTCGCACCGACAGCCACTGATAATGTCTTTTTGGATGCTGTCAGCGGCAATGTGACGGTTGACACCGTGAGTTGCGTGGCTAAAACCTTAGACCTTACCGGTTACACCAACACCCTCACTTTCGGAGCCAGTAATACGCTGACCGTTTCGGGAAACGTCACTTTGGCAACAGGCAGGGTGACGGCTAACTCCGGCTCAACTTTGGCAATCAATGCTACCGGGACTTTAATCTCGGCAGGAAATACGCTCTATAACCTTACTATTTCTAGTGGTGGTTCTGTAACTCTGGGGGATAATAGCAATTTTAGTAATCAGGTTACTCTTTCAGGAGGTGGGACCCTGATAACAGACGGCGGGGCAGGTTCACTAACTCATAATTGGAGTATATTATATTCTAACTATACTGTTGCAAGAACTTTAACTTTAGGTAATTCAACTATAAATGTTTCTGCTACTTCTGGCACTAGTTGGGCTATGCAAAACACAACCAACCTAACCCTTAACGCTGACACCTCTACCATAAACATCACAGGTGCTTCTAGTATGATTGTGGCTAACGGTGGTGGAATTGGGAAAATATTCAATATTGTTAATTTCACAGGTTCCGGAACGCCAGTTTTGAACGCTGTTACCTCTACCTTTGCCACTCTCACTCGCACGGGCACAGCGGTAAAAACAGATGGTTTTACAATTAATACAAATTTCACCGTTACTGGCATACTTTCTCTGGCTGGTAATTCAGCAACTAATCGTTTATTAGTTCAATCAATTACTCTTGGCACACCTTCCACCATTATCATCACTGGAGCAACTTATACAGGGACAAACAATGTTGATTTTCAAGATATTACCTTTGCCGATAACAAAGTCGGTAATACAGACCTAACCAATGGCGGACTTAATTCCATCGGTGATTGTGGAGGAAACAGTAGAACTTTGGGAACAGGGAATTTGGTGATGACGACCCCCGCCACCCAAACCTGGTCCGGGTCATCAGGAGGCAACTGGTCGGCGAACGCTTGGTCAGGCAGGGTGCCTTTGCCGCAAGATGACGTCAGCTTCAACGGAGTCAACTTCTCTTCCGGCCAAACCGTCACAGCCGATATGCCAAGATTGGGAAAGAGTATTAGCTGGGTTGGAGCAACTTATACTGCGCCGACTAAGCCGACGTGGGCGGTGACTCTAGCCACAGGTAATACTATTTATGGCTCTTTAACTTTAATTTCTAGCACGACAGGGATGACTTTAGTTTATAATCAATACCTTACTTTCCGAGGCAGAGGTTCATATACGCTGACCAGCGCAGGGAATGCTTTTAACAGCAATACGACCTTTAGTATGGTCAATGGAACCTTAACTCTGTTAGACAATTTCTCTTCTAATGCTTCGACATCTCATTCTGCCGGAACCTTTAATGCTAACGGATATAATGTGACTGTTTATAGTTGGTCTAGTGGTAGTGCGACAACCCTCAACATGGGTTCTAATAGCACTTGGAAGATGACAACGGGGGGATGGAATGCAACAGGAACAGTCAACACATCAACTTCAACCATTTGGATAGCAGGCACAGGGGCAACAGCCTCACCCTTTTCTGGGGGAACAGCTACCTACAACAATATCACCATCTCCCCTGGTTCAGGAATAACGACCTTCTCCGGCGCCTTCACCTTCGCCAATATGACAATGGCTTCGGCTGGGACGAAGACGGTCAAATTCACCAAATCCACGACCTACACCATGACGGGCTCAAGCTTCTTGAACGGCACCTCTGGCAACTTGATAACGATTGACTCTGATGATGGGGCTACTCCCTTTACCATGACTAAACCATCTGGCGCTGTCGTCGTGGATTATGTGGCCAAAAGCAGAATGGCAGTCACCGGCGGAGCAACATGGTATTCTACCGCTAACTCCACTCCATACCCTGATCCAAACATCAACGGCAACTCCGGCTGGTCAGCATCCGGCTCTGGCAATATCAGAACTGTCTCTGCCGCCGGCGGAAACTGGACAGCGGCCGGGGCTTGGAATGAGGGATCTGCTCCAACTTCATCTGATGATGTTTTCGCTCTGTCGGGTTCTGGCAATGTTACGGTTGACACCACCGGCTGTGTGGCCAAAACCTTGACTATGGCCGGCTATACTAATATCCTCACTCTCGGCACGAACAACACCCTGACTGTTTCGGGAGGCGTCACCTTTGTTGCAGGGAAGGTGACAGCCAACGCTAGCTCTGGTTTATATATTAACGCCACCGGAACTTTAATTTCGGCGGGAAATACGCTTTGGAACGTGGCAACCAGCGTGGGAACGGTAACTTTGGGGGATGGACTCACCATCAGCGGTCAATTTACCCACTCCTCTGGAACGCTTATCACCGATGGCGGGGCGGGGTCATTAACTCACAGCTGGGTTATCTTTGCCTCTTCAAATTCTAATGTCAGAACAATAAGTTTGGGTAACTCAACCATAAATCTCACCGGCACAGGAACAGGTACTTGGACGACTTCAAACTCAACCAATCTAACTCTCAACGCCGGCACCTCAACTATCAATTTTACCGGTAATACCGCCGGCTCTACCTTGATGTATGATGGCGGAAAAACATTTAATAATGTTAATTTTACCGGCTCCGGAAGCCCGAATTTGTACGCCAATGGATCCACCTTTGCTAACCTCACTCGCACAGGCACGGCGGTAAAAACAGATGGTTTTAGCTTTTCGACAAATTTTGCGGTCACTGGAACCCTCTCTCTAGCAGGCAACTCGGCAATAAATCGTCTTTTGGTTAAATCAGACACTCTCGGCACGGCTCGAACCATCACCACTACAGGAGCCACAGTTACAACCAATAATGTTGATTTTATGGATATTACCTTTGCCAATGGAGGCAGTGATTTGGACTTAACCAATGGCGGAGCTAATTCAATCGGTGATTGCGGAGGAAACTCTATCTCTGGCGGGGGAACTCTTACAATGACTACCCCTGTTGCCCAAACCTGGAATGACGCCACGGGCGGTAACTGGTCTGATGCTGGAAACTGGACTTCCCGCGTTCCATTGCCCCAAGATAATGTCAGTATGGCCGTTGCTGGTGGCTACAACTCCGGCGTTACCGTTACCGCCGATATGCCGCGGCTCGGAAAATCTATTGACTGGACGGGGGCGGGTTATACTGGGACGAAGCCGACTTGGGCATTGAATACATTGTCCGCATATTATTCTTACGGCTCATTTACATTAATATCAGGGATGACATTTACTGTCGGTGGATATTATTATCCAATATATTTTCAGGGCAGAGGATCTTATACCTTGACGACCGCTGGAAATAATTTTTACACAAATCTATATGTGGAAATGCCAACGGGGACATTGACTTTGCAGGATGCTCTATCTGTTACTTATATGCTAACTGTCAAGAACGGAACTTTCAATGCGAATAATTACAATGTATCAACGGCTGGTTTATCTAGCAATGTCACAACTACCAGGGCGATTACAATGGGATCTGGCACTTGGACAATAACTGGTGTCAGCAGTTCGTATCTCTGGTATGTCAGAACAGATAGTTTGACATTAGATTGTGGCACTTCAACCATTGCTTTGACGAAAACCGACAGTGCTACCTCGAGCTTTTATGGAGGCGGACAGATCTATAATAACATTACTATTTCACCCTCAGCGACAAATGTTTTAACTTTCTTTAATGCCTTCACCTTCGCCAATATGACGATGGCTTCGGCTGGAACAAAGACGGTCAAATTCACCAAAGATACCACTTATACGATGACGGGAACGAACTTCTTGAACGGCACAGCGGGGAATTTGGTGACGATTGACTCCGATGACGGCGTAACGCAATGGACCCTATTAAAGGCCTCGGGAATGGTCGTTTGCGACTATGTCTCAATGAACCGCTCCAACGCCACCGGCGGAGCTACCTTCTATCTTACGGCTAACTCATCTGGCACGGGCAACACTGGCTGGATAACTGACAATACCCCGCCCACAAATCCCACAACATTCAACGGCTACTCTGATTCCGGTAAGGGAACGCCTATCACCACCGACAATTTCTACAACTACCCCACACCCTACTTTGAGTGGGATGGAGCGACAGACAGCCAAAGCGGCGTAGCCGGCTACTGGGTCTATTTCGGCACGGATGACACCGCTGATCCTTTAACTGCCGGCACTTTCCAAACCGGTGTCTCTTATACCGCTAGCGCTCTCTCCACTTCCGACACTTATTACTTTAGATTGCGCACTAAAGACAACGCTCTTAACCTCTCCGCCGCCCAAACATATTTCACCTATAAGTTTGATTCGGTTAACCCCGAACCCCCGTCATTTATCGCCGCCTCGCCTTCCGGCTATACGGGCATAAACAGTTTCTCTTTCTCCTGGCCGGCGGCAACTGACCCGAGTCCCGAACAATCCGGAATTGCCGGCTATCAATACAAGAGAGGCAATGGCGTGGATGACTGGTCAGCCACCCAAGTCGAGAGGACGGTTACGGGAATTACTGCCTACCAAGAAGGGACCAATGCCTTTTTGGTCAGATCGGTTGATACCGCCGGTAACTTCTCGGCTGATGTTCAAACCAGCTATTACTACACGACCTCGGCGCCAGCTAAGCCGACTTCACTGATTGCTGACCCGCCGTCTTCCTCGACTAATTCCTTTACCTTCACTTGGAACGCCCCCTCTCACCCGACCAACATCGTCAACTACGGCTGGTCAGTTAACGCTTGGCCTTCGATGTCCAATGTCACCTGGACCGGTTCCAGTTCGACTACGCTCACTGCGGGGGCTTACGCAACGACGCAGGGCAACAATACTTTCTATCTCGTAGCCCGTGACGAGGCCGGTAATTACGCCTTTGACGAGGCCAACGTTGCCACGGTCAACTTCACCTGCTCCACTACCGCCCCTCCGACTCCGACAGGCGTGACCATCTCCGACACTTCAAACCGCGCCGCCTCAATCTGGGAACTGACAATCAAGTGGACAGCTGGGGCAGGCCAGGACCCAGCCAGCTTTGACCATTATCAGGTTGAGCGTTCAACTAATGGGATCAACTTTCAGGTCGCCGGCACAACCGCCAACACAGTTTACCTTGACAGCGGCCTTTCAAGCTCAACTACCTATTACTATCGAATAAAGTCGGTTGACAACGCCGGCAATGCCTCCACTCCCTCTTCCGTGGTCTCCAAACAGCCAACCGGCAACTACACCTCGCCGCCAGTCTTAGTCGGAATGCCGTCAGTTTCAGCCCAGGCTACCACCGCGACCGTAAACTGGGTAACTTCCCGCGCCTCAAATTCCTTTGTCAGATATTCCACCAATGAAAGTGACCTTGCCAGTTCAACCGACAATAAAGGGCAAATAGAAACTGTCATCGAGCATTCAGTCGGCCTATCCGGTCTTTCAAGCTCAACTACCTACTACTACCAAGTCCTCTCTTACGACGAAAACAGGGAATATTCGCTGACACTGGCCTACTCCGGCGTCTATTCTTTCACGACCACCCCCGCGCCGGCCGTCTCAAATGTTTCCGTTTCAAACGTGAAGTTAACCACGGCTGATATAAGCTATGAAACTTCAAACCCGGCAACTACCAGCTTGAGATATGGAACAAGCGTTTCCTACGGCTCAACTCTCGAAGAGGCAGCAAGCTCTAAAACAACAAAGCACTCCGTCACTCTCGATAACCTAACCCACTCGACCGTCTATCACTTCAAAATCTACGGCACCGACACCGACAGCAATGAATTTTCCTCTGATGATTATGTCTTTGAAACATTACCCGAACCTAGAATCTATGGAATCTCATACTACAAAGACACCTCCGGGCCGTATCCGGCAATTGTTATCGTCTGGAAGTCGAATGTACCGATTTCAACTTCAATCGAGTACAGACCCAAAGACGGCCTGCCAATCTTGGAGCAGTCAAAATCAGCGATGACTCAAGACCACAAGGCAACCTTGACCGAGCTCAAAGACAACACCGAGTATACTTTCTATACCTTCGGCCGCGACCAGTTTGGAAATCAGGCCAGATCAGACACCCACACTCTCTTTACTGATCTTGACGCCCGTGCGCCGGAAATATCAGATATTACCATCGAGTCGTCAAATGTCGGCGAGGGAACAGTAGATAAAGCCCGAATTGTTGTTTCCTTCAAAACTGATGAGCCGACCACCAACCAAGTTGAATACGGAGAGGGATTAGGCGCTGATGAATTCCCTTACAAAACAACAGAAAACACTGCCCTTAGCCAAAATCACGTTGTAGTAATATCAGATCTTAAACCATCCACGCCTTACACCTTGAGAATTCTGGTCAAAGACAAAGCTTATAACCTGACCACTTCAAAATCTTTCGTCGCCGTCCCGGGCGAGCCGTCAATGTCGGTTTTGACCATAATGCTCAACACTCTAACAAAACTGTTCGGCTGGATGATAGGGTTATTCTAGATTTGATGGAATTTAAAAATATGAAAAAAATAGCCAACGAACAAAAAACAGATAAACCAATAATGTCAAAAGATTCGCCGACAAATCACCACGATGTGGTTATTGATGTTTCCGACTTGAAGAAAAATTACAAAGTCGGGAGTAATCTCATCAAGGCTCTCCAAGAAATTGATCTTACTATCAGAGCAACCGACTTTTGCGTCATCTACGGTCCCTCCGGCTGCGGCAAAACGACCCTGATTAATACTATCGCCGGCATCGACACTCCCTCTTCTGGAGAAATTGAAATACGCGACACCGATATTTTCAACCTTGACGACGACCAAAGAGGAATTTTCCGCTCCAAGAAAATGGGCATAATCCATCAGCTTTCACACTGGGTCAAGTCGCTAAACGTCTTGGAGAATGTCGCTCTACCTCTAATTATTCAGGGAGAGAAAGAAAAACACTCAAAAATACGCGCCAAAAGGGTAATGAGAGAGCTCGGTATACTGGATCTATCAAGGCAGATCCCGACTCAACTATCTGGAGGGGAGCAGCAAAGAGTGGCTCTGGCCCGCGCTCTGGTTACCAACCCGTGGATTCTTCTTGCTGATGAGCCGACTGGAAACCTCGACACCAAAACGTCCGATGAGATAATGGCTATTTTTGATATGCTGAACAAAGAATATAAAAGAACGATCATCTTGGTCACCCACAACCAGGCTTATTGGACACTAGGAACAAGAGCGATTGAAATGAGAGACGGCTTAATCGTAAAGGACACTAAGAGTGGATAGAAGATTTATCGTAAAACTTGCCTATAAGAACCTGATGACGAGGCGTCTAAGGACGGTTCTTACCTTAACCGGTATTATAATCGGCATCTCGGCCATCGTCTTTCTCGTCGCCTTCGCCTTCGGCTTGGAGCGGCTGATTACCCGCGAGGTAACTAGCGGAAACGCCTTCCAGCTACTAGATGTCGGCACGGGGAGTTCCCAGGTCGTAAAACTCAATGACAATTCAACCGCTGAAATTGATGCTATCCAGTCAGTCAAAAGCGTCGAGCCGGCAATCTCGGTCGGCGCGAGAGCCAAAAAGACAAACGCCCAGATTGACGCAACAGTTTTTGGCGCATCGGCCAAATATCTTGAATGGAGCGGGCTTAAAATAAAATGGGGCGAGTTCTACGGCGAGCCGCAAGCAACTTATTCGACCGCGGGCGCCGATCTCATCGAATCCCCCATCGAGCTTCCCGAGGCAGTCGTCAACAGTGCCTATACCAAATTTATGGGAGGCGATGACCCATCTCGATACATTAATAAAACTCTTGTCACTGATATTATCATTCCCAAAGCTTACTCCGGCACAGGAGAAGACAAAACCATCGAAGACCAGCAGTTTAAGATTATCGGAGTTATAAAAGACGAAACCGCTGTTAAAATCTATACCCACTACAAAAACATCACCGCACTCGGGATAACCGACTATTCTCAGCTTAAAGTCGAGCTAACCCGCCGCTCCGAAGCCGCCACCACAAGAAAAGTGATTGAAAATATGGGTTATAAAACCCAGTATGTCGGCGATACAGTTGCCCAAATCGTGCAAATCTTCAATGTCTTCAAAGTCATTCTTGCCAGCTTTGGTGTTGTTGCTCTTGTCGTTGCCGCTCTGGGAATGTTCAACACTCTGACTATCTCGCTCTTAGAAAGAATCAAAGAAATTGCCCTGATGAAAATTCTGGGCATGAAGAAAAAAGATATTAATAATCTCTTTTTGGCAGAGGCAATCGTTCTGGGGGTCATCGGCGGCACTATCGGTATGGTTGTAGGGATCGCTTTTGGAACCGTTGCCAATCAGATTTTGAATTTTTTTGCTAAAAGAGCCGGCGGAGATCCCGTTCAGGTCTTTTATTTCTCCCCTCTCTTTTTGATCGGCATCTTTTTATTCTCAATTCTTTTAGGGTTAATCACCGGTCTTTATCCCGCTAAGAGAGCAGCCAGGGTCAACCCGCTTGATGTACTAAGATACGAGTAGCAACGGCTAAAAATTCTTTCATGTTTTTGTTTTATGTCGTAAAATATTGATATGGACAAGCAAATCCGCGAATTTCTAGAATATATTGAACTCGAGCGGGGCCACAGCCAGCTTACGATTAGAAATTATGAGTCCTATTTAACTAAGTTCGCCGAATTTGCCGAAAGTTCCGGTGTAAATAACGTTTCAAAAATCGACCTTGAACTGATAAAAAAATGGCGTCTCGAACTGCACCGACGGGGCTTAGGCGTTAAAACCCTCAATTATTATATGATCGCCCTGCGCAGTTTTCTAAAATACCTCTCAAAAATGGATGTTGACTCGCTTGTGCCGGAAAAAATCGAACTGGCCGATACACCGGATAGAGAAATAAAATTCTTGGAGGAGGAGGAGGTAAAAAGATTGCTCGAAGTTAATTCTGGCAAAGATGATAAGGAAATCCGCGATCGGGCAATGCTTGAAATTCTGTTCTCAACTGGGATAAGAGTGTCGGAATTAGTTGCTCTCAAACGAGACCAAATCAATCTTGAGAGAGGTGAATTTTCGGTTCTCGGCAAGGGCGGCAAGGCAAGAGTCGTTTTTCTATCTGATTCGGCGGCGGAGTGGCTGGATAGGTATTTCAAAACGAGATTCGACGAGGATGAAGCAGCGTTTGTGAAAATTAAAAATGTAAAACTTGTAGGCCCGCCGAAGGCGGAGGGATGGCGTGGCCAAACTAAAAACGAAGGAGAAAAACCCGATACCGAACAAACCAAGGGGGAGATGACAGCAAAGCGAGCCCGACTGACCGCGAGGCAAGTGCAGAGAATAGTCCAAGACTCGGCCAAAAAAGCGGGTATCGTCAAGCAGGTTACGCCCCACGTGTTGAGGCATTCGTTCGCCACCGACATTTTGCGCGCCGGTGCCGATCTGCGCTCTGTCCAATCGCTTTTGGGCCACAGCTCGGTTACCACAACCCAGGTTTATACTCATGTCACGGACAAGCATCTGCGTGAAATCCACAAGAAATACCATCACCGCGAACCTGAAAGTAATAAAGAAAATATAACAAGTAATAATATAAGCAAAAAATAATAAATTTTTGATTTATCACTTATATTCGGCCACACCACCCCTTTTACTTCGTAAAAGCCTATGAGATACTACTTGTTAGATATTACTTAATCTATGCAAACGATAATAGAACTTTACAATAAGGGCTTAGAAACCATTCCGGCTGTTTACAGGTTGCCACTAGCAATTATTATTCTGGTTTTTCTGGTTATAGCGCTGGTTAATTTTATGCGTAAAAACCTGCTCTGGGTTGTAGTCTTCATTCTCCTTTTACCCGCCGCCTGGCCGGCGCTAAAACAGGTCGGCAAAACAACCTTAGAACTCATTCAGAAAATACCCAAGTAAAGTCCCTAGGCTCTAGGCCTCAGTCTTCAGAAGAAGGTTGACAAGAACCTTCTTTTTGTGGTAAATTATTCTGACTCGAGGGTGACGCGTAAGCTTTTCTCTCGGGCGGAATTTGAAGAAGAAACGGAGGCAACTCGATGGCAGCAACACTCGAACCCCCGACCAGGGTTGTTCTCGACCGCGAACCGAACATCGCCCACAAGATCGTGGGTGGAGCTATCGGCTGCACCGGCGAGATGATAGCCGGGATCGGCCCGGACAGAGTAACACCTGTCCGCGAGCCCGTGCCGGCCGATGGTTCACTCTTCCTCTGCAACAAGCCGGGTTGCTGCCCGCAAGACCAGTCCTCAACCAACGACAACACCTGCCCGCGCTGCGAGGTGCCGACCACGGTCGGCAAGCCCTGCGTGAACTGCGGGCACACAGATTCACCGGACTAGAAGGCGCATGTCGGGGATTCATCATACCCTCCCACCCCCGCCAGCGCCTGCCTGGTCGAGCTGCCGTACACATCCATCCTCCGTACTGCTTTATCCCTGTGCCCACTCCGATGTGGTGCACAAGGGAGGGCGGCGCTGGGTAAGCCAACGCTGCGGGCTCTGGGGGCCTCACTCCGGTTCTCCTCAGTGAGTTTACGCTCAGCGTCGCCTGCCATCCTCCGGCGCTTCGCCTTCCAGCGCCGCCTTCGGAGGGACGGAATCTCGGGCTCAACCCCCGAAGCCGTCCCTCACGATACTATCCCGAGCCGTGGGTTGAGCTCTCGCTCCCCACGGCTCGTTCCATCTTAAAACCGAAACATTTATAAACATACGAAAATCGGGCCTAATGGCCCGATTTTCATTCCCCCGTTTTACTTTTTGACTTTTACTTTATTAACGCTTTGCGTTAATACCCCATCCCCCCCATATCCGGCATTCCGCCGCCCGGCATATTCGCGCCGCCCATTTCTTTCTTTTCAGGAATATCAGCTACCGCGGCTTCAGTCGTCAAAACCATCGCCGCAACCGAAGCGGCGTTTTGCAGAGCTGATCGGGTAACTTTCAAAGGATCAATTATCCCGGCTTTGACCATATCAACATATTCATCAGAAGCCGCGTCATAGCCGACGCCCCTCTCTTTGCGTCTTACTTCCTCAATTATGACCGAGCCGTCCTTGCCGGCATTCTGGGCAATCTGGCGGATCGGATACTCAAGGGCACGCCGGACAATTGAGAGGCCAACCTTCTCATCCTCGCCCTGTACTTCGGCATCGCCGACAGTGCGAATTACGTCAACCAGCGCCACGCCGCCGCCCGGCACTATCCCTTCCTCTACCGCCGCCTTAGTAGCCGAGAGAGCGTCCTCGATTCTATGCTTAAGTTCTTTTAGCTCAACTTCCGTAGCCGCGCCGACTTTAATGACGCCCACGCCACCCGAAAGCTTGGCCATTCTCTCTTGTAGCTTCTCCTTATCAAAATCAGAGTCGGCTTTTTCAATTTGCTTTTTAATCTGACTAATTCTTTCTTTAATCGCTTTCTGATCGCCCTTGCCGTCAACGATCGTCGTTTTGTCTTTGTCGGCGACCACTCGGCGGGCTCTACCCAGCTGCGACATTTCAACTTTCTCAAAAGTCAGCCCCGTGTCCTCAGAAATCACATCTGCACCCACAAGCACAGCGATATCGGAAAGCATCTCTTTCTTACTGTCACCGTAGCCAGGTGCTTTGATACAAAGAGCGTTAAAGACACCGCGAAGCTTATTAAGAACGATTGTCGTTAGGGCTTCGCCGTCAACATCGTCAGCGATAATCACGATGTCTTTTTTGCCGGTTTGAACAATTTTCTCCAAAACCGGAACGATATCCTGGGCGGACGAAATCTTCTTATCGGTAATTAGAATGAGAGGATCTTCAACCGCTGATTCCATCCGGTTAGCGTCAGTCACCATATAAGGCGAAACAAAGCCTTGGTCAATCTGCATTCCCTCAACCACTTCTTTTTCAAGCCCGAGTGACTGGCCTTCCTCAACCGTAATTACCCCGTCGCGGCCAACCATATCCATCACTTCGGCAATCAGTGCTCCCACCTCGCCGTTATCAGCTGAAATTGAAGCAACTTGAGCAATCTCCTCTTTGCCGGAAACCGGCTTAGAGTTCTTTTTTAGAGCTCCAACTGCCGCCTTGACGCCATATTCTATCCCGCGGCGGATAGCCATTGGGTTGGCGCCGGCAGCAATATTTTTGAGCCCTTCAGCAATCATCGCTTGGGCTAAAATCGTCGCCGTGGTCGTGCCGTCGCCGGCAACATCATTCGTTTTTTCGGCAACTTCCTTAATAAGCTGGGCGCCCAGATTCTCAAACTTGTCTTCAAGCTCAATCTCCTTGGCAATCGTTACTCCATCATTAGTAATAGTCGGGGAGCCAAAACCTTTATCCAGAACCACATTTCGGCCCTTCGGGCCCAAAGTCACCTTGACCGTATTGGCCAACTTGTCTACTCCCCTTTTCATTATTGACCGTGCTTCTTCTGAATATTTGATATCCTTTGCCATTTTTACACCTCTAATAGGTTAATTTTACAATTGTACAATTGACTAATTATTCAACAATCGCCAGAATCTTCTCCTCTTCGACAATCGTGTATTCCTTGTCGTCAACCTTGATGTCGTCGCCGGAATATTTTGGATAAATAACTTTGTCGCCGACCTTAACAGTCATCTCAATACGCTTTCCGTCCTTAACTTTTCCCGGCCCCACCGCAACTACTTCCGCCTCTTGCGGTTTTTCCCGAGCCGAATCAGGCAAAATAATCCCCGATTTTGTTTTTTCCTCAGCCTCCAAGGGCTTCAAAATGACTCTGTCGGCCAGCGGTTTGAGTTTTAATGCCATTGTTTCCTCCCAAAATTTATGAACTAGTTACCTATTCCGGCGAGAGATATGGAAGGGGGATCCAATCCGTCGCCGGAATATTAATGTACAAAAAAGCCGAAAATTTGTCAAGCGTGCTTTACATATGACGAAGGGGCGGGATATAACTTCCTCCCGCCCCACTTGAGCGACCATTCCGCTCCCTTCATTGGCCCATAGCCGTCAGGGTAGCCAGGATCTTAGCCAGACTGTCGGCCGGCTCGAGCACGGGTGTGTCGGGATTGAATCCGAGGCATAGCCGCACCCTTGGACAGTCTCTCTCGTGGGTCCAGATGGCAAAGCTCGGGCCAGCGGCAAGCAACCGCACCTGTGCTTCGCTCATCCCGACAGGATCGGCAAGGATGCCGAAGAAGTCGGGATGCTTGGCCAAGTCCTCAAGACTGGTGCCGTATGAGTTGTCCGTTGCCGGCGCTACCCCCTCTCCACAGATGACGAAATGGTGCACCTCGACTTCGCCAAGCCGAGGCGGCGAGCCTTCACAGACGAAGGCTATGATCGGCTTCTCGCCCTCAGACATCCGGCCTCACCCTTTCTCGAAGATCGCTATATCTCATTGCTAACTCAAAAGAGAACAAATATCAAGCGCCTATTTTTTCGGGTGCAGCCGAATTTCATCTTTCGTTGCCACAAGCTCATCATTACCGTCCCGACTGGCTAGAATCTTTTTTTGCTGGTACCTCATCAATAATTTTTCAATAATTTCCCCGACTGTAGACTCAAAGAACCAATCAAATAAATATGCAGGTGATAATGGGTAATCAATAAATGTTTTTTCGCGCAATTTTCTGGCGTATTTTTCGCCCGAAACCCTATGTCTCGCAAACCATTTACTAGCTTTAAAAAAATGGTCCGCCGCCTCTCCGTCATCAACCAGCGGAACTAGATATTTATAAGCATTAGCAACCTTTTGGTTACTTTTTTTGTTTTGGGGCGAAATATTAGGATTCTTATCATTTAAATAACAATTGAGGCAAATCCGGCCGGCGACTTTATCGCCGTAGCGGCGATAGCTGGTGAGATGAACCAAAGCTGCCGCAAAAAATCTCGCTGTGTAGAGCCGGCCGGCTTTGGCGATTATCAAAAAATCGATGTCGGAAGCCTTTTTTTCGTCGCCTCGAACCAGAGAGCCGTTCAATCCCGCCATTCTAACAAACGGCGCGAAACGCAGCACTTTTGCCGCAAGTTTAGCCCGCCTTAAATATTCTTGTCGGTAACCCATGAAACGATAGTAGCAAATAATCTTAAAATGTCTTCCCTCGAAGTGCAAAATCTGCTACTATTCGCTCGACCTCTCGAGATAATCTCTCGAGACAGCGTTCATCGACATCGTGAGAGGAGGGCAGTAGCCCGAGCTGTAATGAGCTAACTACCGGCAAAAGCCGAGGGGAAGTCACCGATGAAGTCTGTCGCACCAGAAAGCAGGATGTCATACTGGTGGGTGCTAGCCTTACTCGCCTGGCTAGCCTTCATCCTTGGTTTAGCTCTTCGCGATCGACTGCCCGAATGGGCATCGATCGCGTCCGGACTTGGCCTGTCACTCGGCTTGCTGTTCGCAACCTTGTACAAGCTGATTCTGTGGAGCTGCTATATCACGCAGTCATTCGGCAACGACAACGCCGGCTGCATCGCCGCCCTTGCCGGCTGGCTCATACCAGCCGTGCTTCTCGGTTTCGCAAGCGGCTGGCGAGCCGGAGTCATCTACTTCATCTGCTTCGCCGTTTCCTGGGCGATGGTCATATACTCATCCGCCCAGTCCCGAGCTAGCTGTCCACACTTCGCATGAGGGAAGGAAACCGCTATGCAGCCGCAAACCGAGCCGCAGTCGCGCGTAAGGGAAACCAGCTGGGAATGGCCCGGCTGGCTGACCGCCCTGATCGTCGCGGCGATCGTCGCAATCATCGCCGCTGTCCTCTTCTACCTGGGAGCGCCTAACTGGCTCTCCTTCGGCATCGCCGGAGCGATCGCTGTCGGCATCGCCGCCGGCGTCATCTTCGCCGCCCTCGACGAACGGCCCGAACAGTGGGTCATATGGCCCGAAGTGATCCTCGCGATTGTAGCCATCTTCGGCTACGGGATCGGCATCTCCGTCCCATTCCGCTGGTGGGACGGCCTCGTCGGTGGTGTCATCGCCTTTATCGCAGGGCTCATCACCTATTTCGTTCGCTCAGGGGACGATGATTACGACACCTACTGATCTACCACTTCCGGCCTGAAGGGAGGCAGGCCTAAAAACACATGGGGCGCCTACGGGCGCCCCTCCCGCTTTCTAAAACGACTAATGCATCAAAACTTTATAAATTCTGCGGGTGGTTGGCATCTTTTATCGCTTCGCGGGGGTGGAACCCGCGAATAATCTATGGGGCCCGAACGGGCACGGCTTTCCGACAGTTCTGTCGGGAAGAGCGAAGCCGAGGCTAAGCGCGGCCGACTCGCTAGGTCGGCCGACGCGGGCCAAGAGAAAATGTTGCCGGACAGGACCCGCTGCTTACCGTCCAACGTCTTTATCACAGATGCATTTATTTGAAAACTTACTTCCTATCTGATATTTTCAAACTATGAAAAGAATATTTTCCGGCATTCAGCCGTCGGGAGTGGTTCACATCGGCAATTATTTGGGCGCAATCAAGCAATTTGTTGAGCTCCAAAACCAAGACGCCGAATGTATTTATTGTATTGTCGATCTTCATACCATCACCGTGCCGCAAGACCCCGAGGCGCTTAAAAAGAACATTCTCTCGGTCGCGGCAATCTATCTTGCCTGCGGAGTTGACCCGGAAAAAAGCACGATTTTTGTCCAATCTCACCGCCCCGAAGTAGCCGAGTTAAGCTGGATTTTAAACTGCCACACCTATATGGGTGAACTGGAACGGATGGCCCAATTCAAAGAAAAAGCAGGTGAAAATCGCAAAAGCGTCTCGGCAGGGCTTTTTGATTATCCGGTTTTAATGGCCGCCGATATTCTTTTATACCGGACGACTGATGTGCCGGTTGGCGAGGACCAAAAGCAGCATATTGAGATTACCCGCGATATTGCCGAAAGAATAAACAATAAATACGGCCAGGTTTTTACCGTTCCGAATCCGTTAATCAAAAAAGAAACAGCGCGGATTATGGGGCTCGACGATCCGAAGAAAAAAATGGCTAAATCGGCCTCAACGGCTTTTAATTACATCGCTTTGACTGATGAACCGGATGTTATCCGCGATAAAATCAAAAGGGCGGTCACGGACTCTGGGAGCGAAATCAAAGCCGCATCCGATAAGCCAGCCATTTCCAATCTTTTAACCATCTTCTCCGGCATTTCTGGCAAATCAATTGCCGAATTGGAGCAGGAATTTGAAGGCAAAAATTACTCCGAATTTAAATCAGACCTCGCCGAGGCAGTTGTTAGATTTCTCACCCCAATCCAGAAAAAGTACAACGAATTGATGAGTGAGCCGGAAAAACTGCGCGAAATTCTCAATGCCGGAGCAAAAAAGCTCGAGCCCATTGCCAAGAAAACCTTAATCGAGGTCAAATCTAAAATCGGACTGGGATAAAATGGAACTCCCCAAAGCTTACGACCCAAAAGCGCACGAAACGGAGATTTACAAACTCTGGGAGTCTTCCGGCGCGTTCACGCCAAAGATTGAAAGGGGCAAGAAACCTTTCGTGATAATGATGCCGCCGCCCAACGTGACGGGGAAGCTCCATATTGGCCACGCGATGGTTGTCACGCTTGAGGACATCTTAACCCGTTATCACAGAATGAAAGGCGAGCCGACGCTTTGGCTACCGGGGACAGACCATGCCGGCATTGCCACCCAAAATGTCGTCGAAAAAGAACTCAAAAAAGAAGGCGAATCAAAGCGCGATTTGGGAAGAGAAAAATTTGTCGAGCGGGTTTGGGAGTGGAAAAAAAAGTATGGTGGCGAGATCATCCGTCAGACTCGTGCCCTAGGAGCCTCCTGTGATTGGACCCACGAACGATTTACTTTAGACAAAGGTCTGTCAGAAGCCGTCGATGAGGCCTTCAAACGTCTCTATGACAAAGGACTTATTTATCAAGGGCTTCGCACCGTCAACTGGTGCCCGCACTGCCACAGCGCCATTTCAGACGACGAAGTCGAATATAAAAAAGAAAAAGGCAAGTTTTATCATATAAAATACGGGCCATTTACTCTGGCAACCGCCCGTCCCGAAACAAAGCTCGGCGACACAGCCGTTGCCGTCCACCCTTCCGACAAAAAATACAAAGATATGGTTGGGAAAAAGTACAAAATCCCGGGGGTGCTAGGCGAGTTTGAGATTGTTGTCGTTGCCGACAATGCCGTTGACCCGAAATTCGGCACCGGCGCAGTCAAAGTGACACCCGCCCATTCATTAGTTGATTTTGAAATCGCTCAAAGACACGGTGTTCCACTAAAGCAAGTCATAGACGAAAATGGCAAAATGATGGAAAACACAGGTAAATATGCCGGTATGACAACCAAAGAAACTCGTGAGGCGGTCGTCGAAGATATGAAGAAAATGGGACTAATTGAAAAAATTGACGAAAGTTACGAGCACAATATCGGCGTTTGCTACCGTTGCAGCGGGGTGATTGAACCAATCCCCTCAAAACAATGGTTCGTCAAAATGAAGCCGCTCACCGAGAAAGCAAAGGAAGCAGTCAAATCTGGCAAGATAAAGATTCTGCCGAAAAGATTTGAAAAGGTTTATTTTCACTGGCTCGACAACATTCGCGACTGGTGCATCTCCCGTCAGCTCTGGTGGGGACATCGAATACCGGTTTGGTATTGCGGCGAACCAAAAACAAAGAGGATGGGGTTCGCCGAGAGCGTTGCAGCCCAACTCTTCAAAGGGAAAATCAAGACTTATCGCCTAAGAGATCACGGTTTCCAATCCGGGGATAGAGTTGTTTTCGAACACAGCGGCACAAGGAGAGTATTAGGCCATGGGGTTATGAAAGAGGTCATAAAAACAGTAGTAAAAGATCTCCCACTTGAGGACAAGGGGCACTATGCTACATACGCAAAGCGCGAAGAACTGATCGCCGCTTTCAAGCGCCATAACCCCGAAAAAGAAATAGTAAATGACTCACCGGCGTATATTTACCACTATGAATTTATTCCTGCAGAGAAATTAAGCAGGCGATGCGGGGAGATCATCATCTCTAATGAGAAGCCCGAAAAATGTCCTACCTGTGGGAATACTGAATTATCTAGGGACGAAGATGTACTCGACACGTGGTTTTCCTCCGCTCTTTGGCCGTTTTCAACCCTCGGCTGGCCGTCCTCTGCCAAGGCTACAGACGGTAAACCTACTGACTATGAGTATTTTTATCCAACAACAGTTTTAGAGACCGGATATGATATTTTGTTCTTCTGGGTAGCAAAGATGATTATGATGGGGCTGGAATTAACCGACAAGCCGCCGTTTGAAACCGTCTATTTACATGGGCTGGTCCGCGACGAGCATAACCGCAAAATGTCAAAGTCACTCGGTAATGTTTTGGATCCCCTCGAGGTCACCGAAAAATATGGCACAGATGCAGTCAGGATGTCGCTTGTTGTTGGCGCAACCGCCGGCAATGATCTTGCCGTCGGAGAGAGTAAAATCAAGGGATACCGCAATTTCTCCAACAAAATATGGAATATTTCAAGATTTGTCTTGACTAACCTTGAAAATCCGAAAGGTAAAATTAATAATCTTTTAGACGAAGACAAGAAGGATCTGGAGCGGCTTGATGAGGTAATCGAGAAGGTCACCAAACACCTTGATAGCTTTCAATTCTCCCGCGCCGGGGAACTCCTATACAATTACATCTGGCACGAATTTGCTGATATAATAATAGAGCAGTCAAAAGACAGGTTGAATAGCAACAACGAGAAGGACAAGAGGGCAGTTCAAACTAAGCTTTTGACCATTTTAACGGCGTCTCTCAAGATGCTTCATCCCTTTATTCCTTTTGTCACTGAAACAATTTGGCAAAAGATCCCAACAAATATGCGTGACTCGAATACATTAATTTCCGCCAAATGGCCGGGAGTTGAATAATGAATAGTGAATTAAGAATTATGGTCCATTATTCATAATTCATACTTCATAATTCAAGTATCAGCCCACCAACAAACGTAATGCTGACACAAACCTGAGGATTAGATGAGCGATAAGATTAAATCATACAAACTCTCCCCCCAGCTCAAGGCAGAGATTGGCCAAGCCAGAAGAAGGATCGAGCGAGAGTTTCCAATATCTATTGATTTTTCTTTCTTTAAGAGAATAAAGCTGCCCTGGAAAACAATCGGCGGGATTGCGCTGGCTTTCGTTATCATAATTGCGGCTTACGTTGGCATCAAAAAAACCTATGAGGTGGTCGTCGAAAAACAAAGGCAGAATCAGCTTGCCAGAGAAGAAGAATATCGCCAACGGCTCGAATCAATTAAAACCGAGGTTGCAAGTAAGGGAACCGATGCCTATTCATACGTGCTGTTAAGCCAAGAGTACTTAAAGCAGGGCGATGGCGACCGCGCCATTGCCGCAGCGGAAATTGCCGTCGAGCGCGACTCAAAATGGCGCGACGGCTATGTCAATCTCGGCCAAATCTACCTCTCAACCGACAGGTTTGGAGAAGCCAGAATTAGTTTTGAAAAAGCCCTTGCCATCGACCCTACCTGCGGACGATGCCATTATCTCCAATCTTTAGTTTACGCCGAGCTCAAAAACCCCGAGGCTGCCAAGCAGGAATTCGCCAAAGCCAAACAGTTCGGGTTTGAATCGGAAATCGGGGGATAATTTAGCTAAAAGCTAAAAAGTAAAAGATAATAAAGAAAAGACCGCCCCAAGGGCGGTTTTTTGAAACGACAAAGGGCCGCCCGCACTCCGCTTCAAGCGGAGCTTGGGTCGGCCCCTGAACAGCGTCATACGCTCACTCCTCCCTCACCCAATCCGGCCTTTCGGCCTGGCGCTCGGCCCAGCCCGCGTTCCGGGCTGCTCCGACAACTATCAAGACGGTCACGACGACGACGGCCGCCGCCGTCCACCAGATCCATGACATGCTCGTTCCTCCCTTTGCAGCGAGTAGAGCCAGACGGCTCCGAGGATAATGAGTCCGACACCGACCAGAGCGTCAAAGACGATAAGCGCTATCAGCAGACCAAGTGCATTTGTTGCTTCGTTCATGACGCTCCCTCCCTTCACGGGCAACACAGCTCACAGCCCACAGACCGACACTCCTCATAGCCAGTCTGCGGCGGTGTCCCTCGGTCGATCGAGACAGAGTCATCTTCGACATCCGTCTCAATCAGCCCCCAGACAGCGGGGGCTAGGATTACGACAACAGCGATGATGACCAAAACCACCAGAGCCGCCTTCATGCCTTGACCCTCCTGGCAGCTAGCCGAAACCGGAGCGCATCGCCCCTTTCTCTTGCCCACCCCTGCGCCCACCAGATTGGACCGTAGAGCACGATTACCACGATCGAGACAACGATCGCGAGAATGAGTAGCGCCCACGGGAACACCGTTTCGAGGAGGGCCTCGAGCGAGAGGTGCACAGGCAGCCCGCAGGCCTTGACGAGTAACATCGCAGCGAGGACAAACAGCACAAGTGCCCCCATCACCCCAAGACAGATCACGGCGCCTCACCTCCGTAAGTGATGTTGTCAACGAACTGGTACAAAACTAGCACCAACGGGTTAAAAAAGCAAGATTATATACAGAATCATTAGCTCTATCCTAAAATAAATAATAGAACGGGTTTATATTTTTAATAATCAGTAGTATAGTACAATAAAAAACATGAACGCAATTGAAGTTAAAAATCTAAAAAAGCATTTCGGCAAAGTCAAAGCGGTTGATGGCATCAGTTTTGAGGTCGAGAAAGGCGAAATTTTTGGCTTTTTGGGCCCCAATGGTGCTGGCAAAACCACTACTATCAGATTGATGATGGATTTTCTGCGGCCAACCGAGGGTGAAATCAAGTTATTAGGCAAGAATGCTGAAGAAGATTCAGTTAAACTAAAGAAACATATTGGCTATCTTTCGCCTGAAAGCAGATTGTATAAGGGTTGGACCGGTAAGGACCATGTCGATTTTATTAAAGCGATTAAGGGCAATTCACACCGCGCTGATGAATTGGCGAAAGATTTGGAGCTTGATTTATCGCGCAAGGTCTGGCAGCTGTCAACCGGCAACAAGCAAAAATTATCACTTGTTTTGTCTATGATGTCTGATCCTGATATTTTGATTATGGACGAGCCGACCGCTGGGCTCGACCCAATTTTGCAAGAAAGAATTTATCAGACACTCGATAAGATCCGAAGTAAAGGCAAGACTGTTTTTATGTCTTCGCATAATCTTTCAGAGGTTGAAAAAGTTTGTTCCAAGGTCGCGATTATTAAAGAGGGAAAATTAGTCGCCACCGAGCGCATAGCCGACCTTAAAAGGAAAAGGATGTACAATCTGATAGCAACCTTTGATAAAGAGTTTAACACTTCAGTTTTCAAGGCAGATGGGGTGGAAATAAAAAACGAATATAAAAACCGTGTTGAGCTTGTAGTCAAAGAAGACATTAATCCGGTGATAAAAATACTAAACCAGCATAAATTAGAGGATTTAGAAATCCGCCGCGCGAGTTTAGAAGATATATTTTTTGAATTTTACAAATGAAAGCAATCTTTCTAAGGACAATTAAAGACCGCAGGACTATGCTCCTGATTTATTGTATAGGAACTATTGTTTTTTTGTGGATGTATGTTGGTTTGTTCCCCTCTTTTGCCGACAAAAGGGAGCAATTTAATCAAATGATGGAGTATTATCCCAAAGAATTCATGGATGCCTTTGGTATTCAAGATACCGGCTCCATCTTTTCCACGATTGAGAATTTTTTGGCGATGGAGCAGTTTAATTTTATCTGGCCGATTCTGGTGATTGCTCTTACAGTATCGATTGGCGGAGCCTCAATCGCTGGAGAGATAGAAGCAGGCACGATTGAAACGCTTCTGGAGCTTCCTATCTCGAGAATAAAAATATTTCTTGCCAAATATCTGGCTGGACTGGCGATTATCGCTTTTTTTACCGCCGTCTCGGTTTTTGCCGCCATACCTTTGGCCGCGGCGTATAATATTGATTATCAAGCCTCGCACTATCTGACTACCTTTATAGTCGCCATGCTCTTCGCTTGGTCAATAATGAGCATTGCCTTTTTCTTTTCGGTTATTTTTAATTCAAAAGGGAAAGCTTACTTTATTCCTGTTGGAATTTTGATTGTGATGTATGTCTTGAAAATTATTGCTTCTCTAAAAGGAAATCTTAAAGACTTACAGTATTTCTCTTTCTTCTATTATTTCGATGCCAACAAATCTCTGATCGAGAACACTATTGATAATTGGTCATATATTGTTTTCGGCGGGGTGATTATAGTTCTGACCATTGTCGCGGCGATTTGGTTCTCTAAGCGGGATATTGCCGTTTCCTAGCTATTCTTTTAATCTTTCACAAAAAGAAAAATATCTTGGCTAGTACTAACGGGTTAACAAATCAAGATTATATCTTGAAATTCAAGAGGAAAAAAGCTAAAATTACATGAAGCAGAGGGCTGGCCGAGTGGTTTATGGCGCTGGTCTTGTTGCAGCCCCGCCTCCGGCGGGGACCTAAAGGCGAAGCCGCCAAACAGTTATCGAGCAAAGCTCGATAGGCCCCAGAGTGGAGGGTTGGCCGAGTGGTTTATGGCGCTGGTCTTGAAAACCAGTTGAGTCGAAAGACTTTCACAGGTTCGAATCCTGTACCCTCCGCTCTGGGACGAGGAAATAATTAGTCTCGAGTTCCGCCCTCTCGACGCTCCGCCAGTGACAAAATAAGAAAGATATGGTATAAAACAAATAATTATGATTTGGTCAGCCATTATCCTAGCAATAATAATCGCCCTGCTTGTAGCCTTTATTTTTGTATTTCGAAATAAGGCCTACGGGATAGGTTACTACTCTCTTTTTTCAGTAGGCTTGATCTGGATAGTGGCAGGAATCCCGATGGAGAATTATCTCCTTTCGTTATTTGGAATCGTTTTCTTCGTCATTGGCCTTCAAAATAAGGATCGCTGGGAAGAAGAAAAGATATCTTTCTCACAGCTTTCCGAAAAAGCGAAAAGGGAGAGGCTTACCCTGACCGCTATATTAGCACTGACGATAATATTAAGTTTAGTCTTTTATCTACTCAACAAATAAAAGCGCTCAAGCCATAATAACCCCTTCCAACAGAGTAAAAGCTTGCGCTTGCAAGTTGTAAAAAATAGTAGATAATTAATATTGGTAAAGTAAATTAATAAATAACGTGGAGGGATATATGGCAGATGAAGCCCCCAAGCCATCAGGCGGTGGTAAAAACGTCGGAATGGCAGTATTGTGTTATCTTGGTATCTTGGTTCTCATTCCCCTTTTGACCGATGCCAAGAACGACCCGTTTGTTAAATTTCATATAAAACAGGGGATTGTTCTTCTAATCTTCGACATAATCATTTCTGTTATTATTGCTATACCAGTTATCGGTTGGGTAGTCGGGACAATCGGTTGGATCCTTGTTTTGATCCTCTTCATTATGGGAATAGTCAACGCAGTCGGCGGACAGGAAAAAGAACTCCCGGTAATCGGCAAGTTCGGCGAGAAAATCAATATTTAAGAGGCCCCACTCTCCAGGTTCTAGTCTCCAGGATTTAAGCACAAATGCTTGAAATTGGTGTTGTTTTTGGTGTAAATTCTGGATACTAGGATCCAAAATGAAAAAAATACTGATTGTTTGCGCCGCGATGTTTTTGTCAATAATTCTTAGCGGTTGTGCCGAGAAAGCAACCGCGCCGGAGAATGGAGAAAATATGACTGATGAAACGGCCCAGGTTTCGCCTCAAAGTGTACCAAGTGAAGGGAAATACAGTTTCCCCGGGATCTTACCGAACGAAAAAATCAAAAACAAAAAAGCGGTCATTAAGACCAAAAAAGGCGTCATTGAATTTGAACTCTACTCCGAAAAGGCGCCCAAGACGGTCAGCAACTTTGTCTATCTGACCGAAGCCGGATTTTTTAACGGCTTAACCTTCCACCGCGTCGTCCCCGGATTCGTTATTCAGGGAGGCGATCCGCAAGGGACGGGAGCGGGCGGGCCCGGATACGAATTCGAAGACGAAGCCGTTCAAGGAGAATATACCGACGGCGCCGTGGCAATGGCCAATTCCGGGCCAAACACCAACGGCTCGCAATTTTTTATCTGTCTCGGAGCTCAACCGACTTTGTCTAAAGACTACAACCTATTCGGCCAAGTAACCAAAGGGCTCGACGTCACCCGCAAAATCGTCCCCAGCGACGTGATGGAATCAGTTACGATTGAAAATAAGTAGCCGCTAATTTTTAGAGCTTGCGATGCACTCAATCTCAACCAGCGCGTTTTTGGGCAGAGCCGAGACCTCAACCGTCGCGCGCGCGGGTTTAGAGAGAAAATGATTAGCGTAAATTTCGTTCATCAGATGAAAATCAGTGATGTTTTTTAGATAAACGGTCGTTTTAACCACGTTTTTGAGAGAACTCCCCGCTTCTTCAAGAACTGCCTTTAGATTTAAAATCGCCCGCTCTGCCTGCGCAATAATACCGCCTTCAACCAATTTCCCCGTTTTCGGATCGAGTCCAATCTGCCCCGAGCAAAAAATAAACTCTCCGGAAATCACGGCTTGTGAATAAGGCCCGATTGCCTCCGGAGCTTTTGGGGTCTGCACGCGAATACCATTTTGGTTACGAAGCGGCATCTTCTGCTGCAAATCCGCCAAAGCTCCTCTCCTTATCTTCGTACTTGATAAGCATCGTCGCTTTTGCAAATTTTCGCTACGAACCTGCCGCTTCTCACCATCAAAAGCATATTCACGTGCAGACCCCTTAGTTTTTATGATTTTCAACACTATATCCTCCCGCCTTTAAAGCATCTTTAATCTTTTTAATATGCTCAAACCCGTTTGTTTCAACTGTAATCGTCAGACGAACCGACTTTATCCTCTCAACCGATTCAAACTGGTTGTGGACAATTTTAATTACATTAGCTTTGTTCTCGGCTAAAATCTTCGCTACATGCACCAGCTCACCAGGCCGGTCAACTAGATCAACCGAGAACTCAAAAACTCTTCCTAGGTGAATCAAACCCCGAGAAACAAGAGCGGAAATGGTTAAAACGTCAATATTTCCGCCAGAAATGAGAGCGACCACCTTCTTGCCTTTCAGGTTCAATTTCGAATCAAATAAAGCAGCGCAAGCAATCGCTCCCGCCGGCTCGGCAATCAATTTTTGCCGCTCCAACAGAACCAGAAACGCTTCCATTATTTCGGTGTCGGTTACTCTGACAATCCCGTCAACTAATTTCGAAACGATTTTAAGGGTGGTTTCGCTGACCTTTTTAACCGCCACGCCATCGGCGATAGTCGAAACTGACTTCAGGGTAACCAGCTTTCGCGCCTTGACCGAGCGGTACATCGCATCAGCCCCAAATGGCTCAACCCCAACAACTTTAACCTTTGGATTAATCGCGTTAGCGGCAATGGCAATCCCGGAAATCAACCCTCCGCCGCCAATTGGAACCAAAAGATAGTCCGCATCGGGCAATTCCTCCATAATCTCCAGTCCAATCGTTCCCTGCCCAGCAATAACATCCCAGTCGTTAAACGGGTGGATAAAGGTTAATTTTTCCTTCTTCTCAATCTTTCTAGCCGCATTACAGGCATCATCGTAGCAGTCACCGTCCAAAACGACCCTCGCTCCCAGTTTTTTGGTCGCGTCGACCTTAATAAGAGGAGTCGAGGCAGGCATAACAATCGTCGCTGGAACTTTCGCTTTCCTTGCGGCGTAAGCTACCCCTTGAGCGTGATTGCCAGCCGAAGCAGCAATTAACCCTCCCGCTTTTTCCTTCTCCGTAAGCTGGCTGATTTTATTGTAGGCCCCGCGAATCTTATAAGCGCCGGTGACTTGCAGGTTTTCCGGTTTAAGATAAACCTGCGCCCCGGCCATCTCGGAGAAATAATCAGAATAAATGAGCTTTGTCGGCCTCAAAATCGGCCGAAGTTTCTCGGCCGCCTTCTTAATATCTAGAAGAGAAATATTAAAATTCTGCTTCATAGTTCTGGTACCCGCGATAGGAGTCGAACCTATATCCTAGGCTCCGCAAGCCTATATTCTATCCGTTGAACTACGCGGGCATACCCTCTCCGCTAAAATGCAAAATTTCTGGCGCCCTCGAGAGGATTTGGTCACAGATAATTTTCTGCTAAAAATTTCCGCGACCCCGCCTCCCCCGCCATGGCGGGGTCCGGCCTTCAAATCCTCCGGTCACCAAATAATCTTCGATTCTGGCGCCCTCGAGAGGATTTGAACCCCTGACCTTCGGCTCCGGAAGCCGACGTTCTATCCGCTGAACTACGAGGGCTTAACTACCGTAATTATACCAATTAGACCCTTTAAAAACAATTTGAATATTTATTTTATTTAACACAAACACTTGACCTTCAAAATATACATAAACACAAAAACCAAAAGGCCCTCCTTATATAGATGAGATTCGCCGGGTCTGTCCTGCTCTACCCTGGCTTGCCTGCCCTCCTTGCGTCATCCCGACTACGATACGGGAGAGGCACCTATCGGGCAAACTCGGGCACAGGAGCTACTGATTGTCGGCAAAAATTCTGAGCACGCCTATATTATACCACAATTGAATCCCAACCATAAAAATAGCAAGGAAACCAACTATGATCATCGCCAACTAATAAATTGGAACCTGTCAAGTGCCAAAGCGCCCGAGGTAAAACAATAGGACTGCCCAGAAATTAATTGCGACCGAAAGCCCAACGAGAGGCAAGCTGATTTTCGGGCCAAGGCGTCGAAAAACAAACCCAAGAGCAACTATAAGAAGAACTATATAATCAAGCGAAAAACGGTAGCCGAACTGGGAAAAACCCGGCGCGCCATGAAGAAGACTCGGTATGGCTATCAAAAGAGCGCTCATAAGAAAAACTATCGCCAACTTATCTTTGAGTTTGGTAACGATAAGAAGCAGGAGTGCGGGCGTAACCACCCACATTGCCGTCCCAAAATTTGAAAAATTAAGATATGGAAAGGAGCTCAAGAACTTTGGCATACTCGCAAAAATCACCTCAAGATTGCGTGGAATATAAGTCAAGTCAAATATTCCTCTCTCATACCAAACTTCTTCCAGCACTCCAGGTATGAGCGAATAACCGGACTGCAGAAAACTGCCGAAACGATAATAATTATAAAGAGCGATTATTACTATCCCGCCAACAACTGGCAATAATAATTTAAGAAACGGCTTGAGGCGCTCCCCCCGCTTTCTTTCTCGTAAAACTAGATACAAAAGGGCCGGAAAAAGGAAAATCGCCGGCAGGCGCGACCAAAAGGCACCAACCAACATCAAGCCGGCTAAAACGGGCTTTTTTCGGACAGCGAAAAATAGAGCCAAAACAGAAAAGAGAACAACCATAATATGGGAAAAATACCAAGCCGAACCGGAAAGCGAAGTGTAAAAGAAATTCGTCCCGAAACCGAAAAGCAGAGTCAGTGAAATCTGAATCCACCTTTGTTTGAAAAATTCCCTAGTCAAAAAATAAAATATGGCCACTGCCAAAGCGGCGTAAACGACTGAAGGAATAACCTGATTAATGCCCGCCCCGAAAATCAAAACGAAGAGGATCGCCGCCAGCGCCGGCGCCGGGGGATAGACGACAAAACATTTATTAGAGCGGCAGACAAGTTCGTTTAAGGTGTCACCGTTGGGAGCGATATCAAGCCGGCCGTGTAAGATAGAGCTAGCCAAAGGCACGAAATAGTGGCGGGGTTGATAGCTTCCGGGAGCGAAAAACGAATAAACCGCCAGAGCAAAAAAGAAAATCGTTAAAAATTTTAAAATGTTTTGCTTCACAAGAGAATTTTACCACGCGAAATGAAAGATACGACACGGCCCCGACATCCGCTTCTAGCGGAGTCGGGGCCGGTAAGGCCACTTTGTGGCCTGGAAGAGAGGACCCAGCTACCCCCTCATCTCGGCGATCGCCTGATGGGCCTGCTTGAAGGTCAGTCCAGAGGCACCCTCCTGAATCGACCAGCGACGAAGCGCCTCCGCGGCCACCCCGTCTTCGGTAGCGCTGCCGCCGAAGGCCGGGTAGTCAACCTTAAAGCCACAGTCACCGAGAGCCTCGCCAAAGGCCCGGTTGTGGTACCAGCCGCCGACCACGGCAAGTTCCGAAGGACAGGCAACTTCCAGAGCCGACGAGGCGCGCTGAAGAGCTTCCGCGCAGTCCAAGGCAGAGGAAGCGACAACGGCAGCGCAGGCTCGCTCCCTGCCGAGCTTGCTAACCAAGCCCGAAACGAAAGCGTGAAGCGCCCCTTCCTCGGGCTTGACTGCCTCGACATCGAGCCGCTCGCCGTCCCACGGCAGGTGCCGCTGGGCGGCGGGCGACATCTGGTCGAAGCTCCAGCCAAGATGCGCCCGGAGCGCTGAGTAGACAGCCCCGTGCATCCCGACGTTGCCAACGACAGAGGCAACTCCGTTCCCGACACCTTCGAAGGCGATCCCCGCCCCGAGAAACGAAGAAACGGGGAGGACCTGCTCGTCCTCACCGATCAGGCGAGCCCAGCCGATCCAGCCGCCGGTCCAGAGAACCCATGGCGCCATCAGGTATCCGATCAGGCGAGCCCAGACGGAGTCGTGAGTCGCCGGCATCACCCAGGCGCCATTTGGCGCTCGGACCAGATCATCCGCTCCGAAGAAGTTGCTATCGGAGAGCCGGCCGTAGAAAGCGGCCAGCCCGAGGGCCTGGTAGACCTCTTCTTGGCAAGGCTGGAGGAGCCCTTGGCTCTGAGCCATCTGCAGCTCGGCGCGGACCTCGCCGGTCCGGCAGGCCCACTCAGTCAGCCGATCGACCAGTGTACAGACTGTCCTTCCGTCTTCTGCCGGGTTACACCCGAGCAGATCGCGGTAGGCAACACACTGGTAGAGGGCATTGAACGGCTGAACTGCTGCCCCGCCCAGATCCACATAGAGATGTTCGGCGGGAACGATTTCGGTCGCCCGCGCGACCAGGTCGGGAATCCTCTTCATGAGCGTCCGATAGTGGAGAATCGGGCAGCCCTCAACGTAGAGGTCTGCCCCTGGCGCGGCGAGGCCAAGGAGTCCTTCCTCACCGGCCTCGTCAACCAGGTTATGCATCATCCCCTCGAGCCACTCGGCGTCCCAGCATTGGAGCGCAACACCGTCTTGGGATTCCGCTTGCGTCCACGGGATAGAGATGTCGGTCTTCTCAACACCGCTGGCCGTGTACCGGTAGATGCTCAACATATCGCGGCCAACACCGAAGACAGCCACGATGAGACTGCTCGGAAACAGCCGCCCCTGAACGGGAGCGATCCTCGGCCGCGGACCCAGACTGACAGCAGACATCGCAATCACCTCAACGTGCTTCGGATACCCCCGCCAGCGCGGAGGATTTGGCTCCGCTAAAGCGGAGCGGCCCCCGCGGGGGTTATCATCGATCGTGCTAAAATTGAAGCAAATTACCAACCGAGAGTCAATTTCAAGAAGGCCAGACAAGTCTTAGCAATTGAGTTCCCTTCCCCAATCTGATAAAATCTATTTGATTTGGAGAGGTGGCAGAGCGGTCGAATGCAGCACACTGCTAATTTGTTGAGCTCGCAGAGGGTTTCGGGGGTGGAACTCGAAACGGGTTCGCCCCGCGAAGCGGGGTAAAAATCCCACCAGCTCATTAACTTGAAGATTTTGGCTTCTGGCGGAGAGGTGCGAGAGTGGTTTAATCGAGCACACTGCTAATGTGTTGGGGGAGCAATCCCCCCGTGGGTTCGAATCCCACCCTCTCCGCTGGAAGCCAAAGTGAATAGGAAAACTAGAAATATATAAATGAACGCAAGAGGCATTCCCCTACATCAACCAACCAAGAATCCGGAAAAGAGCATTTCCAGAGTCACAATTAACGGGGCGATGATGGGAAGTCTCTTTCTCATATTGACCCTGATTTGGACGCTCGGGCCGGAAAAGTTCAATATTTACATCATCGCCCAACTGGTGCTGGCTATTCCCCTCCTTTTTATTTCGGGCCTAGCCTACGCTAAGGTGGGCTTCAGAAGCAAAATCAGACTTTTTGACCGATTCGGTTGGATAACAACGGTTTTGGGCAATAACTTCATCTTAAACGTTACTGGGCTAATAGCCGCGACCTTTTCAAAAACGCTTTCCGTAATCTATTTTTCGCTGGTGTTTACCCTGATTCTAATTTACTACGCGATCAATGTATTCCATTGCGGAGACTCCCTTAAAGAAGAACTAATAAAAGTATTTGTCATCTTGGCAATAATTCTCATCGGTGGAATCCTGCCGCTTATTTTGATGTGAAAAGTATCAAGAGAGGACCTAAATCTGAAGAATCCACTCACCCAAAAAAGACTTCTAACGTGATAGAATACAAAGCAAGATAAAAATGATCATTAAAGAGATTGCAAGCCGAAGAAGCATCAGGCAGTTTACGGACGAGCCGGTTTCAGACGAGGATTTAGAAGAAATCGTTAAAGCGGCTCAATTTGCTCCGACAGAGCGAAATACCCGCGCCTGGGAGTTCGTCATAGTCCGCGATCAAAAAATCAAAGACAAAATCTTTGAGGGCTTCGAACAGCCTTTTCTGGCCAAAGCGCCGGCTTTAATAATTCCGGTAATTGACGAAGTTAAAACAACTCTGCCGATCCAAGACTTATCCATTGCCTCGGCCTTCATTTTCCTCCAAGTAGAAGCGCTTGGCTTGGGAGCAGTTTGGAAAAATGTCAACGGAGAGCGAGCCGAGAAAATCAAAGAAATCTTGAATATTCCGGATAATTTTATGATTATCAATATTATCCCTCTCGGCCATCCGGCCCAAAAACTCCCGCCGCATCAAGAGAGCGAGTTTCAAAAAGAAAAAATTCATCTCGATAAATGGTGATCCTCGTCCCAACATCCCTTTTAGACAACTATTGATGCTAGAAGCTAGAGGAATAGAGGCTAGGCTCTTCCAGCTTCTAGTGTCTACCCTCAAATACTACTTCGCTGATAAAATGGTATAATTGTCTTAAAGAAAATGGCAAAGACGAAGAAAGCAAAGAAGGGAACTAAGAAGGAACCCGAGAAGAAACAGGCTACGAAGGTCCAAAAGCCGAAGGAATTCTTGGGCGCGGCTAAAGTTATCCGCTGGCAGGCACCGGATTACTACACTTTCGAGAAAAGCCCCTACTGGTCTTTTGGCGTCGGGGCCCTGGCGATCGTTTTTTCGTTAATCCTTATCTATACTCAAAATTATTTCCCGGTCATCATAATCATTCTTGCAGTGATTGTTACTTTTCAAATTGCTCATGAGAAACCAAAAGGTGAGGAATTTGCCATAGATGAAGGCGGAATTCTTGCCCGCAACGAGTACATTCCTTATTTAGAACTGAAGTCTTTCTGGGTCGCCCGCCATGGGACAAGGATTATTCTCTATCTCGAGCCTGTTCATCGGCTCAGAACACCAATTGTTATCCCTCTGGGCAAGCAAAATGTAACTGATTTAAGAGGTTTTCTTTTAAGATTTTTACCCGAGCAGTTCGAGAAAGGTGAAATGCTCTCCGATAAGCTGATTCGGATTTTCAGACTCTAAAAATTAAGTAGTCAGTATCCAGTAGTATGTATCATGTATATATACTAGATACTTGATACTGAATACCAGCTACCAAAAAATCCGCCGTTGCGGATTTTTTCAGTGTTTTTTGTCCTTTCGGGGCGCCTCGACTCCGCATGTGCGGAGGCGGGCGCCCCAGGAATCACACGCCAAGCGTCAGCTCGACCACCCTTGGCCGAACATTGGGATGGGTCGAGTGACACTTTAGGGCTGGCGACATCGCGAAGGTGTAACCAGGCGGCGGTGCGAAGCCACACTGCCTTGCACGCTCAAGCGCCGCTATGCTCGGCATGCGGCCACAGCGCCGTAGGTCAACCAAGTGAGGCAAAACAGCCACGCCGTCGCCGTTCGCCTCGCTACCTTTGGCCTTCCTACCGTTGTCACAGTACCCCCGGGAGAAAGCGAGACGGTGAAGCTCCTGGACAAGCGCCTGGTTCAGGAGCGCCAGAAGTGCCCACTGGTTGCTGCCCAGTCCGAACCCCTCCAGTAGGTCGAGCAGCCCATTCTCCCCCAGTGATGCCGTGACCTTCCGCTTGAGACCGAAGTGCAAGAACTCAAACGCAAGGTCAATCAGCGGGAACTGCTCCGCCCTTGGGTAAAGGCGAGCAAGGTGGTAGCCGAGCTGGTAGCACGTGCACCCAGCAAGCTCGAATCTAACCTCCATCAGACCATCGGGCGGAACCCAGCGTTTGAGAGACCTCCCCCTCCCGCTTCCGACAGCCTCACTGATCTCCTGCCAGAGCAGGCGAATCCCAGCCACAACTTCGTCTGCTTGCACACTAACTGCTCGGACAATCCCCAGCCCCTCCTCCGGCATCTTCGAAGCAGAGAGGGCGGCATCAACGACCGCACAGAGCCACTTCACGTCATTCGCAGTAGCACCGGGCAGTTTCCAGTCTAGCCCCCTCAGCTCGATCACGCCTTTTGGGTCATCTATGCGGCTCACCTTCAGCCTCCCCCGTCCTCCTTCGTCAGAGACAGCAAGAGGCATAAGGCCCTGGCGCAGGCAGGGCAAAACATAGCCCGTAACTGCAGCCAGAATGTCCGTCCTGTGCCTGCCCGACGATCTCTGGCCCATATCAACCAGCCTGGTGAGAGAGCTTGATCCAGAGGAGATCGCTAGCTTTGCGATCTGCTGAGCTAGCTCATCATCCTCCACCCCCCCAAGCACGACCCCGACAAGGGCCAATCCCGTCACACCCATCTCTGCCAGATGCGAGGTATTCCTCACAAGCTCTGCGAGGAACCGCCTCATCGCTGTTTGATCGAGACAGTTGATGGCCCGGGCCAGTTTGTCTGCCGCCCCACCCGAGCCCCTTCCCTTGACCCTATCGCAGAGAACCAACGCTTCACAGAGCTGATCGGGGTTGTTACGAAACCTGCCAGCCAGCGCGGCCGGATCAAGATGAAGCAGGTGCTTGAGACCGCCCGTGTCAAGGGGACGTTTTCTTCCCATCTGGTTACCCTCCCTTGGGTAGCGTTATCGCGATGTAAGGTACGATCTCTGCTACAATACAGCAAAGAGCTCGTTTGAAAATAGCATTTTCAACCCGTTGAGTCAAGGAATGGTCTTTACCTAATAGCTTCTCGGTGGTTAAATAAGAATGCAAAATAAGAGCGAGGGTATTATGAAAATATTAGTCACTGGGGGGGCGGGGTTTATTGGTTCAAATATTGTTGATGCTCTAATTGAAAAGGATCACGAGGTCGCAATTGTCGACAACCTTTCAACCGGTCTCAAAGAAAACATTAATCAAAAGGCCAAGTTTTATGAGGGCGATATCACTTCCCGCGAAATTCTCGAAGAGATCTTTGAAAAATTCTCTCCGGAGGCTATCTTTCACCTTGCCGCTCAAATCAACGTCCGCCACAGCGTCGAAGATCCGCTCAAAGATATTAAAGTAAACGTCATTGGCACGGTCAATCTGCTGACTTTGGCCGAAGAATACGAAGTTAAAAAGTTCATTTATTCTTCAACCGGCGGGGCGATTTACGGCGATGATGTCGAGCGGCCGACGCCGGAGACAGCTGAAGAAAGGCCAATCAGCCCCTATGGCATGGATAAGCTCTCTGCCGAACGTTTTATCGAGTACTTCAAAGGTCGAAACCCTTCGCTAAAGACGATTTGCTTAAGGTACGCCAATGTTTACGGGCCCCGCCAGAACCCCCACGGCGAGGCAGGAGTAATCTCGATTTTTACGCCTAAAATGCTTAAAGAAGAGCCAATCGAGGTTTGGGGAGACGGCGAGCAAACCCGCGACTATGTTTATGTCGGCGATGTAGTCGCGGTTAATTTAGCTGCTCTTGAATTTGACGGCTCGGGCACCTACAATATCGGCACCGGTGTTGAAACATCGGTCAACAAACTGGCTGAAATCGTCCAGGCAGCTACGGATTCTCAAAGCGAAGTTAAACATGTTGAGGCCAAGGAGGGCGAGCAAAAAGCCAGCTCCCTATCTTACCAGAAGGCCTATCAAGACCTTGGTTGGAAACCCGAAGTTGAATTCGAAGAGGGAGTCAAGCGAACGGTTGAGTGGTACAGAAACAGATCAAATAAATAACTTTCAACTTTACCCTTTTAACTTTTAACTTAATATCATGCATCTCGCTATTATTATCTCGGCTTATAATGAAGAAAAGGTAATTGGGAGGGTGATTAATGCCCTGCCGCACAAAATTCGCGGGATTCACAAAATCTCGGCCATCGCCGTTAACGACGGTTCTGCGGATGGCACAATCGGAGAAATAAAAAAAACAAAGGCCAAGCTGATCAATCACGTTGTCAATCTCGGCTACGGCTCGGCTACTAAGACCGGCCTTGAGGCGGCAAAAAAAATCGGGGCGGATATAGCCGTCACTCTTGACGGCGATGGCCAGCACGACCCAAAAGATATTAGAAAAGTCATCGAACCCGTTCTAAAGAAAGAAGCGGATCTGGTTATCGGCACAAGACTAATCCGCTCGCGGGGCATGCCAGCCATCAAAAAATTCGGCAATATTTTTTTAAACCTTGTGACCTACATTCTTTCCGGATACTTAGTCAGCGATTCCCAGTCCGGCTTTAGAGCCTTCTCGCGCGGTTTTTTAAAAAAGATCAAACTTAGCGCGATGGGATATGAGATCTGTTCAGAGACCATTATAGAGGCAGCCCGTTTTCACGCCCGAGTCCAAGAGATCCCGATCAGAGTAATCTACAGCAAATATTCCAAAAAAAAAGGGCAATCAATATTAAATGGATTATATATTGTATCCAAACTTATCTCGCACAGACTGAGAGGATAAATGCAAATAATCGCTAAAACCTTCGCCACCATTCTAGCGGTCCTGGTCGCTTCGCGACTCTACTTGGACTTAAAAGCAAAAAGAGAGGGCTTAACTATGACGGTTTTCTGGGTCGGTATTTGGATAGCTATCTTAATAGTTGCCTACTTTCCCAGCCTAATTGACAAGCTAATTTCCCTCCTTGGCGGACAGCGGACCGGACTCGGGACAGTCTTCGGGATGGCTTTAGCCTTTCTTCTTTTCATCAACTATCGAATTTATGCCAAAGCCCACAGGGTTGAAAAAGCGCTTGAACAGCTATCAAGGGAAATTGCCCTTAAAGATCTCGCTGGAGTAAAGGGTAAAGTTAAAGGGGTAAAGAAATAATCTCCAAAAAGTATTTATAAACTTTGGCCCCGCCACCCCCAGCTTCGCTGGCCTACCACTTTTCACTTTTCACTTTTAACTGTAATAGTCTCTTCTCAATTATTCCTGCAATCTCGTTAAGCTGAGGGTTGGGATCTTTGATCTCACGTCTGCCGATTTTGTGGGCTAGCTCAAAAAACTCTCTTGGTCTGCTAAGACTAAAATAATAGATGCCGTTTTTGCCGCCCAGATCAGGGAAAATATCAAGCACTCCTTTGAGGCGGGTGGCAATAGTCGGCTTGCCGCAAGCCATATATTGATAAATCTTACCCGGGAAAATAATCTTGGTAATTTCATTTATCTCAAAAGGGTTGATGCAGATATCGGCGAGATTTATATATTTAGGCAACTTGAGGTAGTTTATAAAACCGGTTAGAAAAATCTGATCGCCGAGGGCATACTTCTCGATTAGCTTTTCGAGCAGTTTCTTCTGGCTACCGTCGCCACAGACGATAAGTTTAAGATTTAAAAACTCATCTTTGTGCTTGCCCCAAAACTCAATTATCCTATCCAGACCGGAAAAACCATAGAGCGTACCGGCGAAAAGAAGGGTGAGCTCGCCCCTTTTTATTAAGAACTTCCGTAAAAGTTTAGGGTCCTTTCTCTGGGGATAGAAAAGCTCGCTGTCCGAGGCCGAAGGCAAATAAGAAGCCGTTCTTTTGTTGGCTCCCATTGAGATCGCGTACTTGGTTAATCGCGGAGTAATCGCCGTCAGCTCGCTTACCCGAGGATAAACGATTTTTTCTAGAAGATAGGTCGGCGATGATAAAAACTTGTTTGGGACAAGCCGATGCAAAACATCCAAAAGCCGAAAATGCACAGGGACCTTGAATCTTCTTGCCCAAAAAATGGTTTGCAGACCATTGGTCGGCACCGAATAAAGAAATATCCGTTCGATTTTGTACTTTCTGATTATCTTAGGAATAAGAAAAAAATAAGAAACGACCGCAACGATCCGGGCGAGGCCGGGAACCTTAACGATTGCCGGCCGGATTAAGGTTATGCCCTTTTTCTGGCTTGATCTTCTAATATTTCTGATTATTTGCGACCTCGCATAGCCAAAATCAAAAAAATGCTTTTTTCTCCAGTGCGTTGGATAATCGAGAACGAAAACCTGATGGCCTTTGTTTGCCCAGATCTCCGGAATTATTTGGTACTCAAAAACCATTTTATCCTTTGCTAAATATTCGGTTTCATGAACAACGAGGATGTTCATTTTCTTTCCTCTTTACCCTTTCCCCTTTACCCTGTAATATAACACCTATGAAAATACTTCAGGTTATTCCCTTTTACAAGCCCGCATTCGGGTTTGGCGGTCCGGTCAAAGTCTGCTCCGATATTTCCGAGCTTCTTGTTAAAAGAGGTTTCCAGGTTAGCGTAGCCACCACTGATGCATACGATCGCCACTCAAGAGTTGCAAAAAACGCCGAAACCATCAAGGGAGTAAAGGTCGTCAGATTTAGGAATTTGAGCCCTTGGCTGGCCAAAGATTTTAATCTATATCTCCCCCGCGGTTTTAAACAATACATCCGGAACAACCTCAAAAAATTCGATCTTGTCCACCTGCACTCCTTCTTTACCTACCAAAATATCATCTGCGCTAAATACTGCCGTAAATACAAGATTCCTTATATTATTCATCTTCACGAAATGCCTATGCCGATCCCGCTTTTTAAAAAAAGCCTTATCAAGAGGGTTTTTAATTTGCTCTATGGCAAGAAACTTCTGAAAAACGCGGCAAAAATCCTCGTCGTCTCACCTCTTGAAAGAGACAGGTTAGCTGGTTTTATACCATCCCTTCAAGACAAAATCGAAGTCGCCCTGAATCCAATCGAACCACCAAAGCGTAAACCCATAAAGCCAAAACGGCGAGAGTATGGCCTCAACCAGTCAGACAAAGTATTTTTATTTCTCGGGCGGCTTAGTTTTATCAAGGGCTTAGAACATTTAATTGCCGCTTTTGCCAAACTTGCAAAAAAAGATCCGCACTATAAGCTAATCATTGCCGGTCCCGACGAGAGCGGGCAACTTAAAAAGCTCGAACGGCAGATTGGCTCACTCGGAGTCGGCAACAAAGTAATCTTCACCGGCCTTGTCGAGGGGAAAAATAAGGAAGAGCTTTTTGGGATTAGTGATATTTTCGTCCTTTTTTCCCATTACGAATCTTTTTCTCTGGCAACCCTTGAAGCTATAAGCCATGGTTTGCCAGTTTGCCTTTCAAAAGAAGTGGGTATAGCTGAAGTACTAGAAAAATATGGCTGTGCGCAGATTATAAAAAATACTTCGAATAAAAAACGAAGCGCTCTACAGCTAGAACTGGCCTATAAAAACAGAAGCAGTTTAAAGAAAAATTGTCAGAAAGCAATTGCTGAGTTTAGCTTAAAAAAAACAGTCGCAAAAATTTCTGCAATCTATTTTAAACTAACCCAAAAAACATGCTCTTAGAATCAACAGACCTGATCTCGATTCTGATAATCTTTACTGTGCTTTTCGCCAGTGCCTTCGCTTTATTTTTTCCGCTTGCGGCACTTTTTAGAGATTATAAAAAAGCCCTGCATTATAGTATTCCTCTCTCAATTTCAATCCAGATTATCTTTGCCTATCCTTTTTATTCATTTGGTCCTCTCAAGGCCTACCCCATAATCTACAGCGCGGTGATTTTAGCTATTAATCTCTTCAGCCTGATAAAACTTTACCGGTATAAAATACTCCGCCCCCGGCTACCTCGAGTAAGTTTTCTGGGCGGAGCTGTTTTTTTGACTTTCGCTGCCGCTCTGATTTTTTCGCGTTTTTACGATTCCGCAACCAATATCGCCCCGGGAACAATTGATGCCTATGCCCATTTCCGATACCTTTTTCATGATCTAGCTACCATTGGTCGTTTAAGTTACGCGCCTTATCCGCCAGGGTTCCATCTTTTCCTATATCCTTTGACTTTATTCTTGCCCGGCTCAGAAATCTATCGCTTTGCCGGACCAACTTTAGGAGTTCTAATCACTTTGTCTATTTACGTATTATTCAAGGATATTTTTAATAATAAAATCTCCAAATATTTATTGTTATTGCTTCTTATTTTGCCTATTCTCAACCAACTGACTTTACAGACGATCGGCTTTTTCCCCTCGGCCTTGACTTTTATTTTCCTTCCATTCTTGATTTACCTTCTGGCACAACCCAAGGAGCTTTCAGGAAAGATCTCGGCAATATTTTATTTACTTACGATTGTAGCCTTGGGTCTGACGGTACCATATCTTTTTGCGCAATATATACCGGCCCTAATAGCCATTTTATTACTAACCCTAGTTCTCAAAAAGAAATTCGGCAGACCCTATCGCATTTACGCACTTAAGCTTCTCTCTATTGCTATACTTGGTTTCTTCATTGCTTTCGCCCATATTTATTTACAAACAACAATATCAAAACACGGCGAAGGATTCCCAGTCACAGAGATTACATATGACGAAAATAATGAACTAATTATAAGCAAAAAGTATCGAGAGATGAATCTGCACCTAGACAATCTCCTAAGAAAGTACCATTTTTATAACGAATCGCGAAGTGATTTCTTGCATAGGTACCTGACACCATTGCTCACAACTGGCGAAGCGACAATAACCATGAAAGGCATCCGTCCCTTAAATAATTTTCTATCGGCAGGTGCTTACCTTTGGACCCTTTTATCAATATTCGTCAGCTATCTTGCCGTAAAGAAAAAGAACAGAGTTCTTTTAATTACCTCTGTTTTTAGCGTTATCTTTGGATTAGTTACCATAACGGGGATCTTAGAAATGCCTAATTATCTTGGCCGCAGCGGCTGGTATTTGATGCTATTGGCACTGCTAGGAACAACCCTTATCTTTGACGAGGTAATACAAAATAGAAAATTAGAGTGGATAGGCCTGAAAATAGTACCTCTCTCTCTGCTTCTTACTGTTGCTTCAAGTTTTGCCTTTCCGCCCACTTTCTACCGAGCTTACTATACTGAGCCGTTTGAGATTATTTATAAAATCATTAAAAGCTACCCGCATCAAAGCATTTATATTTTTAGCGACGAGTACCGGCTCTCTCTGCTTTCAGAAGACTTGGTCATTCAGCCCCTCAGCGCAGATAAGTTCGAAAAAGGCTGCGCGGCTGGCAAATGCTTTCTTATCTTAGAAAAAAAACTTCCTAAAATCGACCCGGTCTTATCTCAAGAGGCTTATGCTTCAGACCGTGACTTTGAGGAATTTAATCGGAAGCAGGAAGCGCTAAAAACCTACCGCGAAAAGGTAAGGAGCGAGATTGTGTCAAGCAAAAATTTCTCTAGCTTTAAACCGTATTGGGAAAATGAAAATATTATTGTGTACGAGCGTTATTAGCCTTTTCCATTTTTTTATATAACAAATAATAAGTTCCTGCGATTTTTTTAGGCCCAAAACGCTTAGCGTTTTTAAGCCCCTTGCGAACCAATTCATTCCGGTAATTAGCATTGTTGATAATCTTTAATATTCCCTTTTTGATCTCATCAATATTGTAAGGGTCCACAAGACACGCTGCCGATCCAGCCACTTCTTTCATCGGGGAAAGATTACTAGTAACCACCGGTCTGCCAACGGCGTTTGCTTCGATTGTTGGCATTCCAAACCCTTCTGATAGCGATGTAAATATAACAACATCGCAATTAGCATACTTGTCAATAATTTCCTCATTCGTAAGATTACTGAAAATCTTGTAGCAAATTTTAGATTTTTTAAGCCGTGTGACCAATGTCTTATTGTGACTACTAACAATGTGTAAAACACAGGGGATATTTTTGATCGCACGTATAACTCGCGGTAGGTTTTTATTTGGTTTGGTACCGATCTGAAGCAATGTAGGTGACCTTTTATTAAATTTCCTAGGTATATACTTAAATCTTTCATCGACCGGAACAGGGATAACGGTGATTTTCGAAGGACTGCAGTTAGTAATATCCAAGATATCTTTTTTAGTTTTTTCAGAATCAGCTATAACAACTGAAGACCGCAAGACAGGCATTCTAAACCAGAATAATTTAATAATCCATTTTGCTAATGGTGAATGGTTCTGCACAAGAAATCCGCAGTCATGTATTGTAAGGACAGTTTTTTTCTTACGCATAAAGAAAGCGATGTAATGAACATCGCCAGTGATATGGTTTATGTCACCTTGCTTAAAAGCGGCAAAAATAATATTAAAAAGTCGGGGGAAAATACCCCGGCTAATAAATGGCAGGACTACTTTTTGGGCCTGAACATTTTTGGGAAGCGACCTAATAACCGTGTCAAAAACATTTTCGATACTGTAATGATCATCGTAGGGTTTTCTGTAGAAGAATACTGCTTTCATTTACTTGATGGTTTTACGGATTTTTCGTGCGACGTACCCTATGCTGGCGCTGGCGAGGAGGTATAATTTTGCATAATCAAATCGGATAGCACTTTTAACTCGCCCAGTTATTCTGGGTTTGGTTTGAGCATATAACTTAAATGCTATATTTGCTGACGGAAAAAAATATTTTTCCACCAAGCCGAAAGCACATTCTAAATAAATTTCTCTTAATTTATCAATCGGCTCTTCGCAATATACTTTTTTCAAACGACCAAGATACTTATTGTTTAGGTTTATATTTTCCAACCTTACAATAGCTGTCTTCTTAAGAGTATCCTGCTCTTTATGAAGCCGAGAAAAAATTAAGTCTTTTGGTTGATGGATAAATCTGTAATTCGTGCACATTCTGAACCAAAGATCATAGTCTTGAGTGGCGCGTAACTTAATATTAAAAGGATTTTTTGAGGGAAAGCATCTCTTGGGAATTAGTAAACTACAGCCGTGTATGGGGCTGGTGCTAATAAGCCTGTAGTAAAGATTCTTTGAGGTAACGCCTTTTATTTTAGCTTTAGATAGTATCTTCTTATCCCTGTCTATTAAAGTAAAATCGGAAAACAGTATTATCGAACTGTCTCCCGAATGAGCTTGTAAATATTTAATCTGGATTAATATTTTGTTTGGTCTATATAGATCGTCATGGCTCAGCCAAGAAAAATATTCGCCGCTCATTTTCTTAATCCCAAAGTTCAATGCCGATGCTACACCGCCGTTTTTTTTATAAAAATAGCAGACCTTATCACCATAAGATTTAGCAATCGCTTCAGTGGACCCATCATCATCTGAACCGTCATTGATAACCAGCACCTCAATATTCTCATAGGTCTGGGCCAAGGCACTATTAATCGCTTCTCGAAGATGGTTCGCACCATTATAAACAGGAATGACGATGGAGACTTTAGGATAAAACACTATTTATCTCCGGAAACCCAAAATTAACTTTATTACTGTTTCGCTAACCAGTTTAGCCAAATACTCTCTCGGCGGTGCCCAATCATAATTCTTGCCTATAACGGCCTTCACTCCCCGCAGAATCGAATCAACCTCACAGCCGGAAATGTAGTTTGAACCCGCTTCAATCGTTTCCGGCCGCTCCGTTACGTCACGAGTCGTGACATTGGGGACATTAAAAATTGCGCATTCTTCTTGGACCGTGCCGGAATCGGATAAAACGCAAAAGGCGTTTTTCTCAAGGTTGACGAAATCGAATAACCCTAATGGCTCAAGAGGCCTGACTGTTTTGTTCATCTTGATCTTCGCCGCCAAAAGTCTTTTGCGGGTTCGGGGATGAACACTCCAAATTAAGGGCATTCTATATTTTTTAGTCAACTCATTATAAGCTTTGACAAACTTTCTCAATCTCTCCGGAACATCAACGTTTTCTTCGCGATGAAGCGTAGCCAAAAAGTATTTTCCCTTCTCAACCTTGAGTTTTTTAGCAATCTCGCTCGAGTCGATTTCCGCTTCAAAATAATCGAGCACTTCTTTAATCGGGTTGCCGGTAACGTAAATCCGCTCGCCTTGAATACCTTCCCGCAAAAGATTTTGGCGGCTTCGTTCAGTGTAGGGCATTAAAACATCGCTTGAGTGGTCGATGATGCGGCGGTTAACCTCCTCAGGCACTCTATCGTCATAGCAGCGATTGCCTGCCTCCATATGATAGACGGGGACGCCCAGTCGCTTGGCAACAATCGCGCCCATTGAGGAATTGGTATCTCCCAAAACCAAAAACCTGTCCGGTTTTTCTTTTTTGATAATTTTCTCAAGCTCGGTCAGGATTTTTCCGATCTGTTCGCTGAACGTTCCAGTTGCACCAAGATAATAGTCCATCTTTCTGACCTTGAGTTGCTTCAAAAAGATCTCATTTAAATTAACATCATAGTTTTGACCGGTATGAACCAGAATTTGATTACAAAGCTTATCCAACTTTTTAATAATCAGACAAAGTCTGATGATTTCTGGCCGTGTGCCAAGAATAGTTAGGACTTTCACCTCTCGCCTCCTACATATAAAGCAAGCTCTCCTATCATTTCTCCGACCATTGGCGGTTTTTTATACCCCGCTGCCTTCCAAGTCCTCGCATTTTCTTTGGGGTTTTTGGTGGCCAATGTCCGATCAACCACCTTCGGCGCCTTAACCGGAGTAATTTTAATATCGGTGCGGTCAAAATACTTAGCAAAATAATTTAGCATTTGAGCTTTAGACGGCTTATCCGCTGCGATTATATGCTGAAAGTTGGGGATTTTAAGATTATTTTTAATGATGCCAAGGCAAATCCGGGCAAAATGCAGCGTCGTGACACCATTCCATTTGTGATTGGCAAAGCCGTTGACTTTTGCCCCTTTAGGTTGAGTTAAAAACCAGTCCAGAAGCGAGACGTGAGCCGAGATTTCAGGCCCAATAATTGAATCGCGCAGATGGTAGACGTTTGGGAATTTAGCTTCGCCCAAACTTTTTGTCTTGCCATAAACATCGGTCGGATCATGCTCATCATCCTCGGTGTAATCTCCCTTCTTGCCGGAAAAGGAGCAGTCGGTTTCAATTTGGATGACTTTGGCCTTCAATTTTGTCGCTGCTTTGGCTAAAAGATGAGGATACAAAGAATTGACGCGAATCGCTCTCTCGACTTCTATCGCATTATCATCGTGAATATAGGGCTTGATTATGCCAATGCAGTTAATCGCCCACTTAGCGCCTTTGAGAGCTTTTTTAAGGGTATTTTCGTCAGCGGTCTCGACGTCAAGAACTAGAAATCCAACTTTGGGATATTTTTTTGAGAATCTTAAAATTTCTTTTTTATTTCGGCCTGTGGCAATGATCTTGAAACTCCTGTCGCGAGAAAAAACATCTAAAACCATTGAGCCGAGCATGCCGGTACAACCCAAAACAGCAACTGTCTTTTTAGCCATAGCGCTCCTCTCGGAGATAAAGTAGCAGAAATATCGCAAAGGGTAAAGGGTAAAGTGAAAAGGGTAAAGACCAAGAAAGATTATAAATACGGAAGGGCCGGCGTTCGCCGGCCCCGTTATCGCCTCCTTCATGTTAGCCCCCGGCCAGTCTACTCGACTAGGTCGAGGTTACGGAGCCAGTTCTCAAGGCCCCAGATCTCGCCTGCCTGGTACCGATGGCAGCGCGTGGGCCGCAGACCGTCGTTGACAGCTTGCTCGATGTTGCGCTGGACGTCATCCGTGAAGGCGACCCCCTCCGCCTCAACCGTCCAGCCGACTGCTGGCAGCCAGTGAGTGACGGTGTAGCGGAAGGCACCCGTGTCGCCCTTGAGGTACCCGACATGGTCCGACCGCCAGACGCGATGGGTGGTCAGCCACGCCGAACCAAGGCCGAGCAAGCACTCCATCCGCGCCCACTCGATCGGGTTCGTAGCCGTTGCCAGTAGAACCGGCACCCGCACCCGCCCAAGCAGGCGAAGCACCTCCACGTCTACGGCGTACATGTGCTCACCGTGGGCCGCGATCAGCTGCTCGTCAGCCGGACAGAACCCACCCCACTCGGCGCGCAGCACGCCCAAGTAGGCGGCCGTGCTCCTATGCCCTCGGGCGTACTCCGCGTAGTCCGGGCGCTTGAAGTAGCCCTCGGCCAGCTCGCGCGGCACGCCAAGGTGCACCAGCCGCTCAATCGTCCGGCGGTGGTCTCCAAGGATGAAGACCCCACCAGGGTCAACCAGCAA
>JAOUGE010000012.1 GCA_029865605.1 Candidatus Berkelbacteria bacterium | reverse complement strand
AAAGTTGGGTGTTTTCAAACCACAAAGGATTAAAGTTTTTAAATCCCGACTGGTTAAGCCCCAAAACCGCTCCTGGACCACGCTGTTTTAGATCAAGTTCGGCCAGCTTAAAGCCGTCGGTGTTTTGGATAAAGGCTTTAAGGCGGGAGCGGGTTTTTTCGCTATCAAGATTGTTTGAAAAAAGCAGGCAATAAGATTGGAGATTGTTTCTGCCGATTCGGCCGCGAAATTGGTGGAGCTGGGAGAGTCCAAACTGTTCGGCATTTTCGATAATCATGACCGTTGCTCGCTCAATATCAACTCCTACCTCGACCACCGAGGTTGAGACAAGGACATCGAGTTCTCCATTTTTCATTTCGGTCATTACTTTATTTTTTTCTTCCGATTTCATTTTGCCGTGCAAGGAAGCCATTTTACTCTCATTAAGGACGGTTTTTTTGAGAATTTTGATTTCTTCTTCTACGGTGCGGCGTTCATCGATCTGCTGATCAAAAAGTGTTTCACTGCTGAAAAACTCTGGTTGCTCATCTTTTTTAATCAGCGGACAAATGACGAAGGCCTGCTGGCCGCGGGAAAGAAGAGACTTGATAAATTTATAGGAGTCTTGGCGTTTTTCCTTCGGCACAAGATAGGTTTTAACAGTTTTTCTACCATGGGGCATTGTTCTGATTGTTGAAATGTCGAGATTGCCAAAAAGGATATGGGCGAGAGTTCTGGGAATCGGCGTTGCCGAGAGAGAGAGAAAGTGAGGCATCCTTCCTTTATTTTTTGTTTGCAAGGCTTCACGCTGTTCGACACCGAATCTGTGTTGTTCATCAACTGCAACTAGGGCAATATTTTTGGGTAGTTTATTGTAAAGAAGCGCATGAGTCCCGATGAATAGATCGGAATTATGGATTATGAATGATGAATTATGAATTTTTGACTCATCCGTTATTCTTAATTCATAATTCTTACTTCTTGAGCGACCCAAACTGGAAGAAGTAACTAGCCCTGTTTTTATTCCCAACTTCTTAGTCAGACGGAGAACGGTGTTGTAATGTTGGGTCGCCAATATCTCAGTCGGTGCCATCCAGACTGCTTTGCAACCACTTTTTATAATGAGCAGGCTAGCAAGCAAAGCAACAATAGTCTTGCCGCTCCCGACATCTCCCTGCAAGATTCGATTCATCGGGTGCTCGCCTTTGAGATTGTTTGTAATCTCCAAAAGGACTTTTTTTTGGTCAGCCGTCAGCTCAAAGGGCAGGGAACTGATGACATCTTTAAGGTAATTAAGGTCGGGTTTTATCTTAAACGAAGCAAATTTTTTGATATTTTTTTGTTGGCTTAAGTTGGCCAGGATGAATACAAGTAGATTGTTAAAATTAAACCTGTGGCGGGCGGACAAAAATTCTTCAGTTGAAGAAGGGAAGTGCAAGAACCGCGTGGCTCGAGCCATCTCAAGCAATTTAAACCGATCCAATGTTTTTTTAGGCAGAAATTCGTCTAATTTATAGCCTTTATCCATTGCTAACTTGACAAATCTTGATATTTGCCGGCTGGAGAGTCTCTCGGTTTGAGCATATACGGTCAGCATCCCCGCCTCGGGATAAATGGCCGGGCTTGAGATCGCTTGGGTTTTGGTCGCAAAATTATAGTCGATTTGGCCGTAAAAGAGATATTTCTCCCCCACTTTAAGAGATTTTTTTAAATATGGCTGGTTGAACCAGATAGCTTCGATTTTGCCCGTTTCGTCAGAAAGTTCCGCCTGGACGATTAAGACGCCCTTTCTGGGAGTGCGGTAAATTGAGGTTTTTTCGACTTTTGCGAAGACTGGCAGTTTTTCCCTAAACCGCTTTTTAGCGTCAGCAATTTTAGCTGGAGCTCTTAAGTCAACCACATCTCTTGGAGCAAAACAAAGGAGATCTTCGACGGTTTTAATGGCGAGCCGCGCCAAAAGATTGGCTTGTTTTTCCCCAACGTAGGGGATTTTAGTGACGGAATCAGCAATTGATAATTGGGCCATCGGCGATTTTTATTGGGAAATAAAAATTGTCTCGCGGAGCGAGATCCCGCTTCGCGGGAAAAAATTAGTGCCGTTTTGAAATCGAGCGCAAGACGAATTTGATTTTTTCCTGAATCGTTTTTAAATTGCTGGGTACTTCCTTCAGATGCGGAATGATTTCCTGTTTTTTATATCCTAAAGCCATCAGCGCTTCGACAGTTTCGTCTTCTTCGGGGAGAAGTGATGACAAGGCGTCACCGGTTATCCTACTTTTGAGCTCGACAATGATTTTTGCTGCAACCTTGTTGCCTATGCCGGGGATAGTTTTGAAAAGCGTTGCCTCACCGGAGCTGATTGCCGAAATGGTTTTTTTAGCTCCTAGTCCGGCGACAATCGCAAGCGCTGCCTTTGGCCCGACTCCGGAAACACTAAGTAGAAGCTCAAAAATCTCTAGCTCTTCTTTAGTCTTAAACCCGTACAAAGCGCTCACATCTTCTCTGATGTAGTGGTGGATATAAAGTTTGATTTCCTTTTCACCCAAAAGATCGGGGCAAACAAAAATCTTGTAGCCAACGCCGCCAGTTTTGACAACCAGGTAGCTGGGTCCGTGATCAACTATTTTTCCTTCAAGAAATGCGATCATATTCCTTTACGGTCTCTTTCTGATTTGGTTGAACGCCGCCAGAGCCGCGCCGAGCGCCGGGCCGCGCCGGCCCAAGTCTGATTTGACGACCTTTACTCCTAAATCAACAAATGATGAGCGGAAAAGATTGAAATTTTCTACTATATCTCCGGAGATAATGAAAAGATCAGGGTCGAGAAGAACTTTGACATTATACAGTCCGGTTAAAAGGCTTTCTCTTAAGTCACGCAGGATTTGCTTGGTAATAATAGTTGAGGCGGTGCTTTCCTTTAGAATATCGTAAACGGATTTGCCGGTTAAGGCGGAGATTCCCTCACCGGAAACTAGAGCTCCGAATTCCCCCGCTGCCGATCTCTTTTCGCGAGTTATATCAACTATTATCTCTGAAATCTCCCCGGCGGCGTTGTTTGAACCTCGGTAAATTTTACCGGCGAGCAAAAGCGAGCTTGAAATGTCTCGGCCTATTTCCACCCAGACGGCATTTTTTGCCTCTTTGGCTTCGCCGAAAGCCTGTTCGGCAAGCATGCCACAATTATTCCTTCGGTAAATAAAGATCGCCGCGGAGATTCTTTTGGATAAAAGTTGATAAAAATTGGCTCCGACTAGCTCCTCGATGCTTGATTTGACAACCTTTTTGTTTTCTTCGTCAAAATGAGCCGGAAGGGCAACTCCCACGGCGTAGACATTGTGAAAATTTGATAGAGAAGTAAGCGCTTTTTCAATCTTCGAAGCGATCGTTTCCTTACCTAATTTGCCCGGAAACGGAAAAGATTTAGATTCTAAAATATTGAAGCGTCCGTCAATCAAAACCGCTTCAATACCTCCGAGACCAAGACTTACTCCAGCGATTAAGTTTTTACTCATCTCAAGACTGTTATAACAGCTTTGCGCTGAATTTCAATTTAAAAACTTGTTTTATAGATCGCGGCTTCTACTATTTCTTCTTTAGATTCTCAACCCGTTTGGCAAGCTCTCTTCGAGTCTGAGCGATGAGATCGTCAGATCTCAGAGTCGATGACAGGATTTCGAATCTCGCTTCGCGAGATTCTCAACAATCTCTCTTATTCCGTCTTCGAGCTCAACTCTCGGCTTGTACCCGAGTTCTTTTGAGATTTTGGTGATATCAGCGAGCTGGGATTTAACATAACCTTCTTTGACCGGGTTGGGGATGAATTTTGGCCTGGTTTTTTTGCCCATCACTTTGTTGATTAACTTAACCAGTTCAATGAGGTTAATGCATTTATTGGTGCCGATATTGAAGACCGTAAAACCGTATTTTTTGGGAGAATTCATTGCCAGCTCGATGCCTTGGACAACATCCTTGACATTGGTGAAATCGCGCTCTTGGGTGCCATCGCCGTAGAGAATCGGCTCTTCGTCCTTGGCCATGCCCCAGATAAACTGGGAAACAAGATTGGCAAATGTGGTTTTGTGCTCTTCATTTAACCCATAAATCGACATAAATCTAAAAGCGATAATTTCGAGGCCCTCGGCCTTGGAATACACTCTCGACGCGCCTTCTTGGGCCATTTTTGTTACCGAATAATGGTTCGGGGGGATAACTTCCTGGTCTTCGGTTAGGGGCGTTGGGTTATTGCCGTAAATCGACGAGGTTGAGGCAAAAAGCATTTTTTTCGCCCCAATTTCACGGGCCCAGAGCATCACTGCAATATGTCCGGCAACATTGTTTTGGTAGGCGTAATACATATCTTTGGCAAACATCGGTGCCGAGGAAGACGCAGCTAAGTGGACGATATAGTCAAAATCGCTGCCAGCCTTTTTAAGATCTTCCTTTTTGTTGACATTTCCCTTGACGAACCTTGCTTTTTTAGACAGACTTTCGGTTTTCCCGAGTGACAGGTCGTCAAACGCCGTTATCCTGTGGCCCTTTTCCGCCATCATATTGCAAAAATTACTGCCTATAAAACCGGCACCCCCCGTCACAAGTATCTTAGACATGTTATAACCCCTGTTTTATTTTTGATTTCTTTATCCAGCTGCTTGGTCGATTATTTTTTGGGCCTCATTTGCTGGCTTGTCGGCGTATTCGGAGAAGTTGTTCCAATCAAAGTCAAAATCACCCTTCTCTTTTTTGACTAGGTTAACTGCTTTATTCATCACAGCAGCTCCCAGCGTAAACATATACTCACTCTCTTTTTCTGTTACTGCTTCGCCTGAAGCCGTGAATGACGGGCCAGTATTTGAATATCTGACTAAGACCATTGCCGTTTCCCCCTTGTTGGTGATTCTCACCCCGCTGTTCATTGTATCAACTAGAAACTTACCCGAAAGCTCGATTTCTTCTTTGGCGGTTTTGCACATTGCCCGAGCCAGGTCATATTTTCTTAAAGCATCTTTTTTGTCAATTACTGGCTTATATTCGCGGATAATTGTTTTGGGGATATTATATTTTTCTCTGATGTGGTAGAGTTGCTCGACGGGGTTGCGTCCTTCTCCTAAGTGCTTGCAAGCAGCCAAAAGATAGATAAGGAATAGCGCTGCGTCGTCTCCGCCCTGAACTAGAGAATAGTACTTGGGTGCTCCCCAAATCGGATTAGTCATCGGCGTCATAAAGGCATGAGCGGTGTTTTCAACCGCGATAACCGCCCCTTTGTTTTTTCCCATTGCCTCCATGAAGAAAGGGTAACCCGGTTCGGCGGCGATCAGGTCCATCTTGAAGCCATTCCGGCGCAAAGCGCGGCCAAGCAGTTCGGCTGAAATGCCGGTGCGCATATCGTAGATAGCGTCATTTGGCAGATTGCGAGGGTTATAAGTGGCTAGATTTTCCATTGCCAAGAGCAACAGCTCCGTTCCTGCCAGAGATTCAGCTTTTCCATCCGGGTTCAGAGCAATTATGGTTCCCCTGTCGCCATCAGGGTCAACAGCCAGATGGATTTTTCTGTCTTTTTCCGCTTTTCTTTTAAGCTGTTCCATCGGTTCTGATTCGTGCTCGTTTGGGTCGATGATGTTTGAAGTTGAGAAATTTGGGTCAAGCTCTTTATTTTCTGCTGTAACAGAAGCGCCAAGGTGAGAGAGAAGATCGAAGAGATTTTTTCCAACTGGACTGCCGCTAACGTTTATCCCCACTTCAATTCCCGCAAGCATTTTGTTTGCCGGCATATCGATTCCGGTTCTGGCTTTGATCAAATCAATAGCTATGCTTAGATTATTTCTAGTTAGATCTCCAACAGTTACGACATGCCCATAAGGGTTATCAATTTTAACGATTTCGGGGAAATCTCCTTTTATTAACCGGCCGTACATATCTTCCATCAAATCTGGCCCAACGAAAACTTTTCCCTGCAGACCAAATTTTGCTCCGACATAGTCTTCAGAGCGGTGGCTCATAGTTGCGTAAATCCAGTTTCCCCCCTTGCCAGTTACCGCTCTTTCAAGCATTGATACATTTCTGATTGAGCCGCCGTTTTGGACTCCCCAGAAGATAATCCCACCGTTGTTTTGAGTTATTCCGGATCTTATTAAAGCATCAACAAGCCATGACATTGATTCAAAATGCTTAGGATAGCAGTCTATGGCGACATTTACAGTGTGTCCTTGCGTCTGTCCTGTTCGATCAATTAAAACTTTTGCATAAGCGAAGGCAATAAGGGCTGAGAGCTCGGGATTCTCTTGCCAGACAGATGAACGTATGTCATACCACATCACCTGTCCGCGCAAAGTCGTTTCCATTTCAGAGTTCGGTTTTTGCAGCTCTTTGAGGAGTTTTTGGGTTTTATCAGATAGCTTGAGCAGGTTCTTGTCGAAAGCCTGCCCCTCAAGCTTTAATTTGCGGCCGAAGGCATCAGTCAAATCGGGTCCGGCTTCGATTAGATTTTTTCCATCTCGGGCAAACTTGCCAATCATTTCAACTAGGTTTTTTTGCTCTTTTGTCATTTTATTCTCCTTTTACAAATATAAATGTTTGCCCTCGTTAGTCAATTTTTCGGTGATTTTTTTGATTTCGGGAGAGCGCGATTTTTTGGCGATAAGTAGTGTTTCAGGGGTGTCAACGATTATCATATCCTTTAATCCAACGGTGGCAATCATCTTTTCACCGCCGTAGATTAGGCAATCTTCGCTCCCAAAATCGATATGGTTGCCTCTAGTGACTATCGAAGACGAGGATTCTTCTTTTAAGACGTCGTGAAGAATTCCCCAATTGCCGACATCGCTCCAACCTAGATCAGCCGGAACGACAAGCTTTTTTAAATCCCCCTGCTCGGCCACAGCCGTGTCGATCTGTTCCTCTTCAATTTGGCTGTAAAGCTCGGCGATTTTCTCCTTTGCTTCTCGGCTTGGGTCATCAATTAATTTGTCAATTGCTGCGATTTTTTTGTACATTTTCGGACGATATTTTTTGATCCATTTTAAAAGCGAGCTGGTTTTAAAGAAAAAATAACAGCAATTCCAAAGGCAGTTCCAATTCTTGAGATATTTTTGAGCGGTTTTGAAGTCGGGCTTTTCGGTGAATTTTTCAATTGAAAAAACCTTCTGCTTTTCAAATTCGTCTTCCTGGGAGCCCATCTTGATATAGCCGTAAACCGTTTCTGGCTTGGTCGGGTTGGTCCCAACAGCGATCAGTTTATCAGGATATCTGTTGGCGGCTTGGAAGGCCGCTTTTGCCGCTTTTGCAAATGCCTTCGGATCTTTAACATGATGGTCGGACGAGATCGTTGCGATAGTTGCGCGCGGGTTGATCCTTTTTAAGACCAGCGCAATATAAGCAAAAGCGGGGGCAGTGCCTCGGGATACCGGTTCGATGATATAATTTTCTTTTGGGATTTGGGGGAGCTCCTTTTTGATTTCTTCGGCGTATCCGGGGACAGTTGAAATGAAAATCCTGTTGTCCCCCATAAGTAATTTAACCCGCTCATAAGTTTCCTGAAGCAGGGTTTTACTAGACGTAATCTTGTGAAACTGCTTTGGCTTCCCGTTGCGGCTTAGTGGCCACAACCTTTTGCCTGCCCCCCCAGCTAAAATAACTATATAATCCATTTATCTAGAGGTATAAATGCTTTCCCTCTGACTTTAGGCGATCGAGGATTTTCTTTATGTCTTGAGTTTTGTGTTTATTGGCAACAAGCAAAACGTCTGGAGAGTCAATAACAATAACGTCTTTTAGTCCGAGCGTGGCGATCATTTTATTATTGGCGTAAACCAAACAGTTCTCGCTGTTGTGATCGATGTGATGGCCTCGTGAGATGATACTTGAGGAAAAGCTGTCGGATAGGACATCGTGTAGACTTCCCCAGTCACCGATATCCGACCAGTCCATATCAGCTGGAATAACAAGTGTTTTTTGGGGATTTTCGGCCACAACATTGGCAACCTGTTCCTCGGCAATTTTATTATAAACATTGCTTATCTCGGCTTTATCGCCGTTCGAAGCTTCTTTCCCTAGAAGCTTCTCAAGCTTTTTTAATGCCCTGTAAGTTTTAGGGCGCATTTCTTTAATCCACTTTAAGAGTCCCTTAATTGTGGCAAAGTAATAGGCGGTATTCCAAAGATATTCCCAACTTTGAAGATATGCTTGGGCGGTTTTTAGGTCCGGCTTTTCGACGAATTTATCGATGGCAAAAACTTTTTCGCCGTCAATTTCCTTGACCTGTTTGCCCATTTTGATATACCCGAGCCCGGTTTCGGGCTTGGTCGGGTTAATGCCGATTGTGATTAACTTGTCGGGGTGTTTTTGAGCTGCTTTGAAGGTTGCTTCAAAAACGCGCACAAACGCCTCGGTGTCTCTGACTAGGTGATCGGAGGGAATGGCGGCAATTACTGCATCGGGGTCAAAACTTTTTATTTTCAGAATGATAAAACATAGCGAAGCCATTGTGTTTCGAGATGAAGGCTCAATAATATAGTTTTCTTCCGGGACTTGCGGGAGCTGGGTTTTGATTTCGTCAAGATATGATGGGGTAGTGCTGATATAAATATTTTTTTTATCCACTAACTTAGCGCAGCGCTCAAAAGTTTCCTGGATTAAAGTTTTTTCAGAAACCAATTTTTGCAGCTGCTTTGGTTTTAGTTTGCGGCTCATCGGCCAAAGTCTTGTGCCCTGACCGCCGGCCATAATAATGATGTAATTCATTGATTGCCCCCATTAATTTTTGAGAAATAAAAAACGTAAACTTTGCATATATGATATTATCATATAAAATTCGAGCTTGTCAAACTATATCTCCGGAGGACGATTTCCTAGTCTAGAATATCCTTATATAGAGCGTAGTAGTTTTGGGCCATCTGATGGGCAGAAAAATCGTTTTCAACTCTTTGGCGGCAATTTTTACGCATTGTGACATAGTCGATATCGGGCATGTTAATAATTTTCTTAGCCGCTTCAGTTAGAGATGATAAATTGTCCGCAGGGCAGATAAAACCCGTTTTATTATCTTGGACAATCTCTTCTACTGCTCCTCTTTTAAATGCAATAATCGGTGTGCCGCAAGCCATTGCTTCGGCTATAACCAACCCAAAAGGCTCTTCCCATTTAAGTGGAAAGAGGAAAGCTTTGGCGCCCTCTAAGAGGTTTTGTCTTTTTTTTGCGTTGGCGACCCCGATATATTCAACTAATTTAGTCGGATATTTCTTTTTGATTTCTAAAAAATAATCTTTGTCTTGGATCGGCCCTGCGAATTTAAGTTTCGTCTTAGTTCTCATAGCTATCTCCGCTGCTTCCTTTAGGCCTTTGTAAGGAATAATTCTCCCTAACCAGCAAAAATATTTTTTGTTACTTGAGTAATCATATTTAAACATTTTTAGATTAACTCCATTATAAATATTGGTGAAAAAATTTATATCGGAGTGGACTTTTCGGTGGCTCAAACTGATTGATACAAACAAGATTTTTTTCAAATCCTCGCCTAGAGCCACTTTTAAATTATCAATAAAATCAATATCGCGATTTACATGAACTGTAAGCAATGTTTTTAGCCCCATGCTGACCGAAAGCGCGACAGGAAGAAAGTTAAAATGACTGTGGTGTACTACATCAAAGCCGTTTTTTTTGATGTATTGCATTGCCTTGAAAAAAGAGGCGTTTTCGGCGGCACTCTCCTTCAAAACAGTTTTGCTATCTCCTTCTAAGGTAGATTCTTTACATATAGGATAGAACTTCGGCTTTATTTTGGAATTTTTGCTTGCGAATATAACCAGTTTGTCATTTGGTGCTATAATCCTTCGCAATTCCGATGTTAGAGTGTAATTAAAGACAGAAGTTCCTCCTTTTCCAGAAGGCGCAGTGGGACTTGTAATCGAGCCGATTAGGGCAATTTTCATAATTGCTTTTGGGTTAAAACTTACCACAAAAATGATTTTAAAAAAACAGTGTCTTCTGATAAGATATAAAATGTTAAAATAAACTAAGATTGGTTTTATGAAATATAGTTGGGCTTCAATTACTGAAAGTTGCGAGAATTTTGGCAATATTCTTATTGAATATAATCTAAAGAAGATTCTTGCTCGCCAAGGGGTGATTTCGGATAATGCCGAGTTTGTCTTTGATGCCTTTAAAGCCCAAGACGACTCGGCAATGGAGAAAATAAACGAAACAGAGTTTTTGATTGTGCCAGGTTGTACTACGCTGGTCGTGGATGACTACCCGGGAATAAAATCGGTTTTGCCAAAACTTAAGGTGAAGGTATTTAATATCGGGGCGGCGCTTGCCTCAGACCGGACGATGGAATCCTTTGGTCTTGTGAAAAAATATTTTGAGCCCATTGGAACACGAGATCCTTTTTCTCATAAATTCTTAAACGGAAAGGGAATAAAAAGCACTTTTGTTGGTTGCCCTACTCTTTTTTCCGGTTCGGCAAAAAATTACAGTTTTCGTCAAAGCAATAAAGTGACATTTGTTTTCGGCGCCCGGAATTTTGAGGAACAAGTAGCAGTTTTGAAGCGACTTTTGAGTGCTGGCTATGATGTCAGTGTAGTATTGCAAGACAAGCTCCAGATCGAAAAGATCCAGGCACTTCCGGTCAGAAAAATTGTCTATTCACCCCAGAGACTAATTTCGGAGCTCGAGCACTCCCGAGCGACGGTTACCGGCAGGTTGCATGCAGCTTTGCCTTCCCTTGCCTGTGGGACTCCGGTATTTTTTATCAAGTCTTTTGACGATACCCGCTTTAGTCTGCTGGAATATCTTGATATTCGATTGTTTGATATTGGCAGCGTCAACTTAGAAGAGAAAGCTATCTCCCAAGTTAGGGATTTTAAATTCTGCCGGGCTTCCACCTATAAAAAAATTGAGGAGCTAAGAGGGGCGTTAATAAAATATCAAGATCTAGTCAAAACGGAATTAAGATAGGACTTCTTGGTAGATTTTTTTGATTTGGTTCATAGCTCTTTCGACTGTGAAGAGAGAGGCAGTCTTAAGGCCATTTAACTTTATCTCATCGGCGAGTCTTTGGTCCTTCATTATTTTTGATAGGATGTCGGCAAGTCCGTCAGGGTCATCAGGTCTTACCATAAAGCCATTAATGCCATTTTTTATTAGTTCTGGTGTTCCGCCTGTATTTGTGGCGATGGCAACCTTTCCGCTGGCAAGTGCCTCTATATGTGTAAGGGAGAAGGCCTCTTTGATTGAAGGGACACAGACTATATCTGATGATTTATAGTAGCTTGGCATTTGGTCGTAGCTTGCTGGAGGCAAGAAAACCAGATTTTTTTCAAGGGAGTTTTCTTTGATTAAATCAGCTAAGCCTTTAAGTTTTGGCTCTTTCAGAACCTCTTTTACTGATTTGTCCAGAAATCCTAGTATGAGAAAATCTTTAAAATCTCTTTTGATGAGGATCCCGCAGGCTTTTGCCAAGAGCCTAAAGTTTTTTTGTCCGCTTAGTTCGCCCGTGCTAATCTTTACAATTCTGGCCGGAAAGAAAATGATCTTCTTATTTCCCCGTTTCAGTCTTTTAACCTTCTGGTCCGGTTTTGCCTTGGCAAACTTTTCTACCTCAATCCCGTTTTTGACAATGGAATATCTCTTGGTGGCAAACCCCAATTTTTTCCATTCTTCTTGAACAAACCTGCTTACGAATATAAGATAATCCCAAGCAAGCTCTCTTAGGGCTTTTGTTGCCTCGGGATTTTTCAATTGAGCATTATGGGCATGGTCAATAATGGGAATTCGGTACCTTTTTGCTAGATTGAAAATCGCTTTTGCATTTTGGACTCCGGCAGTTATATTAGTCGAGCCGGCGGGGTAAGAGCCATTATGAAAATGGATGATATCGGGCTTTGTTACTTCAATTATTCTTTTAAGGTCTTCTTCAACCTTTTGTTGTTCTTCTGCCCGGCTTGAATCAAGATAAGTCCTTCTGAGGATCAGTATTTTTTCAAATTCCTCTTCGTCGGGGTGACCTTCGATTTTGGAGGTCAGGACTGTGATTTTGTAGCCTTTTTTCAAAAAGAATCTGGCTTGATTGAGCATCACTGTCTCAACCCCTCCAAGATTTGGGTAGAAATACCAGCCTATAAGAAGAATTGACTTCATTTTTGTTTAAAAAGTTTTTCCTTGATTGGTATTAAAGTATTGTGAGGATAAATAATTGGTTGCCAAAGGTTCTTTCTTTTGGGGTAAAGCAGATAAAGCAATGTCCGATTGAACATTGCATGGCCGACAATTATTGCTCCTTCGTGTGGCCTAACGGTTTTTTTTATGTAGGCAAAAACTGTTTTTGCTCTTTTGCAAAGTTTCTCGAAATTTTCTCCTTTAGGAAAATTCCAATTGCTGATATTGCCCTCATAGAAGCTCGCCGCTTCTTTCGGATAAAGCCTCTTGACTGCCTCTCCCGACTTGCCAGTAAATTCTCCTACATTCACTTCATTAAGACCGCTTATTTCTATTATTTTGGCTGGGAATCCATTACGCCTGATTTCTCGGGCAATGATTTCGGCGGTTTCTCTTGATCTGACTAGCTGGCTGCAAAATATTGTTTTAATGGAATTTCCCAGTTTGGCAATTTGGCGGGCCAATTCCACTACTTCTTTTTTGCCTGTATCGGATAGCCTAGTGTCGGTTCGGCCCCCAGCAAAAAAACCTTCTTTTATGTTGTGCTCGGCTTTAGCATGCCTTGTGAGATAGATTTCGTTACTCCCTCTCGGATTCTTTGTTCTCATAGCTATTCGATTAGAGCTAGGATTTCTGGCAGAATTGCGATGGTCTTATCTGCCGTTTCTTTTAGTTCGCCGGTATTTGGTCTATAAGCGATTGAAAAACCGGCTTTTGCCAAGACGGGTATCCAGGCCGGGCTGTTAACGATCATCACAGTTTCAGAAGCCTTGGCCTTGGCTCTTGCAATTATCCTCTGAAATGCTTTTGGGAAGGCTTCTTCTAAGGATGTTGAAGCCCATTTATCAAGAGAGGCCGGCGTGGCTTTACCGGTTAATTCCCCATTTTTCTCTTCGAAGTAGATGCAATCAACCTTTTCGATTCCTAGGCTTTCAGCAACAGGAATTACTATAGGCGAGAAGTTTGAACTAACAATGGCAACTTCATATTTTCTTCTTTTTAGAGCAGTAACTACCTCGGGTGCATATTCGACCAGGGGGGCGTTTTTAAGGATAAATTTAAGGTATCGCAAGTCTTTCCCCCTAAAGAGAGTGGCCGTTTTCTGAACGTAGGCCTTGAAGGTAATTTTCTTCTCGCTTAGTTCGTTTTGCAAGGCCGTCATCTCACGGCTTATTCCCAGTCTGTTGTTAATCCAAGCGAGGGTTTTATCCTGGATAAGCGTTCGGTCGAAAGTAAAGACTACCAGTTTATACTTAGGCTGAATTAGACCGGCCTTCTTAATCATTGTTTCCAGCACTTTTTGAGCCATTTCGGCGACCTTTTGATCCTCGTTCTTTTTATGTTCAAGCCAGCCGATATCAACTTCGATTATTCTTTGCCCCTCGTGAATTGCATCTAGAAGTATTCCGATGTCAACACCATAATCTTTTTCGAGGTTGATGCGGTTTAAAAAGCTTTTCTTAGCACAGACCTGACCAGAAATTGGTTGAGTAAAGTCGGTGGTTGGGTAAAGTATTTTCATCATCGGCTTGATGGCAAATTCGGTTATCCTTCCCCTCTCGCGGCTAAATGATGCTCTTGAAACATCTACCTCATCACGTAGAACCGGCATAAAAATTTTTTTGATTTTGGAAGACGTAATATTCATAAGATCAGCATCAAGAAGAAGAATCGCTTCGTTTTTAGCCCTTTTGATTCCGGTTTTAAGCGCTGCACCTTTACCGCGATTTTTGGGGTGTTTAATATAAATAAATCGTGAGTCTTTTTTGGATTTTTCAATTTTTTTCTCAGTCTTGTCGGTTGAGCCATCGTCAACCAGGATTAATTCGCCGACCTCTTTCAATTTTAAAACCTCCTCCACGACTTTGGCGACCGTTTTTGCCTCGTTGAAGGAGGGGATAATTACTGATAACTGCTTAAATGCTAAAGCTTCTTTTATAGCTGAAATGCCGGGGATTCTCATGATAAGCTCCTATTATTAAATTCCCAAAAGGCGATTCTTTTGGTAAAAAGACCCTACCCTATTCTATCAGATTTTTCAAGGGTTTTAGGTCCTAATTCCTATTCTTAGAAAGTCTGCTGCTTGCTCGGGAGTGATAACGTCGATGATTATGTTTGAGCCGAGCTCGTAACCGCCGTAGTTTGACAGCCGAGGCAGTATTTCAATATGCCAATGGTAGTAGGGGAGTTTCTCGTTTGAATGAGTCGCTGGAGAGCTGTGGATATAAAAATTAAGTGGCGGGTTTTTCAGAACCTTTTCAAAACAATTAAAAGTTGAACGCATAATGTCAATCAAGTCGTTTTCCCCCCTCGTAGTTATCGTTTTATAATGGCTTTCGTGGCGCTTGGGCAGAATCCAAGTTTCAAAAGGGAATCTAGCAGCGTAGAAATTAAACGAAATAAAGCTATCATTTTCGAATAAAACCCGGGTGTTTTGCTCCTTTTCGTGTAAAATCAACTCGCAAAAAGGGCAAGATTTGTTCTCGCTAAAGTAGCGGGAGGTATAGACGGTTTCTCTGGCGATTGAGTTGGGAACAATCGAGGAGGAAAATATCTGGGCGTGGGGGTGCTTGATAGAAGCAGCTGCTTCTGGGCCGTGGTTGTAAATTGGCATAACATATTCAACATTGCAAAGTTCTTCGAAATATTGGTATCGTTGTTTGAAATTTGCTAGAAGGTCCCTCCATATTGAAGGGGTAAAGGTCGGCAATATTTGATCGTGGTCATCAACAACAACAACGTCATGGCCCCCGAGAGAAAGTCTCATCTTATAAAATTTATCTTCGATAAGATATTGGGTCGGCGAGCATTTTTCTTTATCCTCAATAAAAGCCGGGAATTTATTAGGGACGATATAAGTTGTCTCGCGATCAAACTTTTTTATTCTTCTTGGATATTCGGAATTTTTTGAGTCCTTGCAAAAAGGGCAGTCTTTTTTACTTTGTTTTTTTTGATGCCCGATATAGACATAGTCGCTGGGCCTTTTTGCTCTCTCTGGGGCAAAAACAACCCATTCACCGGTAATAATGTTTTGGCGAAGTTGAGGCAGAAACCCTCCTTAAGTTAGGGCTTTACATTTTTAATTTCGAAATTTGCAGGTGGTGCAGGGCGACTGCAGCCGCATCTACTGTGTCATCTTGTTTAATATTACACCCTTTAAGATGCAGCTTGATCATTTTTGCCATTTGCTCTTTTGTCGCGTGCCCGTAGCCGGTAATGGCTAGTTTGATTTCGTTTGGCTTGTACTCAAAAATAGGGATTTTTGCCTGTTTGGCTGCCAAAATCACTACTCCGCGGGCCTGACTGACGGAAATGCCCGTCTTGATATTTTTAACGAAAAACAGTTCTTCAATTGCCAGATCAGTTGGATGATATTTTTCGATTAAATCGCAGACCGTTTTGTAGATTAGTTCCAATCGCTCCGGAAGCGAAGTATTGGCCTTGGTTTCAATACAGCCGCAATCCACCAGCTCTGGAAACTGGGGACTAGGGGATGGAGACTTTATTATCGCCCACCCACACCGGCCGGTGCCAGGGTCTATTCCCAGAATAGTCCTAGATTGCAGGGGTTTCATTGTGCTTATTTTTCGCCCCCTTCCGTTTTTTCCAGACAATAATCGTAATTAGGGTAAGGACGGCAAGTATTCCCGCGACTGCGGCGATATAGATTGTGGAGATGCCAGATTTGATCCCTGCAACAGATAATATCCTGCTTGCTGTGGCTGGCCCTAAGACCCTACCGATCACATTTTTAAGAATGTTATTGGCCGTGCTTGCATCCCCCTGGCTTTCTGCTGGGCTGGTTTTGGCTTCAACGACCGGCGGAGTTGGGGGGACCGTAGATGGTGTTTCGGCCGGTGGGGGAGAAACAGGAGTGACGGATGGCGTTTCGCTTACCCCAGGTGCTGGGGAAGGGCTTGAAGATGGAGAACCACCCGCTAATAAGTTTTCAAGAGTTGCTATATATTGGGAATCTTTGATTCCTTCACGTATTCCTTCGCCTGAAAGCGTCGGGAGCAGTTCTCCGGAATATGTTGGATAAGCAAATAGCCGATCGGGCTCGATTACGTAATTATAGTAGATAGTCCTGGCATCAAAATCGCGATATGGATCATTCCACCAAGCCTGGGCTCCGTAGTCGTAAACTGATTCAGCATCTGTTTTAAAAGCGAGTAAGCCGTCCAAAAAGCGGTGGTTTAAGGGGCCGGGGGTGTAATCGGTTCGAGTCGTGTAATAGCTGAAACCGTTCCATTTTTTTTCCTTAAAACGCTCTCCCATAATTGAAAGATTCCAAACGCCATAGTCAAGTATGCTGGAGGCTGATAGAGGCTGAAGCGGTAGGTTCTCGCTCGGCACAACAAAGGGTTTTAGTTTTTGCGCATCAAGGGGACTCTCTGATTTGATGGTTATGGGGGCGGAGGTTTTGCCGTTTAATTTTTTGATAATAGTTGAAAGCCGGTCTGCAGTGATTCTCTTTTGGTTAGTATTAGGCTCGTCAACAGTTTCAAAGATAAATTCTATATTTCTTTCTTGAGCAATGGCCATTAGTTTCTGAATAAGGTTGCTATATGGTTTTTGGAATTCATCGGCGGTCATTTTACTGTATAACGCCTGCTCGTTAAGGTCACCGTCTGGATAGACATGCTTATAAAGGGTACTTACAATACTCCTAACATTGATAGGTTGTTTTGGCTTAATGATTGATTTAGAAATATAGATATCTAATCTCTTCTCAAATTTCGTTAAATCGACCGTAGTTGCTCCACCAGAGCCGGAGAGACCAACCTCATCTTTGTGGAGAAAGAGCAGTGTTGTTAATTTATAATCATTGTATAAATTAAAGAGTTTGTCGATATCGTTAACATAAACCCTGTTAACGGGATCTCCGAAGACATAATTAACCGCCTTTGGGCTATCTAGCTTAATCGGTAAAATGGTTATTTCGTAGTTTATCTCGGTGATTTTTTGGGAGTCAGTTTTGAGTGTTATTTTGCCGGAATATTTGCCGCCTTTGAGAGAAGCCGGGATTTTTGTTTTTAGATATATTTTTTCTGATATTTTAGCCGATAAATCATGAGCTGAAAAATTTTCAATATGGTCAGGATAATTGGTGTAAGATCCAAAACCTTCAGGTAAAAGCCGTCTCTCGTTATTCTTAACAAGATAGGGCGAGATATTATTTTTAGGGATTGTTTCGCCAGTGCTGTTTTTTAAATCAGTTAATTCGATATTTAGATTTTTTATCCCTGCTTTGCTATAGATTCCAAAGCTTGCCGGCTCGATTTCCCCGAGGGTTGAAAACGAGGCAATATTGCTTGTGGTATCCTTCGGATCGGGGATAGTCCCCGGGTAAACCGGTCGCATTATATCGCTTGCAAAGATTGTCGGATCGGCAAGATTATCTTGATTGGGGGATTTGAAATCCACTTCATACATTCCCCTAATCTCTCTTTGTTTTTGATTCAAATCAGCGATGTTTTTATCACTTGCTATTCTAATAGCGATATAGTCAATCGGAAGGGCAACGTTGTTTGGGCCGGTTAGAGGCATCTGAATTTTTAAGGTTAGTTTTCCGTCAATTGAGCGAAGCATCGGGAGCTCGTTTTGTAAAATCGGATACTGAATATATTTCCATTTTCCATCACCGATATCGCCGAGCGCTGAGATTGAGTAAAACTCCTTATCGTTTGGGTAGCAGTTGTCTGACTCGCTGCCATTTGGATTATTTGCGTTGCATATCGCTGTCCCTTTATTGCGGTAGCCGTAAAGAATCGGATTTTTTGAAATATAACCGATTTTTGAAAAAACGGTCGCTTTGTCAGCGGACTCGGACTTTTTGATCTCGCTTGAATAGTTAAGGGTATCTTTATATCTGATTTCAAGCATCATCGGGGTTTCGGGGAGTCCGCTGGAATTGACGTTAAACGAAGGTATCTCAGCCGTTATAGCCGACTTTGGATTTAAAGACCTAAAGCTTGTGTTTCCGTCGGTTTCCTTATTTCCCATTTCGTTGAGTCCGACTATATTTCCCCCTTGGGATTCGTCCTGAGAACCGACGTCGATACATTTCGATTCATTATTGTTTTGACAGCCAAAAGCTGTCAGATAATCGCTCCCGGCATCAGTTAGCGCTAAATCATCCCACCACACGTCGCCTTTAAAGTTCGCAATTTTTATTTTTATGTATTTGGTATTTTTGTCTTTAACCCTGATGCCGGAGGTTAATTTTTGCCAGCTGTTAGCTTGAGTTTGAAAAAATCTATTGCTTCCAAGTCCGATTTGAGACATTTGGTAAAAGGATTGTTTGCCGTCATTTTTTTCGTATTCGTACCACGAGACAGCAATCTCGGTTTTTTTAGGTGCCTTTATCCAAGCCGAGAATTCATAGACCACGTCAGTCTGAACAGCGATATACCCGCTTAATGCCCCCTGGATATGAGTCGTGTCCTCTTGGGCAAATTTCCATGAGTTATTTCCAGAATGTTTGGTATTTGTATCAATGGATTTGTTTCCACCCGCTTTCCATTTATCTTCCCATTTTAATGGGGCTTGATTAGATATCTCTTCAAACCCCCCATTTGATAGTAAATTCTGCCCAGCACTTGCCCTTTGAGACACCAAGGAGGCAAGAGTTTGAGTGTGGTTGGTTTTGGGCATTGGGGCTCTTAGATCGGAGCCGATCGCATAGGCAATGAAGTTAAAAACTTGTGCTCTTGCTCTGGTAAACGCCTCGTAATCAGTTTGAGAACTGCTGGGAGAAATATTTTTTAGGATCTGTCCATCCAACCCAAAAGCATTCGAGGAAAGAATATAATCGTTCCAGTAATTAGAGCCTATCTTTGCTTTAAGAGCATTTAGATATTTCCGCGCCTCGTTGGGAGTTTCTCCCTTGGGGCTAAGATCGGCTATGTCGGCTGAAATCGAAGACCTTGAGAGATAGTAAATCCCCCCGGCTAGCACTGCTAAAACCAAAGAGGCAATTGCCAGTTTAGTCCAAAATTTTATTTTTCCTCCTTCGCTTAACCAATAATAGCAATTGCCCCCTTATTTTTCTACTGCTATCCAAGATTAGAGCTCACTGAGTTTACATCATCTAGATCATCAAGAGCCTTAAGCAGATTAATAATCTTTTCTGCCTCATTATCAGGAATCGAAACGGGGCTTTTTGGCTCGTAAATGAGCTCGGCTGATTGGACGGTCAAACCCGATTCTTCGAGGCGTTGGCTGACAGTTCTCGTTTGCTCGGGCTTGGTATAAATAAGATAAGTACCGTCGGAGCTCTCGTAATCATCTGCACCCGAGTCAATTATCTTAAGCTCGGCCTCGTCAACACCTTCCCCTGCCGTTGCTTTAATTAACCCCTTTCTTTCAAAAAGATACGATACTGCCCCCTCGCCGGCCAGTTTGCCGCCAGATCTGCCAAGAGTCGTCTTAATCGCTGACAAAGCGCGGTTTTTGTTGTCGGTTGCGACTTCGATTAAAATCGCCACGCCATTTGGGCCATAAGCTTCGTAGGTAATATCTTCGATTTTTTGCCCGCCGAGTTCTCCGGTGCCGCGCTTTATCGCTCGTTCGATCCCATCCTTTGGCATATTGGCCGCTCTGGCTTTTTCAATCGCCAAGCGAAGCTGGAAATTCATTGTCGGGTCGCCGCCGGATCTTGCTGCCACAGAAATAACATTGGCAAGCTTGGTGAAAAGATTGCTTCTTTTTGCGTCAGAAGATGCCTTTTGGTGTTTAATCGACGACCACTTTGAGTGTCCTGACATATGATTAGTTAAAAGCTGGATCATCCTGAATTCTATACTACTTCGCTCTCCTTGACAATCTGGTATGATTGGGGTATAGTAATGTGATTCCGAAAGCGATACTGCTTTCGGGAGCGTAACTTGACGTACATATCCTGATGCGGGGGGAGGCCCGCGATGCAGACGCACGAGAAGGCGACGGACTGGGCAGAGTGGTGCCTGACGGCGCTTGCTCTGCTCTTGATCCTGATCGCGGGCATGTCTCGCTGATCGTATGAGAGGAGGCGCTAACATGCGCCCGAAGGCCAGAGGTGATCTTCACTGCGGGACGTTTGTGGCCATTGCCTTCTTCATTCTGCTGGTCATAGTCGTCGCTGCTACTGTTGTCCTGGCCTGCCCCAAGGAGGCCGAGGGCCAGTCGTTCACGTTCTACGGGAACGGCTGGTCGGTCACCCTGGGACGGTCGAGCTGCGGCGGCTGGCGGCCGTACTGCCCTCCGCCACCTGCCTTCTACGGGCCGCCGCCGTGCGGCGGCCGGGGCCGGGGCTACGCGCCCCCGCCTCGATATATCCAGCGGCCGCCTCGCGACCCTTACCTGTACAGCCAGCCGATGAGTTTGGGCTATGGCGGGGGTCTAGGTGCGGTCTACTCTGAAAGCTACCGGCGAGAGGCACAGCGTCTCGAGGAGCAGCGGCAGCGGCAGATCCTGTCGGATGTCCGACGTGCCGCCCGGCGAGCTGCCGAACGCGACTTCCAGTTCTACGGCGCCCCGCACAGGGGGTGGTAGCCGTGTTGAGATGTCTGGCTATTGGCGCTCTGTTACTTGGCGCGGGAGCACTGGTTCTGCTCGGGCTTGTCTGGGCCGTGCAGGATTGGCGTTCCCCGATCGTCCTTACTGGCGACCTCTTCGTTG